>NZ_LT827021.1:0-600000 GCF_900169505.1 Arabiibacter massiliensis
CGCGCGCCGAGGAGAACTTCATCCTCATGGAGAACATCGCGCCGCACGCCCACGGCGACGGCTCGTTCGACGAGTTGCGCCAGTCGGTGTTCGACTACCTGGAGGCCGTCGTGGCCGCCTACCGAGCCCACCCCGACGCGGCCGAAGAGCCGCTCTAAGACGCCGAACGGGCGCTGCGTCGTCTCTCCTAACCCCTCGACGCACCGCCCGACCGGCCCTTTCCCCAACTCCATACGGCAATGACGGCGGACGCCCCGACGGCCCGCCGCAGACAGAAAGGATACGCCCATGCTCGTGTCGTGGATGACGACGAACAAGTGCAACCTCAAGTGCGTGCATTGCTACCAGGACGCCGAGGAGGCGACGGACAAGGAACTCTCCACCGAGGAGGGCAAGAAGCTGATCGACGAGATCGCGCGCGCCGGCTTCAAGGTGATGATCTTCTCCGGCGGCGAGCCGCTCATGCGCCCGGACATCTACGAGCTGGTGGCGCACGCGGCCGGCAACGGCCTGCGCCCGGTGTTCGGCTCGAACGGCACGCTCATCACGCCGGAGGTGGCGCGCAAGCTGAAGGAGGCCGGGGCCTGCGCCATGGGCATCAGCGTGGACAGCCTGGTTCCCGCCAAGCACGACAAGTTCCGCGGGCTTCCCAACGCCTACGACCTCACGATGGCCGGCATCGAAGCCTGCAAGCAGGCGGGCCTGCCGTTCCAGCTGCACACCACCGTGGTGGACTGGAACCGCGACGAGGTGTGCGACATCACCGACTTCGCCGTGGAGATCGGCGCCATCGCGCACTACGTGTTCTTCCTCATTCCGGTGGGGCGCGGCAAGTTCATCCAGGAGACGTCGCTTGAGGTGCTCGAGAACGAGCGTCTGCTCACCGATCTCATGAAGAAGGCGGCCGAGGTGCCCATCGACGTGAAGCCCACCTGCGCGCCGCAGTTCACGCGCGTGGCGAAGCAGCTCGACGTGGAGACGCGCTTCTCCCGCGGGTGCCTGGCGGGCCTCACGTACTGCGTCATCGGCAGCGAGGGCATCGTGCGCCCCTGCGCCTACATGACCGAGGAGGCCGGCGACGTGCGCGAGCAGCCCTTCGACGAGATCTGGAAGACGAGCCCGGTGTTCGAGCGCCTGCGCACCCAGGCGTACTCCGGCTCGTGCGGCACCTGCGACTACCGCGACGGCTGCGGCGGCTGCCGCGCGCGGGCCGCGTACTACCACGACGGCGACATCCTCGCCCAGGACGACTACTGCGCCCATGGAAACGACCTGGTGGCGGCAGCGGTCTAACGGCATCCCCCTGTACAAGGCGACACTGGAAAGGATATCCATGAGATTCAAGACGATGAAGCAGGTGGCGGCTGCCGGATGCGCGGTGGCGCTCGCGGCTTCGATGCTGCTCGCGGGTTGCGCGGGCGAGCCGACGGCCGAGGCGGAGGCTCCCGCCGCGCCCGAGTCGCAGGCCGCCCAGCCCGCCGCCGTCACGTTCACCGACGACACGGGTGCCGAGGTGACCGTGGAGAACCCGCAGCGCGTGGTGGCGTGCATGGGCAGCTTCGCCAGCATGTGGGAGCTCGCGGGCGGCACGCTCGTGGGCGCCTCTGACGACGCGTTCACGCTGTCGGACTACGACCTCGTCTCGCCCGACGTGCAGAAGGTGGGCGACTTCTCGAACCCCAGCCTCGAGGCCATCATCGCCCTCGAGCCCGACTTCGTCATCATGACCAGCGGCTCGGGTGGCCGCGGCGGCGACTCGAACCAGGCCGACCTCAAGGCCGCGCTCGCCGCGTCGAACATCCCCGTGGCGTGCTTCCAGGTGACGACGTTTTCCGACTACGAGCGCATGATGCGCACGCTCTGCGACATCACGGGCCGCGACGACCTCTACGAGCAGAACGCCCAGGCCACAGCCGACCGCATCGCGGCCATCACGGCGAAGGTGCCCGCTGGCGAGGCGCCCACAGCCCTCGTGCTGACCACGTTCTCGGGCGGCACCCGCGTGCAGGCGTCCTCCACCATGACGGGCTCCATGCTGGCCGACCTCGGTGCGAAGAACCTGGCCGACGAGAACCCGAGCCTGCTCAAGGACTTCAGCTTGGAGTCGATCATCGAGATGAACCCCGACTTCATCTTCGTCGTGCCCATGGGCAACGACGACGCGGCGGCCATGAAGGCCCTCGAGGACCAGACGGCGGCGAACCCGGCGTGGTCCACGCTCGACGCGGTGCAGAGCGGCCGCTACGTCACGCTCGATCCGCACCTGTTCCAGTACAAGCCCAACGAGCGCTGGGATCAGAGCTACCAGGTGCTCTTCGACGCCCTGTACGCGTGAGCGCGAAGGCCGTCCGGTGAGTCCGTTCAGCCGTGAGAAGGCCGCGCCGCTTGCGATCATCGTCTCCGCCGTCGTGCTCGTGGGCGTGACGGCGGCGGCGTTCCTCGTGGGCTCGTCGTCGGTGAGCTTGGGAGACCTTATCGCCTGGGCCACCGGCGGCGACGTAAGCGCGTCGGCGAAGAGCATCCTCGTGAACGTGCGCCTGCCCCGCGTGCTGGCGGCCCTTCTGGCGGGCGGGGCGCTGGCCGTGGCCGGCGCCATCATCCAGGCGGTGCTCGACAACCCGCTCGCCAGCCCCAACATCATCGGCATCAACTCGGGAGCGGGGCTGTTCGTGCTGATCGCGGCCAGCGTGTTCCCCAGCGCTTTGTGGCTCCCGCCGCTCGCGGCCTTCGCGGGCGCGCTCGTCACCGCGCTCATCATCTTCGGCATCTCGCTCGGGGCCAGCACGTCGCGGCTCACCGTGGTGCTGGCCGGCATCGCCATCACGTCGGTGTTCGGCGCGGGCATGAACACCATCCTCATCGTGAATCCCGACGCCTACATCGGCTCGTCGGCGTTCCTCGTGGGAGGCCTGGCCGGCGTGCTCATGGACGACCTCGTGTGGCCGGCCGTCTACATCGTGGGAGGCCTGGCCGCGGCGCTGCTCGCGGCGGGCAAGCTCAACATCATGGCGCTCGGCGACGACACGGCCCACGCGCTCGGCATGAACGTGGGCGCGACGCGCCTTGCCATGCTCGGCCTTGCCGCCGTTCTGGCGGGCGCGGCCGTGAGCTTCGCCGGGCTGCTCGGGTTCGTGGGGCTCATCATCCCGCACCTCGTGCGGTTCTTCGTGGGCCACGACAACCGGCTCGTGCTGCCGCTGTCGGCGGTGTCGGGCGCGGCGTTCGTCGTGGTGTGCGACCTGCTCGCGCGCGTGATGTTCGCGCCCTACGAGGTGCCGGTGGGCATCCTGATGGCGTTCCTCGGCGGACCCTTCTTCATCTACCTCATCTTGAAGAACAGGAGGAACGGCCTTGACTAGCGGAAACGGCGGCGCGCCCGCCATCGAGCTGCGCGGCGTGTCGTTCTCCTATGGGAAGCTGCCCTTCATCGAGGGGCTCTCGGCGGCGTTCCCGCACGGCGCGGTGACGAGCGTCGTGGGGCCGAACGGCTGCGGGAAGTCCACGATGGTGAAGCTCGTCGACGGCCTTCTGCGCCCGAGTGCGGGGGAGGTCCTGGTGGACGGCGTGCCGACGCTGTCGATGAAGGCGAAGGAGCGCGCCCGCCGCGTGGCGGTGCTCGCGCAGGCGTCGCGGCCGCCGGCGATGACCGTCGAGGCGCTCGTGGCGTGCGGGCGCTACCCGTACCAGGCGCGCCAGGGCCGGCTCTCGCGCGAGGACCGCGAGCATGTGGAGCGCGCGCTCGAGCTGGCGGGCATCGAGCGATTCCGCACGCACGAGCTGCGCCGCCTCTCCGGCGGCGAGCGGCAGCGCGCGTTCATCGCGATGACGCTCGCGCAGGACACCGACCTCATCGTGCTCGACGAGCCCACCACCTACCTCGACATACGCGCCTGCCACGAGACCATGCAGCTCGTGCGCAAGCTCAACGAGGAGGCGGGCAAGACCATCGTCATGGTCATCCACGACCTCGACCTGGCCCTGCGCTACTCCGACCGGCTGCTCGTCATGGAGCGCGGGCGGGCCATGTGCGCCGGCGGGGTGGAGGAGGTGCTCGCCGCCGGAGCCATCGAGCGCGCCTTCGGCGTGAGCATCCAGCCCCACGAAGCCGACGCCGGCCGCGCCTACACGCTGTTCCCGGCTCCCCTGTCGTCCTGAGCGGAGCGGCGGAGCCGCGAAGGTCCGAGGCTGAAAAAGTTGACCGATCGTTTTAGGAAGCGTGCGAGCGGGCCGATAAGCCGGGTTCTGTCGTGGACGACCATTTATCTCGAGCGCCTGTCGCCAGGCGCCTCAAGCACGCAACCCGAACGTACGGCGGGCCACCGTGTCGCGTTCCTATTTGCGCTTGCTCCGGATGGGGTTTTCCAAGCCGCGCCGTTGCCGACGCGCTGGTGCGCTCTTACCGCACCGTTTCAGCTTTTCTCCCGTCGTCCGAGGACGCGGGGGAGTCTTCTTTTCTGTGGCACTTTCCGTCGGGTCGCCCCGCCCAGCCGTTAGCTGGCATCCTGCCCTGTGGAGCCCGGACTTTCCTCACACCCGCAGGTGCGCGATCGCCTGGCCCGCTCGCAGAGCGTATTCTAGCAAACCCCGCCCCGCCCGCGCCCGCGAAACGCCAACCCTCGCGAAAAACCGACGCGGATCTGCCGATGGCGCGAAATCCCTGAGAGAACGCATCGAGTGACGGTTCTGCGCAGGATTTCGCCACGCCTCTCGAGGTGTTTACGGAGTTTGCCCAGGCCGCGTTCAGCTGGTGGCCGTGCGCCCCGCCGATCGTTCTCCAAGCGCGTTGTGAAAACAACGAAATCCTGCGCAGAACCGTCATAACATGCATGTTCTTGGGGATTTCGCGACGGAGGCTCCCGCAGGCGCTTGTGGTATCCTACGACGTCGAACAAGGGAAACGGCGGAAAGGACGCAGGGATATGGCCACATGCGCGCTCGTGGGGGCGGTCGACTTCAACGCGGAGGACTTCGAGGCGCGCCGGGCTGCCGGGGCGTTCGACTTCGTCATCGCCGTGGACGCGGGCTTCGCCTTCCTCGACGAGCTTGGCGTGAGGCCCGACATGGCCGTGGGCGACTTCGACTCGCTCGGCTACGTGCCCAAGTGCAAGCGCGTGTCGCGCCATCCCGTGAAGAAGGACAAAAGCGACATGGAGCTGGCCATGGAGAAGGCCGTGGACTGGGACCACGACGACCTCGTGATCTACGGGGCGCTCGGCGGCCGGCTCGACCACACCATCGCGAACCTCCAGCTGTTCGCGAGGTTCTCCGAGCGCGACGTGACCGTGACCGCCGTGGCCGACACCTACGCGGTGCGCCTGCTCACCGGCCCCGACGTGTTCGAGCTGCCGCCGCTTGGCCAGGGCACCGTGTCGGTGTTCTCGGCCAACGACACCGCCCGCGGCGTCATCGAGCGCGGCATGGAGTATTCGCTCGACGACGAGCCCCTGTCCAACCGCACCTCGCGCGGCCTGTCCAACGAACTGGTCGACGAGGAGGCCACCGTGGCCGTCGAAGAGGGCACGCTCTACGTGTTCTACCCGCTCGGGTAGGGTTTCCCGGGCATTCGACTAGGGGTTTCCCCTCGATTCCTCCATAACTTGCGGCATCGTCGTTGACGGCGACGCTACGTCATCTCGTATGCTTTTCAACGGCCGGGGGCGAGGTGCATCCGGCTGCGAAGACGAGACGAGAGATCGAAGCGCGCGACGGCCGCACGGCCGGACGCGGACTGCGCACCACCATCGAAAGACACGCGGAAACGGACAAGGGCCGGGCGCACGCATGCCCCGGTGCGGGCCGTCGCGTGCCATGAGGCGGAAGGGCGCGCGCTTCGGCGGTCTGAGGAGGTTGGCATGGCGGAACCGAGCGCGGGGGCCCGGCGGGCGTACTACCCGGTGTTCCTCGACCTGCAGGGCATGCGCGCCCTCGTCGTCGGCGGCGGCGAGGTGGCCGCGCGGAAGGTCGTCGGGCTTCTGGACGCGGGCGCGCAGGTGCGCGTCGTGGCGGCAAAGGCCTGCGCCCGGCTGGCGTCGTGGGCCGATGAAGGCCTGGTCGAGCTCGAGGAGCGGGTGTTTTGCCCGGGTGACGTGGAAGGCGCGTTCGTCGTGTTCTGCGCCACGGACGACCCGCAGGTGAACGAGGCCGTGTTCGCCGAGGCCGAGGCGGCGGGCGTGCTGGTGAACGTCGTGGACGACCCGGCGCGCTGCCGCTTCATCGTGCCTTCGGTGGTGCGCCGCGGCGCGCTGCAAGTGGCGGTGTCCACGGGCGGGGCGGCTCCGGCCTACGCGAAGCGGCTGCGGCGTGAGCTGGAGGAGCGCTACCCCGAGGACCTCGCGGGCTTCGTCGAGCTTCTGGCCGCGACGCGGGCGCTCGTGAAGGAGCGCGTCGGCGGCGGCGAGGCCGAGCGCGCCCCGCTTCTGGAGGCCGCCTGCGCGCCGGAGATGCTCGAGCGCTTCCGCGCGGGCGGGCTGCGCGACGCGGAGGAGCTGTACGCCGAGGTGCGGAAAGGGGGCGCGCTATGACGCTCATCGCCATCGGCGCGAGCCACAAGACCGCCTCGGCCGATCTGCGCGGCAAGCTGTCCGTGCCCGCCGACCGGCTGCCCGGCGTGCTCGAGGCCCTGTGCGCTTGCGAGGCCATATCCGAGGCCGTGATCGTGTCCACCTGCAACCGCACCGAGGTGTACGCGGTCGCCCTCACCGCGCCCGACGGCGTGCGCGCCGTCGTGGACGAGCTGCGCGCGCTGCCGGGCATGGACGGCGCGGCCGCGAGCGCGCTCGGCAGCGCGCTCTACGTGAAGCAGGGGCCGGGCGCGGTGGAGCACCTGCTGCGCGTCGTGTCGTCGCTCGACTCGCTCGTGCTGGGCGAGGCCCAGATCATCGGCCAGGTGAGGCGCGCCTTCGCCGCAGCCGAGGAGGCGGGAAGCGCCGGCGAGCTCTTGAGCCGCCTCTTCCGCTGCGCGCTCGAGACGGGCAAGCTCGTGCGCAGCGAGACGGGCATCGGCGCCCGCTCGGTGTCGGTGTCCACGGCGGCGGTGGAGCTGGCGAAGGAGATGTTCGGCACGCTCGAGGGACGGCGCGTGCTGGTCATCGGCGCGGGCGAGATGGGCGAGCTCGCGCTCGGCTACTTGCATGAGCAGGGCGCGCGCGACGTGGCCGTGGCAAACCGCACGGTCGCGCGGGCCGAGGCGCTGGCCGCGCGCGTGGGCGGCGAGGCCTGCGGGCTCGACGAGCTGGAGGCGCGTCTCGGCGAGGCCGACATCGTCATCGCGTCGGCGGCCGCCGACGAGCCGCTTGTGACCGAGGCCCTCCTGCGCCGCGCCCGCCGGGGATGCGGCGAGCGGCCGCTGCTCGTGGTGGACGTGGCCCTGCCGCGCACGGTGGAGCCCGAAGTGGCCGACCTGCCCGGCGTGGCCTGGCACGACCTGGACGGGCTGGGGGACGTCGCGCAGAGGAACGCCCGCCTGCGCGCGGCCGAGTCCGTGAAGGCCGAGGCGCTTGTGGCCGAGCGGACGGACGCCTTCCTCGCGTGGCTGCAGGAGCGCGAGGTGGCCCCCACCGTCAAGCAGATGCACGGCAAGGCCCGCACCGTCTGCGACGCCGAGGTGGCGCGCGCGGCGAAGGCGCTCGCCGCCCAGCGCGGCGAGGCGGTGAGCGATGCCGAGCGCGCCGCGCTCGAGGCCATGGCGTCCGCCATCGCGAAGAAGCTGCTGCACGGCCCGACGGCGCGCCTTCGCAAGCAGGCCTCCGACCCGGACGGCTACCGCTACACCGAGGCCGCGCGCTACCTGTTCGGCCTGGACGCGTACCCGCAGGGCTTCTCGTGCCGCAGCGACGAGGGGCGCTCCTGCCGCCTCGCCTCGGGCACCCCCTGCGCCCGCCACGGCGGCGGCGCCTGCCCCCACAATCGAGAGGAGCGCTCATGCGTAGCCTGATCATCGGAACCCGCGGCAGCAAGCTCGCGCTCTGGCAGGCCGAGCACGTTGCGGCGGGCCTGCGCGCGGCGTGGCCGGGCCTCGAGGTGGCCGTCGAGGTGATCAAGACGAAGGGCGACAAGATCCTCGACGTCGCGCTCTCCAAGATCGGCGACAAGGGCCTGTTCACCAAGGAGCTCGAGCAGGCGCTCCTCGACGGGCGCGTGGACGTGTGCGTGCACTCGCTCAAAGACGTGCCCACCGTGCAGCCCGAGGGCCTGGAAATCGCGGGGTGCCTGGCGCGGGCCGACGCGCATGACGTGCTCGTGGCGCCGGCGGGCACGACGTTCGCCGGGCTGCCGGCGGGCGCGCGCGTGGGCACCGGAGCCCTGCGCCGCCTCGCCCAGCTGCGCGCCCTGCGCGACGACCTCGACTACGTGGAGGTGCGCGGCAACCTGGACACCCGCATCGGCAAAGTGCGAAGCGGCGCGCTCGACGCCATCGTGCTGGCGAGCGCCGGCATCCGCCGCATGGGCTGGGAGGATGAGATCGCCGAGGCCTTTCCGGTCGAGCAGGTGGTGCCGGCCGTGGGGCAGGGCGCCATCGCGCTCGAGGCCCGCGCGGGCGACGCGCGCACCGCGGAGCTCTGCGCGAAGGTGCGCTGCGCGGAAACCGAGGCGTGCGTCGCCGCCGAGAGGCGCGTGATGCACCTGCTCGACGGCGGCTGCCAGGTGCCCATCGGCGCCTACGCCCGCTTCGAGGGCGGCGAGCTTGCGCTGGATGCGTTCGTCGGCCGCCTCGACGGCACGCTCCTGCTGAAGAGCCGCGCATCCGAGCCGCTGCCCGCGCCGCGCTCCCTGGACGACGCCCCCGCCGCCTCCCAGGTGGCCTGCGCCCTCGCCGAGCGCGCCGTGGGCGAGCTTCTGGCCGCCGGCGCGCGCGAGGTGCTCGACGAGGTGCGCGCCACGGGCGACGAGAGGCCGCTCGTATGAGCGCGCCGATGAGGACGCGGCCCGTCGAGGTCCATCTCGTGGGCGCGGGTCCCGGCGATCCGGGCCTGTTCACCGTCGCGGGCGCGCAGCTCGTCGCGCGCGCCGACATCATCGTGTACGACTACCTGGCCAACCCCGCGCTCCTCGAAGGGGCGAAGGCGTCGGCCGAGCGCATCTACGTGGGCAAGAAGGGCTTCTCGCAGCACGTGACGCAAGACGAGATCAACGCGCTGCTCGTGGAGAAGGCGCGCGAGCTCGCATCGCGCGGCGGCGGGACGCTCGTGCGCCTCAAAGGCGGCGACCCGTTCGTGTTCGGCCGCGGCGGCGAGGAGGCGCTCGCGCTCGCGGAAGCCGGCGTCGCGTGCTCGATCGTGCCCGGCGTCACGAGCGGGGTGGCGGCCCCGGCGTTCGCGGGCATCCCCGTCACGCATCGCGGGCTGGCCTCGTCGGTGGCGTTCATCACCGGCAACGAGGATCCGACCAAGGCGGAGACGGCCATCGACTGGGAGGGCATCGCCCGCGGGGCCGACACGCTGTGCTTCTACATGGGCGTGCGCAACCTCCCCATCATCGCCGAGCGGCTCATCGAGGCGGGCCGCGCGCCGGGCACCCCGGTCGCCCTCGTGCGCTGGGGCACGCTGCCCGAGCAGGAGGTGCTCGAAGGCACGCTCGCCGACATCGCCGAGCGCGCGCAGCGGGCGGGCTTCCAGGCCCCGGCCATCATCGTGGTGGGGAAGGTGGCCGCCCTGCGCGAGCGGCTCGCGTGGTTCGAGCCCGGGCCGCTCGCCGGCATGACGATCGCCGTCACGCGCACGCGCGCCCAGGCGAGCGACGCCGCCCGTCGCCTGCGCGCGCTCGGGGCGAGCGTGCTCGAGCTGCCCACCATCGACATCGCGCCGCCGCCCTCGTTCGCCGAGACCGACGCCGCCATCGCACGGCTCGCGGGCTACCGCTTCGTGGTGTTCACCAGCGCGAACGGCGTGAAGGGGTTCTTCGCGCGGCTCGAGCAGGCGGGCCTCGATGCGCGTGCCCTCGCCTGCGCCCGGGTGGCCGCCATCGGGCCCGCCACGGCCGACGAGCTGGCCGCGCGCGGCATCCGGGCCGATCTCGTGCCGGACGAGTACCGGGCCGAGGCCGTGGCCGAACAGCTCTTCGAAGCGGGCGTGGCCGAGGGCGACTGGGTGCTCGTGCCCCGCGCCCTCGAGGCGCGCGACGTGCTGCCGCGCATGCTGAAGGCGCGCGGCGTCCGCGTGGACGTGGCGCCGGTGTACCGCACGGTGCCGCCCGCGCGCCGCTCGGTCGAGCAGGGGCTCGCGCGCATCGTGGCGGGCGAGGTGGACGCGGTGACGTTCACCTCCTCGTCCACCGCGCGCAACTTCGCGGCCCTCATGCGCGAGCACGCCGGCGGCGAGTTCGCCCCGCCTTGCGGCCTGTCGTTTTTCTCCATCGGTCCCATCACGTCGGACACGGCGCGCGAGCTGGGGTTCCCCATCGCCGCGCAGGCGTCCGAGTACACGGTGGCGGGGCTGGTGGACGCCATAGTCGAGCATCGCGCGAAGCGCGCCGAGGGAAAGTGAGAACACGCTGATGATAGGGATCTCCAAGCTGTACTGCGGGGCCGTGGAGCCGGCCGACGTGCTGCGCTACAACCGCGACTCGGCCAAGCTGCCGAGCGAGCTTCTGCAGTTCTCGAAGGACAAGAAGCCCGTGGTGGTGTGGAACTGCACGCAGACGTGCAACCTGCGCTGCGTCCACTGCTACGCGGGCAGCGAGTGCAAGCAGTATGAGAACGAGATGGACACCGCCGAGGCCAAGGCCATGATCGACGACCTGTCCGCGTTCGGCGCGCCGGTGCTCTTGTTCTCCGGCGGCGAGCCGTGCATGCGCCCCGACGTGGTGGAGCTCATGCAGTACGCCAAAGACGCCGGCATGCGCGTGGTGCTGTCCACCAACGGCACGCTCATCACGCCCGAGCTGGCCGCGCGCTTCGCCGAGGTGGGGCTCTCCTACGTGGGCGTGTCGCTCGACGGCGCGCAGGCCACCCACGACGAGTTCCGCGGCCTGCCGGGCAGCTTCGAGCGCGCCATCGAGGGCATCCGCAACGCGAAGGCCGCCGGCATCAAGGTGGGCCTGCGCATGACCATCAACAAGCGCAACTGGCGCGAGATCAACGACGTGTTCGACATCATGGAGGCCGAGGGCGTGAAGCGCGCGTGCTTCTACCACCTGGTCTACACCGGGCGCGGCACCGAGCTCATGGACGAGGACCTCAACCACGAGGAGACGCGGGCCGCCGTGCGCCTCATCATGGACCGCACGCGCGACTGGTTCGACCGCGGCGGCGCGCCGGAGATCCTCACCGTGGACAACCATGCCGACGGGCCCTTCGTCTACCTGGAGCTTCTGCGCGAGGACCCCGCGCGCGCCGAGGAGGTGCTGCAGCTGCTGCAATGGAACCGCGGCAACTCCACCGGCGCGGGCATCGGGTGCGTGAGCTGGGACGGCGAGGTGTACGCCGATCAGTTCTGGCGCCACTTCTCCCTGGGCAACGTGCGCGAGCGGCCGTTCTCCGAGATATGGACCGACGTGAGCCGCGCCACGCCGCAAAGCGAGCTCATGTTCCGCCTGAAGGACAAGCGCCCCTTCGTGACGGGCCGCTGCAAAACGTGCCGCTGGCTCGACATCTGCAACGGCAACTTCCGCGTGCGCAGCGAGGCCGCCACGGGAGACCTGTGGGGCCCGGACCCGGCGTGCTACCTGACCGACGAGGAGATCGGCGCCGCGTAAGCGCCGGAAAGGAGCCTGGACCATGGCGTTTCCCGCCTATCGGCCGCGCCGCATGCGCGCGAACCCGGTGGTGCGCGCCTTCGTGCGCGAGACCTCCGTGGAGCCGAGCGATTTCATCTATCCCTTGTTCGTGAAGCCGGGGGAGGGCGTGCGCGACGAGGTGCCCTCGATGCCTGGCGTGTTCCAGCTCTCGGTCGACCAGCTGGCGGCCGAGGTGGACGAGCTCTCGCGCTGCCGCGTGAACTCGCTCATGCTGTTCGGCCTGCCCGCGCGCAAGGACGAGCGCGGCAGCGAGGCCTACGCCGACGACGGCATTGTGCAGCAGGCCATCCGCGCCATCAAGCAGCACGCGCCGGGCTTCCACGTGATCACCGACGTGTGCCTGTGCGAGTACACGAGCCACGGCCACTGCGGCGTGCTCGACGAGGACGGCTGTGTGATCAACGACGAGACGCTGGAGCTTCTGGCGGCTGAAGCGGTGAGCCATGCGCGCGCCGGAGCCGACATGGTGGCGCCCTCCGACATGATGGACGGGCGTGTGGCCGCCATCCGCGCGGCGCTCGACGAGGCGGGATTCCCGCACGTGCCCATCATGGCCTACTCGGCGAAGTACGCCTCGGGCTACTACGGGCCGTTCCGCGACGCGGCCGACTCGGCGCCGACCTTCGGCGACCGCTCGGCCTACCAGATGGATCCCGCCAACAGCGACGAGGCGCTGCGTGAAGTGGCCCTTGACCTGGAAGAAGGAGCTGATCTCGTCATCGTGAAGCCGGCGCTCGCCTACCTTGACATCGTGCGCCGCGTGAAGGAGCGCTTCGCGTTCCCCACGGTGGCCTACAACGTGTCGGGCGAGTACGCCATGGTGAAGGCCGCGGCCGCGCAGGGCTGGATCGACGAGCGGCGCGTGGTGCTCGAGACGCTGCTGTCCATGAAGCGCGCGGGCGCCGACGCCATCATCACGTACCATGCCAAGGACGCGGCGCGCTGGATCATCGAGGGCCATCATGGGCGCTGACGCGGCCGCGCGCGCGGTGCTCACGCGCGTGCAGCAGGAGCTTCCCGTGTGCGAGCGGCCCTACGGGGCGCTGGGTGAGGCGTGCGGCACCGACGAGGCGGGCGCGTTCGCCGCGGTTGAGGCCGCGCGGGCCGAGGGGCTGATCAGGCGCATCGGCGCGAGCTTCGAGTCGTCGCGCATCGGCTACGCCTCGACGCTGGCCGCGCTGGCCGTGCCGCCCGAGGAGATCGATCGGGTGGCGGCGCTCGTGGGCGCGCATCCGGGCATCACGCACAACTACGAGCGCGACGACCGCTATAACCTGTGGTTCACGCTCGTCGCGCGCAGCAAAGAGGCGCGCGATGCGGAGCTGGCGCGCATCGTGAGCGATTCGGGCTGCGACGATCTGCTCGTGCTGCCGGCCGTGCGCCTGTTCAAGATCAAGGTGGCCTTCGACGTGCGCGAGAAGGGCGAGGCGGCGGATGCCGAAGGGGCCGCGCCCGCGCCCGCCCGCGCGCCCCTCGAGCCCGCGCAGGTTGCGCCCGTGCCGCTCGACGACGCCGATAGGGCGCTCATCCGCGCGCTGCAGGACGACCTCGGCGGCACACTTCGCCCCTTCGCGCTTGCGGCGAAGGTGGCGAGCGGGCACGCGGGCCGCGCGCTCTCCGAGGAGTGGGCCGTCGCGCGCACCCGCGAGCTTCTAGAGGCCGGCGCCATCCGCCGCTTCGGGGCGATGGTGCGCCATCGCCGCATGGGCTTCTCGAGCAACGCGATGGGGGTGTGGGACGTGCCCGAGGAGCAGGCGCTCGCGGCGGGCGAGGTGCTCGCGCGCCCGGCTGCGGTGAGCCACTGCTACGAGCGCCCTCGCAGCGAGCGGTGGCCCTACAACCTCTACACGATGATCCACGGCCGCGACCGCGAAACCTGCGAGCGCGTGGCCGCCGAGCTGCACGCCGACCTGGCCGCCGCCGGCATCGACGTGGCCCCGCCGCGCCTCCTTCTCTCCACCCGCGAGTTCAAGAAGACATCCATGCGCTACTTCGAGGAGGACCTATGACCAGCTCCAACTTCAGTCATGAACGGTCGGCCGCCCTGTTCGCCGAGGCGCGTCGCCGCATCCCCGGCGGCGTGAACTCTCCGGTGCGCGCGTTCGCGAGCGTCGGCGGGCAGCCGGTGTTCTACGAGCGCGCCGAGGGCAGCCATGTCGTCGACGCCGACGGCAACGAGTACGTCGACTTCATCGGCTCGTGGGGTCCGATGATCCTCGGGCATCGTCCGCCGGAGGTGCTCGAGGCGGTGCGCGCCCAGCTCGAGCGCGGCCTGTCGTTCGGCGCGCCCTGCGAGGCCGAGGTGCGCATGGCGAGCAAGGTGTGCGAGCTCGTGCCGTGCGCCGAGATGGCGCGCATGGTGTCGTCGGGCACCGAGGCCACGATGAGCGCCGTGCGCCTCGCGCGCGGATTCACCGGCCGGCCGATCGTCGTGAAGTTCGACGGCTGCTACCACGGCCATTCCGACGCGCTTCTGGCCAATGCCGGCAGCGGCGTGGCCACGTTCGGCATCCCCGGCACGCCGGGCGTGACCGAGGGGGCCGCGCGCGATACGCTCGTCGCGCCCTACAACGACCTCGACGCGGTGGAGCGCATCCTGGCCGCGCACGAGGGCGAGGTGGCCTGCGTCATCGTGGAGCCCATCGCGGGCAACATGGGCGTCGTGCCGCCTGAGCCCGGATTTCTCGAGGGCCTGCGCGAGCTCTGCGACCGCGCGGGCGCGCTCCTCATCTTCGACGAGGTCATCAGCGGGTTCCGCGCGGCGCTCGGCGGCGCGCAGGAGCGCTACGGCGTGACGCCCGATCTGTGCACCTTGGGCAAGGTGATCGGCGGCGGCTTTCCCGTGGGGTGCTTCGCGGGGCGCGCGGACGTCATGGAGGCGCTCGCGCCGTGCGGCCCGGTGTACCAGGCCGGCACGCTCTCGGGAAACCCCGTGGCCATGGCGGCGGGCCTGGTCACGCTCGAGGCGCTCGAGCAGCCGGGGGTCTACGAGGCGCTCGAGGCCAAGGGCGCGCGGCTCGAGGCGGGCCTTGCGCGCGCCATCGAGCAAAGCGGCGCGCCGTGCACGGTGAACCGCTCGGGCTCGCTCGCAACGCTCTTCTTCTCGCCAGAGCCCGTGCGCGACTACGCGGGCGCGAAGGCGTGCGACACCGAGGCGTTCGCCCGCTACTTCGCCGGAATGACCGACCGCGGCTTCCTCATCGCGCCGAGCCAGTTCGAGGGCCTGTTCCTCTCGCTCGCGCACACGAACGACGAGATCGACGCCTTCGCCGACGCGGCCGCCGAGGTGCTCACCGCGCTGTAAGCCAACCCGCCCCCATCGTCTAGCGGCCAAGGACGCCGGCTCCTCAAGCCGGAAACGGAGATTCGAATCCTCCTGGGGGCACCAAGAATCCACCGCCCCGGGCACCGCGCCCGGGGCTTTTTGGCATAAAAGGGGACAGTCCCCTTTTATGCCATTTTCGCCGTTCGCCCGTCACGGCGCCTTTTGCGGCCTCGATGCGGCTATACTGTCCTGCGTACCTTTTCATACCGGGGAGCTTGCAGCCGCGCGTGCGCGGCCGGGCAGGCTGAGAGGAAGCGCCGACCACGCTTCGACCCGACGAACCTGACATGGGTAATGCCAACGAAGGGAGTTCTATGACGCAGATCGACGCGGCGCGCGCCGGCACGGTGACCCGCGAGATGCGGATCGTCGCCGAGAAGGAGGGCCGCGAGCCCGAGTTCATCCGCGAGGGCGTGGCTGCCGGGCGCATCGCCATCCCCGCGAACATCCATCACGAGAGCCTGAGCCCCGAGGGCGTGGGCGGCGGCCTCTCCACCAAGGTGAACGTCAACTTGGGCATCTCGGGCGACGTCGCCGACGAGGCCGAGGAGTGGAGGAAGGTGGACGTGGCGCTCGAGCTGGGCGCGCACGCCATCATGGACCTGTCGAACAGCGGCAAGACGGCCGCGTTCCGCCGCGCGCTCATCGAGAAGTCGCCGGCCATGATCGGTTCGGTGCCCATGTACGATGCCATCGGCTACTTGGAGAAGCCGCTCGTGGATATCATGGCGGCCGACTTCCTCGACGTCGTGCGCGCGCATGCCGCCGACGGCGTGGACTTCCTCACCATCCATGCCGGCATGAACCGCCGCGCCCTCGAGAGCTTCCGCGAGACGGGCCGCCTCACGAATATCGTGAGCCGCGGCGGGTCGCTCATCTTCGCGTGGATGGAGGCCACCGGCAACGAGAACCCCTTCTACGAGTTCTACGACGAGGTGCTCGCCATCCTGCACGAGCACGACGCCACTATCTCGCTCGGCGACGCCATGCGCCCCGGCTGCACCTACGATGCCACCGACGCGGGGCAGATCGCCGAGCTCATCGAGATCGGCAAGCTCACGCGCCGCGCGTGGGACGCGGGCGTGCAGGTGATGGTGGAGGGCCCGGGGCACATGGCGCTCGACGAGATCGCCGCCAACATGAAGCTGGAGAAGCGCCTGTGCCACGACGCGCCCTTCTACGTGCTCGGGCCGCTCGTCACCGACATCGCGCCGGGCTACGACCACATCACGGCCGCCATCGGCGGGGCGGTTGCCGCCTCGTCCGGTGCGGACTTCCTATGCTACGTGACGCCGGCCGAGCACCTGCGCCTGCCCGACGCCGACGACGTGCGCGAGGGCCTGGCCGCCACGCTCATCGCAGCGCACGCGGCCGACATCGCCAAGGGCGTGCCCGGCGCGCGCGACCGTGACAACCGCATGAGCGACGCGCGCCGCCGCGTGGACTGGGAGGGCATGTTCGCCGAGGCCATCGACCCGGTGCGCGCCCGCGCCTACTTCGAGAGCGCCCCGCCCTCCACGGACGGCACCTGCACCATGTGCGGCAAGATGTGCGCGATGCGCACGGTCGGTCGCATCATGGATGGGCTGACGGTAGACTTGAGCGCGCAATAAACCTGTCCGGCAGCGGCTCGGCGTTGCCCAGTCGCTCGGACAGTCCTCGCTTCGCTGCGGAACTCGCTTGGTGGGCAACGCCGAGCCGCTGCCTGGTTTAATCCCTGTTGAAAACACACTCGACCGGCAATGATGCGCCGGCCGGCTTGGAAGAAGGAGATTCAACATGCAACCATTCGCTTTGAAGAGGGCTTTGGATAACGTGCGGGCGGGGTCGCCGCTTGTGCACAGCATCACGAACTATGTGACGGTGAATGACTGCGCGAATGCGCTTCTGGCCATCGGGGCGAGCCCTATCATGAGCGACGAGCCGGCCGACGTGGCCGACATCACGTCCATCTGCGGCGGGCTCGTGCTCAACATCGGCACGCTCAACGAGCGCACCATCGCCGGCATGTTCGCGGCGGGGGAGCGCGCGGGCGAGCTGGGGCACCCCATCGTGCTCGACCCGGTGGGGGCGGGCGCCTCGGCGCTGCGCACGTGGACGGCGGGCGACTTGCTCGATAAGCTGCCGGTGGGCATCGTGCGCGGCAACATGTCCGAGGTGAAGGCGCTCGCCGGTGCCGCAGCGGCCACGCGCGGCGTGGACGCGAACCCCGACGACGCGGTGACCGAGGGCAACCTGGCCGCGAGCGCCGCCTTCGTGCGGCAGCTGGCCGCCAAGACGGGAGCCATCGTGGCCGTCACCGGGGCCATCGACATCGTGGCCGATGCTGAGCGCGCCTTCGCCGTGCGCAACGGAAGCCCCCTCATGGGCCGTATCACGGGCGCGGGCTGCATGCTCACCTGCCTCGTGGCCGCCTTCGCCGTGGCGAACCCGGACTCTCCGCTCGAGGCGACGGTTGCCGCCGTGGCGTCGATGGGCCTGGCCGGACAGCAGGCGCAGGCTCGCATGGGCGGCCTCGACGGCAACGCGTCGTTCCGTACCTACCTCATCGACGCCCTCTTCCGCCTGGACGGCGAGGCGCTCGAAGCCGGCGCGCGCGTCGAAGAGCTCGGATAGGAGGCCCCATGCACCCGAAAGACAAGCTGCGCCGCGCGATGGCGCTCTACGCGGTCACCGACCGCGCGTGGCTCGACGGCCGCACCCTCGTGGAATGCGTGGAGGAGGCGCTCGCCGGCGGCGCCACGTTCGTGCAGCTGCGTGAGAAGGACGCCCCTCGGGCCGAAATCGTACTGCGCGCTCGCGCGCTCGCGCTGCTCTGCCGCGAGGCGGGCGTGCCGTTCGTGGTGAACGACGACGTGGAGGCCGCTCGTATCGCGGGCACCGACGGCGTGCACGTTGGCCAGAGCGACGCCGCCGTCGAGGAGGCGCGCGCGCAGCTCGGCCCCGATGCCATCGTCGGCGTGTCTGCGCAGACGGTTGAGCAGGCGCTCGCCGCGCAGGCAGCCGGCGCGGACTACCTGGGCGTGGGCGCCGTGTTCGGCACGCCCACGAAGGAGGATGCCGTCGTCACCGGCGCGGACGGCCTCGCGGCCATCTGCGCCGCGGTGGACATCCCGGTCGTCGCCATCGGCGGCCTGAACGCCGCCACCATCCCCACGCTCGCCGGCACGGGCGCTGACGGCGTGGCCGTGGTGTCGGCTCTGTTCGCAGCCGACGACATCCGCGCGGCAGCAAAGGAGCTGCGCGCGCTCGCATCAAAGGCGCTCGATTTGGAGGAGGGGCGATGAAGGCGGTCCTCAGCATCGCGGGCTCCGACTCCAGCGGTGGGGCCGGCATCCAGGCCGACATCAAGACCATCGCCGCGCACCACCTGTTCGCCGAGACGGCCATAACGGCGCTCACGGCCCAGAACACCCTCGGCGTGGCCGGCGTGCTCGCCGTCGAGCCCGCGTTCGTGGCGGCGCAGATCGACGCCGTGTTCGACGACATCCGGCCCGATGCGGTGAAGATCGGCATGGTGTCGTCCGCAGCCATCATCGAGGCCATCGCCGAGCGGCTCGAGGCCCGCGGCGCGCGCAACATCGTGGTCGATCCCGTCATGGTGTCCACGAGCGGCTCGCGCCTCATCGACGAGGACGCGGTGCGGGCCCTCGTGGAGCGCCTGCTGCCGCTCGCGGACGTCGCGACGCCCAACATGCCCGAGGCCGAGGTGCTCTGCGGCTTTTCCGTCTGCGACGACGCGTCGATGGAGCGCGCCGGCCGCGTTCTCGCGGGGGCGGGGAAGGGAGCCGTGCTCGTGAAGGGAGGCCATCGCGTCGACCGCGCCGATGACGTGCTGGTCGCGCCCGACGGCGCCGTGATGTGGCTGCGCGCCCCGCGCATCGACACGCGAAACACCCACGGCACCGGCTGCACGCTCTCGAGCGCCATCGCCTGCGGCCTCGCCGAGGGCCTCCCGCTCGAGGAGGCCGTCCGCAACGCCAAGGACTACGTCCACGGAGCCCTCGCCGCCGGCCTCGACCTCGGCCGCGGCAACGGCCCCCTCGACCACATGTGGAAAATGGCATAAAAGGGGACTGTCCCCTTTTATGCCATTCCGTGCACGCAGCGGCCGCCCATGAAGGTGGCCAGGACGCGCGTCTTCTGGATGTCGTCGGCGTCGCACGCGAGCACGTCTCGGTCGAGCACGGCCACGTCGGCGAGCATCCCCGGCTCGAGCGTCCCCAGCTCGCGCGGCCGCCCTGCCGCAGCGGCGCTGCCTTGCGTGTAGGCGCGCAGGGCCTCGGCCCGCCCGATGCGCTCGCCGGGCAGCCAGCCGTCCGCGGGCTCGTGTGTCGCGGGATCCTGGCGCGCCACCGCCGCGTACAGCACGTCCATCGAGTTCACGCCCACCACCGGCGAGTCGGTGCCGAACGCGAGCACCGCGTTCGCGTCCAGCAGCGTCCTGAACGGCCACATGAGCCGCACGCGCTCCGGCCCCAGGTCGCGCTCGGGGCCGCCGGGGTCGAGCGTCATGTGCGGCGGCTGCACCGCGGCCACCACCTGCAGCCGCGCCAGCCGCTCCACGTCCTCGGGCAGGAAGTTCTCCAGATGCTCCAGGCAGTTGCGCCGCCCCTCGGGCAGGGGCCCGAACTTTGTGCGCGCCTCCTCGAAGATGTCGAGCGCCGCGTGGATGGCCGCGTCGCCGATCGTGTGGATGCGCACTGGATAGCCCTTCGCGGCCGCGGCCAGCACGTACTCCCGCATCGTGGCGGCGTCCACCGTGGGCCGCCCGCAGTCGCCGGCGAAGTACGCGTTGGAATACGGCTCGGTCACCCAGGCCGTGTGCTGGCTCGACACGCCGTCGAAGAACTGCTTGAACCCGGGCGCCTGCAAACACGGCCCCGTGTACTTCTCGCGCATGGCCTCGAAGCGCCCCAGGTCGGCCAGCAGCGTGGGGAACAGGTGAACGCGCGCCGTCAGCTCGCCCGAGGCGAGGAGCGCGGCGTGGATGTCGTCGCGGATGAAGTCGAGGCCGGGGTGCGCCATGAGCGACAGGTCGCACACGCTCGTCACGCCGTTGCGCGCCAGCTCGGCGAAGAACCCGCGGTAGGCGTCCGCCACCTCCGCGTCGCTGAACGCGCCCATGATGCGCGGCATGAGCTCCATGGCCGCCGCCTCGCGCGCCACGCCGGTCAGCTCGCCGTCCTCGAAGCGGTCGTAGGAGCCCCCCGAAGGCGGGACGCTCTCGCGCGTGAGGCCGAGCTCGCGCAGCGCGACGGAGTTCAGCCACAGCGTGTGCGCGTCGCCCGAGTACAGCGCCACGGGACGCGTGGGAAACGCCTCGTCGAGCGAGCGCTTCGTCGGCATGACGGGCGGGTTCCAGCGGTACTCGCGCCACCCCTGGGCCAGAAGCCAGCCGTCCGGCCGCCCTTCCGCGTAGGCGCGCATGCGCGCGACGCAGTCGGCCTCGCTCTCGCCGGTGAACGTGGTGGCGAAGGGGGAGGAGTAGATGGCCGAATGGAAGAAGTGCAGGTGGGAGTCGTGGAATCCCGGCACCACGAGCGCGTCGCCGAAGTCGCGCACCTCGGGCGCGCCTGTCCCTCCGTTCGCCTCGCGCGCGAAGGCGCGCACGTCCTCCTTGGGGCCCACCGCCGCGACGCGATCGCCCGCGATGGCCACCGCCGCCGGCCGCGCCGCATCGCCGGTCCCTGTGAACACGCGCTCGCTCTCGATGATGGTGTCGATGCGCATCGTCCGTCTCCTTCCCGGCCGCGCCGCCGCGTCCGTCGCTTTTCCTCTTGCCGTAGCGCGCCGCGAAGGCGCCCGCATGGGTTCGCCGCCATTGTACGCCTGCCGGTTCGCAGAGGGAAACGCATGCATGGCGGCTTTTCGGCAAGCCGGCCGCTAACGGCCGCCCGCGCGGACGAGCGGTCGATTTCCCGCGATGCGCCGCGCCCGAGTCGCATTCCCGGTATTCCCCGATCTCGATCCTCGACTTTTTCCAAAAAAGTGGGGAACAGGGCTTGACGAACCGGCCGACACCCCGTAATATACTCACTCGCGCTCGCACCTTGCCCTTCAAACGGCAGGATGCGCATCGGAGATCCGATGGGGTGTCGTCTAATGGCAGGACAGCGGTTTCTGGTGCCGTATGTGAGGGTTCGACTCCTTCCACCCCAGCCATTCAACGGCTACTGCGCAGCGTGACCTATGTGGCTCCGTCGTCTAGCGGTTTAGGACGCCGCCCTCTCAAGGCGGAGGTCGCCGGTTCGAATCCGGTCGGAGCTACCAAGAACTTGCAGGTCAGGGACGTAAAGCCCCTGGCCTTTTTCTTTTGGCCGTCGGAAGCTGCGTGCCGATCCGTGCCATCAGGCCTCGCGGCCGCCCAATCCGTCGTCGAACCCGACGTTCACGTGCATGGCGTCGCAGAAGGGCTTGTTGCGCGACGCGCCGCAGCGGCAGAGCGCGTAGCGGTTGCGCAGCTCGTACTCCTCGCCGTCCGCTCCCACAAGCGGCACGCCCCCGCGCACGAACAAAGGCCCGCTCACGTCTTCCTCGGAATCCTCGAGCAGCGTGATCGAGGGGCCGAGCCGCGGCTCGTACACCGTCCCCTCGCGCGCATCCACGTGCACGAGCCGCCCGGCCGGGCAGTCGGACGACGCCTTCACGGCCTCGCGCTTCAGCCGCTCGTCGCCCGACAGCTCGGTGAGCGTCCACACGTCGCCGTCCTCGCGATGGCAGAACCGCGCGAATGCGCAGCGGTTGTCGTCGAGCAGCGTCACGCCGGGGCCGGGGTAGACGTCCGCGCGCTCCCGAAACGGCGCGCGCGAGGCGGTCTCGGTGCCGTCGAATCCCTCGCGGTGCGAGCCGTCGCAGAACGGGGGCGTCTTGGTGCGGCCGCAGCGGCAGAGCGCATACGTCTCCTGATGCGGGAACTCGCGCACCAGGCGGTACTCCCGATGCCCGCCCACCGGCACGATGGCCTGCTGGATAAGGGGCACGCCCCCGCGCACGAGGTAGGGCCCGTTCAGGGCTATCGTGATGCTTTGGGAGGAGGCGGGCGCGTCGGCGGCCTCGGCGGCCGCGCGCGTCGCGGTCGGTGCGGAGGGGGAGGGCATGGGGGTTCCTCGCTTTCGTCGGTGGAGTCGCTCGGGCCAGTATAGGAAGCGCCTCGTGGCCCCGCCCTCCCGCCGAGGAACCGTCAGCGTCCGGTCAGAAGGCCGTCACCCGCGCGCTTCGTCCACCCGTTCGGCGAGCCATCCGGTGAGGAACGCCTTGAGCGCGCCCCGCTCGTTCGCCACGACGCCGTCCACCGTGGCGGCGAGGGCCGCCTTAAGCGCCTCGCCCACCAGGGGCCCCTCGGGCACGCCGAGCTCCATCGCATCGCGCCCATCCACTGCCAGCCGCTTGAGCGTGAAGGCGTCGTCGGAGGCGAGCACCCGGTCGAGCACCGCCTCCACCTCGTCGATCTCGGCGATGCGCCCGCGGCAGCGCGGCGCCTGGCCCGCCGCGTCCGCGCGCTTGAGGTCGCAGAGCGCGCGGAACAGCTCCACGTCGCCTTCGAGGCTCGCCAGCATGCGCCTCACCGACTTCGGCGTGGGGAAGAGGTCGTCGTCATGGCGCCGCACGAGTTCGAGCACCCGCGTGCGGAACGCGGAGGAAAGCGCGAGGCGCGCCATGACGCCGCGGGCCATCTGAACGCTCAGCAGCGCGTGCCCGTAGAAGTGACCCACGCCCCGCCCGTCGACGAAGAACATGCCCGGCTTGCCCATGTCGTGGAGCAGGGCCGCCCAGCGCACGAGGGGGGAGGCCGGCGCGGCGTCGATCACGCGCGCCGTGTGCTCGAGCACGTCGTATATATGGTAGGGCGTCCGCTGCTCGAACCCCTTCATGGCCATGAGCTCCGGCAGCACCGCGGCCAGCGCATCGACGCATTCGAGAAGGGCCGATCCGGCGAACGGCCCCGTCAGCAGCCGGTCCAGCTCGTGGGTCACCCGCTCGGCCGAGATGCGCGGCAGAAGCCCCTTGTTCGCGAGCATGCCCGACAGCGTCGCCTCCTCGATGCGGAAGCCCAGCTGCGCGGCGAAGCGGCACGCCCTCAGAATGCGCAGCGCGTCCTCGGAGAAGCGCTGCGCCGGGTCTCCCACGGCCCGCACGACGCCCGCCTCGAGGTCCGCCCGCCCGCCGAAGGGGTCTAAAAGCCCGCGCGCGGGATGGTAGGCCATCGCGTTCATCGTGAAGTCGCGCCGCGCGAGGTCCTCCTCCACGCTGCGCACGAACGTCACGCGCTCGGGGTGCCGGGCGTCCTCGGCATAGGCGCCGTCGAAACGGTACGTCGTCACCTCCACCGCGTGCCCGTCCGCCACCGCGGTGATGGTGCCGTGGGCCGTCCCCGTCTCGTGCGTCCGGATGCCGCGCGCCTGAAACGAGCGCTGCGCCTCCCGCCAGGATGCCGAGGAGGCTACGTCCACGTCGGCGCACGCGCGGCCGAGCAGCGCGTCGCGCACGCATCCGCCCACGACCCACGCCTCGTACCCGTCGGCTTCGAGCGCCCCTATCACCCGCACGGCGAAGCGCGGCAGATCGAGGACGGCCGCGCCGCCGCCCGCTCCCGTCCCATCCGCCTTGTTCGCCTCGGCCATGGCCCGCTCCCATCCCGCATCGTTTACCGTCATTCCCTATACTAATATATGCGGACGTTGCGGTCAGGCGAAACCGGAGTCCGAGGCCTCCCTGATCGCCGACCGGCGACGTTTCGCCACCCTTCCCGCGCCGAAGTTTCCACACATCTTTTCGCTGCTGCCGTACTGCCTGTTCATATGCTTTTTCAGGAGCCATCCGCCCGCGCGGCTGCCAACTTTTTCGGAAAAATCGAAAATTGGGTCTTGCGCGCCAGGGGGCAGGTGAGTATTATATTCGAGCTGCATTTTTCGGGGAGAGAGACGCAGCGCCGGATCCCCGGCTTTTTCGAGAGAGATGCCAATCAAATCGATCGAAAAAACCTTCCAAGAATCTGAAAAAAGTTCTTGACGGCGGGGGAACGGAAGGGTAACATATCTCCTTGCGCGTTCGGCTCCGGCCGGCCGCGGAGGGGCCCGGAGGGGCCCCGCGGGAACCTTGAGAACCGGATACTGAGAAGCAAGGAATAAGCCAAGCGAGACGTCGATTTCGATGACGGATCCGCCGGGGCCGCGCCCACCTGAAGGGTATGCGGCGGCCGGCGGGAAAACCAAGATCAGGCGCGGCAGCGATGCCGCATCTCTTTCAACGGAGAGTTTGATCCTGGCTCAGGATGAACGCTGGCGGCGTGCCTAACACATGCAAGTCGAACGATTAAACCATCTTCGGATGGACATAGAGTGGCGAACGGGTGAGTAACACGTGACCAACCTGCCCCTTACTCCGGGACAACCTTGGGAAACCGAGGCTAATACCGGATGCTCCGGGAGCCCCGCATGGGGCGCCCGGGAAAGCCCAGGCGGTAGGGGATGGGGTCGCGGCCCATCAGGTAGACGGCGGGGTAGCGGCCCACCGTGCTGACGACGGGTAGCCGGGTTGAGAGACCGACCGGCCACATTGGGACTGAGATACGGCCCAGACTCCTACGGGAGGCAGCAGTGGGGAATTTTGCGCAATGGGGGCAACCCTGACGCAGCAACGCCGCGTGCGGGATGAAGGCCTTCGGGTTGTAAACCGCTTTCAGCAGGGAAGATAGCGACGGTACCTGCAGAAGAAGCTCCGGCTAACTACGTGCCAGCAGCCGCGGTAATACGTAGGGAGCGAGCGTTATCCGGATTCATTGGGCGTAAAGAGCGCGTAGGCGGCCCCTCAAGCGGAACCTCTAACCTCCGGGCTCAACCCGGAGCCGGGTTCCGAACTGGGGGGCTAGAGTTCGGTAGAGGAGGATGGAATTCCCGGTGTAGCGGTGGAATGCGCAGATATCGGGAAGAACACCGATGGCGAAGGCAGTCCTCTGGGCCGCAACTGACGCTGAGGCGCGAAAGCTGGGGGAGCGAACAGGATTAGATACCCTGGTAGTCCCAGCCGTAAACGATGGATGCTAGGTGTGGGGGGATGCACCCTCCGTGCCGCAGCTAACGCATTAAGCATCCCGCCTGGGGAGTACGGCCGCAAGGCTAAAACTCAAAGGAATTGACGGGGGCCCGCACAAGCAGCGGAGCATGTGGCTTAATTCGAAGCAACGCGAAGAACCTTACCAGGGCTTGACATGCTGGTGAAGCGGCGGAAACGCCGTGGCCGAGAGGAGCCAGCGCAGGTGGTGCATGGCTGTCGTCAGCTCGTGTCGTGAGATGTTGGGTTAAGTCCCGCAACGAGCGCAACCCCTGTCCTGTGTTGCCAGCATTAGGTTGGGGACTCACAGGAGACTGCCGGCGTCAAGCCGGAGGAAGGTGGGGACGACGTCAAGTCATCATGCCCTTTATGCCCTGGGCTGCACACGTGCTACAATGGCCGGTACAACGGGCTGCGACCTGGCGACAGGAAGCGAATCCCTCAAAGCCGGCCCCAGTTCGGATCGGAGGCTGCAACCCGCCTCCGTGAAGTCGGAGTTGCTAGTAATCGCGGATCAGCATGCCGCGGTGAATACGTTCCCGGGCCTTGTACACACCGCCCGTCACACCACCCGAGTCGTCTGCACCCGAAGCCGCCGGCCGAACCCGCAAGGGGCGGAGGCGTCGAAGGTGTGGAGGGTAAGGGGGGTGAAGTCGTAACAAGGTAGCCGTACCGGAAGGTGCGGCTGGATCACCTCCTTTCTAGGGAGACACATGAGTGTCCGACGAGGTCGAGCGAGAAGCTCCCTCGCCTGGAAGAAGACCAATTCTTATGAAAAGCCGCCGTCGACATCGGCAGGCTTGGCCTGCTTGCTCTCTCAGCATCCGGCTCCCGGGGCTCCCGCCCCGGGCGCGGGCGCATAGGCGCCCCGCCGCGCACCTTGACAGTTGCATAGCGTTATCAACGAGAAAACAGATCTATCTCCCCTCCCCTTCGGGGGAGGGGGCATCTGAAACGATCGCGATATCATCGATATGGATATACCCGAGAACATCTGTCCAAGAAGATGTTAAGGGCGCACGGCGGATGCCTTGGCACAGGAAGTCGACGAAGGACGCGGCAAGCTGCGATAAGCTGCGGGGAGGGGCAAACACCCTTTGATCCGCAGGTCTCCGAATGGGGGAACCCGGCTGGGGTCATGCCCAGTCACCCGCATCTGAATAGAATAGGATGCGAGGAGGCAACCCGGGGAACTGAAACATCTAAGTACCCGGAGGAAGAGAAATCAACCGAGATTGCGCGAGTAGCGGCGAGCGAAAGCGCACCAGCCCAAACCCATGCATGTGTAAGCTTGAGGGCGTTGCTGCATGAGGGGTTGTGGGACCGTCTCCTCCATGGGCCTCAGACCATGGACGGGGTTACAAATCCGCGCGGTAGCGGAACGGCCTGGGAAGGCCGGCGGAACAGGGTGAGAGCCCCGTACGTTGAACCGCGCGGACCCCGAGGACGGCACCCGAGTAGCGCCGGGCACGTGAAACCCGGTGCGAAGCAGGGGGGACCACCCTCCAAGGCTGAACACTCTCCTGTGACCGATAGCGAACCAGTACCGTGAGGGAAAGGTGAAAAGCACCCCGAGAGGGGAGTGAAACAGTACCTGAAACCGTGCGCCTACAAGCAGTCGGAGCCCCCCAGCGGGGTGACGGCGTGCCTTTTGTAGAATGAGCCAGCGAGTTGCGGTAAGCGGCGAGGTTAAGGTTTGAACCGAGCCGCAGTGAAAGCGAGCCTTTAAGATGGCGAATGAGTCGCTTGCCGCAGACGCGAAGCCGGGTGAGCTATCCATGGGCAGGCTGAAGCGGGGGTAAGACCCCGTGGAGGGCCGAACCCACTTCGGTTGAAAACGGAGGGGATGACCCGTGGATAGGGGTGAAAGGCCAATCAAACCCGGAGATATCTCGTTCTCCCCGAAATAGCTTTAGGGCTAGCCTCGGACGTTCTCCGACGGCGGTAGAGCACTGGATCGTCGAGGGGGCTTCACCGCCTACCGACGCGAACCAAACTCCGAATGCCGTCGGATCAGAGTCCGGGAGTCAGAGCATGTGGGCTAAGCTGTGTGCTCGAAAGGGAAACAGCCCAGACCGCCCGCTAAGGTCCCTAAATCCATGCTGAGTGGCAAAGGATGTGCGTTTGCCTAGACAACCAGGATGTTGGCTTAGAAGCAGCCATGCATTTAAAGAGTGCGTAACAGCTCACTGGTCAAGTGGACATGCGCCGACAATTCACGGGGCTAAGCATGGTACCGAAGCGGCGGACTAGATTTCTAGTGGTAGGGGAGCTTTCCCCTCGCGGCGAAGCGGAAGGGCGACCGACCGTGGAGCGCGGGGAAGTGAGAATGCTGGCATGAGTAACGAGAGCGGCGCGAGAAACGCCGCCGCCGTAAGCCTAAGGGTTCCTGGGCAAGGCTAATCCTCCCAGGGTCAGTCGGGAGCTAAGGCGAGGCCGAGAGGCGTAGCCGATGCACAACAGGCGGACATTCCTGTACCGCCGATGGAGCGTCATCACCGACGGGGTGACGGAGAAGGGTAGACGGGCGGGGTTCTGGACGTCCCCGTGAAAGCGCGTAGGGCGCGGAGCATGGAAATCAGCTCCGCACATAAGCCCGAGACGCGAGACGAAGGCATCAGCCGAAGCCGTCGAGCCCATGCTTCCGAGAAAAACCTCTAGGGAGCGACATCGGCGCCCGTACCAAAACCGACACAGGTGGGCGGGTAGAGCATACCGAGGCGATCGGGAGAACCATGGTTAAGGAACTCGGCATATTGACTCCGTAACTTCGGGAGAAGGAGTGCCCCTGGCGGTGAAGGACCTCGCGTCCGGAGCGGCCGGGGGTCGCAGCGAAACGGCCCAAGCGACTGTTTATCAAAAACACAGGACTCTGCCAAGCCGCAAGGCGAAGTATAGGGTCTGACGCCTGCCCGGTGCCGGAAGGTTACGTGGATGGGTCAGCGGAAACGCGAAGCTCTGAAACTAAGCCCCGGTAAACGGCGGCCGTAACTATAACGGTCCTAAGGTAGCGAAATTCCTTGTCGGGTAAGTTCCGACCTGCACGAATGGCGTAACGATTTGGGCGCTGTCTCAACCATGGACCCGGTGAAATTGTATTATTCGTGAAGATGCGAATTACCTGCGGAAGGAAGGAAAGACCCCGTGAACCTTTACTGCAGCTTGACATTGATCGTTGGCTCGGCGCGCAGAGGATAGGCAGGAGGCTTCGAAGCGGGGACGCCAGTTCCCGTGGAGCCGGCCTTGGAATACTGCCCTCGTCGTTCCGGCGATCTAACTCCCGGCCGTGATCCGGCGGGAGGACCGTGTCAGGCGGGTAGTTTGACTGGGGCGGTCGCCTCCCAAAACGTAACGGAGGCGCGCAAAGGTCCGCTCAGGACGGTTGGCAATCGTCCCGAGAGCGCAAGAGTGTAAGCGGGCTTGACTGCGAGGCCCACAAGCCGAGCAGAGACGAAAGTCGGTTCTAGTGATCCGGCGGCTCAGAGTGGAATGGCCGTCGCTCAACGGATAAAAGGTACTCCGGGGATAACAGGCTGATCTTGCCCAAGAGTCCACATCGACGGCAAGGTTTGGCACCTCGATGTCGGCTCATCGCATCCTGGGGCTGAAGTCGGTCCCAAGGGTATGGCTGTTCGCCATTTAAAGCGGTACGCGAGCTGGGTTCAGAACGTCGTGAGACAGTTCGGTCCCTATCCTCCGCAGGCGCAAGAGGATTGAGGAGGTCTGCCCCTAGTACGAGAGGACCGGGGTGGACGGACCTCTGGTGCAGCAGTTGTCGACCAACGGCACGGCTGCCTAGCTACGTCCGGCACGGATAACCGCTGAAAGCATCTAAGTGGGAAGCCGTCTCCAAGATGAGTCCTCTTTTTGGTAAGGGCCCAGGCAGAACACCTGGTCGATAGGCCGCAGGTGCAAGGCGAGCGATCGCCTCAGCCGAGCGGTACTAATAGCCCGAGCTCTTCTTGGATCTATTCTTCATCCAAATCGATCCGTCGCGATCGCTCGTCGAAGCGCTGTGCAACCGCCAGGGTGGCGCGGGGGGGGGCCGCATCCGCCCGAGGCGGCCCAGAGAGGCCGCGGGGGAACGCCCCCCGCGAGCGCGACCATGGAGGCGGGGATCACCCGGTCCCATTCCGAACCCGGAAGTTAAGCCCGCCATCGCCGAAAGTACTGCAGCGTCAGGCTGTGGGAGGATAGGGCGTCGCGCTCGCGGAGGGCGTTTTCACATGATGAGAAGCTCCAGATTCCTTGCGATTCTGGAGCTTCTCGCATTTTTGGGACAAGCTGTCTTGTGGCTTCTACCTGGGCTTAAAGTGGAGATGACCGCGTTGTTGCGATAATTCGTTCCATTCCTCCAACGCTTCAATTACAATATCTGATCGGCTATAAAACTCTCAAGCGAGCGAGGGATCCATGGATTTGCACATAGCGAAGCGTACGGCTCTTCTCCTGCTGTTCGACGTGGCGGCTACTTATGCCGCTTATTGGCTTGCGTCGCTTCTCACGAACGTGTACGACGAGGTGTTCGTCAACAACGAGATCTTCTTCATGCTCGGCATCCTCGCGATGTTCAACGTCGCGGGCTTGGCGTTGTTCCGCATGTACAACAACCTGTGGGAGTACGCGAGCATCGATGAGGCTATCCAGATCGTGCTCTCCGTGGTCCTTTCGACGTTGGCGGGTGCCGTGTTCCTCTGGATCATCGACGTTCGTCTGCCCATTCGCGTGTTCATTGCCTCAGCCATCCTCCTGGTTCTCATCTTGGGCGGTGTGCGCATGGTGTGGCGAATTCTGCGCCGCAAGAGGCCTTTTCATGCTCAGGTTGAAGTGGAGCGGCCGCGCACGCTCATTGTCGGGGCGGGGGAGACGGGCTCGCTCACGGTCACGCGCATGGCCTCGAAGGATCCCAACATGCCGGGCATTCCAGTGGTCGCGACCGACGACGATCCGTCCAAGCGCGGCTCGCGGATACACGGCGTGAAGGTAGCGGGTTCGAGCGCGGACATCATCTCGCTCGTCGACCGCTACGACATCGAGCAGATCGTCGTGGCAATCCCTTCGGCAACGACTGCGGAGCGCAAGCGTATCTACGCCATCTGCACGGAGACGGACTGCAAGCTCCGCACCCTGCCGAACATCCGCGAGCTGCGCATCGACGAGCTCGGCGACGTAGCCCTGCGCGACGTCGATGTCACCGACCTGCTCGGCCGCGAGGAGATCGTGCTCGACACGCGCATAGCCTCGAGCTACATCGCGGGCGAGACGGTGCTCGTCACCGGCGGCGGCGGGTCGATCGGCAGCGAGCTCTGCCGGCAGCTGGCCAAGGTGGCGCCGGCGCGCATCGTCATCTTCGACATCTACGAGAACGACGCGTATATGCTGCGCCAGGAGCTCATCCGCGAGTACGACGACATCGACGTGATCATCGAGATCGGCAGCGTGTGCGACAAGCCGCGCGTGAACGAGCTCTTCGAGAAGCATCATCCCTCGGCAGTCTTCCATGCCGCCGCCCACAAGCATGTGCCCCTCATGGAAGCCTGTCCGCGCGAGGCGGTGCAGAACAACGTATTCGGCACGCTCAACGTAGCGCGCGCGGCCGATGCTTACGGCGCCGAGCGGTTCATCTTCATCTCTACGGACAAGGCCGTCAATCCCACGAGCGTGATGGGCGCCACGAAGCGCATGGGCGAGATGGTGATGCAGTACTACGCGCGTGCTTCGAAGACGGTGTTCTCGGCGGTGCGCTTCGGTAACGTGCTCGGCAGCAACGGCAGCGTGATCCCGCTGTTCAAGAAGCAGATCGCCGCCGGAGGCCCCCTCACGGTGACGCACCCTGACATCGAGCGGTTCTTCATGACCATCCCTGAAGCCACGCGCCTCGTCATCCAAGCCGGCGGCATGGCTCACGGCGGCGAGATCTTCATCCTCGACATGGGCGAGCCGGTGAAGATCGTCGATCTGGCCAAAAACCTCATCCGCCTGTCCGGCGCCGACGTGGAGATCACGTTCACGGGACTGCGCGACGGCGAGAAGATGTACGAGGAGCTGCTCATGGACGAGGAGAGCACGCTCGCCACGGACAGCAAGTCCATCATGATATCGACCGGCCAGGAGATCAGCTACGAGGAGGTCGCGGCCAAGCTCGACGAGCTGGAGGAGGCCCTCTCATGCTGCGACGAGGACGCGGTGCGCATCCTCGAGGAGGCCGTGCCGACGTACCGGCATACGGTGCACAACCGGTAACGCCACAGGCCTCCTCGAATGGAGGCCTGTGGCGTTTAGAAGACGCCCTCTTTACTAGTTAGAGAGGAGGCGGTTAATCAGCTCCTCTATCTTCAAATACGACTTCGGCCTGTCGAACTGGGTTTCTGCGATCATTCTCGCGTTTACGCCCATGCCGGAGCGCAGTTGAGGATCGGCCTCCAGCGCCTCGATCGCATCGGCGAGGATGGAAGGATCTTCCGGCTCGATGTTGATGCCGAAGGCGTCATGCTCGACCTTCGCTTTGAATTCGGGGCTGACGCATGTGTTGATCATCGGTTTGGCAGCCGCAAGATAATCTCCGATTTTGGTCACTATGCTTTGCGGTGCCTTCTTCACGAAAGAGTTGACGAGTATGTCGGATTTCGATAGATACGCCGCCATCTCACCGTGCGGAAGGTAACCGAGGAAGTCGACGCGGCAATCTAAGCTGCGTGCGAGTTCCTCAAGCTCATCCTTAAGAGGGCCGCCGCCGAGGATCATCATCTTGATCTCGCTGCGGCCTCTTCGTTTGAGCTCCTCGGCAGCAAGCACCATGGTGCGGATGTCGTAGCTGGTTCCGATGGTACCCGCATAAGTCACCCAGAACTCGCCATCGGGCTTCTCTATGCTGCCGGCGTATTCATCGACTTCGGCATCGAAAGACGCAAGCTCGTTTCCAACGTACACGGTGACGTGCTCTATGCCCTCTCGCGCGTCTTTGAGGGGGCGCTGGGCGTACTCGTCGGATGTTCCCACAACGGCGCTGCAGCGCGAGTAGACGGCCTTCGCATCGCGCGCGAGCGGGTGGAAGAGGATGTCGCTCAAAACAGGCACGTCGAGCACCATGCGCATGGCCTCGGGCCAGAGATCGTTGACGTCGCACACGTAGGGGATGCCCTTCACCTCCGCGAAGAGGGCGCAGGAGAGCGCGACGTCGTTCGGGGGTATCTCCGAGTAGATGAGATCGTAGTCGTCGTGCACTTTGAAATGCTCCGTGAGGTTCTTGGCGGCGATTGCGTGGCTCTTCACGCGGCGGAGGTCGACGTTCTTGCGATAGCCGGGCTCGTCGATGAACACGACGTTGAACTGCTCGTCTGCATAGCAGGGATCAGCCGTGTTTCGCTGCTTCTTCTCCCAATGCTGAAACGAGGAAGTGATCAGGTCCACTTCGAATCCATGATCGACGAGCATGTTGGCGAGGTACTTGAAGCGGTCGTAACCCTTGGTCTCGTTCCCGAGCTTCACGCCCATGGTGACGATGGCGATTTTCTTAATTGATCTGACGTCTGCAGTCATGTGAGGCGGCCTTCCGTTTTACTGTGCTAATTGTTTTCTAGATTAATCTTTGATATAACGCTTTCCCAGGTGAGCATGCTGCTGCCCATAAAGAGGATATCATCAGCAGGGTGCTCGGATAAGAAGGTTTCCAGCTGTGGAGCATCGTCGTTTCGAAGATCGAGAAAATGAACCGTGCTGTAATGGTAGGCGACCATTGGCTCGATATCGCTCATGTAGGAGTCCCTTACGACAAGCAGGGTTTTGCCCTGAGGATTGTTGGGATTCCTGTAGATCACTTCGGTCTCGCTAGAGCCGAAGTACTCACTGTGACGATCCATGAATTTCGAGGGATCCGCTTCACCTCTTTGGTAGCGACTCTTGTCTCCGCGTTCTTCAACATGCTTACCATTGACGGTTATCTCGTAATCAGGGTAATCGAACGCATAGTCGCTAATGAAATCAGGGAAAACGGCGTCATTAAGGGCGTAGCGCGAGAGCGTTCCGTAAAATGGCGTGCCAAACGTCATTAGATCGTCTTCGCTGAATGCAAGTGGGGAGAAACCGAGTTTGAGGGCGAGGTCGCAGTAGGTTCTATATGCCCCTTGAATCGTCCAATGGTGATCGGTGCTGAAGTAGTAGTCGGCATCAACGAGGTCGGTGTTGTCCGAGTACGAAATAGCGTCCCCCATGAAAGGCTCGAAGCATTCTTTGCGATCCTCCGATGTCCAGGCGTTCGAGACAAGGGGAATTGTGCGATTGTCCGGACTCATTTGGGAGTAGGCGACATGGTAGACGAGGCAGGTGCTTGAGGGATGGCGTGCTGCGAAATTCGCATACGCCAAAGCCGCCTCCTGCGTTTGCTCGCGAACCGTTTCTTCCTCGCTTGGCGTCAAACTTTCTGCTGTTATGTAAAATTTCCCGTTATCCGAAAGATTGTACGAAGAGTCGAAAAAGCCAGGTAGCGTCTCAAACCGGAAAGGTTTCGCTGCGACTTCGATCACAGAACGCTGAAGGGTAGAGTTGATGAGGAGAGTCGTGTCTCGATAGGGGATGCTGTCTGCGACGAATGACTCTGCATCACTTTGAAATGCTCCTGAGAAAATACTCTCACCTGACGGGATCGGAGCTGAGGTGTATTTTCTACCTTCCAAATAAGAAAGGTCGTAGGCGGGGTATGCGTCATCAGGGAGGGTCCAAGGCGCGATCTTCGACGCAAGGATGCCCACCGGGACTGCAAGGAGAAACCCCCCGACGACGGTGATAAGTAGAAGCGATGAAATCCATTGGGCCTGTGAGACGTTCGCCGGTTTGCGCATAGTCATACATCCTCAAACATGGTTAGAACTTAAAGTAGATAAACGGATTGAATGATCCTGACACGATCGATATTGCGCTCAACACTAAGAGCAGAATGAGTAATGCGTCGATTGCGAAAGAGATCGCGTTGAGAACTGCTTGACGTTTGGGAAGTGTGTTGACTATATCGAACGTGCATAGAGTATTGGTTGAGAGGTGCTTCATATCAACGATATCCACATGGTCGGGCCTTCCCTTTTCCCCACGTCCCCACTTGGCAAGCCATGCGCGAAGAAAGGGCACGAGCGGCGTGGAGGCGACTATGCAGGCGCAGAGCACGGGCCAGTACTCCCAAGCCCCCAATTGCCAAAATGTCGATGTGCCTGTAGCGCCGTACGATCCGATCAATGCGCTTGCGTAGCTTGTAAGGGCCTGAGTATCTTCGATCCAGAAAAGAAGCCAGCCTAGCATGAATATGAGAATAGTGTACGAATGCTGAAGCATCGAAGGGAGTTTGGAAAGAACCCCCCCCCAGAGAAGCTTCTCGCAGAGCAGGATGCCGCCGTAAAACGCTCCCCACAATATGTAGTTCCAGGCGGCACCATGCCATAGGCCGGTCACCGTCCATACGCAAAGGATGTTGAAAACCCAGCGCTTTTGAGAAACCCTGTTCCCACCGAGGGGAATATAGAGGTAATCGCGAAAGAAGGTCGAAAGAGATATATGCCATCTCCGCCAGAATTCGGTGATGCTCTTGGAAATGTAAGGGTAGTTGAAGTTTCTCAAATAGCTGAACCCGAACATGCGCCCAAGGCCTATAGCCATATCGGAGTAACCGGAAAAATCAAAGAAGATCTGGAAAGTATACGCGATGAGGCCGAGCCAGGCACCGATTGCGCCGATGTTCTCTCCACCCGAGGAAAGCATGTCGGTTGCCAAAATGGCCATGACGTTTGCCAGGAGAACCTTCTTCGCAAGTCCGACGATGAAGAGCCTCATTCCTACGCAGACGTCGAAGAAGGACTCTTTTCTGTTGCGGATCTGATCTGCGATAGTTTGATAGCGAACGATGGGGCCAGCGATGAGCTGAGGGAAGAACGATATGTACATGCCAAGGTACAGAACATTGCGTTGAGCAGGAACTTCTCGACGATATACGTCGATTACGTAAGACAGTGCTTGTAGCGTGTAAAACGAGATGCCGATTGGCAGGGGGAGTTCAAGGTTGGGGATAAGAGTGAACCCCAGCATTCCATTGACGATATTGGCTAAAAACCCCTCGTATTTAAAAAAACCGATGACGGCAATGTTGAAAATCACTGAGACTACGAGCAAAAGCTTTCTATGCTCATCAAATTTTTTGTCCTCGATCAGAAGAGCGAGAAGCCAATTGCAGAAGATCGACGCAAGCATCAAAAGAATGTAGACGGGCTCACCCCATGCGTAAAACAATAGAGAGGCGATGAGGAGAAACGTGTTTTTGAGAGCTCTCGAAGGTACGATAAAGTAGCCGATGAGAACAACGGGAAAAAAAGCGAACAGAAATATTGATGAGGAAAAGACCATAGCTTATTTATTATCGATGCAAAGAAGCCTTATTGCAACGCCTTTTCGTCGGCAGCTCCCATCGGGAGCTGCCATCAGGCAACCCGTGGGCGTTCGTGAAAGACGTCAATCGTGCGACCTTTCGAAATGGTATGCTGGGTCGATTGCTGCAAGCTCTGATAGTGAGTCGATCTCCTCAACGTCTTCAAACGTGCATGGGCGTACGGCCACTTCGTAATTTTCGCGATGGGTGACGCAAGGCACATCGTCCCAAAAGCGCTGCCGATTTTCTTCGCTGGCAAAAGCTTCGGGAATGTCTTTGGCAAGACGCGTAGCATCCTTCGGACTCCAATAGGATATGGCATACATATGAAAGCAATTCGAGCCGCCCTTGTGCAAATCTCGAATGAAATCGCCTTCAACATCGAAGCACCAATCAGGGGTCTCGTTTACAGGTACGCCCAAGTAATTTGACCGCCATTGGTATTGCGTGATAATGGATGGGTTCTTTATAAAAAGATCGCTTTCGAACACGTACGCGTTTTCAAAAGCGGCGGGATCATCCTTGAGTACCACCAGTGCTGAAGAAATGTTGTTTGTGGTATTGAAGAGGCTGTTGTCGATGAAGCGAATCATGGGATACTTGTTGAGAAGAACCTCAAATTCTTCGGCAAGGTAGCCTCGCACAATGACGATATCTTCGATTCCCACAGCAATAAGGCTGTCCAAGATGGATTCAATGATCCGGCGTCCGTTGATCCTGATTAAGGGCTTCGGCGTGTTGAGGGTGAGTGGGAGCATGCGACTGCCGAATCCGGCGGCAAGGAGGATCGCGCGTTTTGCGCGGTAGGGCTCCAAAAGCTCCAGCTGCTCAACCGAGGCTTTGCCCTCGTTTGCGAGCAAAGTAAGCGACTCAAATTCTTCAAACGATAGCATCGCTGCCTCCTTCTGCATGCGTGTGTAGCGACAATGCGTAAGTGCCGAAACGCTTTGCCGCTGTGTACCATGTATACAGCCACTCCCCAACGGGATTGCCCTTGCTTTCCTTGTACACTGCCCAAACAAACCAATAATAACCGACAATGGCGGTGCAGGCCAAGCAGTGTCGCACTTCGTCATCTGTAGCTTGCCGACCAAAGTACAGATCAAGAACGCGGACGGCTTCGTCCTCGGTATAACCTGAACCCTGGGCAATGAAGTTGCCAATGTCGCAGCCGTAATCTCCCATGGCAGAATATTCCCAGTCGATCAAGTAGAAAACCTGATCGTTTATGAGGAAATTGGGCCCATAGAAGTCATTATGGCACAGCACGGGACTCGCTTCTTGCTCTCTCTCATAACATGCAAGCTCTTCGATGATGGAGGAGATGGCGTCAAAATCGGGGGGAAGAGGATATGAGGATTCGATAAGCAGGGAAACGATTTTCTTGGCCTCTTCGTAGAAGTCGAACGACCACGGCGACGTTTCTCCGCTTTCGTGCAATTTCCTCGCGATTCTCATGGCGCGAGTCACATGCCCTTCGTTGCGATAATCGAAAGGGACGCAGTTCGGGATATATCTCGATATCTTCCAACCTGTCTTCGGGTCTTCGTAAATGAACGTCTCGTCAAAGCCGAGTTTCTTGGCGACTCTCAGAGAATGGGCTTCTGCGTCGCGATTGATAATTTCGTCGGTTCCTGTTCCTGGGTGGCGGTAAATGTATTGGTCTCCTTTAGCCGAAAAGAGCACGGAGAGGTTTGTGAGCCCCGCCTTTACAGGCTCGATACCTTCGATGTCTGTGCGAGCGCATTTAATCGTCGAGCAGATGTTATCAAGAATGTTTGAATCGACGTTTTCAAAAAAGTCCTGATCAAAAGAGCAGAGATCGCTAATATAGTCGAATTCGTGAATGGCTTCTTCTGTCCAGGGCTTCAAGGCGATGGAAAACTCGTCGAGATGCTCCGCAAGGACTGTGTCCCAGAGCTTTCCGATGGTTGCGGGACGGTTGTATTCTTGCTCAAGAATCGCAAGGAAGCGATTTGAGAGAGCCTTGTCGAAGTAGGCAGGTCCTTGCATCCGATAAGCGCTTTCACTTTCCGAGCCGATGTAGATGATTCGGTTGTTCTCATCCGTCTCGATCAATTGCTCAGAGCGCCCTTTTTCAAGGCGTACAGCTGAGCAAAACGGCATGAACTCGTATGGCCTGAAGATATTCCTGGAATAGAACTGGTCGGAGGATATGATATAGGAGTTTCCAAGGTGCTCGCGTGCGGCCCATAGGGAGGAATGGTTGTTTCGGTTCGAATACTCTGGATTGATAATGATCCGAACGTTGAACTCGTCCTCCAAGTAGAAGAACGCTTCCTTCATGTATCCGACAACAACGGCGATGTTTTTGATGTCGGCCTCTTTAAGCTGGCGAATGAGCCTTTCAATGAGGATTTCGCCGCGAATCTCAAACATGGCTTTTGGCCGTTCGTACGAAAGTGGGGCGAATCGAGTGGCCATACCTGCGGCCAGGATGACCGCGCTTTCGACTTTGTACGGAGAGAGCTCCGACAAACCCAGGTTGGTGATATCCCCATTCTCGTCGATGAGCCCGCGAGAGGCAAGCCTTGCTTTCGTTGACTCATCTTGAGCGGTTGGACATCCTTTTGTTTCGCCTGAGATGATATTTGGTTGAGGCGATGGCGTCGCGCGACTTGACAGGAACTCGAATTCTTCGGCGTTGAGCACTTCTTTTCCTATCCGAGCTGGACTCTAAAATCAGTTTGCATCAAGCGGCTTTCTGCATCAACAATTGCCGCGTCATTTTCAGTGCGCTTACACTTTAGCACGGTTCGCAATTCCCAACGCGAGGGCTCTTGCGATGCCTTGGCTCTGCGGCTGGTAGGGCGAGCCTCCGAGAATCAAGTCCTCGACGCGCAACGTATGAAGAAGTTTAACAGGGGTTTTGTAAGGGTTGGCAGACAGAACGACCATGTCAGCGATTTTGCCCTCCTCGAGCGAGCCCCGCTCTTTTTCGTCGAAAGATGTCCAGTAGCCGTTGTATGTGCACATGCGCAGCGCCTCCCGAATGCTGAGCGACATGTAGGGATCGGTGTGATTGCAGGCTCGTTGAATCCAAAGCAAGGGGTTGGGATCGGTGCAGGGCGCATCCGACCCTGACGAGAGGGTGATTCCCGCATCCCAAAGTTCGCGAAGCGGGTTGAGTCTGCGGGAACGGACTCCGAGAATTCCATCCAGATAAGAATTGGGCTCTTGGGGCCAATCGATGAAAGACGGCTGCATCGGAAGCTGTATTTCATACTCAGCGCAAATCGCCATGCCTTTGTCGGTGGGCAGGCAGGCATGAATGATCCCATGACGATGATCGACGCGAGGGAAATCGTCAAGTGCGGCTTTGATGGCTCGAGTAGCCTGGTCGAAAGCGGCGTCGCCGATCGCGTGCATCTCGATTTGTAGGCCTGCACGGTTAGCTCTTTTGCAGAAGGTGATGACTTCCTCGTCCGTGTAGTAGAGCACGCCCCTTTCATCGACCCCTGCATAAGGCTCGTTCATCGCGGCGTCTATGGAGCCGAAACAGCCGTCGAGAGCACACGCGAAACAGCCTCCTATGCGTGGAATCTTTCGCTCGACTGCGACCCTTGTATCCATTGATTGAGGATAAACTCGGATCTGGAAGCCGTTTTGCGCGCTCTTTCCGACCCACTTTTCCAACGATATGTCCAAGTTTCCCGCGAATCCAACGCCGCTTGCCGTATGGACCATCCCTATTCCTCGTTCTGCGAGGTAATCCATGGCCCTTTGCATGTTCTTCACCAGTTGTGAAATGGACAAGGAGCCGGTGATATAGTTGGAAACGCCGAAAAAGGCTTCCTGGTTCATCTCTCCGGTATCGGGGTGGAATCCGCGGAGTCCGTCAATGCGTTTCGCCACCTTTTCGAGAAGCGCGGTGTTGACTATGCAAGCATGTCCGTCGTACTTTACCACCATAACCGGCTTGTCAGGGCAGGCTGCATCCAGCTCTGCTTTGGTGATCAAGCGGCCTTCTTTGACAGAATGAGGCGAGGCCCCGAAGGCGATGATTGTCTGATCGGAGCATTCGGATGCATACTCCTTCACTCTGTTTGAGATAATGGAGTTCGAAGACGCGTTCATGACATTGAGCCCTGCGTTGAATGTGGCGAAGCTGGCGAAATGCTCGTGAGTGTCGACGAAGCTCGGACAGAGCGCGCGTTCTCCAAGCTCGACAATCTCGCTATGCGCATAGCGACTTGGCAGGGTATCTCCTATGTAAGCGATCCGCCCCTCTTCCTCAACGAGCCAGGCGACTTCGCTATCGGAGGGGTCAACGGTAATAATGCTTCCGTGATACGCTTTCATATGCAATCGGCTCTTCCAGTTCGGTTGGCTAAGAATAGAGGTTGATGAGCTCGCCAAGCACTGCCGGGAACGTTTCCATTGCCTCTTCATATTCGGCTACGTGGCGATACCAGTCCAGCACGCCATCAATCGAGGGTGTATCGGCTTCGGCCAGTCGAGCAATTTTTTGAATAGCGGCTAAGCCGAATCCGAAATCAGCCTTGAAATAGCGCGAGTCGAAATCCGGGACCCATTCCCCTGGGCGGATCTGCTTCATAGGTGAAGTAAGGCCTCTGTAAGCCGGTATGCCCGAGATTTTCCTCGTCATCGCTTCAGCATTCGGGCTTTCGTAATGCTCGGTGAGTGGCACGACTCCGGAAAGGTCGAGAGGCAAGCTCTGGCAGATGTTCTGAACCTCCTCGTCGCAGGCGATAAGAAGGTCAGACGACTCATTGTCCCATTCTTCATAAAAAAGAATGTTTCGATTGTAGGTTTTGCCGGGCTCCCAATCTGAGAACATCGTTTTTAAGCGAGTTGTGTGCAGGATGGGGTTCGAAGGCGTAAGCGTTTCCACAAGATAGTTAGGCAACCTAACGGCTGGCGTGTCTAATAGCTCCTCTACAAGCACTCCAATATCCCCAACGGCGCTGGAGGGAATTGTCGCCACTTGGACCTCGGGCTTCCTTCCTAGCTCGTAAACGCTGCGGCCTCGCTCTTTTATTCGGGCGATGGAGTGGACGCGCTGCAGTCCGAAAAGGGTGCACCCCCGCCTAACATGTTCGGCGAAAAAGAATTCTCCGCATGCGCCAGGGGTAATGCCGATGATTTGACTTGATCTTGTGTAAGGGAAAAGCTCTTCGGCGATCGAACCCAAAGCGTTAAGAGGGTACGTCACCCATATGAGGTCTGCGTTGCGAACCGCTTCGTCGAGCTTGTCGGTTACGCAGCCGAGTTGGGCTGAGAAAAGGAGGCGCTCATCGGCGTCGAAGACGTCCATATTAGCACTCCAATTTGGGGCGTCGGACGCGAACACTGTCACCGCATGCCCTTTTTTTGCGCAGTCGGCTGCAAGCAGCGATCCCACGTTTCCCCCGCCAATAACGGTGATGTTCATAGAGCGCTCCTGTCTCTGATCGTTCGCGTATCAACTCCGAGATTCAGCGTATTTACTCGAGCAGTTCTCTTAATGCGGCCACGAGGATGTCGTTGTCTTCTTCATTGCGGATGGCTACCCTGATATACTGCCGTCCCTTGTAGTCGATTTTTCCAGTAAGATCCTTCACGAGAAGAGATCTTTCGCTCAGGAGCCTTCGCGTTAATTGTGTCGCCGTCATGCTGCCGAGCACCTCTACCATGAGGTAGTTCGCTTGGGAGGGTATTACGCGAAGATTGCCGATGCGGGAAAGATTGCCCGTCAGGCGGTCGCGTGCCGATCTGAATCGATCTAGACCTTGAGCGTAATCAGATTTGTACTTCTCGGCAATCTGCAGGTAGAACTCACCGAAGGAGTTTATGTTCCAAATGGCTAAGTCCTTCTTTAGGGCGGAGATGAGGATTTTATCAAAGGATGCTAGGACTCCAAGTCTTGCACCGGGTACCCCATACGACTTCGATATGCTTTTTACGACAACGAGATGCGGGTAACGTTCAAGCAGCTTGTCACGAATGAACGAGCAGTCAGTTTCGTTGGAAAAGTCAGCAAAACTTTCATCGAGTATGAGTCGTACGCTGTTGTCCTCGCACCAGGAAGCGAGGTTTTCGACGTGCTTTTTCGGTAGGTAATTGCCCGAAGGATTGTCTGGGTTAATGAGCACGAGAATATCGATTTTATTAATAGAGTAAAACGAGATAAGATCCTCTTCGGTGTACGAGAAATTCTCGTTGTCGGGCTGAAAAACGACAACGGACGCCTCGGTGCAACGATTCGGGTATTCTTCGAACGTCGGACGAACGATACCGATACGGCCCGTGATGACGCTCAGCAGAGACCTTATGAGCTCGGCTGCGCCGTTGCCAACGAGTATGCAATCTTGATTGACACCGAAATTCTTAGCAGCCAGCAGTGCGTTCACCCTCATTCCGGAGGGGTATTGCGTCAACAGCTTCTCGAAATTGCTCTTCATCTCATCCATGAGTCGTTGGGGAGGGTAATACGGATTTACCAAATAGCAGAAATCTATAAGATTTGGATAGCGCCAATATCCACCAAAGCGGTTTTGAAGAAGAGAGAGTCTCTCCTCGTCGTTCGGAGCGAACATGGATTCCGCTATATCAAGATCCTGCAAATCATCGATCTCGTACCAAAGCTTGCCAGCGAGCCTTTTTGCTTTGACTTCGGCATCGTCGAGCATGGTGATGACTCGCAGGACTTGCTCGTAATACTCGTTGTTTCCAAGGGCTTGTGAATATGCTTCAAGGAAAGGAACGTAATGAGTGCGCGAAAAGGAACGAGAGAATTTGTAAATGTTGACCGTCTTGTAGTATTCGGATATGTCGTCGAATACGAACTTTTTTCCGGGAATGAAGGCAACGATGTCGTCATGTTCATCGATTTTAACGACAGTGCCGTCCATCCAGCTTTCGTACTTGTCGACAAGTGCGAGGGTGGGTCGGGGGTCATCAACTAGTTCTTGCAGAATGCCGTCCTCAAAGATGAGATCCGATTCGAGCAACAGAGTGTCATCTTCTATTAAACGATCTTTTGCAAGGAACAGTGAGTAGATGTTGTTGGTTTTGTCGAAAATGGGGTTGACGATATACTCGATAGGGGTTGAGATGCCGAGTTCATCAATAAAATCAATGAGTTTGCCGCTCTCGTAGCCTACCACAATGACAATCCTCTTGAGTTCGAGGCCTTCGAGCTGAGCCAGCAACCGCTCTATGAGCGTGATGCCGTTGACGTTCAGCATGCACTTCGTGTTGCTTGCCGTCAGGTGCTTCAACCTTTTACCCATGCCTGCAGCCAAGATAATTGCTTGCATTCGCCGCGCTCCTCCGTGCCTCGTTTTTTATCCCTGTGTCTTCAAAGTATAACTTGTTTTATATTGACACGCTCCCTATAACCATGAGCGGACTGTGCTTGAGTTGGGTATGGGCGGTGAATCGGCAAGCGCTGTCTAGTGTCGAAAACCAGATTTTCGGTACAGAATCCTTCCAGTGAAAAAAGTGTGTGCTATATTCCTTAGCTTGAAGATTGGATGGGCAGGGCTGGGTTCTTACGTCCCCATAGAAGCATTTTTTGCATATGCGTGGTGAGCTGAGACAAGCAATGGAGCGCTTCATGATTGAAAGACTGTCAAAATCGAATGCATTTTTAACTTGGATGAACCGAGTCGTTTTCATCTACGTTGTGTCAATGGTTTTTTGCCGATTACTGTATTTGACATTTCCGTTTGCTTTTCTGCTTGTCGAGTATCGCTTTAATGTTGTGTCAGAAGTGCTGGGAGCGTTTGGTGTTCTGCTACTAATTGTTGATTTGCTGACAACGAGACGGTGTTTAGAGAAACGATACTCCCGCTGGCTCGTCTATATTGTAATCACACTCACGGTCTCCTCGCTCTGTTTGTTCAGGTTTGGCTCGGCTGTTGATGCCGGATCGAGCATAGTTGCAAATGCAAAAATCATCTTATGGCAAATCGACCAAATGCTCGTGATTTTTCCATTTTGCGCAAGCATGCAAAAGCCACAAATTAAAAAAATGACGCGAATCCTCTTCTGGCTTGTTTCTATAGCGTTCATTCCGTGCTTGATCGTGTCGTTATACCAATACGGTTTCTCGATCGGCTACGATGCCATTTACGGCCCGTCTTTTACCGCAACGCGACAGGGCTTTCAGGGGGGTCGCCTATTTGGATTAATGATGGGGGCTTTTGCGGCGGGAACGATGTCGATGCTTCTGTCTGCCGCTTCAATCTATTTTGCCGTGCGCGCGAAAATGATTGGCGGTAAAGTGCTGTACTCCATTTTGGGACTGATTTACGCCTTGTACGCAATTCTTTCAGGAACGCGTAGCGTTTTTGTTGCCTTGATTGCAGCGAGTTTCATCTTTGCTTTTTTACTGCTGTCTTATCGGGGTCGCAAGAAGGGAAAAGCTCGTTATCTTGTCTCGGCTATGACCCTCTCCCTCGCTATATGTTTAGGGGTTTCGTGCGTCTATCTGGTGGCGGGCAACTTGCTGCAGATGATTCCCGAGGGCAATGCTGCCGAGCAGTCGGCTAGCGCAAAAAATAAGAATAACCCAGATGACTCATCGTCAAAAACTTTTGTCTTGTACGATCCGTCGGGAGGGAAAGACAAGTCATCGTACCCGATAGTCGCATCGTACCTCGATGGGAAGCTGATGCTTGGTTTGGTGGAGGGTAGCAACCCTCCATTCGATGAGCGCAGCTTGGACTATTTTAAAGGGCTCGATGGCGCGACTTTCGTGAATATTCATGACAATCCCGATTATTCGTCGTCACTTACCACGAGGCGTTCGGATGTGGGGGAGTCTGCGGAAGCTTCTAACGGCCGGATCCCCATATGGCGCGATTATCTCACCATTGCTACCGGGTCTATCGGCAATGCTCTTATCGGCTTATCGCCTGGCGGGTATATGCCTGTCATATACAGCCAATATGAAAGTGAAAACCTGTATATTATCGATTATATTGAAGAAAATTACCCGGAGATGATTGAGCAGGGGCTGATTTACGATGTCCATAATGGCTATCTGGGCATTTTGGTGCAGTCGGGCCTTATTGGTTTCGTGCTCGTTTTCATTTTCCTGTATCGGCTGATCTCCGACGCTTTGCGGGCTTATTTCCATCGCGAAGCACTGGACGCATCGTTGCTTGTGATGATATCGGCTTTGGCGTTTATTCTTGTGGCCGTGTTCTTCGATTCAGATCTGTTCTTTAGGATGACAAGCACTTCTGTCGTGTTTTGGATGTTGGGTGGCTTTATTGCAAGCAACAGTGAGGTCCGGGAGTCGAGAAGAGCAAAAACAATGCGTTAGCGGGGGGGGGCGAGTGCGGCATCCGCCTCCTCAAGCTGCATTGCGCAGCATCTAGGACACCGTCTGTTGCTTACGGACATCCTTGGGCTTGGTTGTCTGATCTTGCGCTAGGGAAAAGCTGAATGAAAAGGGATTAATTGTGGCAGGGCATTTAGCTGGCCGTGTTTGCTATAAAATGATCCGATTGTTATCCGCAATGCTTCTACCTTGGAGGATCTGGTTTTCGTGAGTTCTTCGAAATTACGGGATTTGCAACTTGTTGAGCTGCGTTTGCTCGACGAGTTTAATTTCATATGCGAAAAACATGAGTTGAGGCATTACATGATCGGTGGCACGCTCTTGGGAGCTGTGCGCCATCAAGGGTTCATTCCGTGGGATGATGATGTGGATATGTGCATGCCTCGCGAGGATTACGAAAAGTTCCTCGAGGTAGTTGAGGGCGAGTTGCCTGAGGGCATGTATTTCTCCAGTATCTACAACAACGTTGCCCATAGGAGCGGGTTCGCGCGTCTCTGCACGAGCGAGATGCGGGTGCTGAATCATGCGATCTCGAATGAGCGGATCGATGATGCTTGGATCGACGTGTTTCCTCTTGACGGGTTTCCTTCAAACCCTATTTTGGGCGCTCCGCATAAACTCAGGCTATTCTTCTGGAGGGCGATGAGCCGGGTCGCCCAGTTCGAGGACGCTGTCGATGTGACGCGCAAGAGGGGTTTTTTCGAGTCCCTCCTTGTCCGATGCGCCGCATTACCGGTTTTTCGCTGCTTTTCAGATTACAACCGCTACTTCAAAAACCTTGACCACGCCCTGAAGGCGTATGGCTACGATGAGTCCAAAATCGCAATCAACTACGACGGGGGTATTGGCTTTTCCGAGAAGTTCCCTCGCGCATGTTATGGGGAGGGGCGCCTGTATTTGTTTGAGGGCCGACAAGTTTGGGGGCCGCTCGACCCCGATCCGGTGCTCCAAGCGATTTACGGACCGGGCTATATGACGCCTCCTCCGGAGAGTGAACGGAATTGGCATAATACAGAGGTGCTGGAAGAAAGTGAGTCGATGGAATGAACGAGCCAGGATATTACGTGAACGAGCACGTCAGGAGCACCGCGCGCGTGTTCCCCGACCAAGGGAGATACGGTTTCCTCCGTTATGACATGAATGAAAACCCCGAGGGGCTGCCCCAGGAGTTCGTCGATTCTGTGCTGAAGGAGATCACCCCGGAATTTCTTTCCATCTACCCGGAACCGGACCGATTTCTCCGCAAATACGCCGATTTCATTGGCGCGAAGTTCGAGAATGTCCTTGCAACCAACGGCTCCGATATGGCTATTCGTTACATTCTCGAAGTTTTCGGCGAGGAGGGGAAGGGCGTTGTCACGGTATCCCCCTCTTTCGAAATGTATCGAGTCAACTGCTCGATCTTGGGGCTCGAACACATTCCCGTCGCGTACTCTTCCGACCTGACGATCGATGTCGAGGATATTGTTTCCGCCATCGACGAGAACGTGCGGGTCGTCGTGCTCCTCAACCCCAACAATCCTATCGGCAACGTGTACACTCGCTCCGAAGTCGAGAGGGTGATTCAAGCTGCGGAAAGCGCGGGCGCCGTCGTTGTCGTCGACGAAGCTTACCATTATTTTTACGACGGAACGTTCCTCGAGTATGCGCTGTCGAGGAAAAACGTCGTAGTTTTGCGCACGTTCTCCAAACTATATTCTATAGCCGCGTGCCGCCTTGGAGTGGTGATCGCCGACGAGCAGATTATCGAATACGTCAAGAAAGCTCGGCTTACCTTCGACACGAACGCGATCGCCCTTCTGTTCGGCGAAAGGATTCTCGACAATCCGGATCTCACTCAACAGCTTATCGCCTCCGAGAAGGAGGGGAAGAAGTATTTGCTCGATGAGCTTGGCGAGTGCGGTTACGAGACGAGGGATTGCCGTGGGAACTTTGTGTTCGTGCGGCCCCGCAACGACGCAAGCGAGGTTGCTCGTCGTTTGAAGGAGGAGAAGAAGGTGCTCGTCCACTCGTTTGGCAATGAGCTCCTAGCCCCGTATCTTCGAGTGTCGGTCGGTTCTCGAAGCGCCATGGAGCTTTTCCTCAAGGCTTTCCTCGAATCCGACGAGCAAGCCTAGACGGGAGTGGGTTGATGGGCGAGCGGAAAAGGGTTGTTATTACATACGGAACCTATGACCTGCTCCATTATGGGCATGTCGCCCTCTTGGAGCGTGCAAAGAAGCTTGGCGACTACCTTATCGTAGGGGTGACGTCTGACGCCTTCGATAAGGAGCGCGGGAAGCTCAACGTGCACCAATCGCTCCCCGAGCGACTCCGTGCAGTTGAAGAGTTGGGCCTTGCTGACAAGGTCATCGTCGAGGAGTACAAAGGCCAGAAGATCGCCGATATTGTGAAATACGGCGTTGACGTATTCACGGTCGGTTCCGATTGGGAGGGGAAGTTCGATTACCTCCGGAAGTACTGCGATGTGGTGTATCTTGATCGGACCCAGGGGGTGTCGAGTACCGAACTTCGCGCCGAGCGTTCGGCGAAGCTGCGGCTTGGCTGCATCGGATTGAACTACCTGGCACATCGTCTTGCGAAGGACAGCAAATCGGTCGGCGGCATCGATGTGACATGTGGATTCGACGAGGATGATGAGCTAGCTGCCGTGTTCTGCCGATCGCATGGACTGGAGCTGTGTGAGACGCGCGATGAGCTGTTTCAATCGTGCGATGCTGTCTACATTGCGCAATCGATCGACAAACATAAAGAGCTGATATTGAGCGCGTTGGGCAAAGGACGCCACGTCCTGTGTGAGAGCCCGCTGTTCCTCTCGCCCGAGGATGCCGACGAGGCTTTCAGGTTGGCGGAGAACAAGGGCGTCGTCCTTATGGAGGGCGTCAAAACCAAGTACTATCCAGCCTTTTCTCATTTAAAGCTCATGCTCGAAAGCGGCATCGTGGGTGAAGTGAAGGACATTGATGCGTCTTTCAGTCAGGTGATCCCCGATCTTGACGTGACGAATAAGTATCAGGGAAGCTTTTACGACATGGCATCGTATATCCTTTTGCCGGTGTTGGAGTTCGTTGGCACCGATTTTTCGGACGCTCGCCTGATCGCGAGCTATCGGGGGGACTTCTGCGCCTGGACCAAGTGCGAGCTTCTCTATCCCACTGCTTCGGCGACGGTTCGCGCTGGCCGCGGCATGAAGACCGAAGGGGATATGACGATCACCGGCGAGGACGGTTACGTGTACGTTCCCGCTCCGTGGTGGAAAACCGAATATTTCGAGGTCAGATCTGAAGATTTGAGGGATACGAGGAAATACTACTACGAGTGCTGCGGCGAAGGCATGCGATACGAGCTTCATGAATTTGTTCGACGAATTGGCAGTGGGGAAGACTGCCTTGCATCGCAGCTTGAAGAGGTGGAAAGGGTCCGCGCCGTCTCGCGTTTGGTGGAGCGGTTCTCCTCGAACGACGTGGTTCGGCTTTCTACTGGCCGCTTCTGCTTCGGCGGGGGAGAGGCAGTCAAGGAGTAGTGCATGGGAAGCGAAGAGAATGAATTGTTGGCGGTTGAGGTAGAGGTTTCCGGTGCATCGCCGCTCGTTTCAGTGATCGTCCCTGTTTACAACGTGCGGGAATACCTCGATAGGTGCCTCGAGTCCGTTTGCCGTCAAACGTTTCCATCGATCGAGGTCTTGCTTGTTGATGACGGGTCGACCGATGGGAGCGGCGAGCTTTGCGACGAGTGGTCGAAGAGGGATTCGCGCATCGTCGTGGTGCATAAGGCGAATGGCGGACTAAGCGATGCCCGGAACGCAGGGGTCGCACAGGCGAAGGCGCCGTACGTCACCTTCGTCGATAGCGACGATTACATCGACGAGTGCATGATCGAGGTTCTGTACGGCAACCTCGTCAAAGAGCATGCCGATATCTCCGTTTGCGGCATATGCGATCAATTCGTCAATCGCTCCGAAGGTCCTAAAGAGACGGTGTACGCGGTCATGTCGCCTTCCGAAGCTCTTTCGGATATTTTCGTCAATAGAAGCATGATGGTTTGCATTCCGGCCCGACTCTACCCGACCTCCCTTATGCGGGAGGTGCCCTCCCCGGTTGGCAAGGCTCATGAAGACTCTTTCATGGTCGTGGATCTTTTCATGAGAATCGAACGAGTCGTCGTGGACTCGCGTCCGTTGTATCACTATTGGCACAACGAGGGAACCATCACCTCTGCGCCGTATGGGCCCCGCGACGATGATCTCATCGAGGCGTGGAATAGGAACTCTGAGCTTGTCAGAGAGCGCTTTCCAGGGTTGGGCGAGGAGCTTGCGTATCGTTGCTATCGATCCCGTTTCGAGGTCCTCGACAAGATGGTCGTCGCAGAGAAAGGGAAGGTCGATCCCGAGCGGAAAAGGGAAGTGATTGAATATCTGAAGGATAATCGTTCGGGCATTCTCCGCCATTCGGTATTGACGAAGGGTCGCAAGCTCTCTCTCCTCGCGCTGCTGGTGAGCGAGCGGTTGTACCGCCTTCTCGTGGTGGCGCAAGGCAAAAGAACGAACTACTACAATTAGGAGTTTCGTGGCAGACGCGGTGACAACCCTCGCTTTCATAGTCTCATCCTTGTCCGACATGGGGGGTTCCGTTCGTGTGGCCACGCAGCTGGCAAACCGTTTGTGCGAAGACTATCGGGTGGTGTTCGTCGAGCTTTCATCGAGAGGGGAGAGCTTCTTTCCGCTGGATGATCGAGTGGCGAGGATCGGTTTGGGGGTGGAGGCCGAGAGTATCGCGGAGAAAGTCAAAGCTCTTCGTGTTCCTCTTTCAAGATGCCTGCGCGAGCATAAGGTCAACGTGCTCTTCGGGATTGCCGTCGACGAGACATGTGCTGCGGTTCTCCCTGCGAAAGCAGCGGGAACGAAGCTCGTGTTCTGCGATCACGGTGCTTTGATAAACGAGATCGACAAGAAAAAGACCACGTTCTTGCGATTCGCTTTATCACGAATATGCAATCGAACCGTTGTGCTCACGCAGGCGTCGAAAAGGGATTATTTGAGGATCTTCCACCTTCCTGAAAAGAAGGTCGTCTGCATTCCAAATTGGATCCCGGACGATTTGAGGAATCGGGCTTGCTCGTACGACCCATCGATCAAAAGAATACTATGGGCTGGCCGACTTGATCGGGAAAAGGGCACTGACCTTCTCTTCGATGTGGCAAAGAGGGTCCTTCCGAGTCACGAGGGATGGTCTTGGGATGTGTTCGGTAGTGCCATTCTGGGCACGGGAGGGTTCGACCTTCAGAAAGCGGTCGAAGAAGCCGGCTTGGTCGGTCGACTGAATCTTCTCGGCAACACGAACGACCTTTACGAGCGGTATGCCGATTATTCCATCGGTACGCTCACTTCGTACCGGGAGGGATTGCCGCTCTTCCTGCTCGAAGGAAAAGCGAGCCGGCTTCCGCTGATCTCCTTCGATGTGGATACAGGCCCTCGTGAGATACTCGAAGACGGGGTGGATGGGTATTTGATCGAGCCGTACGATTGCGAGGAGTATGCGCGTAAGCTCGCTCTTCTTATGGAGGACGATGCCCTGCGCATGCGGATGTCAGAGGCTAATCCCGAGACGATAGAACGGTTTTCTGAGGGTCAGGTATACGGGTTATGGTGCCGTCTCGTGGACGAGCTTCGGATCGAGGGCTGATCTTCATGGCTACGCGGGTGGAAAACTCAATTCGGAACGTCTTCGCCGCTTGGGGAGGGCAGGTTGTTTACGCTGTCGGAACGTTCGTCGTTCGAGCGGTTTTCGTGTCCGTATTGGCGCAGGAGTACGTGGGCTTGGAGAGCCTGTTCTCCAGCTTGCTGACCATCCTCTCGCTCGCTGACCTGGGAGTGGGCAGCGCCATCGTGTTCAGCCTTTACAAGCCGTTGGCCGAGCACGACAAGGAGCTTGTCAAGTCGCTTATGCGGCTCTTCAAGCGAGCCTATGTGGCAATTGGCATAGCCATCATATGCATAGGCTTGATCCTTGCGCCTAATATCGAGATATTCCTTGGACAGGACCCTCCTGACATTCCCCACTTGCAACTGTATTTCTTCTGCTTCGTGTTGAACACAGGCATATCGTATTTCTTCTCGTACAAAGGCTCTCTGATCATGGCCGATCAGAAGAACTATATCGTGTACGTGATCCAGTATGCCTTCCAGATACTCATGTGTTGCGCTCAGGTGGTCGTTTTGCTGGCGACCCATGACTACCTCCTCTTTCTCGTCTGCATGATCTGCTCCACGTTGCTGCAGAACGTTTGCATCGCATACAAGGCTAACAGGATGTACCCGTACCTCAAGGAGAAGGATGTCAAGCCGATTGATAAAGGCGTGCTGTCTCAGATAAAGAAGAACATCATCGGTCTTATGATGCATAAGGTGGCCGGCGTCGCCTCTACGCCGGTGAGCAACCTCGTCATAACGAACTTCGTCAGCTTGGCGGCTACCTCGCTCTACGGCAACTACCTTCTGGTCATCAACGCTGTCACGCGCGTGCTCGATAAGGTGTTCGATTCGATTGTGGCGAGCGTGGGCAATCTCGGCGTCAAAGAATCGGAGGATCGGCAATACCAGGTGTTTCAGACGACGTTTTTCATCGATGCGTTTCTGTACACCGTGATGTCATCGGGTTTGTTTTGCGCCTTCAATCCCTTCATCGCGCTGTGTTTCGGTGAGTCGTGGGAGTTCCCTGCGCATATCGTCGCCTTGATAGTCCTGCTGTTCTTTGTGAAGGGCATGCGCTCTGCGGCTATGGCATTCACAAATGCTTACGGTTTGTTTTGGTATACGCGTTGGAAGGCGGTTCTCGAAGCAGTGTTTTTGCCGCTACTCTCGTTGCTCCTCGTTTTCCCCTTCGGGGTTGCCGGTGTGCTGCTTGCGGGTACGATCTCTTCGGTGATGATTTCTACCCCTTACGAGGGTTGGGCCGTCTATCGTCACGGCTTCCGGAAGCCTTTGCGGCGCTACTTGCTCAAGTTCGGCCTTTACCTCTGTCTGGTGGTTGCTGTCTCAGGACTTTCCTTCTGGCTATGCCAGTTTGTGCCCTTCGGCGGAGTTGCAGGCTTTCTCGCTCAGGGCTGCATAGGTGTCGGCGTCGCGGTAGCGTCCTTTCTCGCGCTCTTCCATCGAACGAGGGAGTTCAAGGAACTTTCTTCGATAGTCTCGCGAATTGTAGGAAAAGTGGCTCGAGCCCGCAATGCCCGCCAGTGATGCGCCTGTCTTTATTCACAAAAAATGAAATCCTGCGTGTGGCTCGGCTTCCGCTTGTCTTCCGGGGGAAGCTCCATGTAATTGCCGTAGTTTGTCCTGAGAAGCGCGTCATAGCAGTGGGGGACGGGAAGGTCGTGCCCTTCGAAAGGAACTCGAAGCGTGGGCAGCCATTCTGCTGCCGGGTATACAAAGCCCTTCGCATACATCGAGTAACAAGAAGAAGCGGCCTCAACGGTCTTCCTCGAGGGATGCGGATCGGGAAGCCCCGACTCAAGCTCTTTGAAAGCTGCTATCCACTCGCGGTAGGGCTTTCTAAGCGACGCGGCTTTTGCAGTTGCATGCTTGAGCAGCGTTCTTGGATGGTTGATCCCTATGTTGGCAAGAGACTCAGTTGCGTAGAATACCTTGTCAGCGAGATATTGCAGCTGCTCCTGCTGCGCTTTCCATGTCTCGGCGTCTTCCGGCACGCCTTTCAGGGCGAACACGTCAATGAAAATTCCCTCTTTGAAACCCAGCGACCGGGATAGAGTCGACTTGGTCGCGATCGTCCGCGTGTCATATATCTTAGTGAAAATCTGATGGTAAGGAATCGGGCTGTCGATGAAGTAATCCGCGACTCGGTAGCGTTGGGTCATCATCCCGCCTGTGCCCATCTCGTTGACTATGTCGATGAACCGGCGATAGTCGCCGTAAGGCATGACGACATCGATGTCGTCATCCCAAGGAATGAACCCCTCGTGTCGGACGGCTCCCAGGAGCGTGCCATAAATCAACCAATATGAAAGCTCGTTTTTCTTACAAAACTCGTCGAAAGCGAGAAGGATGTCAAGTTGGAGTGATTTCGTCTCTTCAAGGCTGATAGTGTTCATGGCTGGTTTCCGCCTTCTAAGCTTGTCCTCATGGCTCGTTTTTAGATGTTTGGCAGGATGGTATCTGCCGCCCCTCTTTGTTCTGCGTTATACTATCACATACAATGGCAGCTTGAACACGCTAGGAAAGTGCTATGAATACCTCAACACGCGTCGGGATGCTTGTGCGCATAATGCTTTCAATTGCGCTTTGCACACTCGCCCTCCCTCTTCAGGCATTCGGCGCGGAAGGTGCCGCTGGTCATGAGGTTGAAGGTCAAATGTTGGCCGAAGAGGCGTCCGAGTCAGTTGCGTACGTCTATGTGGACGAGGCTCAGGTGGCTGCGGAGGCGCTACAGAACGTCGCGGTCATCCTGAATGACGAGGCCGTTACGGTGCTGACTGCCTCCTTGCAAGTGGAGGTTTCTGATTCGCGTATTTTCGCCGTAGAAGCCGAGACTGTGTCGCAGAACGCTGTTCTGTTCGCGTTCCTCCCAAGCGCTTACGATGTGCGCACGGGCTATTGCCGGATTATCGGCATGGATGTGACGTACAGCTCCGGAGTGGATCAGCGTTCGATTCATATCGACCTTGCCTCCGATGACGTGGAGCCGTGTGGCTTTGAGGTCGTCGACTTTGAAGTTGAGGGTATCGGATCGCTCGAGAGGATGCCTGAGGCGTCAGAGCCGCTGTCGAGCGCCGACGCCACCATCCTCACTTTAGGGGAAAATGGCGAGATGACTGAGGCATCGAGCTTCCAAGACGCCGTGGATTCGGCAGAAGCCGCCGCCCCCGCCTCCCGCTTTTCCTTCAGAAGCATGTCGTCGTCCGGCGCATCCGTCGTGGCGCTGGACCCTGGGCATGGCGGATACGATTCTGGAGCGACGGGGTATGGCCTCTTGGAAAAGGACCTGAATTGGAAAATCGCGAATTACTGCAAGAGTGCGCTTGAAGCGAATGGGGTATCTGTTTGCTTGACGCGATCGGAAGACGAGTGTCCGGATTTGAATGAACGAGTTGAACGGGCTGTCTCTCATGGGGCGCAGTTATTTGTCAGCATTCACAACAATTCTGGCGGGGGGACGGGCGCAGAGGTCTGGTATCCGAACGGGAGCAGCTGGAAGTACGAGGAGACCCATGTTGCTGGCGGGAACCTTGCGGATAAGATCCTTGAAAAGCTTTCTGCCCTGGGGCTGCATAACCGTGGCAAGAAAGTGAAGGATTGTACGAACGACGCCAGATACGAGGATGGATCCCTGGAGGACTATTATACGGTTATAGCCACTTCTCGCGAATACGGCATCCCGGGGATAATCGTCGAGCATGCGTTCATTGACCGCTATGAAGACGCCCAGAAACTAAGCAGAGAGTCGTTCTTGAAGAGTTTGGGCGAAGCGGATGCTGCTGGGATTTTGGATTCTGGGATACTTCGAAAGGCGAGTCTTTCCGTCTCGCCGAACGGCTCCTGTACAGAAGGGGATTCCGTCACCGTTTCTGTCAATGCTAATCAAACGCAAGGGTTCAAGTACAATTACTGTTGGATGCGCACCGACCTGCCTGCCTGGCAGAGCTGGGGTCATTTGCAATCGGGGGGCGGCTACGCTTCCTCCCCGAACATTACGTGGACGCCTCCTGTAAAGGGGAACTACGTTTTCTGGTGCGATGTGATTGCCCCCTCGGGTCGTACAATCAAGACGGACGATGTGGCTTATGTCGTTCGGCCGAATTACACACTCGGCCAGGTGCAATTGTCCTCCTCTGCTGTTGAGTACGGCATGTCTATCGATGTGACGGCAAACGCAAGCGGTGACGTCGCCGATCTTCTCTACAACTACTGCTGGATGCGCACTGACCGGCCTGCTTGGGAGAAATGGGGTCACATTCAGACAGGAGACGGCTTCGTCCCGTCGTCAAAGATTTCTTGGGAGCCCCCCGAGCCGGGCACTTATTCGATCTGGTGCGATACCGTCGAGCCGTCGGGATTGACGAAAACGAGCGCCTCGGCGAAGCTTACGGTTAGAGTTGGAGATTACAACGTCGGCAAACTTTCCGTTTCGCCGAGTTCTATCGATCTTGCCGGATCTACCATACGGGTCTCCATGCCTGTGTCCGGTGCTACGAGAGGATTCAAGTACAACTACTGCTGGATGCGTACCGACCTGCCGAAATGGGAGCAATGGGGGCATATCCAAGAGGGGGAGTACTCGACGGAATCTACGATCACGTGGACTCCCGTATCTGGTGGCACGTATGTTCTGTGGTGCGATGCTATTGACCCTGCCGGAAAAGCGACGAAATCTGACGATGTGCGCGTATCTGTGGGCGCAACGTTCGCGTTCGACGAGTTCTCCCTGTCAGCCTCGTCGATCAAGTCCGGCCAGTCCGTGACGGCCGCGGCCACGGCTTCCGGCGGTTCGCAGGGGCTCCTGTACAACTACTGCTGGATGCGCACGGACCTGCCCTCGTGGCAGAGCTGGGGCCACCTCCAGCAGGGCGACGACCCCGTCCCGGCCTCGAGCGTGTCGTGGGCGCCGCCGGCCCCCGGCGACTACGTCGTGTGGTGCGACGTCATCGACCGTGCGACGGGCGAGAGCACCAAGTCATCCGACGTGAGGCTTCGGGTGGAGAGCAACGCCCCGACCCTCTCGTCGTTCTCCCTGTCGGCCTCGTCGATCAAGTCCGGCCAGTCCGTGACGGCCGCGGCCACGGCTTCCGGCGGTTCGCAGGGGCTCCTGTACAACTACTGCTGGATGCGCACGGACCTGCCCTCGTGGCAGAGCTGGGGCCACCTCCAGCAGGGCGACGACCCCGTCCCGGCCTCGAGCGTGTCGTGGGCGCCGCCGGCCCCCGGCGACTACGTCGTGTGGTGCGACGTCATCGACCGTGCGACGGGCGAGAGCACCAAGTCATCCGACGTGAGGCTTCGGGTGGAGAACTCACCCATAATGGGAGCGACGATCGCCTCCGTTGACCAGATGGTACGTTATTACACCGGGAAGGGTAAAGCGTACCCGTCGTCGACGTACTCGCGCTACGGCGCACCCACGCTGAAAGATTTCTGTCAACTGGTGTACGAAGAGGCAAGGACTGAGGGAGTTCGAGCGGAGGTGCTGTTTTGTCAGGCTATGCATGAGACCGGGTGGCTCCAATTCGGGAATGATGTCTTGGCCGAGCAGTGCAATTTCGGAGGGCTGGGCGCAGTAGGTGAAGGAAAAGGTGGGAACGACTTCTCCTCCTACGGCGCAAACGGCGTCCGCATCGGTCTAAGGGCGCAGGTTCAGCATTTGAAAGCCTATGCATCCACGGAACCGCTCGCTAACGATCTCGTCGACGTCCGCTTCAAATACGTTGAACGCGGGAGTGCGCCTTCCGTTGAGCAGCTGTCAGGCAAATGGGCCAGCAATGCTGCCTACGGCATAAGTATCGCCAAGCTTATGGTGGAACTCGCAGCAACCTAGGAACGGGAGGTTGAGAAGGGTTCTTGCAGATCCTTGAGGTTCGTCTGGGGGAGTGCGGCAAAACGGGCGCACCCCTGCATGATCAGTGCTTTCCTAAGGTTTTAAGCATTGAGATCCTCTTTAATCCGCGTTGTTGAGATCTCGGGGGTGCGAGAAAGGTATTTTACCTCGCACCCTTCTTCGCTTAGAAAGTCAAATTTCCCTTTCCAGTCATCGCCCATAACGAACGTATCAACGTGATACTCGTGGATGTCGGTTCTTTTTTGATCCCATGAGCATTCGGGTATGACGAGATCGACATAGCGGATGGATTCGAGGAGCATCTTCCTTTTCTCGTAGGGGAAGTAGCATTTCTTCTGCTTTTCGCTCCAGTTAAACTCGTCGGTGGACAATGCGACGATCAAATAATCGCCAAACTCCTTGGCCCTGCGAAGAAGATTTATGTGGCCGTAGTGTAGCAAGTCGAAAGTTCCGTATGTAATTACTCTTCTCATAGGGCTCCTCGATTTTGAAAGGTAACGAGATTCTATAGGCTAACATATAAAGCTGATCGCGGCATACGCTATGTCTGCAAACTACAGATTCATGCGTTTTTCGGTAGATCGAAGATAACGGGAGGTTAAGTCGAGTGATGGAGGGGAATATGGTGGATAAGCGGATGCCTCGGCAGTCGGGGCTTGAGCTACTGAGAATCTTGAGTATGCTTGCCATCGTTCTTTCTCATTTTTCGGTACATGGGCCTTGGACGGCTACGACAGATCCTTCGATGCGGTTCGTCCTTGATGCAATGCAGCTGGGTTCGCGTGCGGGCGTGGCTTGCTTCATCATGCTGACGGGTTACTTCCAAGTTTCCTCGTCGTTTAAAATCCGCTCGCTTCTGCGACTCCTCCTCGAAGTATGGCTCTATTCTTTCACCATCTTGGCGGTGGTTTTGCTGCTGGATTATCATGCAGTTGACTCGTCCGATATAATCGGTTCGGTGTTCCCTATTCTGACGGCCTCCTCGTGGTTCGTTCTTGTCTACGTGATCATTTACGCCCTCTCTCCTTTTCTCAATAAATTGGCAAGGGCGCTTTCTCGCGATGCGTATCGAGTATTCCTCGGGGTAGCGTTCTTCTTCCTCTCAATCTCCAAGACGCTGTTTGATACGCCTTGGATATCCTACCCCGTCACATGGCTGCTTTATTGCTATTTTCTTGCGGCATACTTTCGACTCCACCCGCTTTCTCTCACGACGAAGTCTATAGCGGGTGTGCTCGTCCTCTCGGTTCTCGCTCTTTTTGCGCCAGTTATTCTTTCGGGCCTTTTGCCGTCGTGGCTGTTCGAGTCTCGGGGATGGGGGCTGCAGGTGGTCTGTCTACTGGCAGGTCTCTTCGCCGCGGGCTATGCAGGCTTGCGGTTCTTTAAGCATGCGATTAATATGCGGATTGCACTCGTCGTATTCGTGGTTTTATGCGTTTTATCCCTTTGCATGGCAGGATTTCGGAATGGAACGCTTCAAGGCCAAGGCACATACTTCATGGAGATGTGGATGCTTCCTGATGCTGTGTTCTCGGCAGCGGCGTTCCTGCTGTTCTCTCGATTGAATCTAGGGTGTCATCCCGCCATCAACGCTGTGGCACGGACGGTCTTCGGGGTCTACCTCATCCATGACAACCCACTTGTTAGAGAGCGTCTGTGGGAAGCGCTTTCCTTTGTGCAGCCGCAGAGTGCCGCACGTTTACTGTTGGTGGGTATTGGGGTGGCTGTCTGCGTGTTCGTCATGTGCTCTCTCGTCGATGCGGCTCGAGCGCGTTTCTTGGAAAAGCCTTTCATGACGACTCTAGACAAGGGCGGGGTCTCCCGTATGCTTGACGGCGTCGACAAGGTGATGAACCAATGACACCGACGGAACTTGGCTTCTTTGGTTGCGATGGGAACTAGTCCTGCTCGCTTTCCACGTACACGCCTTCCTGCTTGAACACGGTGGCGATGGTCTTGAAGAAGATCTTGACGTCGAACGCGAAGCTCACGTTGTGCACGTAATGCACGTCCATGGCCAGGCGCTCGTGCCAAGGCAGCGAGTTGCGGCCGTAGGCGGCGGCGTAGCCGGTGATGCCGGGCTTCACGAGCAGCTTCTCGCCCTCGTCGCCCTCGTAGAGCAGCGTCTCGCGCTCGAGGTCGGGCCGGGGGCCTATCACGCTCATGTTGCCGATGACCACGTTCAGGAACTGGGGCATCTCGTCGAGGCTCGTCTTGCGCAGGAATGCCCCGACCTTCGTCATGCGCGGATCGTCCGGGCCGTTGTAGGTTGACCCGTCGGGCATGGTGAGGTCGGGCGCGTTCACCTTCATCGAGCGGAACTTGAACATCTTGAACTGCCGGCCGTTCTTGCCGACGCGTGGGGCGTTGTAGAACACAGGCCCCTTGTCCTCGAAGTAGATGCATGGCGCGATGACGATGACGAGCAGGAGCAGCAGCGGCATCACGAGAATGCCGATGACAAGGTCGAGGACGCGCTTGATGAAGTGGGCGTACATTCGGCTCGATCCCTCGTCAGGCCCGCTCGGCCACGTCGGCATAGGCGCGCTTGAGCGCCTCCACGACGTAGTCGATGTCGTCGTCGGAAAGCAGCGTGTGCAAGGGCAGCGTGATCTCGCCGCGGTACTGCTCGTAGGCGTTCGGGAAGTCCGCGATGTCGAAGCCGAGGTCGCGATAGGCGGTGAGCAGCGGCAGCGGCTTGTAGTGCACGTTCGTGGCAACTCCCGCGAGCGCCATGTGCTCGATGACGGCGTTGCGGAACGTCTCGTCCCTGCCGTTCAGGTGCACGAGCATGAGGTGCCCCGAAGAGGCGTTGCCCTCGTCGTAGTGGGCGAGCGTCGACACGTCGAGCTCGGCGAGGCCCGCTTCGTAGCGCTCGATCATCTCGCGACGCCGCGAGAGCATGCTCGGATAGCGCTTGAGCTGGGCGAGGCCCATGGCCGCCTGGATGTCGGTCATGTTGCACTTCCAGCCGGGGTACATGACGTCGTACTCCCACGCGCCCACCTTGTTCTTGGAAAGCGCGTCCTTCGTCTGGCCGTGCAGGCTCAAGAGCATGATCTCGCGGTAGAACGCATCGGAGTCGAAGCCGGCGTCGCGCCAGGCGAGCCCGCCGCCCTCGGCCGTGGTGAAGTTCTTCACGGCGTGGAACGAGAATGTGGAGAAGTCGGCGACCGATCCGCACGGGCGGCCGTGGAACGAGGCGCCGAGGGAATGCGCGGAGTCGGAGATGACGATGACGCGCTCGAAGCGCTCCTGCAGCTCATTGGCAGGCGTCCAGAGGCTCTTCGCGCTGTCGAGCGCGGCGAACAACCGGTCATAGTCGCACATGCGCCCGCCCAGGTCGACGGGGATGACGGCTTTCGTGCGCTCGGTGACGAGGCCGGCAAGCGCTTCGTAGTCCATCTCGAAGGAGTCGGGAGCCGTGTCGCAGAGCACCGGCGTCGCACCGACGTGGCAGATGGGCGAGCAGCTGGCGGTGTAGGTGTAGGCTGAGGTGATGACCTCGTCGCCCGGCCCTATGCCGAGCGCGCGCAGACAGCACTCAAGCGCTGCGGTAGCGGAGTTCAGGCAGGCGAAGCCGTCGGCGCCGGTGAACTCCTTGAGCTCGCGCTCGAGCTGCTTGGTCTTCGGGCCGGTGGTGATCCAGCCGCTGCGCAGCGCCTCGGCGATGGCTTCGATCTCATCTTCCCCCACATCGGGAGGGGAGAAGGCGATATGGCGATTCTGCATGGAAACCCCTTGTGCGTCGAATCGGTTTCAGTGGATTAACTGCTCAATTATACCGGGGGAGCGAGCGCGGTCAAATGATTCAACGGGGTCGCTGCAAAATTAGCGCCATTTTACTATGAAACGAGGTTTTGAAGCGGTAGGTACCCCGCAATCGGAACGCTTACCCCCGCAACCCCTTCACCGCCTCCATCACGGCGGCGTAGGCCTCGCGCGCTCGGGGCATGGCTTCCTTCGCGGTGGCCGCGTCCCCGTCGCGCAGCGAGTCGGAGATGACGCAGGCGGCTTGGAAGAGGTCGTAAAACGACAGGTTGCCGGAGACGCCCTTGAGCGAATGGGCGGCGCGATGGGCCTCGTCGAGGTGCCCTTCGGCCAAGGCGTTCTCGAGCGCCTCGAAATGCGGGTCGTCGAGGAACTTGAGGGCGAGCCGCTCGTAGAGGGCCCTGTTCCCGCAGAAGCGCTCCATGGCCTCGTCGTAGTCGATGACCCTGCTCGTCGTCGTATCGATGTGCTCAGCGGCCATGCCGGTCCCTTCTCGCGAAATCCTTGCCTCATGCCATGCGAGTACCGCAGTATAGCCATTCGGCCGGCGTCGGGGGCGACGCCGGCCGAATCTGTCACGCTCCCGTAGCAAACGGCGCGCGAACGGCCCGTTGACGGCTCGGCTGCCCGGCCGGGCCTACTCCTCGGGGGTCTTGGCCACGAGCACCGGGATCTCGGCCGAGCGCAGCACGCCGTAGCTCACGCTGCCGAGCATCCCGCGCAGCACGCCTAGGCCGCGCGAGCCCATCACGATGAGGTCGCAGCCGTGATCGCGCGCGTAGCCCGTGATGCCGTCCACGACGGAGGGCTCGTTCACCACGGCGATGGTCGCCTCGTTGGCAAGGCCGTCGAGTGCGCCGCCGATGGCCTCCTCCATGGAAGCCTTCTCGCGCGCTTCGGCGCCCTCGACGAGCTTGGCGTAGGTTTCCGGATCGATGACGAGCGACGGGGCGCTCTCGTAGGGGTTCGCGTCGAGGCCGGTCGCGGGCGGGATCTCGGAAATGTAGATCACGTCGATGACGTGCAGCTTGATGGCAGGATCCTCCTCGGCCATGCCGCGCGCGAGGGCGAGCGCGTGCTGGGCGTGCTCGGACTTGTCGAACGGAACCAGAATGTTAGAGAACTTCATGACGGCATTCCTCCTGGTCGTCGCTGATCTGACGGGTCGAGTATAGCACAGGGAGGTGCGTGCCGCCCCCAACGCCGAGCGGACGTGTTAACGAAACGGAAACGTGGCGGGGTATAATGATCCGTTGAGAGAAAGGACCGCCGATGACCGCGAACCCCGACCAGGATTTCGTCCTCAAAACCGTCAAGAGCCGCGATGTGCATTTCGTCCGCTTCTGGTTCACCGATGTGCTCGGCGCCATGAAGTCGTTCGCCGTCGTTCCCGGCGAGCTGGAAGACGCGCTCGCCGACGGCATGGGCTTCGACGGCAGCTGCATCGAGGGCTTCTGCCGCACGCAGGAATCCGACATGCTGGCCTACCCGGACGCCTCCACGTTCCAGGTGCTGCCGTGGCGCCCCGAGGCCAACGCGGTCGCGCGCATGTTCTGCGAGATCCGCACGCCCGAGGGGCGGCCCTTCGAGGGCGACCCGCGCCACGTGCTCGCGCGCACGGTGGAGAAGGCCCAGGAGATGGGCTACGTGTTCAACGTGGGCCCGGAGCTGGAGTTCTACTACTTCAAGGGGCCCGAGGGCACAGACGTGCTCGATCGCGGCGGCTACTTCGACCTCACGAGCCTCGACTACGCAAGCGACCTGCGTCGCGACACGGTGCTCACGCTGGAGAAGATGGGCATCCCCGTGGAGTACAGCCACCACGAGATGGGCCCCTCGCAGCACGAGATAGACCTGCGCTTCACCGACGCGCTGTCCATGGCCGACGCCGTGATGACGTACAAGCTGGTGGTGAAGGAGATCGCCATGAAGCACGGCGTGTACGCCTCCTTCATGCCCAAGCCCCTGGCCAGCGAGCCCGGCAGCGGCATGCACGTGCACCAGAGCCTGTTCGACCTCGACGGCAGAAACGCGTTCTTCGATCCGGGCGACCCGCTCGGCTACAACCTGTCGAGCGTGGCGAAGCACTACATCGCCGGCATCCTCAAGTACGCGCCCGAGTTCTGCGCCGTGACGAACCAGTACGTGAACTCCTACAAGCGCCTGGTCGCCGGCGGCGAGGCCCCCACGTACCTGTCGTGGGCGAGCCGCAACCGCTCCACGCTCGTGCGCATTCCGGGCTATCGGCCCAATCGCGAGGATGCCTGCCGCATCGAGCTGCGCAGCCCCGACCCGGCCGCGAACCCCTACCTCGCCTTCGCCGCGATGCTCGCCGCCGGGCTCAGGGGCATCGAGGACGAGCTGGAGCTCCAGCCGCCCGCCGAGGACCAGGACCTGTTCTCGCTCTCGCGTCAGGACCTGCGCCGCCAGGGCGTGCAGACGCTTCCCGAGAGCCTGGGCGAGGCGGTGGAGCTGTTCGCCTCCTCCGAGCTCATGCGCGAGACGCTGGGGGAGCACATCCACGACTACCTCGTCCAGGCGAAGCGCGCGGAATGGAACGACTACCAGTGCTCCGTGTCCGAGTGGGAGCGCGACCGCTACCTCGCGGTGCTCTGAGGGAAGGAGGGGCGATGCAGCGCAAGCTCGTCATATTCGTGGCCGACAGCCTGGACAACGCCCACAAGTTCCAGCAGGTGCTCGCGGGCCTGGATGTGGACGTGGCGGCGGGGTCGTCGCTGCAGTTCAAGAAGCTGCTGGCCCTGCATCCCGCGCACGACCTCGTCGTCTACGAGGCGCGCGGGGACGCGCTCGCCAACGTCGCGCAGGTGGAGGCGGCGCTCGCCGAGGACGGGTCGTGCCCGCTGCTCGTCATCGTGGAGCGGGGGCAGCTTGGCGAGTTCCGCCTTCCGGTGCAGGTGAAAAGCGATTTCGTCGTGCACGGCGCGTCGCCGGACGAGTGCGCGGCGCGCATCCGGCACCTTCTGTGGCCGGGCAACGAGAGCTCGACCTCCGACATCCTCGCCGTGGACGACATGACCGTGAACCTGGCCACCTATCAGGTGGACGTCGCAGGCGAGCCGCTCGACCTCACGTATTTGGAATACGCGCTGCTGGCCTTCCTGGTGACGCACCCGGGGCGGACGTATTCCCGCGACGCGCTGCTGAGGCGCGTCTGGGGCTTCGACTACTACGGCGGCTCGCGCACCGTGGACGTGCACGTGCGCCGCGTGCGCGCCAAGCTCGGTCCCGACCTCGCCCAGCACCTAGAGACGGTGCGCGGGGTGGGGTATCTCTGGAGCGCGTAAATCTGGCATCGATACGACGGTACACTTCCTGCCAGCCCAGAATGCCCAGCACTATGAAATAAGGGGCGTAAAGGAAGAGGTAGCGTGCACGGGCCTCGAATAGAGTGAGGAATACCGCTAGCATCAAAAGAGTGATCGCAATCGCACATTCGGCGCGGTTCGGCTTTTTGATCAGCCAGCACAGTACTATCCCTGCAAGGATGAAGAACCAAAGGACTTGGGAAACGGAGCGGAAAAGGAAGTTATCCTGGCCTCCGATTCCGTAATATCTGCTTGCGAGGGAGTTTGGATTGCTTACCTCTTGGTAGAAGCTTCCTTCTGCCTCCCATGCAAACGTACCGTCTCCGAAATTGGTCACAGTCTTTTTGAGAAGCAGTTTGGCGCTGCCCGTCGGGCCGAGATCCGAAACCCGACGCAACCACTCTTCGATGTTTGCCTTTTGTCGGGATTGCTTGTCGGGGAATGAAGCTGAATATCGGACATCGTCCCCCCAGTATATTCCTTTTGAGGCTGAATTGAATCCCATCATCAAAAAGTGGGTAGCGGAATAATTGCTCTCTTTATTGATGTCTGGGCCCGTCTGTTTTGCAAGTGTATTGAGCGATAAGGGTAAAATAATGGCAAGCGCCAAAGACGCGGCTATTCCGGCCATGCTTTTCATGCTGCTGCTTGGTGCTCCTTGCGTTAAACTACTTTTCATCTTTTGGATAAATCCTGGCAGGGACACGAGCGCAATTGCAAGCAAGACAAAAATTGCCGTTGGTTTGATCAAGTATCCCATCAGTGAGAAAGCTACTACGCCGAACAACTTCAAGAGATGATTTTTGATGCAGGTATAAAAGAACAGGACAAGGGAGGGACATAGCATTCCGAAGGTATCCGAATAAGGAACCGCTATCCATGGCGAGAGGCTGAGGTATACAGCACCAAGAGCCAAGGTCGCATATCCAACAGGCGCGCCTGCGAGTGACCTCGCCGCAAATGCGCTGAGAACTACGCTCGCCGTCACGCAGAGCGTTCCTGCTACAGTAAGAAAGAAGTAGGCATCAGAGAACCCCAAAAGTGACCCTACCCGGGCGATTGCTTTGAAGGCGGCAAGCAAGACCAGCTGGTTAGGATAACGGGAAAAGTAGTCCTCGTGGCCACTCTCGTTCATGAGCTCATCGATAATCACATGAACATCCCAGCCCGTTTTAAAGGAGATGCTATTCAGTAGGAATATCTGAAGAACAAAAAGTACAACACCGCTTGCGCAAACGATCAGCGAAAACCGTTCTTTGAATGCCTTTGACGAAAAAAAGGAGTAAAACCTTTTTCCGATAAAAAGCAGCAGTCCCCCCAAAACAGCGGCAGCTATGGCATAAGCCCAGTTGGAATTCGCGATTACGTCGACCTTGCAAGCGTAGGAGACGAAGGGTGCAAGAGTGAGCACAAGCAAGAGCGCTACGCTGAAACAGGCGAGGGTGATCTTCCAGCCAATGCGAGGAAGCGTCAGTGAGGACTCTGCGGCCGACTGCTTGGGACGAGCGTTCACTCGTCTGCGTGTTGGCTTGCGCGACGTGATCATACCTATCCCTTGTAATGACGAATTCGACGATTCCACGTTCGGTCAGCTATTTCGTACCGAGGGCGAGCCTTCGATTCCAGATAGATCTTTCCGATATATTCACCAACAACACCCAGACAGACAAGCTGGATTCCTCCTAGCAACAGGATAATGCAAGCGGTGCTTGCCCATCCTGAAACCGTGCTCCCCGCAAGATAGGATGCGATAACCCACAGCGTTCCTGCGAATCCCAAAATTCCTATTGCGATGCCTAGGCCGCTGACGACATGGATGGGTTTGATGGAAAGACTTGTGATGCCATCAAAAGCTAGGTGAAGCATCTTTCCTAGCGGATAGTGGCTCTCACCGGCCACTCTACTTGCCCTGCTGAAGCTTACCGTTGTGCTGGAGTATCCCACAAGGGGCACCAGCCCTCTAAGAAACAAATTTACTTCGCTGTACTCGGAAAGGGCGTTTAGGGCATCGACGCTCATAAGGCGATAATCCGCATGGTTAAAGACGGTTTCCACGCCCATCGCCCTCATGAAGCGATAGAAGCCTTCTGCTGAAAGTCTTTTAAAAGTCGAGTCGCTGCTGCGGTCGCTTCGGACTCCGTACACAACCTCATATCCTTCGAGGTATGACTCGACCATCTGCGAAATTGCATGTATATCATCTTGTCCGTCGCAATCGATGGTAATAGCAGCATCGCAATAACCCCGAGCTTCCATGAGTCCGGCAAGCAATGCGTTTTGATGGCCTCTGTTGCGACTAAGGGCGATGCCCTGGAAGTGCTCGTCAGACCCTGCGAGCGAGAGGATGATGTCCCAGGTTTCGTCTTTCGAGCCGTCATCGACGAAGACGATACGACTCTGGTCGCCCACCATGTCCTTTTCGATGAGTGAAGATAGCTCTTCGAGAAAGAGCGGGGCTGTGAGGGGAAGGACAACGCTCTCGTTATAACAAGGCACCACTATCCAGAGCACGGGCTTTGCAAGTATATATGGGGGGGGGTATCTTCTCTCATTGCTTGTGAACTCCTTGCAAAACCGCTTTCGGCAACACTTCAAAAACTAAAAGCATCTTATACTAACATTTCGCGTTCTATTGCGTGCTCAAAACGCCGACTATTCTTTCGCAGGAGCAGCCTTGAAGCGTGTTTCCGCCTGTCGGCGCTTAGTAATTCAAGATTTAATGTGGTTTGCTGATTTGCTTCGTGTCACTTAGATTCGTAAGTTTGTGAATGATGAATATTAAGCTATACTCAATCGTTTAGTGACCGCAATTGAGATGTGAGGAATGATCGTGCCCGAGGAGAGCAGGTTCTTGCGTGCCGTTGAAGCCATGTGCGACGCGCATCCCGACCGACTGGCGTTCGCAAATACGCGCAGGGGGGGGGGTGCCACTTATCGCGAGCTTCGTGACAAGTCGAATGCTTTAGCCGCGCACCTCTCCGAGCACGCGCCGGCGGGAAAGCCCGTCGTCGTGTACGGCCACAAGTCGCCGCTCATGCTCGTGAGTTTTTTGGCCGCGTTGAAGAGCGGGCGCGCCTACGCTCCCATCGATGTGGCGTACCCTGAGGATCGCGTGAACGATATCCTCGACCAGATCGGCCATCCCCTCGTCATCTCGACGGCCGACGACGGCTTCGTCGGCGATCCGTCGCTCGCCTCCGCCGTTCTGGAGCTCGACGAAGTCGAGCGCATCGCGCAGATACCGGCAGAGCCGGCCGATCCTGCCGCATGGGTGTCGGGCGACGACGTGTTCTACCTCCTGTTCACATCTGGCAGCACGGGGCGGCCCAAGGGCGTGCAGATGCCCAGTCGTTGCGTGGACGCCTTCATGGACTACTTCGTCACGCTTCTTCCCGACTGCGACTCGCAGGTGTGCTTCAACCGCGTGCCCTACACGTTCGACGTGAGCCTGTTCGATATCATCCCGGGCTTGGCGACGGGTGCCACGCTGTTCGCGCTCGAGAAGGAATGCGAGCAAAGCGCGGTTGAGATGTACCGTGCCCTCGGCGAAAGCGGCATGACCGTGTGGATCTCGACTCCCTCGTTCGTCGAGATATGTCTGGCTGACCCTCAGTTCTCGCGGGAGCTCCTCCCTAACCTCAAGACGATGATCCTCTGCGGCGAGGTGTTTCGCACTTCTGTGGCGAAGGCCCTGATCGAGAGATTCCCTTCGACGAATATCCTCAACACGTACGGCCCGACCGAGACTCAGGCGGTGTGCGACATCGTCGTCGACGAGGATGTCGCGCGAGGCTTCGACCCCCTGCCGGTGGGCTTCATGAGCTCGGGCATGGAGGCGTTCATCCTCGATCCGGAAAGCTTCGAGCCTGTTCCGACGGGCGTGGAAGGGGAGATCTACCTTGCCGGCGCCACGGTGTCGCTGGGCTATTACGGACGGCCCGACCTCACGGACAAGGTGTTCGTCGAGCGCGAAGTCGCGCCCGGCCGAACGCTCCTGTGCTACAAGACGGGCGACAAGGGCTTCCTCGACGAGGCGAGCCGCCTGTTCTGCCTGGGCCGCCTCGACTTCCAGGTGAAGCTGAACGGGTTCCGCATCGAGCTGGGCGATGTCGAGCAGAACATCAACGGCGTGCCGTACGTTGAGAACTCGGTGGTGCTGCCCGCCTTCAAAGAGGGAAAGCCCACCCATCTTGTCGCGCATGTCGTCCTGTCCGACCCCGATCTGCCGCGCACGTTCAAGACCGCGCAGATGCTGCGTCAGGATCTCAAGCATATTTTGCCCGAGTACATGCTGCCCAAGAAAGTCGTCTTCCACGAGGCCTTCGCGTTGAACACGAACGGCAAAGTCGATCGCAAAGCGCTCGCGTAGGAAAGGCGTCCGATGTCGTTTTACCTGCAACCGTCGTTCTTCATCCTGCTTGCCATTGCCGTCGTGCCGGCGGCTGTGCTCGGCTTCATGGGAAAGCGGATCAAGCGCTACGGTCTCGTCGCCTCGTGCGCCTTCCTCTTGCTTCTGTTCGGAAAAGACCCAGCCGGCCTGATCGCGTTCCTGCTGTTCCTCGCCATCGCCTTCGGGGCGACGTTCTGGGAGCTGCGCAGTTGGAAGACGGGCGAGAAGGCGCTCTGGAAGTTTCGCCTCGCCCTCGTTGCGGTGCTCGCACCGCTCGTCGTGTACAAGGTGGGAGCGGTGTTCGACCAGAACCTGCTCGGCTTTATCGGCATCTCCTACATCACGTTCAAGGCGGTGCAGGTTGTCATCGAGGTGCGCGACGGGCTGATTGAAGATCTGCCTCCCCTCGACTACTTGTACTTCCTCGTGTTCTTCGCGCCGTTCACCTCCGGCCCCATCGATCGGAGCCGGCGGTTCTCAGAGGACGCCAACCGCGTCTACTCGCGCTCGGAGTACGCCGATCTGCTCGCGCGGGGCATCATGCTTCTGCTTGCGGGCGCGGTCTACCAGATGGTGATCGCCACTATTCTGTTCACGCAGTTCACGCCCGAGGCGTTCGGCGACGCGTCGCTTGTCCATAACATGGCCGCCGCCGTCAAAGACGCCTACGCCTACGGGCTCTACCTTTTCTTCGACTTCGCCGGCTACTCGCTCATGGCCATGGGGGCGAGCTACTGCTTCGGCATTAAGACGCCGCGCAACTTCCGGGCTCCGTTCGCCGCGCTCGACGTGAAGGAGTTCTGGAACCGCTGGCATATGACGCTCTCGTTCTGGTTGCGTGACTTCGTGTTCATGCGCTTCACGCGCTGGGCCACGAAGCGCAAGGCGTTCGCCTCACGCCTCCAGACGGCGTGCTGGGGCTACATCGTGGACTTCGCGCTCATGGGCGCTTGGCACGGGCTGACTGCGGACTACCTTGTGTACGGCCTCTACTACGGCGTGCTCTTGGCGGCCACGGATGTGTACCAGAAGAAGTCGAAGTTCCACAAGGCGCATAAGAAGGATCTTTGGTACAAGGGGCTGCAGTGGGTGCTCACCATCAACCTGGTGATGCTCGGCATGTCCATCTTCTCAGGTCAATTGCATACGATTGTAGGAGGTTTGATTCATGGATAAGGCAGAAGTGGAAGAGAGGACCCTCGCATTGCTGGCGGAGATCTGCGATGACGAGGTGGTGTACGAGGAGCGCGACATCGACCTGTTCGAGGCGGGGTTGCTCGACTCGATGGCGGCCATCGAGGTGCTCGTGGGCATCGAGGACGAGTTCGGCGTGGAGATAGCCCCAACCGCCGTCGAGCGCGAGGAGATGAACTCGGTCAACAAGATCATCCACCAGATCGCGATCAGGGTGGGGTAGATGAGACGCTTGATCGCAGTTCTCTGCGCGTTCGCCGTCGCTTTGGGCGCGGGGGCTTGGTATGTTGCGAGCTCGCCCTCGGAGGCAGAGGCGCGACGTGCATTCGTGGATTCCCCTTTCTATGTGTTTCCTCAGCCTGTGGAGATTAACGATCTCGATGTGCTCTCCGAGCTCATCGAGGTGCGAGTTTCGCAAGGAGACAACCCCCGGCTTCTCATGGGGTCGTCAGAGCTAACCCGTCGCGATCCCTGTTCTTCGCATCCGACGCATTTTTTTGGTGAGCACAACTACGGCTTTGATACGATCTCGATCGGAGATGCAGGATTTCAGAGTTTATGGCAGGCTATGGAGGTGGGAGCCCTGAAGCACCTCGACGCGGTTCCCGGAAACAAGGTCGCTTTAATCGTCGGTATGCAATGGTTCTTCGGGGACGGATGTTCGTCGGAGGCGTTTCTTAACAGCTTCTCGGAAGATGCATATCGTGCCTGCATGGCCAACTCGAGCATCTCTGAAGAAACGAAGAGGGCTATCACCGAGCGTGCGTCGCAGTTGGGAAAAGATCGCGAGTCTTTGGAGCGCTCCTCTTCTAAGTTTTTCCCGGATCGTATCGATGCTGAGGTTGACGAGCTTTTCGGTAGCTCGGAAAAATTGGAAGAATTGAGACAGGCCGTGTCCGATAATACGCCTATTCCTGAAGGTCGGTTCGATCCCGCTTCCGAGCCTGACTGGGATGCCTTGATAGAGCTTTCCGTTGCCGAGGGGGAGTCGGCTTGCACCACAAACGACATAGGCGTTTTCGACGAATACTACGAAACGTACATCATGCCATGGCTTGAAGAAACAAAAGATATGCCGATACCTGAGCCGACGGCAGAATGGAGTCAAAAAGAACTCGGGGATTTCAAGCTTTACTTGCAGGTGTGCAAGGAGACGGGCATCGAACCTTTGATCATCATCATGCCTGTCAAGGGGATGTATTACGACCGGTCTATTCACAGTTACGAGAGCAGACAGATTTATTACGATATGATTCGCTCAACGTGCGAGCAGTATGGGGTCGAGTATGCAGACTACTCGGAGTACGAGTACGACACGTACTTCATGCGCGATGTCATGCACTTTGGGTGGACGGGCTGGGCTCACGTTGATCAAGCGCTCTACGAGTTCTTTGGAGGCGAGGCGTCGTGAAGCTGATCGAAAGCTTGAAAGCGTGGGTGCGAGCACATCCAAACGTCGAGGCTCTGTTGTGGTTCCTCGGGGCGATAGCATGCATCGCCATCCTCGTCTGGTTCTTCCTGCTTTCGGGATACGGCGAGCCTCCTGAGTTCGTGTACGAGCAGTTCTAAGCGCTTCGAGCGGGGCGGAGCACCTCCTTCCCGCTGATTCTCTGTTTCCCTCGCGGGCCTCGGGCGGGCGGGCGCGCCTGTGCACTATACTTTCCCGTCGAAACCTAGCGACGGAGGATGCCCCATGCCGAAGAAGATCGCCGTCATCGACGGCAACTCGCTCATGCACCGCGCCTACCACGCCGTGCCCCCCACCATGAACGCGCCGGACGGGCGGCCCACCAACGCCGTGTTCGGCTTCCTGGCCATGCTGCTGAAATTCATCGACATCGCCGGCCCCGACGCGCTCATCTGCGCGTTCGATGCGGGCCGCCCGGAATTCCGCATGCGCGCGATCGAGCAGTACAAGGCCCAGCGCCCGCCCATGGACGACGACCTCAAGGTGCAGTTCCCCATCATCGAGGAGCTCTTGGAGGCCATGGGAATCCCCGTGGTGCGCATCAAGGGCTGGGAGGGCGACGACATCCTGGGCACGGTGGCCGCGCGCAACGAGGGGCTGGGTTACGAGACGCTGCTCGTGACGGGCGACAAGGACGCCTACCAGCTGGCCAGCGACACGACGCGCATCGTCACCACCAAGAAGGGCATCACCGACGTGGCCATCTACGGCCCGGCCGAGGTGCTCGAGCGCTACGGCGTGACGCCTGCGCAGGTGCCCGACTACCTGGGGCTCAAGGGCGACTCCTCCGACAACATCCCCGGCGTGCCCGGCATCGGCGAGAAGACGGCCGCCAAGCTCCTGCAGCAGTACGGCAGCCTCGAGGGCCTCTACGAGCACGTCGACGAGCTCAAGGGCAAGCAGAAGGAGCGCATCGTCGAGAACAAGGACGCCGCCTTCGCGAGCCGCGAGGTGGCCACCATCGTGCGCGACCTCGACTTCCCGCTCGACCTCGAGGGGTGCAGCTTCCCCTCCTTCGAGCCGGAAGCCGTGACCGAGGCGTTCAAGAAAGTGCAGTTCAACGCTCATCTGAGCCGCGTGCTCAAGCTGGTGGGCAAGGAGCTGGAGAAGAAGGCCGCGCCCATCGCGTGGGAGCCCGTCGTCGCGGGCCCCGAGGCCGACGCGCTCGTGGACACGGCCATCGCGCGCGGCGAGTCGCTCGGCGTGGCGTTCGTGGAGCCCGAGCAGGCCTCGCTCTTCAACGCCGACCTCACCTGCGCGGTCGCCACCTCCCAGGGCACCGCGCTCTTCGAGGACGACGGGGGCCTCGCCGCCTTCGCGTGCATCGTGCGCGGCGCGCCGTTCGCCGCCCTCGACGTGAAGCAGGCGCTCCACCGCATCTACCCGGCCGACACCGCCGAGCCCGCACTCGTCGACGACGCCGACCTCATGGACATGCGCGCCTTTGACCTGGGCCTTGCCGGCTACGTGCTGAACTCCTCGGTATCCGAGTATTCCTTCGACGCGCTCTTGGACGCGTACTGCGGCGGCGTGCTGCCCGAGACGAAGGCCGAGGCCGACCTCGCCTGCGCCCAGGCCGCCGCCGCGCGCATGCTCGTGGGTCCGCTCACCGAGGCGCTCGAGCGCGACGGCAGCGCGCGTGCCTACTTCGACATCGACCTGCCGCTCGTGGCGGTGCTCGCCGTCATGGAGCGCACGGGCGCGGCGCTCGACTGCGACCGCCTGGCCGAGCTCGGCGCGTCCACGCAGACCGAGCTCGACGAGCTCAAGGTGCGCATCTTCGAGATGGCAGGGGAGGAGTTCAATCTCGACAGCCCCAAGCAGCTCTCGCGCATCCTGTTCGAGGTGCTCGGCCTCAAGCCCAAGAAGAAGAACCAGCGCGGCTACTCCACCGACGCCGCCGTGCTCAAGGAGCTGTGCGCCGACCACGAGCTGCCTTCTCTCGTGCTGCGCTACCGCGAGCTGGCCAAGATCAAGTCCACCTACATCGACGCGCTGCCCCGCATGCGCGCCGGCGACGGGCGCGTGCACACCTGCTTCAACGAGACGGTCACCACGACGGGCCGCCTGTCCTCCTCCGACCCGAACCTGCAGAACATCCCCGTGCGCACCGAGTTCGGACGGCAGATCCGCGAGTGCTTCGTGCCGCTCGAGGCGGACGCCAAGTTCCTCTCGGCCGACTACTCGCAGATCGAGCTTCGGCTGCTCGCGCACCTCTCCGGCGACGAGCACCTCGTGGCCGCGTTCTGCTCCGGCGCGGACTTCCACGCCGCCACGGCCGCGCGCGTGTTCGGCCTGGCCGTGGAGGACGTGACGCCGGAGCTGCGCAGCCGCGCGAAGGCCGTGAACTTCGGCATCGTGTACGGCCAGCAGGCCTTCGGCTTGTCGCAGAGCCTGGGCATCTCGTTCGGCGAGGCCAAGGACATGATCGACCGCTACTTCGAGGCGTACCCCGGCGTGCGCTCCTACCTGGACGCCACGGTGAAAGAGGCCAAGGAGAAGGGCTTCGCCGAGACGATGTTCGGCCGCAAGCGCCACATCCCCGAGCTGCGCGCCTCCAACGCCAACCAGCGCGGCTTCGGCGAGCGCACGGCCATGAACCACCCCATGCAGGGCAGCGCCGCCGACATCATCAAGCTCGCGATGGGCGAGGTGCAGCGCCGCCTCATGGCCGGGGGATTCCGGGCGAAGCTGCTGCTGCAGGTGCACGACGAGCTGGACTTCAGCGTGCCCGAGGATGAGATCGAGACGCTGTCGGCCATGGTGCGCGACGTCATGGAGAACATCGCCGAGCTGCGCGTGCCCCTCGACGTGGACGTCTCCTGCGGCGACAACTGGGCCGAGTCTCACTAGGGGTTTCAGGAGGCGTGGCAGGGGGGTAATTGCCACGCTCCCGGATGCGATAGGGGCTCGCAGGGTTTCCGTGAGCGTGGCAATTACCCCGTCCCCCTGTCACGCCTCCTGCGACTTTGCAGGACCTGTGTGGTTAGCGAAAAAAACATGCCACGCCGCCGCGTGTGGCTACGATTATCTGATACCATGCGAATGTTGTGCTTTGTGGAGGCACAGCGTCGGTAAGAGTGCGATGATACGCGGAGATTGTGCATACGATCACATTGACTTGCTACGGTCCCGCTGGTAAGCTATCGCCTTGCGTTTTATTTCATACAAGGAGACACTCATGTACGCAATCGTAAAAACGGGCGGCAAGCAGTACAAAGTCGCGCCCGGAGACAAGCTGAACATCGAGAAGCTCGATGCCGCCGTGGGCGACAAGGTCGAGCTCGAGGCCATCTGCGTGGTCGACGGCGCGAACGTCGAGGCTGACCCCGCGAAGGCCGCGGCCACGAAGGTCACCGCCATCGTGCTCGAGCAGTTCAAGGGCGAGAAGCAGCTCGTCTTCAAGTTCAAGAAGCGCAAGAACTACAAGAAGCTGCGCGGCCATCGCCAGCAGCTCACGCGCGTTCAGATCGAGGCCGTCGGCGCGGCGAAGGCTGAGAAGCCGGCTGCCAAGAAGGCCGCGAAGAAGGCCGAGAAGCCCGCGTCCGAAGACGCCGAGTAAGCAGAAGGAGGGAACACCATGGCTCACAAGAAAGGTCTCGGTTCCAGCCGTAACGGCCGCGATTCCCACGCGCAGCGCCTCGGCGTGAAGATGTTCGCCGGCCAGACGGTCAAGACGGGCAACGTCATCGTCCGCCAGCGCGGCACGCACATCCATCCGGGCGAGAACGTCGGCCGCGGTAAGGACGACACGCTGTTCGCCCTCTGCGACGGCACGCTGGAGTTCACGAAGGGCGTCAAGCACAAGGTCCACGTGCGTCGCGAGGCGTAAAACCGCCTCCCTTCGAGGCTGCCACACCTTGTCTGTTTTTGCATGCCCCCTGTATTGCAGGGGGCATGTTTCATATACAATCGCGATGGTGCGGTTTTGACGGCCATCCAGGCGCTCCCCGACGGAGCGGATCGAAATAGAGGTACATCCACGTGTTCATCGACAAAGTGAGAATCCATGTGAAGGGCGGGGACGGCGGCGCCGGCTGCATGTCGTTTCGCCGCGAGGCCCATGTGCCGAAGGGCGGGCCCGACGGCGGCGACGGCGGCCACGGCGGCAGCATCGTGGTGGAGGCGGACGCGAGCCTGTCCTCCCTCATCGAATACCGCTTCAAGCACCACTTCAAGGCCGAGCGCGGCACGCACGGCAAGGGCAGCCGCATGCACGGCGCCACGGGCGAGGACCTCGTGCTGAAGGTGCCGGTGGGCACCGTGGTGCGCGAGTACTTCGAGGACTCCAGGGAAACCGGCGAGCTCATCGCCGACCTCACGTGCGACGGCGAGCGCGTCGTCGTGGCCGAGGGCGGCACGGGCGGCCGCGGCAACATCCACTTCGTCACGTCGACGCGCCGTGCGCCCGCGTTCGCGGAGCTCGGCGAGCCCGCGCAGGAGGGCTGGATCGAGCTCGAGATGAAGCTCATGGCCGACGCGGCGCTCGTGGGCATGCCGAGCGCGGGCAAGTCCTCCCTCATCGCGAAGATGAGCGCGGCCCGTCCGAAGATCGCCGACTATCCGTTCACCACGCTCGTGCCGAACCTCGGCGTGGCGCGCTCCGGCGATCTGAGCTTCGTGGCCGCCGACATCCCCGGCCTCATCGAGGGCGCGCACGAGGGGCGGGGGCTGGGACATGAGTTCCTGCGCCACATCGAGCGCACGGCCCTCATCGTGCACGTGGTGGACCTGACGGGCGACTACGAGGGGCGCGACCCGCTCGAGGACTACGACGTCATCAACCGGGAGCTCGCGCTCTACGCCGACGAGCTGGCGGCGCGCCCGCGCATCGTGGTGGCGAACAAGATCGACGTCGCCGGCACCGAGGAGGCGGCGGAGCGCCTCGCGGCGCGCGTGCGCGCGGACTCCGTCGCGGCCGCGGGCGGCGACGAGTTCGCCCCGAGCCCCATCGATCCCACGCTCTACCGCATCAGCGCGCTCACCGGCGAGGGCGTGGACGGCCTCAAGGCCGCCATCGCGCGCAAGGTGCACGAGCTGCGCGAGGAGGCGCGCGCCGAGGCCGCGTCCGACGTGCAGTACGACCACGTGTGGGAGCACAAGCGCGCGCTGCGCGACAAGCAGTTCAAGGCGGTCAAGCTCTCCGAGGGCATCTTCCGCGTGTCGGGCCCGCAGGTGGAGCGCATGGTGGTGCAGACCGATTGGGAGAACGAGGAGGCCATCGCCTTTTTGCAGCATCGCCTGAAGCGCCTGGGCGTGGAGACGGCGCTCGAGCGCGCCGGCGCGGTGGACGGCGATGAGATCCGCATCGTAGGCCGGGCGTTCGAGTTCGAGTCGGCGCGCACGGCGGAGGACGCGTACAAGGAGCTGGACCTGTGACGAAGACGGAAGAGGGCGCGCGCGGGAAGCGCCTGGTCATCAAGATAGGATCGTCGACGCTCACCACGTCGGAGAGCAAGATCGACTACGGCTACCTGGCCGAGGTCGCCGCGCAGATCGCCCAGGCGAAAAAGGAGGGGTGGCGCCCGATCGTGGTCACCTCGGCGGCCATCGCCTGCGGCCTCGAGCGCCTCGGCATCGAGAGGCGCCCCCACGACATGCCGAGCCTGCAGGCGGCGGCGTCGGTGGGGCAGAGCGCGCTTTCGACCGCGTACGCCGAGGCGTTCGCCGCGCACGGCATCGTGACCTCCACGGTGCTGCTCACGCGGCGCGACACGGCCGACCGCCGCGCGTACCTGCATGCGCGCGACACGTTCGACCGGCTGCTCGCGCTCGGCGTGGTGCCCATCGTGAACGAGAACGACACCATCTCGGTGGAGCAGATCCGCTTCGGCGACAACGACACGCTCGCGGCCCTCGTCGCCTGCCTCGTGGAGGCCGACCTCATGGTCATCCTCTCGGACATCGAGGGGCTCTTCGACGCGAACCCGCACTTCGATCCGGAGGCGAAGCTGATCCGCCGCGTGGAGGCCGTCGGCCCCGAGATCATGGCCGTGGCGGGCGGGGCGGGCACCACCGTCGGCTCGGGCGGCATGATCACGAAGATCAAGGCCGCGCGCGTGCTCATGGTGGCGGGCATCCCGATGGTGGTGTGCGACGGCCGGCGTGCCGGCGCCATCGTGGACGCGGCGCGCGGCGAGGACGTGGGCACCCGCTTCGTCGCCGCGCGTAAGCCCCACGAGATCACGCCGAAGAAGCTGTGGATCGCGCTCGGCGACGCGGCGCACGGGGCGCTCGTGGTGGACGACGGCGCGAAGGCCGCGCTCACGGGCCGGGGCAGCTCGCTTCTGTCGGTGGGCGTGAGCGCGGTGGAAGGCCGCTTCGAGGCGGGCGACGTCGTGGACATCAAGGACGGCGCGGGCCATCTGTTCGCCCGCGGCAAGGTTGCGTTCTCATGCGACGAGGCGGCGCTCGCCATCGGGCGCACGCGCGCCGAGCTGCAGGGCAACCGGCTGCTCGCGAGCCTGGCCGACAAGCCGCTCGTCCACCGCGACGAGCTCGTGGTGTTCGAGTAGGATAGCGCTATTTGCATGCTAGCTCGTGATAATACTGTTGTATAATGGAACAAATATTCGGTTTATTTGATTTCGAGGAGACACGATGCCTTACGGTTCCTCTCTTAGTGTAAACGAGGATTCTCAGCATAATCGAAAAAAGCGCGGTGCTTATTTCACGCCTCGTCTTCTCGCGGACTATATTGCTTCTTGGGCTATTCGTTCCAGTTCAGAACGAGTGCTGGAGCCTGCATGTGGTGAAGCGGTTTTTCTGCTGGCGGCTCTCGATCGCCTTGTTTCCTTAGGGGCCGATATCGAGAGCGCTGGAAACTCTGTCTGCGGAATAGAGATCCACGATAAAAGCGCTCAAGCCGCTAAGAAGCAGTTGGCTGCATGTGGGTATAGCTGCTCAATTGAGCTCGGGGATTTTCTTGGAACGAGAGCTTCGGGGGAGTTTGGTGCGGTCATCGGAAATCCTCCTTATATTAGGTTTCAGGCGGTTACCAGTTCGCAAAGGGCTGCGATCGAGAAGATATCTGCACGCGGCAAAGTAAAGATGAGCGCACTTTCCTCCACTTGGGCTCCTTTCGTTGTGCAATCAGCTTTATCGCTTAAACAAGGCGGTCGGCTTGGGCTTGTGTTGCCGGCAGAATTACTGTCCGTCAATTACGCAGCCCCCATCAGGTCATTTCTTCTGAATTCTTTTGCTTCTATACAGCTTGTGACGTTCGATGAGCTCGTATTTCCCGAAGTGCAGGAGGAAGTTGTCATTCTCTTGGCCGATGGCTACCTGTCGGGCGAAGCGCACGTGATAAAGTGGCGTCAGTGCTCCGATTTGTCTGATTTGAGGTCTTCGTCTCTCGTTGACTACGTGCCGTCTTCTCGCGACGATCGCTGGTCTGGCTTATTCGCGTCTGGGAGCGCTCTTGGGTATTTGAAAGGGCTTTTAAGCTCGGGGGCTTTTGTTCCTCTGGAGACTTGGGGGAAGATATCGCTCGGCGTTGTGACGGGCAATAATGGATTCTTTGCTCTTTCGGATGAACAAGCCTCTCTCTGCAAAATGGACGCAGACGACTATGTGCCACTGTGTCCGCCAGGTTCGAAACATTTGCGATTTCTGGATTTCTCGGAAGAGGATTACGCTCGCTTGAACGATGAGGGGTATAAAACAAAATTGTTTTATCCTCGAAACGAGGCTCTGTCCTCGGCTGCGACGGAGTATGTGAATACGGGAATTGCTCAAGGAGTCCATCATGCCTATAAATGTCGCAAACGGTCTCCTTGGTGGCGTGTCCCCGTCGGCGATGCGCCCGATGCGTTTGTCACGTATATGAACTCCTATGGTCCGAATATTTGCTCAAACAGTGCAGGCGTCATTGCGCTCAATTCTTGCCATGGCCTTTATTTTAGAGAGGAGCGCGCTGATCTCGGTCGGGAGCTTCTTCCTTTAGCGTGTATGAATTCTGCAACGTTCTTTGGTTCGGAGATTGTTGGAAGGGCATATGGCGGCGGAATGCTCAAGCTGGAGCCGAAAGAAGCATCCGGTTTGCCGGTACCCTCGATGGAGGTGATTCTCGAATCTGCCGAGAGGCTGCGTGCTATTAAACCCTATGCTTTGCAGCTCATGAGGCAGAGAGATTATGATGCCGTGGTTGATCTGGTTGACGCGATCCTGGTTTCGGCGCTTGAAGGAGAGTGCGGCTTCGCTCAAATGGCTTCGAGCTGCACAATGATGCGCTTGAGAAGGAAGAGAAGGGGAGGAGGCTGTCGTGTCGTCTGATTCTTGCAAAAAGTACGAAGAGCTGATACTGGCATATTGGGAAGAAAAGGAGTCGGATAGCGCTTCTCGTGTTTACTGGAACGAGAGCGGTGAGCCTCTTCTCGAGCTAGCTTTGCTCGAGCGGCTTCTTTCAAAATCGGCTGCGGATTGTGACACTGTACGATCCGGCGGACTGGCGAAAGCGCTCGATATGTGGATAGCGGAAGAATTGCGCGCTGCTGGTTTTGACGGTGAAGCTGTATGGCCGAGACTGCACGCTCCTCGCGTGCTGGATCCTTCGGTTCTGCGGTTCATCGGCACCCTCAATGCGGCTGCGGCAGAAGCTTGCTGCAAGGCTTTGCCTCGATATGCAAGCTCCAATGCGAACGTTCTTGGCTCTGCGTATCGAAAGCAGGTCGACGTCGGCTTGTCTTCTTGGATGACGGGGCCGGAAATTCTGATTTCCACCAAAACGATGGGGTCGTCCTTTGGAAAAAATCTCGCGAATCGTTTTGAAGAGGCCTATGGCGATGCCAAAAACCTTAAAGGAAGACATCCTCTTGCAACCTTGGGATTTTTCTTCTTAGTCAATGCGGATATAGTTGACGAGGCCAATAGCTACGCCAAAGCTATTTCTATGCTTGAAAAATTACAGATGGAGGTTGACGCGTACGACGTCGTATGCCTCATGTTGGCCGATTTCGGCCAGCCGGGTTCTGTTCGGGTATCGGAGTCGAACAAGTTAGTGCCAAAACACCTTTCGGCGGGCCATTTCTTTTCTGAGGTGGTCTCGCTGACCCTGTTGAGAGCGTCTCTCGATTCTCATGAGCTTGCAAGAGCCAAAATGCTAAAGGGTGTTCAATGATGAAGACGAACACCGAACATTGCCCAGAGGTGGGGTCTGGCGCCGTGCGCGAGGAGGTGCGGCGCATCGCGCAGGCCGCGAAGGCGGCGAGCGGGGCGCTCGCGCAGACGAGCGCCGAGGAGCGCGACGCGGCGCTTGGGGCCATGGCGGCGGCGCTGCGAGCGCATGCGGCGGACATCATCGCGGCGAATGCGGAGGACGTGGCGGCCGCACGCGAAGCCGGGACTCGGATGAGCCTCATCGACCGCCTCATGCTCGACGAGGCGCGCATCGAGGCCATGGCGGCCGCGCTCGAGGATCTTGCCGTGCTGCCCGACCCGCTTGGGCGCGTGCAGGAGGCGCGCACGCTCGACAGCGGCATCGAGCTTACGCGCGTGAGCGTGCCGCTCGGCGTGGTGGCCGTCGTCTACGAGGCGCGCCCGAACGTGACGGCCGACGCGGCCGGCATCTGCCTGAAGTCCGGCAACGCGGCGGTGCTGCGCGGCGGGAGCATGGCGGCGGCCTCCAACGAGGCGGTGGCGCGCGTGCTCGCCGACGCGGCCGAGGCCGCCGGCATGCCGCAGGGGTGCATCGGCCTCGTGGCCTTCACCGACCGCGCGGCCGCCGACGAGCTCATGCAGCTGCACGGCGTGGTGGACGTGCTCATCCCGCGCGGCGGCGCGGGCCTCATCCGCCGCTGCGTTGAGAACTCGAAGGTGCCGGTCATCGAGACGGGCACGGGCAACTGCCACGTGTACGTGCACGAGAGCGCCGACCTCGCGAAGGCCCGCAGCATCGTGCTCAATGCGAAGTGCCGCCGCTTCGGCGTGTGCAACGCCGCCGAGACGCTGCTCGTGGACGCGGGCGTCGCCGAGGCGTTCCTGCCCGGCGTCATGGCCGACCTGCGCGAGCGCGACGTCGTCCTGCATGCCGACGAGCGCGCGCTCGCCCTGGCCGCGGCGAGCGGCGTCGAGGCCGTTCCCGCCGTCGAGGAGGACTGGGCGACCGAGTATCTGGCACCCGAGCTGGCCGTGCGCGTGGTGGACGGCGTCGACGAGGCCATCGAGCACGTGAACCGCTACTCCACCAAGCACTCCGAGGCCGTCGTGGCCGAGGACGAGGCGGTCTGCGAGGCTTTCCTTGCGCGCGTCGACGCGGCGGCGGTGTACGCGAACGCCTCCACGGCGTTCACCGACGGGGCGCAGTTCGGCCTCGGTGCCGAGATCGGCATCTCCACGCAGAAGCTGCACGCGCGCGGCCCGTTCGCGCTCGACGCCCTCACGTCGTACAAGTACGTGCTGCGCGGCTCGGGGCAGGTGCGCGCGTAGTGGCTGTTATCTGCGAGCGCTTCGACGACCTGGGGCGGGACGGCCGCCCGGCCCGCCTCGGCATCATGGGCGGCACGTTCGACCCCATCCACATCGGGCACTTGGCCACGGCCGAGCAGGCGCGCGAGGCCTACGGGCTGGACGCGGTCGTGTTCGTGCCGGCGGGCATTCCCGTGTTCAAGAAGGATCGGGCCGTCACGCCGGCGGCCGAGCGGCTGGAGATGTGCCGGCTGGCCGTGGCGAGCAATCCGGCGTTCTGCGTGAGCCCGATAGAGATCGAGCGCGGCGGCGACACCTACACGGTGGACACGCTGCGTCAGCTGCGCGCCCACTATCCCGAAAACGTGGAGCTGCGCTTCATCACCGGCGCCGACGCGGTCTATAACATCGTGAAGTGGCGCGAGAGCGCGGCCATCGCCGACCTCGCGCGCCTCATCGCGGTCACGCGTCCCGGCTACGCGCTCTCCGACGAGCGCCGCGCGTTCATCGAGGGACATGGCAACTACGCGATCGACTACCTCGAGGTCACGGCGCTTGCCATCTCGTCGAGCGATCTGCGCGCCCGCGTGGCCGGGGGCAGGTCCATCCGGTACCTGACGATGCAGGTCGTCCTCGACTACATCCGGGAGCACGGCCTGTACCGCACGGCCGCAGACGGCGAAGGAGGCGCGCGATGAAGGGCGACGAGGCGCTGTCCCGGGAGTTCTACGAGGCGCGCGAGCGCGACCTCGCGCAGAGGCTCGGCCGCCGGCGCTTCGAGCATACGCTCGGCGTGGCGGATATGGCCGCGCGCCTGGCGCGGCTCTACGGGGTGGACGAGCGCAAGGCGCGGCTGGCGGGCCTTCTGCACGACTGGGACAAGAGCTACGACGACGAGGGCATCCGCGCGCGCGTGCGCGAGCTGGGATTGGCGAGTGACCCCTACGTGTTCGAGGAGATGCCCCAGCTGCTGCACGGGCCCACGGCGGCGGCCGCGCTCGCCCGCGCGTTCCCGTGCCTGCCGCGCGACGTGGTGCAGGCCATCGAGCGCCACACGGCGGGTGCGGTGGGCATGACCGACCTCGATATGGTCGTGTACGTGGCCGACGCGCTGGAGCCGGGGCGCGACTACTCGGGCCTCGACGAGATACGGGCCCTCGCGGGCCAGGTGCCGCTCGAGGAGCTGTACCTGGCGACGTTTCGGCAGGTGTTCATGAACCTGGTGGAGCGGCGCAAGCGCATCCATCCGCAAAGCATCGAGATATGGAACCATTACCTGGCCCGCGCGAGGAACGCGGCGGGCGGCAAGGAAGAATCGAAAGGAACAGCGTGAGCGAACCGAAGAACAAGCAGGACGAGACGACTTCCCGGGAGCGCGCCCTCATCGCGGCGCGCGCGGCCGACGGGAAGAAGGCCACCGACATCATGGTGCAGGAGGTGCGCGACCTCATCGGCGTGACGGACTACTTCGTCATCGCCACGGCGGCGAACAACCGCCAGGTGGAGGCCATCGTCGATGAGATCGAGGAGGCCGAGCGCGAGCAGGGAGGTTGCAAGCCGCTGCACCGCGAGGGCACCCAGGACGGCACATGGTCGCTTCTGGACTACGGCGATATCGTCGTGCACGTGTTCCAGCCCGAGACGCGCGAGTACTACCGCCTCGAGGCGCTGTGGAACGACGCGCCGGTCATCGACCTGGCGGCGGAGGCCGGCCTCACCGAGCTCGAGTACTCCGACCGCATCGCGAAGCTGCTCGGCCGCGCCTGAGTCCTCCGCCGGGCAAAAGCACGTAAAGGCGACGGGGCTTCGGCCCCGTCTTGCTTTTCATCAGGCGTTTCTCTTATGTGCTTGAATTCCGCTGGATCCGCGCTGGAACGGCGCTTGATCCGCGCTTGATTCCGGCTGGAACCGCGTCGGATCCACGCTGGAAGCGCGCGCGTTTCCGCTGGATCGCGGTCATCGATCCGCTGGATCCCCGCTGCTAAGCTGTTCTCCGTCGAGTGTGGTTCTGCTTGACAGGGGGAATTGTATCCCATAAGATACAAAGGAGCGAGGATGGAAGTGCCTGAGTTGGAAGTGCGAAAGACGTCGCTTTTCGAGCGATGGATGCGCAGGATGAAGGACGTCGAAGCCCGAACCCTTGTGGCTATGCGTATCCGCCGCTTGCAATTCGGCCATTTCGGCGATGTCAGAGGAGTGGGCGAGGGCGTGTTCGAACTACGGGTTGACCATGGGCCCGGATATCGTATATACGGAATCCGGCAGGGGGATCGCGTGATCCTGCTCCTCTGCGGCGGCGACAAAGGATCTCAGGCGCAGGATGTCGCGCGGGCGAAAAGGATGGCAGCTAGTATACGGCGCGAAGGAGGATTCGATGCGTAATCCCTTTAGAAGGCCGATCGAGATTAGCGAATTTCATGTGGAGGACTACCTCGACACGGACGAAACGATAGCGGCCTACCTCACTGCCGCGCTCGAGGAGAACGACCCGGAGTTCTTCCAGGTGGCGCTCAAAGATGTAGCGAAAGCTCGCGGGGGGATGGCGCAGGTGGCAGAGGCGGCGGGGGTCGGACGCGAGAGCCTGTACAAGTCGCTCTCGGCCGACGGCAACCCCCGCTTCGGCACCATCGTGGACGTGCTGGCCGCGCTCGGCTTCAAGCTGGAGGTCGTCCCCAGCCCGTAGCCGCGCAGCCCCTACGCCTGCGGCTTCTCCGGGGCCTTCTGATCCACGAAGTAGATCTGGTACCACATGAGGAACATGTAGACGATCCAGATCTTGCGGGAGCGGTCGGCGCCGGCTTTGTGCTCGTCGAGCAGGCGCACGAGCTCGCCGGTGTCGAAGAACCGCTCCGCGACCTCTCCCGTGAACCAGCGCTTGATCTCGTCGTAGTAGCGGTCCTGCCGCAGCCAGTTCACCACGGGCACGGGGAAGCCGAGCTTCTCCTTCTGCGCCCAGTCCTTCGGGATGGCGCGCTCGGCGGCCTCGCGCAGCGTGAGCTTCGTCTGCTCGCCATCGGCCTTGAGGCGCGTGGGGATGGTGGCCGACACCTCGAATACGCGCTTGTCCAAGAACGGCACGCGGCTCTCGAGCGAGTGCGCCATCGACATCTTGTCGGTCTTCAAGAGGATGTCGCCCACGAGCCAGAAGAACAGGTCGACGTACTGCATGCGCGTGGTGTCGTCGAGGCCCGCGACCTCGGCGTACGCCGGTGCGATGAGCTCCTGGGGCAGGGCAGGCCGCGCCGTGCCCGCCGCGCGCTTGCCGGCCCGCAGGCGCTCGCGCTCCTCGGGGCTGAACGCCACGCCGTTCGCGTTGGTGTAGTACCAGTCCTCGGGCCGCTCGCTTGCGCGCTCGAGGTAGTTCGCGCCGCGCACCCCGAGCGCCCGGGCCGCCTTCGACGCGCCGCGCAGCAGGCCCTTCGGCACCCATGACAGCTTGGCGTTCGCGAACGGCGTCTGGTAGATGCGGTAGCCGCCGAAGAACTCGTCGGCGCCCTCGCCGGAGAGCACGGCTTTCACCTGCTTTGCCGCAATCTGGTCGACGAAGTAGAGCGCCACGGCGCTGGGGTCGGCCGAGGGCTCGTCCATGTGCCACTGCACACGGGGCAGGCTCGCCCAGTACTCCTCCTCGCCGATGTGCTTGGAGCTGTTCGCGATGTGCAGCTCGTCGGCCAGCTCGCGCGCCCAGGTTATCTCGTCGCGCTCGCCCTCGTATTCGGCGAAGCCCACGGTGAACGTCTTGATGGCGGGGTTCTCCTTGGCCAGGCACGCGGCCATATAGCTGGAGTCGATGCCGCTCGACAGAAACGAGCCCACCTCCACGTCGGCCACGTTGTGGTAGCGCACGCTCTCGCGCATGGCGGCGTCGATGGCTTCCACGGTGTCCTCGCGGCTGCGGGCCTCGTCGAAGGCGTACTCCGGCCGCCAGTAGCGGCGCGTCTCGGTCGAGCCGTCGGCGCGCACGGTCATGCAGTGCGCGGGCGGCAGCTTGAAGATTCCCTTGAAGAACGTCTCATCGAGCGCCGAGAACTGGAAGCACAGGTACTGCTCGAGCGCCTCCTCGTTGAGCGCGCGCTCGTAGGCAGGGTGCTCGAGGATGCATTTGATCTCGGACGCGAAGATGAACTGCGGGCCGGCGTCGCCGCCCTGCACCGTGTAGTAGAACGGCTTGATGCCGAAGAAGTCGCGCGCGCAGAAGAGCTCGCGGGCCGCGCGGTTCCAGATGGCGAACGCGAACATGCCGCGCAAGCGGTCGAGCACGCCTTCGCCCCAGGCCAGATAGCCCGTGAGCAGCACCTCGGTGTCGGAATTCGTCTCGAACGCCCACCCTTGCGCCTCGAGCTCTGCGCGCAGGTCGCGGTAGTTGTAGATTTCGCCGTTGAACACGATGGCGAAGTCGCCCTTGGCGGCCGCGGCCTCGGGCCCCGCGATGGGGGAGCCGTCGTCCGCGAGCGCAGGCGAGGTGATGGCGGAGGCGTGCTCGCCGGTGGCGCGCACCATGGGCTGGTTGCCGCCCGCCAGGTCGATGAGCGAGAGCCTCCGGTGCCCGAGCGCGACGCCGCTGTCAAGGTAGCGCCCCTCGCCGTCGGGCCCGCGGTGCGCCATCACGTCGCACATGGCCTTCAGGACGGGCAGGTCGGCCTCGGTGGCCCCGGTGAATCCGCAAATGCCGCACATGGGCAGTTCTCCTTCTCGCGTGGTCTGCCGACCATGATAGAGGAAACCCCGCCGCCGCCCAAGCGCCTCAACCAAGACCGCAGATTTCGAAGGGGCCTCGGGCCAGGCGCCGTCGGCCTCTTCCTTAAAAGATGTGTAAAAAGGTCAAAGTCGAACCGATGTCGGCTTGCGAAGCGGATGCGCTGGTGGTACGGTGGATGCCCTTTCAGGCCGTCACGCCTTTCTCCTCATAGATAGGAGTGATAGCCATGCCCGATTACCTTGCCAAAGCGTCATGCCGCGGCCGTCGGCCCCAGAACCTGGCCTCCCGACGCCTCTTCCCGCGCCCCGATCTCATCGCGCGCCTCCTGAGGGAGCGCCACGTGGCGCGCTTCGTCGTCGCGCCCGGCGGCTACGGAAAGACGGCGCTCGCGCTCATGTACGCCGACACGGTGTTCCACTTCGAGCACGTGTTCTGGCTCGACGGCAAGAGCCCCTGCTTCCTGCGCGACCTCGATCGCGGCATCGTGGGAAGCACCCTTCTGGAGAGCGATCCGATGCCGTTCCTCGCCGTGCTCGAGGACGTGCCGCCGCTCGATCCCGAGCGGCTCGAGCGCCTGTCCGCCGACATGGACCTCATGCTCGACCGGGGGTGCGAGGTGCTCGTCACCTGCGTGCCCACCTGCGACGCGTTCGCCCGCCATCGCGACCGCGTCAAGCTCTCGGCGGCCGACCTGCTGCTGGCCGACGACGAGATCGACGCGCCGCGCACGGAGGCCGAGCGCGCCTCCGCCCCGGCCAGCGCCATCGCGCGTTCCGAGCGCGCGGCGGGCCTCGTGTGGAGGGAGCAGGGCGGTGCGGGGTTCCTCGAAGGGGCTCTGCGCGAGGAGCTGCCGAGCGACCTTCTGCTCCCGATGCTCGCCATGCTCGTGCTCGGGGAGGGCTCCTTCGCCGACATCGCCGTCTTCGGCCCCTTCGAGGCCGACCAGGCCGAGTTCTTCGCTGGGCAGTACCCCCATCTCGGCGTGGACGTGCTGAGCGGGCGCTTCAGCACGGCGCGCTTCGAGGTGGAGGAGATCGCCCGCGCGTTCTCGCCGAAGCTCGACCTTCTGGCCAGGCGCTCGCCGTTTCCCGGCCGCGACGCGCTCGTGACGCGGATGGCCGATGCCCTCATGGCCCGCGGACGCCCCGAGCGGGCGTGCGCGACGGCGTGCGGGCTCGGCTCGCGCGCGGCGTGCGCCGCCTGGCTCGCCGATCGCGGCACGGAGCTGCTCGAGGCGGCCTGCGTCATGCCCGCGTGCGAGGCCTACCGCGCCCTGGGCGGCGAGACGGCCGGGCGGGGCCCGCGTCTCGACGTGGACGAGGCATGCCGGAGGGCCGCCTTGGGGGACGGCCCCTCGGCCTGCTCGGCCGCGCGGCGCGTGGCGGGCAACCCGTCGGCGGCCAAGGAGGAGCGGGCCGTGGCCGCGCTCGTGCTGGCCTCCTGCGCCGAGGGCCGTGAGCGGCGGCGTGCGTGCGACGTCGTCGCCTCCCTCGCTCGGAGCGCCGGCGGGCCCGCGCGCGGCGAGGCGGAGGAGTGGATGCCGCCCGCCGTGGTTCGCACGGCGCTCGACTCCTCCTGCGAGAAGGGCGCCGAGACGTGGCTGGCCTGGTACGAAGGTGGCGCGAGGGGCCCGGCCGTCGCGCAGGCCGCCGCCTGGGTGCTCGATCGCGCGGCGGAGGATCCCCGGTTTTCCGGCCGCGGGTTCGCGGGCGAGGAGGCGGTGGAGCGCGTCGCGTCCATCGTGCGCTCGCGCGTCTCGCGTGCCGCAAGCATCCGCATGGGCCTGCTCGACGCCGTGGCGGGAACCGCGCTCGAGCACGCATGCGAGAGCGGCGCCGTATCGTCGCCGACGCTTGACACCCGCGCGGCGCACGCGGTCCACGGCATGGAGATGGCGCTGTTCAAACAGCGCGTGGCTCTCGCGCGCCTGGACCGGCAGCGCTCCGAGATCCGCCGCTCCTTCGCAGCGACGCACCCGGACGCCCGATGGGGCGATTCGGCCGACGCCGGTCTGCCCGCCGTCTCCGCATCGGAGCCGCTGCTCACCGTCAACCTGTTCGGCGGGCTGGACGTGCGCATCGGCGACGAGCCGGTGGACGCGGTCAAGTTCAGGCGGCAGAAGGTGAAGACGCTGCTCGCGCTGCTCGTGCTCAACCGCGGCAAGGAGTTCTCGCGCGACAAGCTGGTGAGCATCCTGTGGCCCGACAGCGAGCTTGCGGCGGCTCGGAAGAACTTCTATAGCATCTGGTCGATGCTGCGTCGCGCGCTCACCGCGCCCGACGGCTCCTGCCCCTATCTCATCCGCCAGCAGAACGGGCTTCGGCTCGATGCGCGCCTGCTGTCCACCGACGTGACGCAGCTCGAGGGGGTGTGCCGCACGCTTCTGTTCGAGCAGCCGGGCTATGGCGGATGGGCGCAGCTGTTCGCCCAGGTGAACGAGAAGTTCTCGGAGGACCTCCTGCCGAGCGAGGACGACAACGGCGCCATCGCGGCGATGCGCGCGGACTACCGCAACCGCCTCGTCGACGCCCTCGTCGGCGCCTCGACGCGCCTCGTGGCGGCCGGCGAGGCGCAGGAGGGGCTCTGGTTCGCGCGCGCCGCCCTTCAGCGCGACCGCATGCGCGAGGACGCCTACACCACCCTCATGCGCGCCCAGATCGCAGCCGGGCAGCGCACCGCCGCGCTCGACACGTACTTCTCGTGCCGGCGCTTCCTCGCCGACGAGCTCGGCATAGACCCCTCGCTCGAGACGATGGAGCTCTACCGCAGCATCATCGAGACGGAGGCGGTGCTGGAGGACTACTAGGACGTGCGCCTTCAAGGTGATCGATATAAACGTTGCGAAAAGGATATAATATGAGTATATATTTTATACCAAATGGTGATATACTGCACTTTGAATACGATCCGGCGAAGAGCGCGCGGAACCGCGCCAAGCACGGCATCGACTTCGAGGACGCGAAGGAGCTGTGGGCTGACGAGAACCTCGTCGAGCTCTCCTCTCCGTATAGCCTTGAGCCGCGATTCCTGGTGCTCGGGATCATGGGCGGAAAGCATTGGACGGCTATCGTGACGTATCGAGGGCAAACGGCGAGGATCATCTCGGTTCGCCGCTCCCGCGAAAAGGAGGTTGCGTATTATGACGAAGCAAATCAGCGCTGAAGAGCTCGATCGCGTGTTCGATGAGGGCGAGGAAGACGTTCTCCAGTACTTCGACACGGACAACCCGAAGCAGCCGAACCTCGGCTCGAAGCGCGTGAACGTGGACTTCCCGCTGTGGATGGTGAACGCGCTCGACCGCGAGGCGCGGCGCATCGGCGTGGGCCGGCAGGCCGTCATCAAGACGTGGATCGCGGAGCGGCTCGACGCGGAGGCGCGCAGGAGCGCGTGAGCGCGCGGCGGGCGGGAGAGAGCCGACGGCCCCGCCCGTCTGCCCCCGGCGCCCGCCAGTGCGAAAAAGGTGTTGAGATTCCCGGCGGCTTCTCGCGCATGAGCAGGTTATGCTAGAGTGATCCCTGCTGTATTCAACCGCGCGAGGATGCCGCGCGCCCCGGAGCCATCCGGACGCGCGCTTCCCAGGACGCGAGCCACGAAGAAGGATGGCGCATACATGGCAGGATTCCTATCCAAGCTGCTGACGCTCGGCGAGGGCAAGCAGATGAAGGCCTACGAGGGCACCGTTCAGAGGATCAACGGCCTCGAGACCCAGATGCAGGACAAGACCGACGAGGAGCTGCGCGCCCTCACCGCGGCGTTCCGCGAGCGCGCAACGGGAGGGGAGGACCTGAAGGACCTCCTGCCCGAGGCGTTCGCCGCCGTGCGCGAGGCGAGCGTGCGCACGCTGGGGCTTCGCCACTTCGACGTGCAGCTCATCGGCGGCATGGCCTTAAACGACGGCCAGATCGCCGAGATGAAGACCGGCGAGGGCAAGACGCTCGTGTCCACGCTGGCCGGCTACCTGAACGCGCTCAACGGCACCAACGTGCACATCGTCACCGTGAACGACTACCTCGCCAAGCGCGACAGCGAGTGGATGGGCCGCATCTACCGCTTCCTCGGCATGGAGGTGGGCCTCATCCAGAACGGCATGCGCCCGGACAGGAAGATCCCCGCCTACGCCGCCGACGTCACCTACGGCACGAACAGCGAGTTCGGCTTCGACTACCTGCGCGACAACATGGTCACGCGCGCGGAAGCACGCGTGCAGCGCGGCCATCACTTCGCCATCGTCGACGAGGTGGACTCCATCCTCATCGACGAGGCCCGCACCCCGCTCATCATCTCGGGCGCGGGCACGCAGGCTGCCGAGACGTACAACCGCTTCGCGCGCGTCATGGTGGGCCTCACCCCCGAGATCGACTTCGACATGGACGAGGCCAAGAAGACCATCAACGCCACCGAGAGCGGCCTGGAGAAGATCGAGGCCATGCTCGGCATCGACGACATCTACGCCGACCCGTCGGGGCAGCTGGCCAACCACCTGCAGCAGGCGCTCAAGGCGCAGTTTTTGTTCCATCGCGACGTCGACTACGTGGTGGTGGACGGCGAGGTGAAGATCGTCGACGAGTTCACCGGCCGCATCATGGAGGGCCGCCGCTGGTCGGAGGGCCTGCACCAGGCCGTGGAGGCCAAGGAGCGCGTGCTCGTGCGCGAGGAGAACCAGACGCTCGCCACCATCACGCTGCAGAACTACTTCCGCCTCTACGAGAAGCTCTCCGGCATGACCGGCACCGCCATGACCGAGGACGCCGAGTTCCGCGAGATCTACAAGCTGCCGGTCGTGGCCATCCCGCCGAACCGCCCCGTCGCGCGAAAGGACGAGGACGACCTCATCTACCGCACGGTGGAGGCGAAGTTCAACGCCGTGGCCGACGACGTGGCCGAGCGCAACGCCGCCGGGCAGCCCTGCCTCATCGGCACCGTGTCCATCGAGAGCTCCGAGAAGCTCTCGCGCCTGCTCGATAAGCGCGGCATCCGCCATGAGACGCTGAACGCCAAGAACCACGAGCGCGAGGCGCACATCATCGCGCAGGCGGGCCGCGTGGGCGCCGTGACCATCGCCACGAACATGGCCGGCCGCGGCACCGACATCCTGCTCGGCGGCAACCCCGACGTCATGGCCGAGGACCTTTTGCGTGAGCGCGGCTTCGACCCGGAGCTCGAGGAGGGTGCCGAGGCGGAGGAGGGCAAGATGCCCGCGCCCTCCGCGGCCGACCGCGCCGACGCGCTCGCCGAGGCCAAGCGCACCTGCGCCGCCGAGCACGACCGGGTGATCGCCGCAGGCGGCCTCACGGTCATCGGCACCGAGCGCCACGAGTCGCGCCGTATCGACAACCAGCTGCGCGGCCGCGCCGGGCGCCAGGGCGACCCGGGCACCACGCAGTTCTACCTGTCGCTCGAAGACGACCTCATGCGCCTGTTCGGCGGCAACCGCATGGACGGCATCGCCCGCATGATGGAGAAGACCGACATGCCCGAGGACATGCCCATCCAGGCGGGCATGGTGTCGAAAGCCATCGAAGGCGCCCAGCGCCAGGTGGAGAGCATGCACTTCGCCGCGCGTAAGAACGTGCTCGAATACGACGACGTCATGAACCTGCAGCGCGCGGCCATCTACAGCGAGCGCAACGCCATCCTCGACGGCAAGGACATGGACGAGCGCATCCCCGAGATCATGGGCGACGCCGTGGCCGGCGTCGTGGCCGAGAACTGCCCGGCCAAGTCGCCGAGCGACGACTGGGATCTGAAGGCCGTCGACACGTGGGTGGCCACCATGTGCGGCCGCGACGACTTCGCGTCGGCCGAGGTCGACCACGAGGACGACCCGGCGCTGCTCGAGGAGGCCATCGTCGACTACCTCGGCCAGGTGTACGCCGAGAAGGCCGATCAGCTGGGCGCGGAGGTCATGCGCATGCTCGAGGGCCAGGTGATGCTGCGCATCATCGACACGCGCTGGATGGCGCACCTCCAGGAGATGGACTACCTCAAGGCCGGCATCGGCCTGCGCGCCTTCGGGCAGCGCGACCCGCTGGTGGAGTACAAGAACGAGGCGTACAACGCCTTCCAGGGGCTCACGGCCGGCATGTACGAGGACTACCTGCGCACGCTCCTGCGCCTGCAGGTGGCCGTGAAGCAGGAGCAGCCGGCGCTCGAGGAGGAGCGGAGCCCGCTCGACGGCAAGGTGAGCTACTCGTCGCCCGAGCAGGCGCTCGAGCAGACGGGCGTCGGCGCGGCGCGCCGCCAGGCCCCGGCTGCGGCGCAGGGCGTGCCGGCCGCGCCCCCCAAGCCCGCCGCCGCCAAGCCGCAGACCTATGTGAAGGACAAGGACGACCCCTTCGCCAACGTGGGGCGCAACGACCCCTGCCCCTGCGGCAGCGGCCTCAAGTACAAGAAGTGCCACGGACGGGACCAGTAAGACGATGGCCGAGAGAACCGAGAAGGACCTGGAGGAGGCCGCGGGCCGCGTCGAGGCGGCGTGCGGCTACCTGCATATCGACGACGTGCGCGCCGAGCTCGAGAAGCTCGACGCCGAGAGCGCCGCGCCCGGCTTCTGGGACGACGCCGCGCACGCGCAGGGCGTGTCGAAGCGCGCGAGCGTGCTGCGCGACACCGTGGGGGAATACGAGCAGGCGGCCGCGCTCCTCGACGACGCGCGCGCCGCGTTCGACCTCGCCTCCGAGGACGAGGCCTTCGCCGAGGAGGCCGACGACGCGCTCGGCCGCCTCGACGCGCTGCTCGACGCGCTCGAGATCAGCTCGTGGTTCAGCGAGCGCTTCGACTCGGGCGACGCCATCCTCACGGTGAACCCCGGCTCGGGCGGCCTGGAGGCCCAGGACTGGACCGACATGCTCTACCGCATGTACACGCGCTACGCCGAGAAGCGCGGCTGGAAGGTCACGATCCTCGACGTGGTGCCGGGCGACGGCATCGGGCTCGACAAGGCCACCATCCAGGTGGAGGGCCGCAACGCCTTCGGCATGCTGAAGAGCGAGAACGGCGTGCACCGCCTCGTGCGCATCAGCCCCACCGACGACAAGAAGCGCCGCCACACCACGTTCGCCGGCGTGGAGGTGCTGCCCGTTCTGCCCGACGACATCGAGGTGGACCTCAACCCCGCCGACGTGCGCGTGGACGTGTACCGCTCGAGCGGCCCGGGAGGCCAGTGCGTGAACACCACCGACTCGGCCGTGCGCCTCACCCATATGCCCACCGGCATCGTGGTGACGTGCCAGAACGAGAAGTCGCAGCTGCAGAATAAGGAGGCGGCGTTCCGCGTGCTCAAGGCCAAGCTCTACGAGCTGGAGGAGCAGAAGCGCGCCGAGGAGCTCGCGCAGCTGAGGGGCGAGCGCATGGACTCCACGTTCGGCAGCCAGATCCGCAACTACGTGCTCTACCCCTACCAGATGGTGAAGGACGTGCGCAGCGGCATCGAGACGGGCAACGTGGAGGCTGTGCTCGACGGCGATCTGGACGAGTTCGTGATAGGCTATCACCGGTGGCGGGTTTCGCAATAGATGTCCCAAACGGGGACAGTCCCCATTTGGGACACTCGAGGAAAGGACTGAGGCATGACCGAGCTTGAACGGCGGGCGAACGAGGTGCGCGCTGACATCGTGCGCATGATCGCGGAGGCGGGCAGCGGGCACCCGGGCGGGTCGCTCTCCTGCGCGGACATCCTCTGCGCGCTCTACTTCGGCGGCGTGCTCGAGCACGACCCGGAGAACCCCGGCTGGGAGGAGCGCGACCGCTTCATCCTGGCGAAGGGCCATGCGGCGCCGGCGCTCTACGCGGCGCTCGCGCAGGCGGGCTACTTCCCGCGCGAGGAGCTTCTGACCCTGCGCAAGCTGGGAAGCCGGCTGCAGGGCCACCCGGACTCCAACCAGCTGCCCGGCGTGGAGGTGTCCACCGGCTCGCTCGGGCAGGGGCTCTCCGTGGCGGCGGGCGCGGCGGCCGGCCTCAAGCTCGACGGCAAGCCGCAGACGGTGTTCGCGCTCCTCGGCGACGGGGAGTGCCAGGAGGGCCAGGTGTGGGAGGCGGCCATGTTCGCCGCGCACCAGGGCCTCGACAACCTGGTGGCCGTCGTGGACCGCAACTGCCTGCAGATCGACGGCGACACCGCCGACGTGTGCGACCCGGGCGACCTGGCCGCCAAGTTCGAGGCGTTCGGCTGGGACGCGCGCGAGGTGGACGGCCACGACATCCCGGCGCTCGTGGAGGCGCTCGCGGCGGCCAAGGCCGATCGCGGGGCTCAGCCGCACGCGCTCATCGCGCGCACGGTGAAGGGCAAGGGCGTGTCGTTCATGGAGAACCAGGCGGGTTGGCACGGCAAGGCGCCGAACGCCGATCAGGCCGAGACGGCGCTGGCCGAGCTGGCGGCGCTCGCGGGAGAGGAGGCCGGCCGTGATTAAGCTGGCAGACGAGAAAGAGTCCCAGGTCAAGCGCGCCACGCGCGCCGCGTACGGCGCGACGCTCGCAAAGCTCGCCGCCGAGGGCGCGCCCGTCGTGGCGGTGGACGCCGACCTCACGGGCTCCACCACCACGAAGAAGCTCGCCGATGCGGGGTATCCCGAGCGCCTGTTCAACTGCGGCATCGCCGAGCAGAACATGGTGGACGTGGCCGCGGGCCTCGCCATCACGGGGCACGTGGCCTTCACGGGCTCGTTCGCCGTGTTCGGCACCGGGCGCGCCTACGACCAGATCCGCAACACGGTGTGCTACTCCAACCTCGACGTGAAGATCGCCCCCACGCACGCGGGCATCTCGGTGGGCCCCGACGGCGGCAGCCACCAGATGCTCGAGGACGTCTCGCTCATGCGGGGCCTGCCCAACATGCGCGTGCTCGTGCCGGCCGACTACGCAGCCGCCGCAGCCGCCATCCGCCTGGCCGCGGAAACGCCCGGCCCGGTGTACGTGCGCATGGGCCGCGCGAGCGTGCCGGCCGTGTACGCCGACGGGGTGGAGCTGGAGATGGGCCGCGCCTACGTGCTGCGCGAGGGCGCGGACGCCACCATCGTCGCGTGCGGCGTGGAGGTGGAGCAGGCGCTCAAGGCTGCCGACGCGCTCGCCGCGGAGGGCATCGAGGCCGAGGTGATCGACGCCTTCAGCGTGAAGCCGCTCGACGAGGAGACGATCCTCGCCTCGACGCGCAAGACCGGGCGCGTCGTCGTCGCCGAGGAGCACAGCGTGATGGGAGGCCTCGGGTCGGCCGTGGCCGAGGCGCTCGCGCGCGAGCTTCCGACGCCCGCCGAGTTCGTGGGCATGCGCGACGCGTTCGGCAAATCGGGCGAGTTCGAGGAGCTGCTCGACTACTTCAACCTGGGGTCGGGGGCGATTGTCGAAGCTGTGAAGAGGGTTATGGCCCGATAACGCTTCTGCTAGAATTCATCCCGTCTCAGTACATCACTATTTGAACGGAGCACTCTGTGACGAACGACATCAGCCAAGGGGCTCCTGCGCGCCCGGCGCGCCGCGGCGGGGCCCATGCGGCGCCGGTGCGGCAGACGACGTCGCAGCTGTCAGCGTCGCTGCCGGTGCTGGAAGTCGACGACATCCCCCAGCAGACGGGCACCCCGGTCATCACGTTCGACCATGTGACGAAGGTGTACCCGGCCCAGCCCAACAAGCCGGCGCTCAGCGACATATCCCTGCAGATCTACGCGGGCGAGTTCATCTTCCTCGTGGGCCATTCCGGCTCTGGCAAGTCCACGTTCATCCGCATGCTCATCCGCGAGGTGAAGCCCTCGCAGGGGCACATCTACGTGGCCGACGAGGACCTCACCACCATGCGCAACTGGCGCGTGCCGTATCTGCGGCGCAACATCGGCTGCGTGTTCCAGGACTTCAAGCTGCTGCCGAACAAGACCGTGTTCGAGAACGTCGCGTTCGCGCTCGAGGTCATCGGCAAGTCCCGCCACGTCATCAAGACGCAGGTACCCGAGGTGCTGCGTCTGGTGGGCCTGCAGGACAAGCTCAACAAGCGCCCCGACCAGCTCTCCGGCGGCGAGCAGCAGCGCGTGTCCATCGCGCGCGCCATCGTGAACCGCCCGCCGCTGCTCATCTGCGACGAGCCCACCGGCAACCTCGACCCGCAGACCTCGCGGGGCATCATGGATCTGCTCGAGCGCATCAACCGCACGGGCACCACGGTGCTGGTGGCCACGCACGACCGCGAGATGGTGGACAACATGCGCCGGCGCGTCATCGCGCTCGACCGAGGGCACCTGACCCGCGACCAGGACCGGGGGGTGTACGGCTTCGATGTCTAGTTTCTTCTACTTCATACGGGAGTCCTTGAAGGGCTTCACGCGCAACCTTTCCACCGCGCTCGGCTCCATCGTCACCATCTTCCTGTCGCTGCTCATCATCGGCGTGTTCTTCGTCGGCGGCTTCGTCGTGGAGAAGGTGGTGTCCTCGGTGGAGAACGAGGTGGCCATCACGGCCTACGTGGCCGACGACGCCTCCGAGGCCGACATCCAGACGGTGCAGAGCGCCATCAAGGGGCTCGAGGGCGTGGCCTCCGTGGGCTTCACGACGAAGGACCAGGCCATCGAGAAGTTCAAGGAGACGAACGCCTCGGACATCCTCGACACGCTCGACGGCGTGAACCCGCTGCCGGCCTCCATCGAGGTGGAGCTGTCCGACCCGCAGCTGGTGGAGCAGGTGGCCGACTCCATCCGCTCCGACGCCACGTTCCAGCGGATCCACGGCTACGACACGGTGGACGAGTCGCTCAAGTACGGCCAGCAGTCGGTCGACCGCCTGTTCACGCTCACCTCCTACGTGCGCTACATCGGCATCGCGCTCGTGGCCCTGCTCGTGTTCGTCGCCATGGTGTTCATCAACAACACCATCCGCCTGGCCATCCTGGCGCGCCGCAAGGAGATCGCCATCATGCGCCTCGTGGGCGCGTCGAACGGCTTCATCCGCGGGCCCTTCCTCATGGAGGGCGCGATGCACGCCATCATCGGCTCGCTTCTTGCGGTGGGGGTGCTCGAGCTTCTGCGCAACCTCGCGCTGCCGAGGCTCCAGGGCGCGCTCATGTTCCTGCCGCTCGACCTCAGCGCGACCGCGTTTCTGTTCATCTACGCGGTGCTGGTGGGCGCGGGCCTGGTCATCGGCCTTCTGGGCTCGGCTCTGGCCATGCGCCGCTACCTGAAGGTCTAGCTTCGGCGGTCAGGGCTGATGGCGAAGCATACCGACAGCTCCACCCTCGCGGCGTCCGAGCGCAGGGCGCGGGCCCGCAACGTGCGCCTGATCAGGACGCTCGCCACGGTCATCGTGGTGGGCGTCGCGTTCGCGGCCGGCTTCTTCGTGCGCGGGGAGGCGCCCCTGCTCGAGTCGCTCGGGTTCTCCTCGCTCGTGGTGGACGTCGACCGCAACCCCGGCTCCACCACCTCGGGCGACACCTACGACTCCCTCGGCGCGCGCGTCGAGGAGGTGGAGGGCGTCATCGAGCAGGAGAGCCTGGACTCCTACGACCTGTCCATGGCCACGACCAACGTGCTCGAGGCGCTGACCGACACGACCGAGGACCCCTACCTGCGCTATTACGACGCCGCGCGCTACGCCGCGCTCGTGCAGGACAGCTCCGGAAGCTACGCCGGGGTGGGGGTGCTGTTCTCCGAGTACAAGGGGCGCGCCTATGCCGTCGACGTGTTCGAGGGGTCGTCGGCCCAGGCGGCCGGCGTGCTCGAGGGCGATTTCGTCGTCGCCATCGACGGCGATCGCGGGCACGACTGGACCACCACCGAGGTGGCGGCGGCGCTTCGGCGCGACGAGGGCGAGAGCGTGGTCGTCACGTGGCGGCGCGCCGCGTCGCTCGACGACGAGGCCGGCGAGGAGTACACCACGACGCTTGCCGTCTCCAACTCCACGGTGAAGAACGTGGAGCATTCGCTCGAGGGGTCGGTGGGCTACATAGGCCTCAAGCAGATCACGCAGAACGCCGCCGACCTCGTGAAGGCGGCCGTGACCGACCTCGAGGCGCAGGGCGCGACCTCGTTCGTGCTCGACATCCGTGACAACCCCGGCGGCTACCTGACGCAGGCCGTCGACGTGGCCAGCCTCTTCGTGAAGAGCGGCACCCTCGTGAAGATCCAGACGCGCGAGGTGGACGAGTCCACGAAGACGGCCACCGACAACTTCGTCACGGACAAGCCGCTCGTCGTGCTGGTGAACGGCAACACCGCCGCCTCGGCCGAGGTGCTCGCCGTGGCGCTGCGCGACAACCAGCGCGCCACGCTCGTGGGCACGACCACGCTCGGCAAGGGGTCGGTGCAGGTGACGCGCGATCTGAGCTTCGGCGGCGCGCTGCGCTACACGGCCGCGTACTACAAAAGCCCGCTCGGCCACGACATCGACGGCGTGGGCGTGACGCCGGACGTGGCGGTGGGGCTCGCCGAGGGCGAGGACAACCAGAGGACGCTCGCGATCGAAACGGCCCAGTCCCTCGTGAAGGGGTAGGGCATGGCGCGCGCACGGTCCCACACGCGCCGCCGTCCGCGGGCGAACCCGCGCGGCGTGCTCTCGGCCCATGCGGGCGGCTTCGGCTTCGTGCGGACGGCCGAAGGCGAGTTCTACGTTCCCGAATCCAAGATGGCGGGCGCCTTCGACGGCGACCTCGTGGAGGTGGCGCCCCTGCCCGCGCAGGGCGGGCGCGGCGGCAGGGACGCGCATGAGCGCCCGGCGGCGCGCGTGCTGCGGGTGGTCGACCGCGCGCACGACTCGCTCGTGGGCCGCTACGAGGTGGCCGAGCCCTTCGGCGTGGTGGTGCCCGAGGACGCGCGCATCCCCTACGACGTCTTCACCATGCGCGCCGAGCGGCCCGACATCGAGGACGGCTCGCTCGTGCGCGTGCGCATCACGGCGTTCCCCACGCGCCACACCGCCGCGACCGGCGTGGTGGAGGAGGTGCTCGGGCGCGCGGACGACGAGCGCGCGTTCGTGGAGACGGTGATCGCGCGGCACAAGCTGGAGACGCGGTTCTCGGAGGGCGCGCTCGAGGAGGCGCGCGCCGCCGTGCTCGACGAGGACGGGGCCCTGGCCTCGGGATATCGCGACCTGCGCGACCGCTTCGCGTTCACCGTCGATCCGGCCGACGCGCGCGACTTCGACGACGCGGTGAGCCTCGAGCCGGCCGAGGGGCTGCCGGGCGCGCCGGCCGGGGCGGCGTGGCGGCTCGGCGTGCACATCGCCGACGTCTCGCACTACGTGGGATGGGGCGGCTCGCTCGACCTCGACGCGCGGCGGCGCGCCACGAGCGTGTATTTGGTCGACCGCGTGATCCCGATGCTGCCCGAGGAGCTCTCGGGCGATCTGTGCTCGCTCAAGCCCGGCGAGGCGCGCCGCACGATGACGGCCGACCTGTTCCTCGACGACGGGGCGCGGCTCGTGGGCTACGAGCTCTATCCCGCGCTCATCCGCTCGAAGGCGCGCCTGTCCTACGACGAGGCGCAGAAGCTGCTCGACGACGCGGCGGACGACGACGGGCTCTCGCGGCGCCTGGCCGTGCTGTCGCGCCTGGCGAAGCGGCGGGCGGTTCTGCGCGAGCGGGCCGGCGGGCTCGACTTCGCCACGGTGGAGGCGCGCGTGCGGCTCGACGCCGAGGGCCGCCCCGAGGCGATCGACCTGCGGCGCAAGACCGAGGCCACCTCGCTCATCGAGGAGGCGATGATCCTCGCCAACGAGACGGTGGCGGCCCATCTGCGCGACGCGCGGTTCCCGAGCCTGTTCCGCGTGCACGAGCGGCCCGCGGCCGACGGCCTGGCCGCGCTCGTGCCCGTGTTCCAGGAGTTCCCCTGGTTCGCCGACGTGGACGTCGATGCGTTCGTCGAGGGGGACCCGCACATGGCGCAGCGGGTGCTCGCGGCGAGCGCGGGCCGGCCCGAGGCCGAGCTGGTCTCGTCGCTTCTGCTGCGTTCGATGAAGCGCGCCGTCTACCGCCCCTCCTGCGAGCCCCACTACGGGCTGGCGAGCGCGGCGTACACGCATTTCACGTCTCCCATCAGGCGCTATCCCGACCTCGTGGTGCATCGCATGCTCAAGGCCCAGCTGTTCGGCCGCCCGGAGAGGTTCGATCAGGAGGCATCTTCCCTGCCGTGGATCGCCGAGCACTCCTCGGACATGGAGCGCGTGGCCGAGAAGGCAGCGCGGGAGTCGCAGGAGCTCAAGATCGTCGAGTACCTCGAGGGGTTCGTGGGGCAGACGTTCTCGGCCGTCGTGTCGGGAGTGGCCGCCCACGGCCTGTTCGTGCGCCTCGACAACACGGCCGAGGGGCTCGTGCCCATGCGGCATCTGGGCGGCGAGTTCTTCGCGCTCGACCCGGTGCTGCACCGGCTGGTCGGGCAGGACACGGGCGCGTCGTTTCGCCTGGGGCAGCGCCTCGCCGTCGTGCTCGAGGCGGCCGATCCGCGTGCAGGCAGGCTCGACTTCCGCCTGGCGCGCAACGTTTGAGCCGCGTGCGAAATACTTTGATTATCTAACTAATTGCGGTATGATGCAGGGGACGTGAAACGACGAGCGAGAGGGGGAGGCGAATGGCCGACGCGGCGCGCAAACGGCGCGAGGAGATCGATGATCTGCTGTCCGGCACGTTCAACTCGATCCTGCGCATCGAGGAGCAGTCGCTCGACAACCGCCTGACGCACGGGCTCACCATCACCGAGGTGCACACCATCGTGGCCGTCGGGCTGCACGAGGAGAACCCCATGAACGTGGTGGCCGCGCGCCTCGGCGTGACGCTGGCCACGCTGACCACGGCGGTGAACAAGCTGGTGAGGAAGGGCTTCGTGGAGCGCACGCGCGCCGAGGACGACCGGCGCAAGGTGCTCGTGTCGCTCACCAAGAAGGGCCGCCAGGTGCTGCGCGCGCACAACCTGTTCCATCACCAGATGATCGAGGAGGCGCTCGCCGACCTCACCGAGGAGGAGGAGCGCGTGTTCGCCGAGGCGCTGGGGAAGGTGAAGGGGTTCTTCGACGCGCAGGCGTAGCCCCTGTTCAAACCCGGATGTTTCACGTGAAACATCTGTTTGCGCGTACGGATGTTTCACGTGAAACATCAGGGGCGCGGGACGGGCGGCGCGCAGAAATCGTGAAGGGTGCGGCGGGGGCCTTGCCGAGCGTCGGGCGGCCCCGTATCATTACCGATGCGGAAATACTTTGATTATCAAACTAATTTGGACGTGAAAGGACGCGCTATGGCTACCATCGATATCGTGAGGGACGTGCTTGTGGAGAACCTCGACCTTGAGGCCGAGAAGGTCACCGAGGACGCCACGCTGGAGTCGCTCGGCATCGACTCGCTCGACATGGTCGAGCTCATCTGCGACCTCGAGGAGAAGTGCGACGTGGAGTTCGGCGAGCCCGAGGGTATCGACACGGTGGGAAATCTGGTCGCCCACATCGACTCCCTGAAATAGCGCACGGCGAACGGGTCCCGCAGGGGGCCCGCGCTCCATCGGCACGAGGAAGAGAGGGTTCACGGCATGAAGACGCGGGTTACGGAGCTTTTGGGCATCGAGGCGCCCATCGTGCAGGGCGCGATGGCGCGCATCGCCGACGCGAGCCTGGCGGGCGCGGTGAGCGAGGCGGGCGGCCTGGGCATCATCGCGTGCGGCGGCGCGCCGCTTTCGTGGATCGAGGAGCAGGTGGCAAAAGCCCGCTCGATGACCGACAAGCCCCTGGGCGCGAACGTCATGCTCATGGACCCGAACGCCGCCGAGGTGGCCGCGCTTCTGGCGAGGCTCAAGGTGGACGTGATCACCACGGGCGCGGGCAGTCCGGCGAACTACCTGGGCATGTGGAAGGAAGCCGGCATCAAGGTGGTGCCCGTGGTGGCCTCGAGCGCGCTCGCCGTGCGCATGGAGCGTTTGGGGGCCGACGCCGTGGTGGCCGAGGGCACCGAGGCGGGCGGCCACATCGGCGAGCTCACCACGATGGCGCTCATCCCGGCCGTGCGCGACGCGGTGTCCATTCCCGTGATCGCCGCCGGCGGCATCGCCGACGGGCGCGGCATGGCCGCCGCCTTCGCGCTGGGCGCCGAGGGCGTGCAGGTGGGCACCCGCTTCCTCACGGTGGAGGAGTGCACCATCGCCGACGCGTACAAGGAGCGCGTGCTGGCCGCGAAGGACGCCGATACCATCGTCACGGGCCGCGGCAGCGGGCATCCGGTGCGCTGCCTGAAGAACAAGTTCGCCCGCACCGTGCGCAAGCTGGAGGGCGACGTGGCCGCGAACGGCGACGAGCTGGAGGCCATGTACGCGGGCTCGCTCAAGCGCGCCGTGGAGGGCGACGTGGACAACGGCACCATGATGGCGGGCCAGTCGGCGGCGCTCGTGCACGAGGGCGGCACGGCGGCCGACGCGATCGCTGCGATGGTGGCGGAGGCCGAGGCTCTGGGCGGCATGGATCTCGAGGCGCTGGCGGCGCGCAACGCGGCGCGCGGGGGCGCCCGATGATCGGGGCGGTTCCCGCAGGCGCGCCCGTCTTCCTGCTCTCCGGGCAAGGGGCGCAGAAGCCGGGGATGGGCGCCGACCTCTTGGACGTGCCCGAGGTGACCGCTGTGTTCGCCTGCGCGTCCGACGTGCTTGGCTACGACGTGGCCGACCTGGTGCTGAACGCCGCGCCGGAGAAGCTCGACGACACGCGGTTCGCGCAGCCGGCGCTGTGCGCGCTGTCGGTGGGCATCGCGCGGGCGCTCATGGCGCGCGGGGTGCAGCCGGCGGCGGTGCTCGGGTTCTCGCTCGGACAGGTGAGCGCGCTCGCCGTGAGCGGCATACTGTCCGACGAGGACACGTTTGCGTTCGTGAAGGCGCGTGCGGAGCTCATGGCCCAGGCGGCCGAGGCGCACCCCGGCGCCATGAGCGCGCTGCTGAAAGCCGACGAGGCCAGCGTGGAGGCGCTCTGCGAAGAGTGCGCGCAGGACGAGGTGCTGGTGCCGGCGAACTTCAACTGCCCGGGGCAGATCGTGGTCGCGGGCGCCCCGGCGGCCGTCGAGCGCGCTGAGGCGGCGTGGGCGGCGGCGGGGAAGCGCTCGTCGCGTCTGGCCACGTCAGGCGCGTTCCACAGCCCGCTCATGGCCGAGGCGGCCGAGGGCGTGGCCGCCTACCTGGCGGACGTCGAGTTCCGTGAGGCGCGCATCCCGCTCATCTGCAACGTCGACGCCGCGCCGCTCGCCGCCGCCGACGCGCGCGAGCACCTGGCGCGCCACCTCACCAGCCCCGTGCGCTTCCAGCAGAGCGTCGAGGCGCTTATCCGCGCCGGGGCCGACACGTTCGTGGAGGCGGGCTTCGGCGGGGTGCTCGCCAATCTGGTGAAGCGCATCGACAAGACCGCCGCGCGTGCCTGCGTGCAGGACCGCGCGAGCTTCGACGCGTTCCTCGCCGCGCGCGTCGACACGACCGATTCCGAATAGGAGCGAACCCCTATGACCGACCAAACCGAAACACCGCGCAGAAGCGCGGTCGTCACCGGCTCGAGCCGCGGCATCGGCCGCGCCGTGGCCGAGGAGCTCGCGCGCGCGGGCTTCGACGTGTGCGTGAACTGCTCGAGCGAGCGCGGCCTGGCCGGCGCGCAGGAACTCGCCGACAAGCTTGCGGCCGAGCACGGCGTGCGCGCCATCGCGGCAGCCGCCAACGTGGCCCGCGCGGACGAGGCCGAGGCGCTCATCGCGGCGGCGCAGGAGGCCTTCGGGCGCGTGGACGTGCTGGTGAACAACGCCGGCATCACGCGCGACGGCCTGATCGCGCGTATGAAGGAGGAGGACTTCGACGCGGTGATCGACGTCAACCTCAAAGGCACGTTCAACTGCTGCAAGGCGGCCGCGCAGCGTATGATGAAGCAGCGCTACGGGCGCATCGTGAACCTCTCGAGCGTCGTGGGCGTGGCCGGCAACGCGGGCCAGGCGAACTACGCGGCCTCGAAGGCGGGCGTCATCGGGCTCACGAAGTCGCTCGCCCGCGAGCTGGCCGCGCGCAACATCACGGCGAACGCCGTCGCGCCGGGCTTCATCGAAACCGATATGACCGACGCGCTCTCTGAGAAGCAGCGCGCGACCATCGTGGAGCGCATCGCGAGCAAGCGTTTGGGTGCGCCCGAGGACGTGGCGGCGCTCGTGCGCTTCCTGGCAAGCGAGGAGGCCGGCTACGTAACCGGGCAGGTCGTATGCATCGACGGAGGGATGTCGCTATGAGCGAGAACAGTACGGGTGCGGCGTCTGCGCGCCGTGCGGACGGCACGCACCGCGTGGTCATCACCGGCATGGGCGCGGTGTCGCCGGCCGGCGTGGGCGTGCAGGCGCTCTGGGACGCGGTCATGGGCCGCGTGTGCTGCATCGGGCCGGTCACGCGCTTCGACACGGCCGACTACGACGTGCATATCGCCGCCGAGGTGCGCGATTTCGATGCCACTGAGCACGGTATCTCGAAGAAGGAGGCGCGCCGCTTCGAGCGCTTCGTGCAGTACGCCATCGTGGCCTCCGACGAGGCCATGGCGCAGGCGGGGCTCGATAGGGAGGCCGAGGACGCCACGCGCATCGCGTGCGTGTTCGGCACGGGCATCGGTGGCATCGACGAGCTGCAGAGCGGCTTCTTCACCTTGGCCGAGAAGGGGCCCAAGCGCGTGAGTCCGCTGTTCATCCCCACGATGATCGGCAACATCGCGGCGGGCAACCTCTCCATCCGCTACGGCCTCAAGGGCGAGTGCCTGAACGTGGTTACCGCCTGCGCCACCGGCGCGCACTCCATCGGGGCGGCCGTGCGCGACATCCGCCACGGCTACATCGACGCGGCGCTAGCCGGCGGCTCGGAGGAGTCCGTCTCGCCCATCTGCCTGGCCGGGTTCGCGAACCTGGGGGCGCTCTCGAAGGCCGAGGATCCTTCCCAGGCGTCGCTGCCCTTCGACGTGCGCCGCGCCGGCTTCGTGGCGGGCGAAGGCGCGGGCGCGGTGGTGCTCGAGTCGCTGGAGCACGCGCAGGCGCGCGGCGCGAAGGTGCTCGCCGAGGTCACGGGCTTCGGATCGACCGGCGACGCCTACCACATGACGGCCCCGGAGCCGAGCGGCGAGGGCGTGGCGCGCGCGATGCGCCAGGCGCTTGAGGAAGGCGGCTTCACGCCGGCAGACCTGGGGCATCTGAACGCCCACGGAACCGGCACGCCTGCGAACGACGCCACCGAGTCTAAGGCGCTCTTGGCGCTCTGCGGCGAGGAGGCGGGGCGCGCCGTGCCGGTGACCTCGGTGAAGGGCACGACGGGCCACACGCTGGGAGCTGCGGGCGCCATCGAGGCGATAGTCACCGCGCTCTCGGTGATGAACGACTGCGTGCCGCCTACGGCCGGCTTCGCCGAGGCCGACCCGGAGTGCCCGGTGAGGGTGGTGACGGAGGCCAAGACGGACTACCCGCAGAAGGTGGCACTGTCGAACAGCCTTGGCTTCGGTGGACACAACGCCTCTTTGGCTATTTCGCCGTATCGGGGGTAGTTCTACCTGCGGGGCGGGCGGGGAGGCCGTGCAGCACTCCTCGCACACTTCGCGAAAGCTCGTCGTACTGCACGGCCTCCCCGCCCTCAAGCGGGGCAGACTCGCTGGTCGACGTAGGGCAAGGGCTCTGCCCTTGCCGCCGACCGAGGCCGCAGCGTCACCGAGGTGCGGGCAGTGCGTTTTTGAAGGAAAGAAGGAGTCAACATGGACATCGAATATCCTTGCGGGCGGGACGTCGTTCAGGCGGTGCTGCCGCATCGCGATCCGTTCTTGTGGGTCAGCCGCGTCGTGGCGTGCGAGCCGGGGGTGCAGGTGACCGCGGAGCTCGACGTCGATCCGGCGCTGCCGCTGTTCGCGGGCCACTTCCCCGGGCATCCGGTGCTGCCGGGCGTCATCATCATGGAGGCGCTCGCGCAGGCGGCCTCGTTCTGCATTCTGGTGGAGCGCGGCGCGGAAGGCTCCATCGGCTTCCTTACCGGCATCGACGGCGCGAAGTTCCGCCGCCAGGTGGAGCCGGGCGAGACGCTCACGCTCAAGGGCCGCATCGTGAAGTCGTCGTCGCGGCTGTGCGTGGCCGAGGTGGAGGCGAGCGTGGACGGCCAGGTATGCGCCACCGCCACGCAGAAGTACGTGCTGGCGAGGGCCGAGGCGTAAGGGCTTGAAGGAGCATCCGATGAAGAGTGCCAAGCAGGACTACATCACCATCGCGTCCGACGGGACCGTGCTCGCGGCGGGTGCCGCGCGCGAGGCCGCGGAGGGGCCCGAGGCCGCCGACGTCGCCTACCGCCTCCCGCGCATGGCCGAGGAGGCCGCGTCGTCGATGCCGGTCGCCCCGAACGCGCTCGATGCGGCGGACATGTCCGAGTACACCGCGGTCCCCGCGTCGCTGGCATCGTCTGCTCCCAAGCCGGCGGATGACGGCGCTGCGGCGGGCCCTCGTCCCACAGCGCTCGTCATGGCCCGCCCGAAGACGGCGAAGCGCCTGCTCCAGGCCGTGTCCGATGCCGGGTTCGCTCCCTGCGCCGTCTACACGCAAGACCATCGCTTCGACGCGCACCTCAAGACCGCGCCCCTTGCGGTCTGCTTGGGCGAGAAGTATTCCGATGCGCTGTTCTGCAACGCGTTCGCCGTGCTCTCGGCGGCCGAGGAGTGCGGCGCGTCGACGGTGCTTTTGTGCGACGAGGCGCTTCCGCTGGCCGAGGTGGACAGCTTCCTCGCCCGCGCCGCCGCCCGCGGCATCCGCGTGTTCCGCCCGCTCAGCGCGGACGCGCCGCTGCTGGGATGGGTGCTCTGCACCACCGGCAAGCCGGCGTTCGACGGAGGCGCGTGGCGCACCTGCCCGCACTGCGGCCTCAAGTTCGACGAGGCGAGCCTGGCCGCCGGGCACTACGCATGCCCCTCGTGCGGCGGCTACCTGCGCATGTCTTCGGCCGAGCGCATCGACGACACGCTCGACGCGGACAGCTTCGTCGAGTGGAACCGCTCCGTGCCCGAGTCCGATCCGCTCGGCTTTCCCGGCTACGGCGAGAAGCTGGCGGCGCAGCGCGAGAAGACGGGCCTGGACGAGGCCGTGCGCACGGGCGAGGGCCGCATCGCCGGCCTGCGCCTGGCCATCGGCATCATGGAGTCGCAGTTCTTCATGGGCTCGATGGGCTCGGCGGTGGGCGAGAAGGTGGCCCGGCTCGTGGAGCGCGCCACCGACGAGGGCCTGCCGGTGGTCGTGTTCACCGCGTCGGGCGGCGCGCGCATGCAGGAGGGCCTCGTGTCGCTCATGCAGATGGCGAAGGTGTCGTGCGCGCTCGAGCGTCACGGGCGGGCGGGGCTGCCGTACTTCTCGGTGCTCACCGACCCCACCACCGGCGGCGTGACCGCATCCTTCGCCATGCAGGGCGACGTGATCCTGGCCGAGCCGCGCGCGCTCATCGGCTTCGCCGGGCAGCGCGTCATCAAGGACACCATCAAGCAGGAGCTGCCCGAGGGCTTCCAGACGGCCGAGTTCGCGCTTGAGCATGGGCTCATCGACGCCATCGTGGAGCGCGGCGACATGCGCGCGACGCTCGCGCACCTGCTGGCGCTGCACCTGGCCACCGCCACGTCGAACCGCGTGGAGCACGAGCCGGGCGACCGCGACATCCTCGTGAGCTACGAGGCCGTGTGCGAGAACCTGGCGCACGGCACCGACACGTACAACACGGTGACCTACGGCGATCTGTCGGTGGGCTCGCCCCTGTCCGACGCCGCGGGCTGGGCGCCCCAGCGCATCGGCGCGCGCCTCGCGCAGCTGGCCGGCAAGCTCGACCGCCGCAGCGCCACGATGCGCAAGCGCCTGGAGCGCGCCCTCAGCCAGGGCGGCTTCGATGCCGAGGCGGGCGTGTCGCTGGAGGACGCGTCGGCGCACGACGTGGCGGCGTCGTCGAACCGCGCCTGGGAGAGCGTGCAGCTGGCGCGCAACGTGCACCGGCCGACGGCGCTTTCCTACATCGACGCCATCGTGGACGGCTTCGTGGAGCTGCACGGCGACCGGGCTTTCGGCGACGACGCGGCCGTGGTATGCGGCCTCGGCTGGATCGGCGGCCGGGCCGTCACGGTGATCGCCCAGGAAAAGGGCGCGGACCTCAAGGAGCGCATCGCGCGCAACTTCGGCTGTCCTCAGCCCGAGGGCTACCGCAAGAGCCTGCGCCTCATGCGCCAGGCCGAGAAGTTCGGCCGCCCGGTGGTGTGCCTCGTGGACACGCAGGGCGCGTTCTGCGGCATGGAGGCCGAGGAGCGCGGGCAGGGCAACGCCATCGCCGACAACCTCGTCGGGCTCGCGGGCCTGCGCGTGCCGGTGGTGAGCGTGCTTCTGGGCGAGGGCGGCAGCGGCGGGGCGCTCGCGCTCGCGCTGGCCGACCGCGTGGCCATGCAGGAGCATGCGGTGTACTCCGTGCTCTCGCCGGAGGGCTTCGCGTCCATCCTCTGGAAGGACCGCACGCGCGCGCCCGAGGCAGCCGCCGTCATGAGGATGAGCGCCGCCGAGGTCCGGCAGATGGGCATCGTGGATGCCGTGCTCTCCGAGGGCCCCGCGCCCGCGCACGAGAACCCCGAGGCCGCCGCCGAGCAGGTGCGCGCCTACGTGTGCGCCGCCTTAGCCGAGCTCTGCGAGCAGCCCGCAGACGAGCTCTTAGCCGTCCGCCACGAGCGCTTCGCCAAGTTCTAGCGCGCGGATGTCCCAAAAGGGGACTGTCCCCTTTTGGGACATTGGAGCCGCCCGCTAGCTCAGCAGGTCGATGAGGTCCTCGCGGCTCAAGGAGGCGAGCGAGATGCCGCCCGCGCCGATGATCTGCTCGGCCAGCTCGCTTTTCGCCTGCTGGAGGCGCACGATGCGCTCCTCGATGGTGCCTTGCGCGATGACCTTCTGCACGCTCACCACCTTGTCCTGTCCGATGCGGTGCGCGCGGTCGGTGGCCTGGTTCTGCGCGGCGGCGTTCCACCAGGGGTCGGCGTGGATGACCACCGACGCCCCCGTGAGGTTGAGGCCGGTGCCGCCCGCCTTGAGCGACACGAGGAACACCGGCGTGCCGTCGGCGTTGAACGCGTTCACCAGGGCGAGCCGGCGCTTCTTCGGCGTGGCGCCGGTGATGGTGTAGTAGCCCGCCCCTGCGGCGTCGAGCCGCTCCGCGATGCGATCGAGGAAGCTTGTGAACTGGGAGAACACGAGCGTTTTCTCGCCGGCGTCGCGCGCGGAGCCCACGAGCTCCATGATGGCGTCGAGCTTGGCCGCGGGTCCGTCGTAGTTCTCGTAGAGCAGGCGCGGGTCGCAGCACAGCTGGCGCAGCTTCGTGAGCTCGGCGAGCACCTCCACCTTGCGCTGGTCGAAGGAGCGGTCGTTCTTGTTCTTGCGCTGCGCGGTCAGCTCCTCGCGCAGGCGCTGCTCGTGCGCGGCGTACAGGCGCAGCTGCTCGCCCGTAAGCGGCGCGTACACGATGGACTCCAGCTTGTCGGGCAGCTCGCGCAGCACGTCGGTCTTCAGGCGGCGCAGCATGAAGGGCCCCACGGCGGCCTGCAAACGGCGCGCCACCTCCTCGTCGCCGCCCACGACGGGCGACTCGAAGCGCTCTCGGAAGCGCGGGTAGGGTCCCAGAAGACCCGGCATGAGGAAGTCGAAGATGCTCCAGAGCTCGCTCAAGCGGTTCTCCATGGGGGTGCCCGTGAGCGCGAAGCGGTGGCGCGCCCGCACGCGCTTGACGGCGCGCGTGGTGAGGGCGGCCGGGTTCTTGATGTACTGCGCCTCGTCGAGCGCGCAGCAGAACAGCTCGCGCTCCGCCCACGCGGCCGCGTCGATGCGCAGAAGGTCGTACGAGGTCACGAGTACGTCGCACCCGCCGCCCTCGAACGCCTCGCGACGCGCCTGCGCCCGCTCGCTCTTCGTGCCCGCCACGGCGCGCACGTCGAGCGCGGGCGCGAACCGCTCGAATTCGGCCAGCCAGTTGTACACGAGCGACGCGGGGCATACGATGAGGGAGGGGCCGACTGCGCGCGCCTCGTCGCGTCGCGCGAGCAGAAGCGCGATGAGCTGCACCGACTTGCCGAGGCCCATCTCGTCGGCCAGCACGCCGCCGAAGCCCGCGTCGCAGCGCGCCGAGAGCCAGCGGAAGCCCTCGGCCTGGTAGGGGCGCAGGACGCCCGCGAGCGAGGACGGCACGTCGTAGGCGCGCTCGTCGGCCGCGCGGAAGCCCTCCACGTAGCGCGTGAACGAGCGGTCGCGCGCAAAGTCGGCCTCCTCGTCCAGGTAGAACGCGCGGTAGGCGGGCAGCTCCACCGAGCCCGACGCCAGCTCTTTGGCTGTGATCCCCAGATCGGCCGCCAGGCGGTCGATCTGCGCGAGGTCGAAGTCCTGCAGATCGAGGAACACCCCGTCGCGCAGCCGGTGGAACCGCTTGCGCTTGCGGTAGCTCGCCAGAAGCGCCGCGAGCTCGCGGGCGGGCAGGTCGCCCGAGTCCACCGTGAGGTTGATGAGGCTGCCCGCGAGCGACACGCCCAGCGTCACGCGCGGCTTCTTGTCGCGGATGAGGCGGTCGAACGCGGGCGTGGTGAACACCGAGCCCAGCGCGCGGAACTCCGCGAGGCCGCCGAAGAGAAGCGCGCCCACGGCCTCGTCGTCGGCGAGGGGGAGGGAGGCGTCCGGCGCGTCGAGGTACTTCGCCGCCAGCTCGCCCGCACGCGCCTCCAGGCGCTCGTCGCGCAGCGGGGCCGGGCCCTCTTTGCGCCCGGGCGCCTCGCCGTTCTCGAAGCCGAACAGCAGATGGCGCGTCCTGCCATAGGCCGCCCAGGCGTCGCAGGTCACGCGCGCGTCGTCGCGATCGAAGAAGAATTCCAGCTGGCAGGGCACGGGCTTGTACGCCGCGATCTCGGGCGGCGCGTCCACGTGCAGGTGCGCCTCGATGGCCGGCAGCGCCGCCGCGCAGAAAAGCGGCATGTCGGCTTCGGCCACGTACAGGTCGTCCTCGCTGCTGTCGTAGACGTTGCGCAGGAAGTCGGCGCATCGGGCGAATTCGGGCGAGCAGTCGTAGAACAGGCCGTCCTTCCACACGTAGAGGCGCTCGCCCTGCGCGGCCAGGGCCAGAGGATCGGCGCGCTCGATGAGGTAGCCGCCCCGCTCGGAGGGGCGCAGGGCGACGGCGATGCGCGGATCCTCCTCGACGACATGCGTGCGCACGCACCGCCGCGCGCCGCGCTCGTCCTCCTCCACGGCGAACTCCCGTCCGGCCAGGAGGTCGAGCAGCTCGACGGCCTCGGCATCCGAGAGCTCCAGATCGCGTCCCACCACGTTCGAGGAGCGGTAGCGCCAGTACGCCGCCGCGCTCGTCTGCTCGCGCAGGGCCACGGCGCGGTCGAGGAAGCGCGCGATTTGTCGGGCGTGCTCGGTGAGCTGGGCCGGCACGTGGTGGAACGCGAGCTTCTTGCCGTAGGAGAAGAACTCGCCCGCGCGCATGCGCTCGATGAAGTCGGAGATGCTCTTCATCACGTAGGAGCCCTGCGGCCCCGAAAGGCGGAAGCGCGCCGACCACGAGCGGTAGCCGCAGGCGAGCGTCGTCTCGATGTCGACGTTCCCGGCCGCCCCTTGCGCGCCGGCCAGCCGCTCCGCGCGCTTCATGAAGTCATCGATGCAGGCCGAGGTCGTGCGCGTGCGCTGCGCCTGGTAGCCTAAGAACCGCTGGGGTGCGCGGATGTAAGAGAGCATCAGCGCCGCGCAGTGCTTGCACATGCCGTCGTACTCGCGGTAGGCGGGGCAGGTGCAGGAGTAGTCCAGCACGATGCCGCTGTCGTCCTCGAAGCACGCCGACGTGCGGTAGCGGTCGTCCCAGCCGCTGCTCGAAGCCACGAATGCGGAGAGCGTGGTCTCGTCGCCGTCGTAGCGCACCTGCTTCGTGAGGATGTTGCGGTCCGAGGCCGCGATGGCCCGCGCCCGCGCGAGCGCCCGCTCGTTGCAGTGCCGGCCTATCTCGTGTTCCGAAACCATGCGCGCCTCTCGCCGTGCGTCCTCCCGCCCTCCTGGCGGCCATCCTGCCATTGTACCGCAGGGGAACGTTTGTTTGCGAGCGCGCGCGGCGTTTTCACAATGCCGTCTGTCTGCCCCGCCCGCTTCGTCTCATTCAACGATCAGCTGAATGAAGAGAAGCAGGCAGGAAAGCGGAGGCGGCTGCCCCATAATCTCGGGGGAAGGACGCGCGGGCTTGCCATGCGCCGCGCGACGATGAGAAGGAGAGTTCGCATGAAGCTGAAGGATATCGCCAGGCTCGCGTTCGGCACCGTGGGCGGCGCGATCGTGCTCACGACGGCCATCGCCGTGCCGTGCGCGTTCGCCGAGGAGGGCGTCACCACCATGGCCACCACCGCTCCGCTCAACCTGCGCGACGGGGCGAGCATCGATGCCAACATCGTGACCACCATGCCCCAGGGCACGTCGGTGCAGGTGTTCGGCATGACGGCCGACGGCTGGTACGATGTGGAATACGACGGCCGGCGCGGCCATTGCTGGTACCAGTACCTGAACTTCGAGGGCACGGCCGAAGGCACCGTGCATGACGGCCATGTGACCGACATGTACGCCACGGCGCCGCTCAACGTGCGCGCGCAGCCCAACACCGGAGCGCAGATCTACGGCTCGCTCGCCGAGGGGCAGTACGTGCCGGTGATCAGCAAGCACGACGGCTGGTTCAAGGTGAGCTTCAACGGCCAGGAGGCGTACTGCTACGGCGAGTACCTGGGCTTCGGCCAGACGGGTGCCGCGTGCCAGGCGACCCCGGCCGAGGACGTGTCGAACAGCCACATGAACGACCTCACCGCCACGGCGCCCTTGAACGTGCGCGCCGAGCCGAGCACCGACGCGCGCATCCTGGGGTCGTTCTCTGCCGGCGAGGTCGTGGGCACGATCTCGGTGGAAGGCGACTGGTACAAGGTGAAGTACGGCGATCAGGCGGGCTACTGCTACGGCGAGTACCTGAAGTAGGCGTTCGCCGAAGCGTGCTAGAATGGGGGCCTTGTCAGCCTCGTTTCGAGAAAGGCCCCTCATGAAGATAGCCGTCAGCTCCTGTCTGCTGGGAGAGCCGTGCCGCTACGACGGCCGGTCGTGCCCGGACGAGGCCGTGCGGTCGTTGCGCGACGTGTCGGGCGTCGAGCTGGTGCCCCTGTGCCCGGAGGAGCTGGGAGGACTGCCGACGCCGCGCATGCCGAGCGAGATCGTGACGGCCGAGCGCGCCCTGCGCGTCGTGGACGCCGAGGGGGCCGACGTGACGGACGCGTACCTGGCGGGCGCGGCGAAGGCGGTGGAGCGGGCGCAGGAGCGGGGCTGCAGGCTGGCCGTGCTGAAGGCGAAGAGCCCGGCGTGCGGATGCGGGCGCATCTACGACGGCGCGTTCTCGGGGACGCTCGTGCCGGGATACGGCGTGGCCGCCCGCGCGCTGCGGGAGGCGGGCGTGCGCACGGTGGACGAAGTGCTGCTCGCGGCGTGCCTGCGCGCGAGCGAGGCGCGCCGTCCGGGGCAGCCGGTGGCACTGCTCGCGGCGACGTCGGCGGAGTGCCCCGCGCTTGAGACCGGCCGGCTCGTGCTGCGCCCGCTTGCGTCCGGCGACATCGATGACGTGTTCGCCTACTGCAGCGATCCGGCCATCGGCCCCGACGCCGGATGGGCCCCGCACCGCACGCGCGAGGACTCCCGGATGTTCGTGGAGGTGATCGCGCGCGAGCCGCATGTGTTCGGCGTGTTCGAGAAGACGGGCGAGGGGGCGACGGGGCCGTGCATCGGGTCGATCGGCCTCATCGCCGATCCGCAGCGGCGCAACGTGGACTGCCTCATGCTGGGCTACGCGCTCGCGCGCACGGCATGGGGGCGCGGCTACATGACCGAGGCGTCGCGCGAGGTTGTGCGCTACGGCTTCGAGGAGCTGGGCCTGGGGATGATCTCGTGCACGCATTACTCGTTCAACGAGCGCTCGCGGCGCGTGATCGAGAAGGCGGGGTTCGTCCATGAGGGGACCCTCCACGCTGCCGAGGCCGCGCCCGACGGCATGCTGCAGGACCTTGAGACGTACTACCTCACGCGCGAGCGCTGGGTGTCGATGCAGGCCAGCTTGTCGATGAGCTTGCGGTAGACGCGCTCGCGGATCCAGGGCTCGTTCGAGGCGGCGAGGGCGTCGTCGAGGCTGAACCAGCGCACGCCGCCGTTCTCGTCGGGCTTGGCGCGCAAGGGGGCGTCGGGCGAGGCTACGGCCAGGTAGGTGACGTTGAGGTGCAGGTGCGAGCCCACGTAGCGGCCGCGCTTCTCGTGCCCGTCCACGGTGAGCACCTCGAGCGAGAAGATGCCGCCCGGCCCGCACGAGTCGACGAGCCGCGCGTCGGCGACGCCCGTCTCCTCCTCGAGCTCGCGCAGGGCGACGCGGGCGAGGTCGCGCTCGCCGTCTGCGTGGCCGCCGATCCAGCTCCACGAGTCGTAGAGGTTGTGGTAGACCATGAGCGTGCGCGCCTTGGCGGGATCCACCGTCCAGGCGGAGCACGTCATATGCGCGAGCGACGTGCGCTCGAACACGTGCGGGTCGCGTTCGAGCTGCCGCAGGATGACCGCGCGGTCGGCTTCCTCCTGCTCGTTGAACGGCCGGTAGGCGCGTATGTCGTCGATGAGTGCCATGGAGGCATTGTACGCGGTCGGCGATGCCGGGGCAACGGGAGCTTCGCAGCCTTTCATCCGCGCCCGAGGCCGGGACGGCGCAGGGCGCAGCAGAATCTCAGATTCGTGGCGGTTTTTTCGCTAATCGATCATTTGGAGGCGTCGGATTCCGCCCCGGCGCGGCCACCGGCCCCACGCCCGTGCATCGCCCCAGTTCAGCTAGGCGGCGTTTTTCGCGTCCGTCCCGACGGTGCTAGGCGATGATCGATTAGCGTCAAAAACTGCCACGAAAGACCGGTTCGCGTGCGCGCAGGGTCGGGCCGGCGGGAGCCCCGGGGGGGGGGCGTGGATGCGCTGCCCTCATGCTACAATTGCACCTATGATACGCGAGAGCGACATATACGAGCTGCGGTTGTTCGATCAGGTGCTGATCGTCTTCCGCATGTCGCGCGGCGAATACGGCGATCTTTCGGTCGAAGTGCTCTCGACCGATTCGTCAGCCAATCGCCTCCTTCCGCTCTCGTTCGCCGGCGAGGCGACCGATGAGCGTCTCTTCGAATGGATCCGCCGGCGCCGCATCCCGAAGAACCGCGCCTATGTCGACGAGATCCTCAAGTCATGCGGTATCGAATCCGACGACGCGAAATCGATCATCGACGTGAGCAAGGGCCTCTCGCTCAACGACTCCTACTGGGTCGTCCCCCAGGGTCTCGAGGGCACGTTCGCCGAATGGAACCTCTACGAGAACGAGATGAGCACGGCCCTGCAACTCGTCGCGTACACGGGGGTCGCCTCCGACGCGCTCGCCGACGGCGGCATCCCGAGCGAGCTCACCAACAGCGGCATGTTCCCCAAAGCGTGGCGCGCGAGGGGGTCTAAGCGCTTCCTGTACAAAGCCGGCCACCTGTTCGAGGGCGCGAACGTGGGCAAGGAGCCCTATTCGGAATACCTCGCTTCGCAGATCGCGTACCGCATAGGTATCGACGCGGTTCCGTACGATCTGGCGTTGTGGAGAGGGAAGCTCTGCTCGACCTGCGAGCTGTTCTGTTCGAAGGATGTAGCGTTCGTTCCCTTCGGCTTCGCGGTTTCCTCCGAGCGCTTCAAGAACATGAACCTGCGCGAGGCGCTCGCGTATTTCGCGGGTCTCGGCGAGGGGGAGCTTGAGAAGTTCAAGTCGATGCTCGTGTTCGATGCGCTCATCTGCAACGAGGACCGCCACATGGGAAACTACGGCGTGCTGCGCGACGGCTCCACGGGCGTCGTGCAGGGGATGGCGCCGCTGTTCGACCACAATATGGCGCTGTTCGCGGGGGCGATGCCCGACGAGCTGAACGTGGGCGCGATGATGGGGAAGGCCTCGATCGGCCGTGGCGCGTTCGCCCCCTCGCTCGACGAGCAGGCAGCCCTCGTGATCGGCCCCGTGCAGAAGCAGCAGCTGGAAAGACTCGACGGATTCGCGTTCGAGCGACACTCGGTCATGGACGAGTTCGAGGAAGGCGATACCCGCAACTTCTTCAGCGACGAGCGCATAAGTATCCTGAACGATTACGTGGCTCGCCGTGCCGAGACGCTTCTTGCGCTGCCGACCGTTGATCCTGAGAAGATATTGGGAGATATCGGGTAAACTGTCTTTGTCGCACTTTTGGTGCGTGGATTGAAACATTTGTTTGTTGATTATGGTAGCGCGAGGGTCAACGCGATTGCGTTGACCCTCGCGCTGTGGTATTGTGTGCTTGTCAAAGAGCAAAAATGTCCATAATCACCAATCAAATGAAGGAAATTATGGCGAACACACTTGTTGATACCAATGATGCCGCCAAGTTGCTTAATCTTTCGGCTCGCCGAATGCGACAGCTTGCTTTAGACGGTAATGTAAAAGCCGAAAAAATCGGAAACTGTTGGGCTTTTGACATTGAAGATCTCAAGAGATACCGAAATTTAGAACAATAACAATTTCTTTTTCTCGCTTGACCCGATAGTGGGACATGCGATGAAAAAGGAAAGTATATAATCATTCTATTGCTAAACATTTCAATGAATGGGTGTCCCATGACCGAGTACTACGCGCATACCGGTTCTGATCCTGATGACGTTTCCACGTGGCAGACGCTTTCGGAGCATGTGAACGAGGTGGCACGACGGGCCGAGACGTTCTCGGAGAAGTTCGGCATGGGGATATGGGGTCGCGTGCTGGGATTGCTGCATGACGCGGGAAAGGTGAGCGTCGGATTCCGGAAGCGTTTGGAGGGCGGCAAGTCGGTCGATCATTCGACGGCGGGAGCGAAGGTCGCTATCGAGCGATACGGAATGTGCGGGCAATTCATGGCCTACGCGCTCTGCGGCCACCACGGAGGGCTGCCTAACGGCAAAATTTGGTCGGAATGCCCGCGTTCCCTGATGGGATCCTTGCGCAAGCCGCTCAAAGATCGCCTCGACAGTGAGGTCGAACCGTACGATGCCTTCTTCGAACTAGTAGAAGCGGGGGAAGTCAGCCTTCCCGACCTTGCGCAGTTAGGGGCTCCTATTCGCTCTGGGCGAACGTTCGAGGGTACTGCACGCAAGGCGTTCTCGATGTTCGTACTGGAGCATTTCATATATTCCAGCCTGGTCGATGCTGATTACCTGGACACCGAGCGCTTCATGACGCCCGAGGCCGCGGAAGCGCGCGAGGCGCGGGAACTCGCCAGCATGGAAGAACTCCTGGTGAAGCTCGAAAGCCACATGACTGAACTCATGGGCAAGGCAAGCGATACGCCGGTCAATCGAGCACGCCGCTCGGTGTACGAGGATTGCCTCGCAACCGCCGTGCGGCCTTCCGGACTCTACACTATGACGGTGCCGACCGGCGGCGGCAAGACGCTCAGCTCGCTGGCCTTCGCCTTGCAGCATGCGGTTGAACAGGGGATGGAACGGGTCATCGTGGCCATACCCTATACCAGCATCGTCGAACAGACGGCCGCCACGCTCAAAGCCGTCTTCGGAGCGGCGAACGTGCTGGAGCACCACTCCAACTACGACTTCCGCGACCTCGACGGCGAGGAGAAAGTCAAGCAGCGCCTCGCCGTCCAGAACTGGGACGCGCCCATCGTGGTGACGACGAACGTGCAGCTGTTCGAGTCGCTCTTCTCGAACAAGCCGGGCAAGAGCCGCAAGGTGCATAACATTGCGCGAAGCGTCATCATCCTCGACGAGGCGCAGACGCTTCCCGACGAGCTGCTCAAGCCCTCGCTCGCCATGCTCGAGGAGTTGGTGGCGGGTTACGGCGCGAGCGTCGTGCTGTGCACGGCCACGCAGCCGGCGCTCGAAGGGCTCTGGCCGTTCGGTGCCGAGCCGCGCGAGATCGTGCAGCGCCGCGACTCGTTCGACGAGGCGTTCGGCGGGCGGGTGGCCTACGAGTCGCTCGGCACGATAGAGGAGGTTAACCTCGTTGATTGCATCGTCGACTGCCACGAAGTGCTCTGCGTGGTGGGTACGCGCGGCCTCGCTCGCACTATCTACGACGATGTGGTAGCTCGGGCAGTGGAGCGTGGTGACCTTTCGGACGCCAAGCGCGCGTTCGACAAGGGGTTCTTCCATCTGAGCGCTTTCATGATCCCGGCCCACCGCAGCGCCATGCTCGAGCGCATCCGCAAGCGCCTGAGCGACAAGGAGCGTTGCGTGGTCGTGTCCACGCAGCTCGTGGAAGCGGGCGTGGACGTCGATTTCCCCGAGGTGTACCGCGAGCTCGCAGGGCTCGACTCCGTCGTGCAGGCCGCCGGGCGCTGCAACCGCGAAGGACGCCTGCCGGGCGCGGGCACGGTGCACGTGTTCGAGTTGTCCATCGACGGCGAGCGGCAGAAGACGGAAACGTGGCTCGAGAAGATGAAGGGCATCGCCCGCGACGTGGTCCGCGAAAACGGCGGGAAAGTCGACGAGGGGTTGATTCCCACGTTCTTTAAAACGCGCTACGACTCCGAATGCCTCGACGCCAAAGGCATCTTCCAAAAAACGGCCACGAAGGACCTGATCTTGGACGGATTCAAAACCATGCCGTTCGAGCAGTGCGCCCTGGATTACCGCATCATCGAAGATGATTCCGTCCCCGTGTTCGTGCCGTGGGGCGTCGAAGGGCGCGCGCTCCTCAAGGAGCTGCTCGGAAGCGAGAGCCCTGCGGGCATGGCCATGCGCCTGCAGCGGTTCAGCGTGGGGGTGCCCATCTGGAACATCGATAAGTATAAAAAAGCAGGCGCCGTTGAAGAGCTTGAGCCGTTCCTCATCTTGAAAGAGGATGGTTGCCGATCCTTCTACCGGGAGGATGTGGGGCTGGTCGCGGTGGGAGAGGAGGCTCTCGAGCTGCTGAGCTGCTGATACAGGGGCCGCCCTTGCGAGCGCGGCCAGGACGAGAGAGGAAGGAGGTTCGATATGGGATATGGCATCAAGGTGCTTGCGCAAGGCCCCCGGGCGTGTTTTACGCGACCCGAGATGAAGGCCGAGCGCGTCAGCTACGACGCCATCACGCCGTCGGCGGCGCGCGGGCTTATCGAGGCCGTGTACTGGAAGCCGGCGATCCGCTGGCACATCGACCGTATCGAGGTGCTCAACGAGATACGCTTCGACACATTCAGGCGCAACGAGCTGGGCGGCAAGCTGAGCTACCGCAACGCCAAAGGCGCCATGGAGCGCGGCGAGGAGGTGTACGCGACCGCCAACGACGACCGCCAGCAGCGCGCGACGATGTATTTGAAGGATGTCGCATACCTGATCGACGCCCATTTCGCGTTGACGGAGCAGGCGGGGGAGGACGATACGGTGGAGAAGCACTACAACATCGCCCTGCGCCGCCTGCGCAAGGGGCAGTGCTTCAACCAGCCTTACTTCGGCTGCCGCGAGTTCCCCGCCGACGTGTCGCTTGTGGAGGGCACGGAAGAGCGTCCCGCGTCGTTCTACGCCGGCTCCGGCGAGCGGGACCTGGGGTTCATGCTGTTCGACATCGACTTCGATCATGACATGGAACCCCAGTTCTTCCGCGCCTCGATGCGCGACGGCGTGATCGACGTCGCCCGCGCGCGCGAGGCGGTGGTCAGATGATCCTGCAAGAGCTCAACAAGTACTACGAGCGGCTGCTGGCCGACCCGGAGCGCGATGTGCCCGCCCGCCATTGGAGCGTGGAGAAGGCGGCGTGGGAGCTCAGGATCTCCCGCGACGGCAGGCTGCTGGGCGCGCACCCGCTCACGTCGGGCGCGGGCAAGGAGCTGCGGAAGTTCATCTCGCTGCGCGTGCCCGAGCATGCGACGCGCAGCGGAACCGGCATGCTGCCGTTCTTCCTGTGCGACAACGCGGCCTACCTGCTCGGCTATGACGAGAAGCGCGGACCCGAGAAGCTGGCGAGCGCGCGTGCCCTGCACGAGGCCGTGCTGGGCGAGTGCGACGACGAGGGCGCGCAGGCCGTGCTGCGCTTCTTCGAACGCGAGGATCGCGACGCCGACCTCGACGAGGGCGTGCGCTCCGATCTGGCGGAAGGCGGCGGCTTCGCGGTGTTCCGGCTGGACGGCGACCGAGATCGGCTGCACGAACGGCCTGCGGTCGTTGCCGCGTGGACGTCCTACTGCGAGGACCGAACGGCAGGCGAGGTGGTGGGCCAGTGCGCCGTCACGGGCGAGGAAGGGCCGCTCGCGCGCCTGTTCCCCCAGGTGACCGGCGTTCCCGGAGCGCAGTCGGCCGGAGCGTCGCTCGTGTCGTTCAACCTGCAGTCGTTCGAGTCGTACGGCAAGTCGCAGGCGTACAACGCATCGGTCTCGGAAGCGGTAGCGTTCAACGCCGGCTCGGCGCTTCGGCAGCTCTGCGCCGACCGCTCGCATCGGGTGCGCCTTGGCCAGACGACGGTGGTGTTCTGGGCCGACCGCCCGGCACCGGCGGAGGATCTGGTCATGCTGGGGATGCTCGATCCCGACGAGCTTGACAGGGCCGAGGATCAGGATGCCGTGCAGGAGGTGCGTGCGGCGCTCGAGAGCATGGAGCGCGGGCTTCCCCTGACGGGGGTCGACACGGAAACGCGCTACTTCGTGCTGGGGCTCGCGCCCAACGCGGCGCGCTTGGCCGTGCGGTTCTTCGAGACGGACACGCTCGGCCGCATGGCCGAGAGCTTCGGCGCGTTCCTGCGCGACGTGTCCATGGCCGACGTGCGCGCCCGCTCGCTGCGTACGCTGCTGCAGCAGACGGCGCCCATGGGTTCCGCCGACCAGCTGCCCTCGACGCTGGTGAACGGCTGCATGGAGGCTATGCTCACCGGGCGCGCGTTCCCGCAGGCGCTCTACTACGAGGTGCTCTCTCGCATGCGCTCCGACCATGCGCGGCGCAACTCATGGGACATGGGCCAGCGAGCGGCGCTGCTCAAGGCGTGCCTTGTGCGCAAGGCGCGGCTCGGGGCGGACAATTCGGATGGACGAAACGGCGCTGAGCGCGTCGACGGAGAAAGGAGCCTGGACATGTATCTGGACAAGGAAAGGACTAACCGCGGCTACGTGCTGGGAAGGCTGTTCGCCGTCATGGAGCACGCGCAGCGAAGCGCGCTCGGCGAGGTGAATGCGACCATCCGCGACCGCTACATCGGGGCCGCCTCCACGACGCCTGCCCGGGTGTTCCCGCACCTGCTGCACAACACGCAGCACCATCTCTCGAAGCTGAGCAAGTTCAATCACGGGCTCTACGTGAAGTTCGAGAAGGCGAACGACGAGATCATGGCGATGCTCGACGGCTCCGTTCTGTTCCCCAAGACGCTCGACGCGGAAGACCAAGGCGAGTTCTTCGTGGGGTACTACCAACAGCGCGTCGACCTGTGGAAGAAACACGACGATGAGGCCGATGCGGCGGCGGACGCCGACGGCATCGACGACGAGACCGAAACCAACTAGGAGGACACCATGGCAGAGCCCATCAAGAACCGCTACGACTTCGTCTTCTTCTTCGACGTGAAGAACGGAAACCCCAACGGCGACCCGGATGCCGGCAACATGCCGCGCATCGACCCCGACACGAGCCGCGGCATCGTATCGGACGTGTGCCTCAAGCGCAAGATCCGCAACTACGTCGACCTGGTGAAAGGCGAGGAGATCGACGACCCCGACGTGGCCGAGGGCGAGCTCGGGTACAAGATCTACGTGCAGGAGGCGGCCGTGCTCAACGACCGCAACCGTAAGGCATACGTGCATTACGATATGAAGTCCACGCCGAAGAAGCTGCCGAAGGCCAAGGAAGACCAGCTCAAGGTCACGAAGTTCATGTGCGACAACTTCTATGACATCCGCACGTTCGGCGCGGTCATGACCACGGACGTGAACTGCGGACAGGTGCGCGGCCCCATCCAGCTGTGCTTCGCCGAGTCTATCGACCCGGTGCTGCCTCTTGAGATGAGCATCACGCGCATGGCCGTGACCAACGAGAAGGACGCCGAGAAGGAGAAGACTATGGGGCGCAAGCAGTACGTGCCTTATGGGCTGTACCGGGCTGAAGGCTTCATCTCCGCGGCGCTCGCCGAGAAGACCGGGTTCTCGCAGGACGACCTCGACCTGTTCTTCGAGGCGCTGATGAATATGTTCGAGAACGACCGCAGCGCCGCGCGCGGGCTCATGACCTCGCGCAAGCTGTTCGCGTTCAAACACGAGAGCAAGTTGGGGAACGCGCCGGCGCACTGCCTGTTTGACACCGTGTCGGTGAAGCGACTCATCGAGGACGGCGCGGAGGCCCGCGCGTTCTCGGACTACAAGATCGTCATCGATGAAGCTGCGATTCCCGGCGAGGTGGAGCTGCTGAAGTTTCCCGACGAGTAGCCGATGTACGCCGATGACGAGCTGCTGCCGCTATCGGGGCTGCAGCACATCGCATACTGCGAGCGGCAATGGGCGCTGATCCACCTCGAGCAGATATGGGACGAGAGCTACGACACGGTGCGCGGCGAGTTGTTCCACGGGCGGGTGCACTTGGAAGGTTACTCCGCGTCGAAGGGGGTCAGGTCCGAGCGGGGGTATCGGCTTGTGAGCCGCAACCTCGGTATATCAGGCATCGCTGATGTCGTGGAGTTCGCCGCGGACTGCGATGGTGTCGAGGCGGCGGTGCGACCCGTCGAGTATAAGGTGGGGAAACCAAAGATCGAGGAGTGGGATCGCATCCAGGTGTGCGCGCAAGCTCTGTGCCTGGAGGAGATGCTCGGATGCGCCGTAGGGCAGGGCAACCTGTTCTACGGCGCCACCCGTCGCCGTGAGCGCGTCGTGCTCGACGATGCCTTGCGCGAGCGCGTCGCGGGGCTGGCGCGCCGCATGCACGAGCTCTTCGACCGGGGCGAGACGCCTCGCGCCGTGCGCGGCCCTAAGTGCCGTCGATGCTCGCTGGCCGACTCCTGCCTCCCCGAGACGTTCGACCATGATGCCGCATCGTATTGGAAGGAGGCCGGGTTTTGAAGAAGCTCCTCAACACGCTCTACGTGACGAATCCCGAGGCGTACGTGTGCAAGGGCGACGACGCGCTTGTGGTGCGCGTGGATGGCGAGAAGGCGCTGCAGCTGCCGTTCCACCTCCTAGAGGGAATCGTCATGTTCGGGTATCTTGGCTGCTCGCCTGCCGTTCTGGGGGCCTGCGCCGAGCGGGGGATCACCATCTCGTTCTTGGACGATGCTGGGCGGTTTCTCGCGCGGGTCGAGGGGCCGGTCTCGGGAAACGTGCTTCTTCGGCGCGCTCAGTACCGAGCCTCCGACGATCCCGCTGCCGCCCTGCGCCTCGCGCAGCGGTTCGTGGCGGCCAAGATCCGCAATGCCCGGACCGTCCTTCAGCGTTGCAGACGCGATTATCCCGAAGATGTGGACGAAGCCTTCGACGAGGCTATCGAGGCGCTCAGGATTCACGAGAATGGAGCATTCTCGACGGTCGACGCCGACGAGCTGAGGGGAATCGAGGGCGATGCGGCGCACCGGTACTTCGCCGTGTTCGACCGGTTGCTGAGGGCAGGGGACGGGTTCGCGTTCTCGGGGCGCACGAGGCGGCCGCCTCGGGATCCGGTGAACGCCCTGCTGTCGTTTTTCTACTCGCTGCTGGCACGCGAGGTGGCAAGCGCGTGCGAGACGGTCGGGCTCGATCCACAGGTGGGTTTCTTCCATCGTGACCGGCCGGGGAGGGCGAGCCTTGCGCTGGACGCCATGGAAGAGCTGCGGGCGTGGTACGTCGATCGCTTCGTCGTCTCCCTGATCAATCGGCGACAGGTGAGTGAGGCCGATTTCTCTTCGAGCGAGGCTTCGGGCGTCATCTTGACTGACGCGGCCCGCAAGAACGCGCTCGGCCTGTGGCAGCAGCGCAAGCAGGAGCAGGTCATGCACCCTTATCTGAAGGAGAAGGTGCCGGTGGGACTCGTGCCATTTCTGCAGGTCCAGCTGCTGGCGCGCCACTTGCGCGGCGATTTGGACGATTACCCGGCGTTTCTCTGGAGGTGACGATGTACGTGCTGGTGACATACGATGTGGAGACGGCGAGTTCGCAGGGGGCTCGCCGACTGCGCCGCGTGGCGAAGATCTGCGTGCAGTACGGGCAGCGCGTGCAAAACTCAGTGTTCGAATGTTCGCTCGATCCGGCGCAGTTCGAGACGATGAAACACGAGCTAATGAAAGCAGCTGACCTAACTCGCGATAGCCTAAGGTTTTATAATCTTGGGAAGAACTGGAAGCGAAAAGTGGAGCACGTGGGAGCAAAGGAAGCGTACGACCCCGAAGGGTTTCTATGCGTGTGAACGGCGCTATGCACCTTGACAACGGAAGAGCTTTGATGCGCGAACCTCAAGTGCTGGCACGCCATTCAGGAGGTTCGCGCAGGAATTCACGGGGTAAACTAGCAGTAGGTGGCATCAGGGAATGACATATCTCTTGAAAATGAAAAATGTAGTCGGAATATACAGAAATATGCATATTCTGACAGTCGAGCCCCTCGCGGGCTCGCGGGTTGAAACACGTTCGAGGACGGCGACCGCTCGATCATGCGTGTCGAGCCCCTCGCGGGCTCGCGGGTTGAAACGTCTGTCGTCTCGATGAAGGCCCCTGACGAGGTGCGTCGAGCCCCTCGCGGGCTCGCGGGTTGAAACTCATCCATCGAGAAGAGGAGGACGCATGGAGAACGTCGAGCCCCTCGCGGGCTCGCGGGTTGAAACTCATCGAGCATGTCGCCGGAGGCGTGCCGGTGGGGTCGAGCCCCTCGCGGGCTCGCGGGTTGAAACGCGGCCCATGGGTCCGGGCTCTACAAGATCACCGTCGAGCCCCTCGCGGGCTCGCGGGTTGAAACCGAAGCTTGGGAGCTCCTCCCACTTTCCCGCGACGGTCGAGCCCCTCGCGGGCTCGCGGGTTGAAACGATATAGGCCGCGAACGCATCGGCGAACAGCTCGTCGAGCCCCTCGCGGCCTCGCGGGTTGAAACGTCATCCGGCACCGCCGCCGCGCTTGCGGCGAGGTCGAGCCCCTCGCGGGCTCGCGGGTTGAAACGGCGCTATCGTCGCCATCGGCATCATCCTCAAGGTCGAGCCCCTCGCGGGCTCGCGGGTTGAAACTGCGTGCATGTCGTCTATCTGCTCTCCCTGCGCTCGGTCGAGCCCCTCGCGGGCTCGCGGGTTGAAACTCGCTGACGGCCGAGGCGTCGATCCGCCGATGGCTGTCGAGCCCCTCGCGGGCTCGCGGGTTGAAACCGTACACGTAGCCGCCGCTGTTTGCGGAGGTGTGTCGAGCCCCTCGCGGGCTCGCGGGTTGAAACGAGATAGGAAACAGACACATCGTTTATGTGGTACGTCGAGCCTCTCGCGGGCTCGCGGGTTGAAACAAGCAACGATGCGTCAAAGTCGAGCGGCACGCCAAGTCGAGCCCCTCGCGGGCTCGCGGGTTGAAACACCGAGCAGGACTGGCGGTCGCTGATGTGCGTCGGGTCGAGCCCCTCGCGGGCTCGCGGGTTGAAACAACTCCATGCTGCTCCTGACGGCCGTCATGCAGGTCGAGCCCCTCGCGGGCTCGCGGGTTGAAACAACCCCGCCAACGACGACGTGAAGTACGAGCCGAAGGTCGAGCCCCTCGCGGGCTCGCGGGTTGAAACTCGGCAAGGTCGTCTATCGCGTCGAAGCCGCCGGTCGAGCCCCTCGCGGGCTCGCGGGTTGAAACGAAAGATAAAGCGAAAGATGAAGAGCTAGATACAAGTCGAGCCCCTCGCGGGCTCGCGGGTTGAAACTATCCGGGCCTCGGATAATTACGTTCTCACTTATGGTCGAGCCCCTCGCGGGCTCGCGGGTTGAAACTGCATGACCTCGGTGGGAAGCGCCCCGCGCCCTAGTCGAGCCCCTCGCGGGCTCGCGGGTTGAAACGTTGACGGTATGGCCGAGGCCGGCGCGGACGTGCTGTCGAGCCCCTCGCGGGCTCGCGGGTTGAAACAGGGCCAAGTGATCGCATGGAGTACGTCATTGCTGTCGAGCCCCTCGCGGGCTCGCGGGTTGAAACCACTCCACCTTGACGGCCTTGGCCTTGTTGCCGGCGTCGAGCCCCTCGCGGGCTCGCGGGTTGAAACGGTAGCCCAGTACAGCGCAACGGCGACGGATACAGGTCGAGCCCCTCGCGGGCTCGCGGGTTGAAACCCTTCCGTGGGGACATGGGCGACGATCCGAAAGAGTCGAGCCCCTCGCGGGCTCGCGGGTTGAAACCCTCGACGGCGCGCCCGCCCGCGTCGGCTCCCTCGTCGAGCCCCTCGCGGGCTCGCGGGTTGAAACCTGGCATCCCTCGGAACCGGCCTCACCGGCCTGGCGTCGAGCCCCTCGCGGGCTCGCGGGTTGAAACAGCTGATCTAGGGATGCGTGCGTGCTGTTGCCGCAGGTCGAGCCCCTCGCGGGCTCGCGGGTTGAAACCGCTTTGAGCGAACGACACGCTGAATATGTCAAGGTCGAGCCCCTCGCGGGCTCGCGGGTTGAAACTCCAGCCGCATGCGGTACTCGGCCTCGATGTCGGTCGAGCCCCTCGCGGGCTCGCGGGTTGAAACATTGCCGGGAACGTCATCGAAAGTATCGAACTGGCCGTCGAGCCCCTCGCGGGCTCGCGGGTTGAAACAAACACCACGAGCGCTTGCCCGGCGAGCCACGAAGTCGAGCCCCTCGCGGGCTCGCGGGTTGAAACTTGTCGCTGGCCTTGGTCGCGATCTCGCTCGGCGTCGAGCCCCTCGCGGGCTCGCGGGTTGAAACCCGATCCTTATACTGGCGTGCTCCAGGAGGTTGGTCGAGCCCCTCGCGGGCTCGCGGGTTGAAACAAGGGCGACAAGGGCGAGAAGGTCAAGCAAGCTCGGTCGAGCCCCTCGCGGGCTCGCGGGTTGAAACGTCAACACGCGCGCCGTCCCACGCTGCGTCGTTGGGTCGAGCCCCTCGCGGGCTCGCGGGTTGAAACTATCACACGTGTCTTTACTAGTGAGACTGCGGCGTCGAGCCCCTCGCGGGCTCGCGGGTTGAAACATGGGCAGGACGGCGACGATGGACTTCTCGGATGTCGAGCCCCTCGCGGGCTCGCGGGTTGAAACGTGCCGGGAATGTAGGACGTGCGCGACCATGCCGAGGTCGAGCCCCTCGCGGGCTCGCGGGTTGAAACTCAGATACGCCCATCAAACACCACCTTTCGTTAAAGTCGAGCCCCTCGCGGGCTCGCGGGTTGAAACATGATGTGCGCTCGCATCGCCATCATCTCACCGTGTCGAGCCCCTCGCGGGCTCGCGGGTTGAAACGCCTCGGCGACCTCGATTAAGTCATCAATCACGGTCGAGCCCCTCGCGGGCTCGCGGGTTGAAACTGAGGAACTCGGACGGCACGGTGCTCGCCGAGTACGTCGAGCCCCTCGCGGGCTCGCGGGTTGAAACCCACTCCCGTTGCTGCTTCGGTGTTGGCGTAAACGTCGAGCCCCTCGCGGGCTCGCGGGTTGAAACATGCTTCGCACCTACTCGCCGTTATACCCAAGGCGCGTCGAGCCCCTCGCGGGCTCGCGGGTTGAAACACCCCCTCCAAATCGAGCGGCATCGCCGAAGTGACGTCGAGCCCCTCGCGGGCTCGCGGGTTGAAACACGCGTCTCGAAGAGCAGTCCTGCTTGCATCTCAGTCGAGCCCCTCGCGGGCTCGCGGGTTGAAACACGCCCGGATCGGTCTACCAGACGCTCTACGCGGTCGAGCCCCTCGCGGGCTCGCGGGTTGAAACGCAGAAGGTCGAGGAAGCGGTAGAGGACGTCAATGTCGAGCCCCTCGCGGGCTCGCGGGTTGAAACACGAGTGCAAATGTAGGCGTCTCGCACTTGGTCGGTCGAGCCCCTCGCGGGCTCGCGGGTTGAAACATGGGGACGCCGAGGTGACGGCCTAGCCGTTTGGGTCGAGCCCCTCGCGGGCTCGCGGGTTGAAACCTCTCGGCCCACTCGCTGGCCTCCTCGGAGCGACAGTCGAGCCCCTCGCGGGCTCGCGGGTTGAAACTTCGACCGTCCCGCCCCGTACATGCCCAACAGCGGTCGAGCCCCTCGCGGGCTCGCGGGTTGAAACTATCCGGGCTTCAATCCTCCTTATTCCGGAATGGTCGAGCCCCTCGCGGGCTCGCGGGTTGAAACGCTGAGCCGGAGCCCGTTGTCCCTCGGCTTCTCGTCGAGCCCCTCGCGGGCTCGCGGGTTGAAACGACGTGGAGGCCGAGACGACCGAGGCCGCCACGCGTCGAGCACCTCGCGTCGAGCCCCTCGCGGGCTCGCGGGTTGATATTTGGCGAACTCCATATCACCGCGCTTGACCTGGTTGTAGAGTCCTCATGGGCTCGCCGACTGAAGCGCGATATGCATTTCAGCCTTGCGCCGGTCATTACGTTGAACCCTCGCGAACTCGCTGGTTGGAAGAGGCTGTGCCGAAAGCTCCGAAACGCAAGTCCGCCATGGGGTCGCCAGAAACATCATGGCGGAGCCGCATCAACGATTCGGCGGAGCTCCGGCCTTTCGCGCTCGCCGGCCGCTTCTTCGCGAAAGGCTGCGGGTTGATTCGAGAAACGAGATCCTTCCCGTCGTCCGCCAAAGTCCTTTCTCGCGGACGTTGCGCTTGGAAACCTGCTACACTTACCCGGATCATCAACGGAAGGGAGGCCGCCCATGGCTGCCAAGATCATCGAATTCCCCGGTGCCGACGTGCCCGGCTCCGATCGCGACATCATGCTCTACCAGGTGAAAGCCACCATCCTCGAATCCGAGCCGCCCATCTGGCGCAGGCTTTTGGTTCCCGTCGCCGTCGACATGGACGCGCTCCACGAATTCCTCGCGCGCTCCTTCGGGTGGGCCGGCTACCACCTGTACACCTTCGAGAAAGACGGCATGTCCTACGACGCGCCGCAGCTCTGCGACGAGCTCGCCGCATCGCCCGCGCTCAACGGCGCGCACCGCGACGCGTCGAAGGCGGGCATCGGCGAAACGCTGAGCGTGGGCGACTCCCTCGTCTACACCTACGACCTGGGCGACAATTGGGAAGTCGCCGTCGAGGTGGAGGACGAGGTGTCCGCCGAGGAGGCGTTCGTCCCGTTCCTCCCCGTGTGTCTTGACGGCGAGCGCCACGCCCCGCTCGAGGACTCGGGAGGCATGGGCGGCTACGAGGACCTGTGCCGCACCCTCGCCGATCCGAAGGATCCCGGCTACCGCGACGCGTGCGACTGGGCCGGCTACGACGACGGCGCGGACTTCGACCCGGAGTTCTTCGACATCCTCGGCCTCAACGAGCAGTTCGCCTACGACATGGTCGACGCGATGGAAGACGACTTTTTGCCCGAGGACCCCGACGAGCTCAAAGAGCTGTGCAAGGACCTTCTGGCGCAGCAGATGGTCATGGTGGTGGGCCTGTCGATGGACGGCGTGGCGGGCGAAGACGACGAGGCGTAGCCCATGCTCGCATCGACGATCGGCCACGTCGCCGACAACGACTACCTCTCCGCGCGCTTCAAGTCCGCCTTCGCGTTCCTGAAGCGCGCGGATCTCGCCTCTCTGCCGCTCGGGCGCGTCGACATCGATGGCGACGAGGTGTTCGCGAACGTCCAGGAGTACGCCACCGTCCCCGCCGGCGAGAAGCTCATGGAGGCCCATCGGCGCTACTACGACGTCCAGTTCGTCGTCTCAGGCGAAGAGGTCATGGAGTACGCGCCGCTCGAAGGCCTGGCCGCGGCGCAGCCGTTCGACGAAGGGAGCGACTTCGGGCTGTACCTTCCGCCCGACCGGCCCTCCTCGATCGTGCTGCGCGCGGGGGACGTGGCCGTGCTCGCGCCCGAGGACGCGCACAAGCCGGGATGCGCCCTCGCCGCGCCGGCCCGCGTGCGCAAGGTGGTCGTGAAGGTGCGCGCGTAATCGCATGGCCCCGCAGGATCCACAGGCCTCGTTCTACCTCTACGTGCTCGAATGCGCCGACGGCACCTGGTACACCGGCTATACCGTGGACGTCGAGGAGCGCGTGCGGGCCCACAACGCCGGCGAGGGCGCGAAGTACACGCGCGGACGCACGCCCGCCACGCTCGTTGCGTCGGCCCGGTTCGCCTCGAAGCACGAGGCCATGAGCGCGGAGTACCGCTTCAAGCGCCTCACGCGCCGCCAGAAGGAACGCCTCGTGCGCCGTGCCGCCGACGAGCCGTTCGAGCAGGTCCTGCGCGCCCTCATGCCCGACGCGGAAGAAGGGGAGGGGCCCCGATGACCGCCGACGGCGCTGCCAACGTCACCCGCCTCGCGCGCCTGCTCGAGCTCGAAGCCGGCCGTCTGCGGCCCCATCGCCTGGCCGACCTCCTGTCGCATTTGTTGGGCGACCGCATCCAGGTGGGCGACGCGTCCCGCTACCTGTTCGCGCACGCGCGCCGCCAGGGCTACGACCTCCCGCCGTACCCGCTCGCCGGCTGCGGCGAGATCCGCGAGTTCTTCGCGGACGAGGGGGTGCGCAGCGTTCCCGAATGGTACGGCCGAAAGCTCGGCGTGGACGGACCCGCCTACGAGGCGCTGCCGTCCCAGACCATCCTCGTCGCGCGCGACCGCGAGAACCGCCGCAAGGCGCTCCTCCTCGACGGCATCCGCTACCGCGACGCCGCCGCGTTCCAGAACCTCGCCGACAGCGGCCTGGCCCGCACGTTCTCCGAGGACGACCTCGACGCGCTCCTCGGCCTCGTCCTCGCGTTCCTCCTAGGCGAGCTCCCCGACGGCCCCTTCGCTCCCGAAGGCCCGGTCGCGCTCGTGTCCCGCACGTTCTAGCGGGCCCGCGCCAGCGCCTCCAGAAGCTCGCGCATCTCGCGGCAGTCCCGCAGCGCGAACCGCGCGCGGGTCGGCCCGCCGCCCACCTTCACCGTCCAGGCCTGATCGGGCGCGGCCTCGAACACGTCCTCGTCGGTGCGGTCGTCGCCGGCGGCCAGCAGAAAGCCGTAGGCCGGGTCGCGGAACCACCGGTGGGCCGCGTGCCCCTTGTCCACGCCGCGCGGCCTGATCTCGATCACCTTGTTGCCGTCCATGAGCGAGAGCCCCCGGTCGGCCAGGCCGCCCAGCGCGTTCTTCACCTCGATGACGCGACGTTCGGCCAGCTCCTGGCTGCACATGCGGTAGTGCCACACGAGCGAGTAATCCTTCTCTTCCAGAAGCGATCCCGGCGTGCGGTCGACGAAATCGGCCAGCACGGGCCGCAGCGCGTCCTTCCAGGCGGCGTCGAGCGGCTCCTCCAGCGTCCAGCGGCCCTGCGCGCGGTCGAGGAACCACACGCCGTGCTCGGCCACGAGGTCCACCGGCGCCGCGCCCAGCCATGCCTCCAGCGTGTCGCGGTCGCGCCCGGACACCACCGCCACGTCCGTCCCCTCCGTCGAGCCCAGCCGCGAAAGCAGCTCCAGCAGCCGCTCGTCGGGGGCAACGCGCCCCGGATCGTCGGAGAACGGCATGAGCGTCCCGTCGTAGTCCAGCAGAAGCGCCCGCCTCCGCGCGCCGCCGTACGCCTCGACCAGCCTGCCGGCCGTAGCCGGTCCCAGCAGGCGCGCGCTCATGCCCTCCTGGCGGCGCTTCACCTCGTCAACCGCGCCCAAGAACTCGCGCGCCCACTTGCGCGACGTGTAGCGGGCGAGGCGCTCCTGCATGGGGGCGTTGCGGCGGCGCTGCTCGTCGGGCGGCATCGCGAGGGCCTGCTCCATGGCGCGCACCACGCCCTCGAGGTCGAACGGGTTCACGGTCAGCGCCTCGTGCAGCTCGTAGGACGCGCCGGCCATCTCGGAGAGCACGAGCACGCCGCCCTCGCCGTCGTGGCAGGCCAGGTACTCCTTGCACACCAGGTTCATCCCGTCGCGAAGCGGCGTGACCAGCATGACGTCGCTCGCCACGTACAGGCTCGCCAGCTGGTCGAACGGCAGCGAGCGGTAGTAGTAGTCCACCGGCGTCCAGTCCATCGTGGAGTGCTTGCCGTTCACGAGGCCCACCAGCTCGTCGATGCGCTTCTTGAGGGCGCGGTAGGACTCCACGTTCTCGCGCGACGGCACGGTGACCAGCGCGAGCACCACCTTGCCCTTCCACTCGGGGTGGCGGTCCAGAAACGCGTCGAAGGCGTGCAGCCGGTCGGGGATGCCCTTGGAGTAGTCCAGCCGCTCCACCGACAGCATCACCTTGCAGCCCTCATGCCCCTTCTCCGCGCTGAACTCGGCGGCCGCGCGGCGCACCGAGGGCTTGCGCGCGGCGTCGCGGTAGCGCCCGTAGTCGATCCCTAAGGGGAACGCGTCGGCCTGCACGAGGCGCCCGTCCACCGTGAGCGTGCCGCTCGCGTTCTCGATGCCCGCGATGCGCCGGCAGCTCGACAGGAAGTGCCGCACGTAGTCGTAGGCGTGGAAGCCCAGCAGGTCGGCGCCCAGAAGGCCGCGCACCACCTCCTCGCGCCACGGCAGCATGCGGAACGTCTCGTAGTCGGGGAAGGGGATGTGCAGAAAGAAGCCGATGCGCGCGTCGGGCAGCGCCTCGCGCAGAAGCGACGGCAGCAGCATGAGGTGGTAGTCCTGGATCCACAGCGTGTCGCCCGGCCGCGCCTCGGCGACCACCGCGTCGCGGAAGCGCTCGTTCACGCGCCGGTACGCCTCCCATTCGGCCTCCTCGAAGCGGGTGTTCTGCGGGAAGCCGTGGAAGAGCGGCCACACGGCGGAGTTCGAGAAGCCCTCGTAGTAGCGCTCGGCGTCGTCCTCGTCGAGGAACACCGGCCGGCAGGCGCGCTCGCCGAGGGCTTCCGCGAGCTCCCGCTGCCCCTCGGCGTCGAGCGCGTCGCCCGCGTCCGCCCAGCCGATCCAGAGGTTGCCCGCCTGCTCGTGCAGGGGGCCGAGCCCCGTGGCCAGCCCGCCGACGCTGCGCTCGAACGCGAAGCCGCCCCGTCCGTCGTCCTCGAAGCGGTAGGGGAGGCGGTTCGACACGATGACGAGCCGGCCCTCGCGGCCCTCGCCGTCCATCGTGCGCGCGGCCAGCCGAGGAGCCGCCGCCGCGCCCGCCGCCGGGCGCTCGAAGGCCGCCGCCGGTTCGGGCAGGCGCTCGAGGAGCGCGCTTCTGCCGTCGCGCGCCGCCGTGCTGCTGTAGATCGTGTTCATGGAGTCCGCCTTTGCTGTCCTTTCCTCCCATTGTAGGGAAGCTCCCCGCGCGCCGCCGAAGCGGTAGGGCCCTTGTTGCGCGCCCGTCAGGCCTTCGTGAACCGCGCCGCGCTGCGGTCAATATCTGAACTTCGCGCCCGCCGGCGGGTCCTTGCGGTATGATGCAGGGAAACCGAACCGCTCCCCCCGACGCGCCGAAGGAAGGACATGCAGACCTACATCGCCCATTACCGCTCGCCCGCCGCCGCCGACGTCCGCGGGACGGGCCTGTTCGAGTTCGAGAGCGAGTCGCGCGCCGGCACGAAGGGCAACCTGCGCGACGCGCGCCTGAAGATGCTCGAGCTCTTCGGCAAGGACGCCGTGTCGTGGAACGTCGACCGCGTGGAGCGCAAGAAGGCGGCCGCGCCCGCGTCCGACGGCCAGCTCGAGCTCGACTTCCGCCCGCCCAAGCCCGAGCGCAAGCGCGCGAAGAAGAAGGAGTGGTGGTAGGCCGCCTGCGCCCGTCCGCCGCGCCGCGCGCATCCGCCCGTGAAGTCCCGGTGACGTCCTTTCGTCATCGTGTCCCCCAGGGCGCACTCCGTCCGCGCGAGGCGCTATAATGCTTCGAAACGACAACCGCCGCGCTCCGGGTTCCCGAAGGCCTCGGCGCGCGGCCCCCGATCAGACATCCAGGGAGCATCATGAAGAAGAAGCAGGTCAAATTCCTCAAGCAGCTGCTCGAGACCCCGTCTGCCACCGGCACGGAGATCGCCGTGGCCGAGCTCGTGCGCGAGCGCCTGGCCGGCGCGGCCGACGAGGTGCAGACCAACGTCATGGGATCGGTCCACGCCACGCTGCGCGGCGCCGGCGCGGGCCCGTCGCTCATGCTGTCGGCGCACATGGACGAGATCGGCCTCATGGTCACCTACGTCTCCGACGAGGGGTTCCTCTCGGTGGCGGCCGTCGGCGGCGTGGATGCGGCCATCCTGCCCGGCCTGCGCGTGGACGTGCACGCCTCCAACTCGCTTAAACCCCTGCGCGGCGTGGTGGGCCGCAAGCCCATCCACCTCATCGAGCCCGACGAGCGCAAGAGCGTGACGCCGCTCGACAAGCTGGTCATCGACCTCGGCCTTCCCGCCAAGCAGGTGAAGAAGCTCGTGCGCGTGGGCGATGTGATCACGTTCGGTGTGGGCTTCGAGCGCTTCGGCCGGAACATGGCCGTGTCGCGCGCGTTCGACGACAAGGCCGGCGTGTGGATAGGCACGCGCGTCATGGAGGAGCTCGCGCACGGCGAGCGCCCTGCGGGCGATTTCACGTTCGCGGCCACCGTGCAGGAGGAGATCGGCGTGCGCGGCGCCGAGACGAGCGCGTATTCCGTGTTCCCCGACGTGGGCCTGGCCTTCGACGTGACGCACGCCACCGACTACCCCGGCATCGACAAGGCCAAGCATGGCAAGATCGTCTGCGGCGAGGGCCCCGTCATCGCGCGCGGCCCCAACATCAACCCCGAGGTGTTCGAGCGCCTGGTGGCCGCCGCCGAGGCCGAGGGCCTGCCGTACCAGATAGAGGCCGAGCCCGGCGTCACCGGCACCGATGCGCGCGCCATCCAGATGGCCCGCGGCGGCGTGCCCACGGGCCTCGTGTCCGTGCCGCTGCGCTACATGCACACGCCCACGGAGGTGGTGTGCCTGGACGACCTCGAGGGCGCGGTCGCCCTCATCGTGCGCTTCGCCCGCGACCTGGGCGAGGACGCCTGCTTCGTGCCCGGCATGGGCGGCTTCTCCTCGCAGGAGGACGACGCCGCCCCAGAGGAGGCGCCCGAGTCCGCCGAGCAGGCGCAGTTCGACGAGACGGGCGTGGAGTAGCCCCTCATGAAACGCGAAGAGAAGACCATCGCCAAGAACAAGAAGGCGCTCCACGAGTACGAGATCCTCGAGACCTACGAGGCGGGCATCGAGCTCACGGGCACCGAGGTGCGCTCGCTGCGCGAGAACCACTGCCAGCTCACCGACTGCTTCGCGCTCATCCGCGACGGCGAGGCGTGGCTGCACAACGTGCACATCCCGCCCTACGTGAACGGCAACATCGCCAACCCCGACCCCGACCGCAAGCGCAAGCTCCTCCTGCACAAGCGCCAGATCAGGCTTCTGCAGGAGCAGGTGAAGGAGAAGGGTATGGCGCTCGTGCCGCTCAAGATGTACTTCAAGGACAACTCGCTCGTGAAGGTGGAGCTGGCCGTCGCCCGCGGCAAGAAGCTCTACGACAAGCGCGCGAGCATGGCCGAGCGCGACTCGCGCCGCGAGGTGGAGCGCGCGCTCAAGGAACGCAGCCGGTAGGACGTGAATCCCGGCGCCGTGCGCGGCGCCCGATGCGAAGGAGGCCTGACATGGGCTTGGACGAAGAGTTTGAGAACATCGAGGACGGCGCCGAAACGGAGGCCGAGCGCATCGACCAGGAGACGGAGCTTCTGGATGTGGAGGAGTTCCAGGACGACGAGGAGTTCGACCCCAACGCCCAGGAGTCCGACCTCGAGGATGCCTACGAGGGCTTCTTCGCCGAGGAAGGCCCCGACGGCGAGGGGGAGACGAGCCCCGAGGGCTACGACGGCGGCCTGGCCGCAGTGGTGGAGCGTGCCGAGGGCATCGATCTGTCCGAGGAAGGCTTCCACCTGGTCGACGGCGACGAGCTGGCCGACGAGGCCGACGAGGCGTCCATCATGGAGCCTTCCGACGAGGACGACGGCTACGAGCTGGTGGAGCTGGAGCTGGACGACGACGACATCGTGCGCTACCTCGAGGACGAGGACGGCGAGGCCATCGGCTTCGTGCTCCTCGAGGACGGCGAGGAGGTCGAGTATTTCTACGTCGAATCCGGCGAGGACGAGGCGGACGCGGACGAGGAGGACAACCCCTACGACCTCGGCATCACGAAGGAGGGCGTCGCCGAGGCCACCCAGGACGTGAACGCCATCTACAAGGACGGCGTTGCTATAGCCGCCGAGCTCAAGGGCGCCTTCGACGACATCAAGAGCGCGCTGGACTTCAGCTTCCTGAAGAAGTAGCCGGCCTGTCGCTTGACAAACGGCGCGCGGCGTATAGAATGGATGTTCGCGAAGCGCCCAGCGCATCGCGAACGCACGTTGAAAAGGTGGGCCTTCGACCCCGCTCGATTTCCTGGGGGCGACTGGTTTCGACATGGTACGTTCGAAATGAGGAGCAGGCCGTGGTCTCCTCGCCACGTTAAACAGGGGTACCGTCAATTTAATTGGCAAAGCTAAGACTCAGAGCGCTCCGGCGCTCGCCATGGCTGCTTAATAGCGCCTGGCTGTCGTCCGCGTGACGTCCCCGACTCGCGGTTCGGCATCAACTTAGGGGAATGCGCTTGAGCACGTAGCCGGTATGGCTCAGGCAAAGATCGAACCGGCTAGGAAGCGCAACGCCTGTCGGCGTGCCGCGCGCGACCGAACGCCGATCGCCGACTAAGCTTGTAGGGCCTCATGGAGAAGGTAGTATGGACCGGAGTTCGATTCTCCGCGCCTCCACCACACAAACGATCGACGCCCCGCCGGGCCAACCGGCGGGGCGTCGCTGCATCCGGGGTTGCCCGCTCGGGTTGCGGAGGCCGCGTGCTTGCGGCGTGGCGATATTGTGGCGTTCGCAACATCGAGGGGGCGCCGGACGTTTTTGTTACCGGGGAAGCACGAGCCCCTTGGTACAATGGAACACGATAATCCGAGCGCATGAGGACGAGTATGACCGAGAACACGCCTGACAACAAGCACGCCCGCCCCGAGGGCGGCGAGCCCGAGGCTCCCCGCATCTCCGTTCCGCCCGTCATCCCTCCGGACGCGACGCGCCCGATGCCGCAGCCGGTGCGGCCGGCCGATCCGAAGGCCGCCGGCAGACGCGCCGCGCATCGCGCCGGCGAGCCCGCCTACGCTCCCGGCGCCCCGATGCGCCCCGTGGCGGCGGGCCACCAGATGGCCATGCCCGACAAGCGCCGCAGCCCCCTCAAGATCGTCGGCATCGTCATCGGCGTGCTCATCGCGCTGCTCCTCGTGGCCTACGTGGGCATCGCCCTGTACTTCACGGGGCGGTTCATGCCCAACACCGCCGTGGGCGAGCGCGACGTGTCGCTCATGTCCTCCTCCGAGGTGGAGGGCCTGCTCGCCGACGCGATGGACGACTACGCGCTTTCTATCGACGGCCAGGGCTTCAGCCTCTCGCTCACCGCGGCGGAGGCCGACATGTTCTTCGACGGAGCGGCGGTCGTGCGCGACATGCTGGCCGACGTGAATCCGTGGAGCTGGCCCCTCGAGCTGGCCAAGCAGCACGACGAGACGGACAAGCTCGTCGCGCGCTACAGCGAATCGGGCCTCGACCAGGCTGTGCGCACGGCCGTGGGCGAGTTCAACGCCTCGGCCGTCCAGCCCGTGGACGCCTCGATCACCTACGATGCGGCTCAGGCCTCCTTCGTCGTGGTGCCCGAGACCGAGGGCACGGCGCTCGATGCCGACAAGGTGGTGAAGGCGGCCGACGAGGCCATCGCCAACCTCGAGCAGAGCGTGACCCTCGACGAGGGCTTCCTGCTTCGGCCCAAGGCGTTCTCCACCGACAAGAAGCTGGTGGGGGCCGCCGAGAAGGCCAACACCATGATCCAGGCCGACCTCGTGCTGCAGATGTCGGGCACGACGGCGGGCGAGGTGAACGCCGACCTCGTGTCGCAGTGGGTGAAGCTCGACGAGAACCTCGACGTCACGCTCGACGAAGGGGCGCTTGCGGCGTGGGTTGACGAGCTGGCCGCCAAGTGCGACACGGTGGGCACGACGCGCGCCTACACGCGCGCCGACGGCAAGGCGCTCACCGTGTCGGGCGGGGTCTACGGCTGGTCGGTCGACCACGACGCGCTGCTCTCGCTCGTGAAGGAGGGCGTGGCCTCGGGCCGCGTCGACACGGTGGACGTGCCCTGCACCACCACCGGCACCGCCTACAACGGCGCGGGCGCGCGCGACTGGGGCAGCCGCTACGTCGATATCGACCTGTCCGAGCAGTACGTGCGCTTCTACGACGACTCCGGCGCGCTCGCCTGGGAGTCGGCGTGCATCACCGGCATCCCCGACGGCGAGCACGACACCCCGAGCGGCGTGTACTGGCTCAACCAGAAGCAAAGCCCCTCGAAGCTCATCGGCTACAACGGCGACACGAAGATCTACGAGACCGAGGTGCAGTACTGGATGCCGTTCGTGGGCAACGCCATCGGCCTGCACGACGCCGAATGGCAGACCGACTTCGGCGGCACGCTCTACGCCGACGGCGCCGGCAGCCACGGCTGCGTCAACCTGCCGCCGTCGAAGGCCGCCGAGCTCTACGCCCTGCTCCAAGGCGGCGACGTGGTGGTCTGCCACTGGTAGGACTTCGTTCCCCCGGCTCACACCACGACGAGGTCGGCGCGCTTGAGTGGCACGATGCGCGCGAGGTCGTCGGGCGCCATCTCCACCTGGCAGCCGATGCGGCCGCCCGAGAACGCGATGCGGTCGTAGAGGTCCGCCGTCTCGTCGATGGCGGTGGGGAAGGCCCGCTTCATGCCGATGGGCGAGCAGCCGCCGTGCACGTAGCCGGTGAGGGGCAGAAGCTCGCGCGACTTCACCATGGCGACGGCCTTCTCGCCCGCCGCGGCCGCGGCCTTCTTGAGGTCGAGTTCGCAGGCCACGGGGATCATGAACACGTAATGCGCGCCCGACTTGCCTTGCGTGACCAGCGTCTTGAACACCCGGTCCTGGTCGAGGCCGAGCAGGCGCGCCACCTCCACGCCCGAGAGCGCCTGCGCGCAGTCGAAGAAGCGCGCCTCGTAGGGAAGCCCCGCCGCGTCCAGCTCGCGCAGGGCGTTCGTCTTCGCGTCGCGGTCGCGCGCCATGCTAGCGGATGAAGCTCGTGGCTATCTTGGGCTCCAGCTCGGGCGCGGGCACGGCGGCCGTCGCCTTCACGAGCCAGGCCAGGTTGCGGCCGAGCACGCGCATGGCCTGGAGCCCCTCCGCGTCCTGGCGCACCTGCTCGGCGCTCTGGCCGTGCACCATGGGCCAGTAGTTCGCCGAGGCCAGCGGCATGCAGTTGAACTGGAAGTATTTGTTCACCTGGTCGATGGCCGGCGTCGTGCCCGCGCGACGCGCCGAGGCCACGGCCGCCGCCGGCTTGAAGCGCAGCCGGGCCGACGCGGCGTAGAACATGCGGTCGAGCACGGCCAGGAGCGCCCCGTTCGCGCCCGCGTAGAACACCGGGGTGCCCACCACCAGGCCGTCGGCCGCCTCCGCCTTGGCGATGAGGCCGTTCACCGCGTCGTCGTCGAAGATGCAGCGGCCCTCGCCGCGCTTGGCGCAGCCGCCGCAGCCGAGGCAGCCTCGCACGGGCTCGCGCCCGATCCAGGCGATCTCGGCCTCCACGCCCTCGGCTTCGAGCGCGCCGGCCACCTCGCTCAGGGCGGTGTAGGTGCAGCGCTTCTCGTTCGGGCTTCCGTTGATCAGCAGGACCTTCATGGGGCATCCTCTCCTTGTGCGGGCGTTTCGTTCGCATCCAGATTAGCAGAAACCGTGGCCGCGCGCGCCCTTTTGCAGACAACCGCCAGAGCTGCGCTATACTGTCCCCATGGAAGAAAACCTGACATTGACCGGCGCGAACGCCGAAATGGACGAGAACGCGGCCCCCTCGTTCGACAACGCGCCCATCGGGGTGTTCGACTCCGGGTTCGGCGGGCTCACCGTGGCGCGCGAGGTGGCCAAGGCGCTGCCGGACGAGTCCATCGTGTACCTGGGCGATTCGGCCCGCTGCCCCTACGGCCCGCGCTCGCTCGAGGAGGTGGACGGGTTCGTGCAGCAGATCGGCGGCTGGCTCGTCGAGCGCGGCGTGAAGCTCATCGTCATCGCCTGCAACACGGCCACGGCGGCCGGCCTCGCGCACGCGCAGCAGACCTTTCCCGTGCCGGTGGTCGGCGTCGTGGAGCCCGGCGCGCGGGCGGCGGTGCATGCCACGAAAAGCCGCCGCGTGGGCGTCATCGCCACGAAGGCCACCGTCGATTCGGGGGCCTACACCTCGGCCATCCGCCACCTCGACGCCGGCATCACCGTGTTCTCCACGGCCACGCCGCGCTTCGTGGAGATCGCCGAGCAGGGGCTGCGCATGGCGGAGGGGCCCATCGAGGACCTCACCTCGCTCGCGTCGAAAGTGTACGTGCGCCCGGCGTTCCAGGAGATCGCGCGCGAGTACCTCGAGCCGCTGCGGCGGTGCGACATCGACACGCTGGTGCTGGGCTGCACGCACTTCCCGCTGCTCAAGGCGCTCATCGGCAGCGTCGTGGGCCGCGAGGTCACGCTCATCTCGTCGGCCAAGGAGGCCGCGCGCGACGTGGCGGCCATCCTCGAGCGCCGCGGGGCGCTTGCGGAGCCGGGGCGTGTGCCGAGCCACGAGTTCTACACCACGGGGGCCGACGTCGAGGAGTTCCGCTCGTTCGGCAGCCGCGTGTTCCGCCTGCCCGTGGACACGGTGGGCCACGTCGATTTCGGCGCGTAGGCGCGCCGCTTATTCAAGAGGAGAAGCCCATGAAGACCGTCGTCATCGCCAGCAACAACGCCCACAAGGCGCGCGAGATCGCCGAGGCACTCGATTTCCCCGGCTGGGAGTTCCGAACATTGCGCGAGCTGGGGATCGAGTCCGACCCGGCCGAGGACGCCGACACCTTCGAGGGCAACGCGCGTATCAAAGCGCAGGCGGCCCGCGAGGCGAGCGGCGGACGCGCCGTGCTCGCCGACGACTCGGGCCTCGAGGTGGACGCGCTCGGCGGCGCGCCCGGCGTGTTCTCGGCCCGCTACGCGGGCGATCCGTGCGACGACGCGGCCAACAACGCGAAGCTGCTCGCCGAGCTGGCCGACGTCCCCGACGAGGGGCGCACGGCGCGGTTCGTCTGCACGCTCGCGTTCATCGACGAGGACGGCGCCGAGACGGTGGCGCGCGGCACCGTGGAGGGCCGCATCGGGCACGAGGGGCGGGGGAGCCACGGCTTCGGCTACGACCCGCTGTTCCTGCCCGACGTGTTCGACGGCGTCCGCACGCTCGCCGAAGCGCTGCCCGAGGAGAAGAACGCCGTCTCCCACCGAGGCAACGCCCTCCGCGAGCTCCGCGCGAAGCTGGCGTAGGAACGCAGTGGGGTTGTGGTGCAGTTTGGCCACGAAATGAGGTGAGTTTGAAATGTCGCAGCCCCAGGAAAGACCTTATCGTCATGATATGAAGAACATGGTTGCGTTCACCGCGCTCGTGGAGGAGCCTTCTGCCCCTGTCACGCTGACGATGGACGGTTATGATTCGTTCGTGGTCGCCCACGTGTTTCGCCAGACGCAGGACTACGTGCGGCTCGTCATGTCGAGAGGGCCCGATTCGCGTGCAAGAGGAGGGCGCTGTCGCCGGATTATGCGTTAAGCGCAGAGTCAGACTTCTGGTATACTGGCTTCTGCTGTTTTCGGCGTCGGGATGTGGCGCAGTCTGGTAGCGCGCCTGCTTTGGGAGCAGGATGTCGCAGGTTCGAATCCTGTCATCCCGACCATTTCCTCTCACCCCCGCAAGGCCTGACGGTGCTCGAAGATGCCCTTCCAGGGGTCTGCGCCGCGCTCGACGCGCTTGAGGGCATCGGCCATGGTGACGGCGTCGGGCGCCACGTCGTCCAGCTCGTCCCAGCTTATCGGCAGCGACACGCGCGCGCCCGTGCGCGCCCGCAGCGAGTAGGGCGCGATGCTCGTGGCGCCCCGGCCGTTGCGCATCCAGTCGATGTACACCTTGCCGGTGCGCTTGGCCAGGCGCACGTTGCTCGTGTAGCGGTCGGGCCACTTCTCGGCCATCGTCTGCGCGATGCGCTTCGCGAAGTCGCGGAACGCGTCCCACGAAGCCTCCGGCTGGAACGGAACGACCACATGGTAGCCCTTGCCGCCGCTCGTCTTGAGGTACGTCTCGAGCCCCAGCTCTTCCAGCAGGCCCTTGAGGTCGCGCGCGCCGCGGCGCACGTGATCGAGCCCGAGGCCCTTGTCCGGGTCGAGGTCGAACACCATGAGGTCGGGCTGCTCAAGCGTCTCCACCCGGCTGCCCCATACGTGGAACTCGAGCGTGTCCATCTGCGCCTCCTCCAGGATGCCGCGTGCGGAGTCCACGTAGAAGTATTCCTCCGGCTCGCCGTCGCTCGACGGCACCTCCACGGTCACGATGCCCGGCGCGTGCGGCGACGGGTGCTTCTTGAAGAAGCAGGCCGATCCGATGCCGCGCGGGCAGCGCACGATGCTCAAGACGCGCCCGCCTGCGAAGGGCAGCATCGCGTCGGCGACGCGCGCGTAGTAGCGCACGACGTCCTCCTTCGTCACGTCGGGGTCGGTGAACAGGAGCTTTCCCGGGCTCGTGATGGTGACGCCGTCCACGACCAGCTCGCTGCTTGTAACCGCCTTCTTCTCGGCCATGCCGTCCTCCGTTTCCTCCCGCCGCACGTCGCGCGGGTCCTTGTCGATGCGCAGCCCCTGGTAGCTCGGGTGGCGCAGCTGGCCGTCGTCGGTCCACTCGGCGAACTTCACCTCGGCCACCAGCTCGGGCTCGAGCCAGAACGACTCCTCGCCCGAGCGCGGCTTCGGCGGGTTCGCGAACGGGGCGTCCGCGCGCTCGAGGCCCTCGAACCTCGCCAGCAGCTCGCGCGCGTCGTCCTCGCCGATGCCCGACCCCACGCGTCCCGCGTAGGCGAGCGCGCCGCCCTCGTAGGCGCCCAGCAGAAGCGCGCTCACGCCGCCGGGCTTCTTGGCCGTGCGGGTGAAGCCGCCCACCACGAACTCCTGGCGGTGGTCGCACTTGAGCTTGATCCAGTCGCCCGTGCGCGCGCCGCGGTAGGGGGAGTCGGCCCGCTTGCCCACCACGCCCTCGAGCCCCAGCTTGCAGGCGGCCTCGAAGCTCTCCTGGCCCCGTCCCTCCACGTGCTCGCTGTAGCGCACCTCGGGCGGCGCGGCCGCGAGCACGCCCGCGAGCAGCTGCTTGCGCTCGGCCAAGGGGCGCGCCCGCAGGTCCTCGCCGTCGAGCGCGAGCAGGTCGAACGCCACGTAGGAGGGATGCTTGCCGGCGGGGTGCTTCAGGAAGCCCTGCAACGCCTGGAAGTCCGACCGACCCTCCTCGTCGGTCACCACGAGCTCGCCGTCGAGCACCGCCGCGCGCCCGCCCGCGAGGTCGGCGAGCGCCGAAGCCACAGAAGGGAAGCGGCCGGTGTAGTCCACCCCGTTGCGGGTGACGAGCCGCGATTCGCCCGCCTCGACGAACGCGACGATGCGGTAGCCGTCGTACTTCACCTCGTAGAGCCAGGTACCCCGCGCAGGCGGCTCGCTCACGAGCTTCGCCAGCTCCACGTCCACCTGGTCGAAGGGGTTGCGCGCCAGCTGCCCGTCGTCGCCCTCGGCGATCTGAGCGCGCGTGCGCCCGGTGGCCACGCTCGTGTCGAGGCCCTCGATGCCCGCAACATCGCGCTCGAGGCCGTCGTGCTCCTTGATGAGCAGCCAGTTCTCGCCGTGCTCCTTCGGCCGGGGCTTCAGGCGCACGAGCACCCAGTCGCCCTTGAGGCGTCGCCCGCGCAGCGCGAACTTGAGCTCGCCGTCTCGCAGCGCCGCGTCAACGTCGCCGTGCGGCTCCCACGTGCCCTCGTCCCACAGCATCACCTCGCCGCCGCCGTACTCGCCCTTCGGGATGGTTCCCTCGAACGTGCGGTAGTCGAGCGGATGGTCCTCCACGTGCACGGCCAGGCGCTTGTCGTGCGGGTTGTACGAGGGGCCCTTGGGAACGGCCCAGCTCAGCAGCACGCCGTCCCATTCGAGTCGCAGGTCGTAGTGCTCGCGTGAGGCCCAGTGGCGGTGCACGACGAACCGCAGCGGCCCGCCGGCAGGTGCGAGGGAGTCGCCGCCCTCCGGCTCAGGGGTTCGCTCGAAGTCGCGTTTCGTGTTGTAGGCGCTCAGCTTCGCGGCCATGGCGGGCACCTCCGTGTCTTCCGCGTTTTGCTTGGATGCTGGGCACATTCTCGCTCGCGCGCGGCCATCTTGCGGTACAATAGCCGACGCGTCACGCGGGTGTGGTTCAATGGTAGAACCTGAGCCTTCCAAGCTCATGACGCGGGTTCGATTCCCGTCACCCGCTCCACCGAATGCGAAAGGGCCGGATCGCCGCAAGCGACCCGGCCCTTCTTCGTGGCGAACCGCCGATTTCTCGCGAAAAGCCCCTCCTCATCCCTTCGCACATCATATATAACTTGCAGCATCATGGACAAAATCGGCCTTCGGGACTGATTTTGTCGCGCTGCCGCCGCTGAAGAATAGAGAAACCCCAGGTGACGAAAAGCCGAGCCAAAGGTGTTGGGCAAAAAATCAGTCCCGAAGGCCGATTTTGTCCATGACTCCCTTTGCCGCTGCGCGATTGGCCGATGAGGTGCGGGTACCTGCGAATGCTCGCCGTCTCGACAGCAGGAGGCGCCGGCAGCGGGAGGGGAGTCGCTGCCGGCGCGCGGGGAAGGGGAGGCGGTTACTTGCCCAGGTACTCCTTGGCGTCCTTCACGGCCAAACGCCCGGAGTTCACGGCCCACGCGGCCTGCGAGCCGGGGGCGAACTTCACGTCGTAGGAGTCGCCGTACAGGCCGCCCGCGTCCGAGCCGCCGGCGTACAGGCCGCCGATGACCTGGCCGTTCTCATCGAGCACCTGCGCCTTCTCGTTCACCTTGATACCGCCGCAGGTGGTGTAGAAGCCGTCGGCCGTCTCGCAGAGCCAGTACGGGCCCGCGTCCATCTTGTGCATGAACTTGGCGCGCTTGCCGAACTCCTCGTCGGCGCTCGTGTCATCGCCGTCGAGGCCGGCGGCCGCATCGCAGTAGGCGTTGTACTGGTCGAGCGTGGCCTTCACCGCGGCCGCGTCGAGGCCCACCTCGCCGCACACGGCCTCCAGTGTGTCGCCCACATGGCAGCCCTCGGCCTTCTCGAGCACCGCGCGGGCCTCGGCGAGCGGCGTGCCCGGCGTGCCGAACGAGAACACCTGGCCGTCGGGGCCTTCCTTCTCCCAGCGCAGCATGTCGGCCTCGGTGAACAGCGCGAACGTCTTCTCCTGGTTGCGCACGCAGATGCCCGCCCCGGCGAAGTCGTCGAGCCAGAGGTCCTCCTTGCAGAAGCGCTCGCCCTTCTCGTTGAGCCACAGCGTCGGCTGCACGCCGGCGGAGTACGCGTCGGTCGTCCAGGTGGCGTTCACCGCGCCGATGGTCACCGGCCCGCACCACATGACCGTGCCGAGCCCCTCGGCCATGGCCGCGCCGGCGTCCTTGGCCATCTTGATGCCGTCGCCGGCCCGGCAGTCCATGCCGAGCGCCTGGATGTTCTCGTTCTTCGTCTCGGAAACGGCGTACAAAAACTCGGAGTTGTTGGCGTAGCCGCCGGTGCCCACGATCACCACAGGCGCCTCCACCTTGATGACGTCGCCCTTCTCGGTCTCGGCCAGAAGGCCGGCCACCTTGCCGTCCTCCACGATGAGCTTGCGGCCGAACGTGTTGAACCGCGCCTCCACGCCCAGCTTCTCGGCCTCCTCGCCGAAGCACTGCATGAAGTAGCCGCCGGGGCTCGCGTTGTCGCCCTTGTCGTAGACGTGCCACACCTTCGGGCCCACGCCGATGGAGATATTGCCCTCGAACTTGATGCCGTGGCTCTCGAGCCAGTCGATGGTCTCGGAGGTCTGGCCGAAGAAGTTCTCGTAGAGCTTGTGCTGCGGGATCCAATGATGGTAGTTCAGGCAGGTGTTGATGGCGTTCCTCACGCCGTAGGGCGCGTCGGGGCTGTACGCGCCGGCGAACTTCACGCCGCCGTCGGCCTCGGTGAAGTGCGTCTCGAGGCCCGTCATGCCCTCGGTGCCGATGAACGACCCGCCATATCCGCCCAAGCGCTCGATCACAACCGGCTTGAGGCCCAGGTCGATGGCCTGGATGGCCGCCGCTGTGCCCGTCCCGCCCGCGCCCACGATGCACACGTCGGCTTTGATGGTCTCGCTCGGCTCGGCCAGCTCGGGGATGGCCCAGATGGCGTCGGTGCTCGCGGCGGCTGCCTCGGGAGCGGCGGCCCCGGCTCCGGCGGCATTCGGCTCGGCGGCGTCGGCGGACGCGCCCTTCGTCTGCTGGGGCGCGCAGCCCGTCAGCGCCGCGCCCGCCAGGCCTGCCGTGAGCACGCCGGCTCCTGCCAGAAACGAGCGCCTGCTCATCTGCTTCGCATTCTCCATCATGATGTCCTCCTCGGTATTCGGTCCTCCCGTTGGCGAAGGGGCTGCCCCTTGCCGTGCCGCCCTCCTGCGGCATGGGTTTATTGTGGAGTAAGCGGCGTATCGAGCACAATAGGTTGACATTCAGCTAACTGTTTGCAGGTGAAACACTTGGTTTCAGCCGGCTTGCCGCGGCCTCGGCACGCCGGCGGCGTAGTACAATGGCCGGCGAGGGAAGGGGATCCGACATGCTGGAAGACAGGTGCGACTACTTCATCCTGGCCTACGACTCGCCCAGCTTCAGCGCGGCGGCGGCCAAGGTGCCCATGTCGCCGCAGGGCTTCGCCAAGGCCATCCACAACCTGGAGCGCGACCTGGGCGTTCCGCTGTTCGTGCTGGGCGACGACGGCGTGCGCCGCCCGACGCCCTACGCCGAGGAGTTCTACGAGTACGCCCGGCACGTGCAATCCGAGCGCAACCTCCTGGCCGGCGCCTTCGAGTGCATTGCGAAGAGCGGCTACCTGGAGATACGCATCGCGTCGTCGCTCGGCGTGTTCGGCATGCTGGGCCCGGACTTCCTCGACGGCTTCAAGCGTGAGCACCCCGACGCCTCGGTGACCATCAACGAGCTGCCCGACTCGCTGTGCGAATCGCTTCTGCGCGACGGGCTCTACGACCTTGCGCTCACCATCCTCCCGAGCCCCGACGACTTCGCCACCGTGCCGCTGTACTCCTCGCCGGTGGAGTACTGGGTGCACCGCGATGACCCGCTGAGCGGACGGGAGCGGCTCGGGCTGGCGGATCTGAGCGGCAGGAAGGTGGCCATCCCGGGCCGGGAGTACAAATGCCACCACGCGCTGCTCGCCGCGTGCGAGCGCGCGGGCGTCGAGCCGCCCGAGCTGGTGGAATGCTCCGAGATATTCTGGATCTACGAGTTCGCCCAAAGAGGCGAGTGCCTGGGGTTCTGCCTGCCGCACCTGGCCCGGCTCGACGTGTTCGCGGGGGAGAAGGTGAGGGCGGTCCCGCTCGAGGGGCTCGCCTGGGCGTTCGGCATCTCGCATCTGAAGACGCGCAGCCTGAGCCGCCGGGAGCAGGACTTCGTGGACTACGTGGCCAAACGGGCGGGGGCCCTGCGCACGGCATCCGCCCGCGGCATCGTCGCCCGATGAAAAGGGAAACGCCCTCGAGGCCGATGCGTCTCGAGGGCGTTTCGCAGGGTTCGGGCGAGGGCGTCAGACGTGGCGCTCGCGCAGGTAGGCGATGATGTCGTCGGACTCGTACAGGGGCCTGCCCCCGATGACGAGGCACGGCACCTGCTTCTTGCCGCCGATGTGCACGAGGTCGTTCTGGTTGCCCGGCTGAAGGGTGTCGCGCGTGTCCATCATGATCTTGTTCTCGTCCATGAAGCGCAGGACCTTCTGGCAGAACGGGCAGGACTTCTTGTAATAGAGCGTATGGTCCTCCAAGTAGGGCATGCGGGGCTCCTTTCGATGCTCGATCGGAGAGGCGAGTGAGCTTGGATTGATGGAGCTTCCAATTCTACGGTATCGCGCGCGAGCGTGCGGCTCGGCGCGGGCGACTGTTGCCAATCGGTATACTACCTTAACAAGAGGGAAAGGGAGGGGTGCCGCGAAGGTGCCCGAGTGGTTTCGGAACGGCGCTCTTGAGAAAAAATTCTTGCATTTGCCATTGGTTTGTGCGATGCTATATTAATTTTGTTATCGAAGTCGCAAAAAAGCCGTCCCGCTTGGGCGGAACGGCGGGCGGATTCTGGTGCGCCCGGCAGGACTCGAACCTGCAACCGACGGATTAGAAGTCCGTTGCTCTATCCATTGAGCCACGAGCGCGTTTTATCGAGCACCGGTATTATACCGTAAAACCCCCGCGCGGGAAGAACGGATGCGACAGGGGGCGCGCTCTGCCGGCTCTCGTGCAAATGTGCCGGTGCATCTGGGCTTTTGCGGGCGGCAGGGGAGCGCCTTGGGCAAACGGGGGCCCCTGCGGCAGCCGACGGGCCGCCCCATCGATGACGCGCTTGCATCGGAAATGCATGTTTCTGAATATTTATGCATTCCGATTAATCAGATCAGCGGCCCTCGCACCGCCTCGGCCCTTTCCCAAAGCCCGTTTCGATCCCGATTCACCTACTTCATTGCTCTATCGCGCCAAAGCAAATATGAATAAACTGTGAAGACAGTCATAATTAGCGCCTGCCGTTCGCCGAAAAACCACGCGGTATTTCCCGGCCCTCGATTTTGTTTCGTTTTTGTGGTTGCAATTTACCTCGAACCATGAGATTTTGACCCTGTCAACCGGACGCCCGGTGCGCAACGGGCTGCTCCGATGGTCGAAAATCTGGAAAATGCATAAAGAAAAGGAGGGTTGCTATGGCTGGTGTGAACGTCAAGAGCGAAATCAAGCCCTTGAAAAAAGTATTGTTGCACCGCCCGGGCCGAGAGCTTCTGAACCTGACGCCGAACACGCTCGAAGAGCTGCTGTTCGACGACATCCCGTTTCTGAAGGTCGCCCAGGAAGAGCACGATGCCTTCGCGCAGATCCTGCGTGACAACGGCGTCGAGGTCGTCTACCTCGAGAAGCTCATGGCGGAAGTGCTCGATCAGAACCCCGAGCTGCGCGAGAAGTTCCTCAAGCAGTGGATCGAAGAGGCCGGCATCCGCACCGACCGCTACCAGAAGATCATCTACGACTACATGAACGACAACTACCCTGACAACTTCGAGCTGGTCCTGAAGACGATGGAGGGCATCAACCTCACCGAGCTTCACACGGACAAGTCCAACTCGCTCGTCGACCTCGTGAGCGAGGCCTCCAAGATGGTCGTCGCCCCCATGCCGAACCTGTACTTCACCCGCGACCCGTTCGCGTCCATCGGCAACGGCGTGTCCATCAACCGCATGTACTCCGTCACGCGCAACCGCGAGACCATCTACGCCGAGTACATCTTCGGGAACCATCCGGACTTCAAGGACGTCCCCGAGTACTACAGCCGCTACAACACGTTCCACATCGAGGGCGGCGACATCCTCAACATCAACGACAAGGTCCTGGCCATCGGCATCTCGCAGCGCACCGAGCCCGACGCCATCGACGCCATCGCGCACAACATCTTCAACGACGAGACCAGCCCGGTCGAGACCATCCTGGCGTTCAACATCCCCAACAACCGCGCCATGATGCACCTCGACACGGTGTTCACCCAGATCGACGTCGACAAGTTCACCATCCATCCCGGCATCATGGGCCCGCTGACCGTCTTCGAGATCACCCCCGAGGGCACCGGCATCAAGGTCAAGGAGATGACGGGCAAGCTGGAGGACATCCTCGAGAAGTACGTCGGCAACCCCGTGGAGCTCATCCCCTGCGGCGGCGGCGACCGCATCGCGGCCGAGCGCGAGCAGTGGAACGACGGCTCGAACACGCTGTGCATCGCTCCGGGCACCATCGTGGTGTACGAGCGCAACGACGTGACGAACGCGCTGCTGAAGGAGAAGGGCCTCAAGGTCCTCGAGATGCCTTCCGCAGAGCTTTCCCGCGGCCGTGGCGGCCCGCGCTGCATGAGCATGCCGCTCGAGCGCGAGGACTAAGCCCGCGCGCCTGTTTTGTCTTTTCCGGTTGGCCGGGGCCGTCGCAAGCGGCCCTGGCTGCCGAAAAGAGGCGGGCGGTAACTTGGCGCTGCCTGCCGATAGTGTTGTCTGTCTATCACGCACGACGAAAGGAATCGGATTATGCCTACTAGCCTGAGCGGACGCGACTTCTTGAGGCTCCTCGACTTCACGACCGAGGAGATCGAGTACCTGCTGAAGTTGTCCCGCGAATTCAAGAACCTGAAATTGACGGGTACCCCCCATCGTTACCTGGAGGGCAAGAACATCGTCCTCCTGTTCCAGAAGACGTCCACCCGCACCCGCTGCGCGTTCGAGGTCGGCGCCATGGACCTCGGCATGGGCGTGACCTACCTCGATCCGGGCAGCTCCCAGATGGGCAAGAAGGAGTCCATCGAGGACACCGCCCGCGTGCTCGACCGTTTCTACGACGGCATCGAGTTCCGCGGCTTCGCCCAGTCCGACGTGCAGGAGCTGGCCGACGGCGCGACGGTCCCGGTGTGGAACGGACTTACCACCGAGTGGCATCCCACCCAGATGCTCGCCGACATCCTCACCATGCAGGAGAACTTCAACTACGACATCAAGGGCAAGACGCTGGTGTTCATGGGCGACGCCGCCAACAACGTGGCCCGTTCGCTCATGGTCGTGTGCGCCAAGCTGGGCGTGAACTTCGTCGCCTGCGGCCCCAAGGAGAACATGCCCGACGCCGACCTCGTGAAGACCTGCGAGGAGATCGCCTCCGGCAACGGCTCCACGGTCAAGCTGACCGAGGACATCAAGGAGGCCTGCACGGGCGCTCATGCCATCTACGCCGACGTGTGGGTGTCCATGGGCGAGCCCGATGAGGTGTGGGCTCAGCGCATCAAGCTCCTCGAGCCGTACCGCGTGACGAAGGAGTGCATGGAAATGGCCGATCCGAGCGCCATCTTCCTGCATTGCCTGCCGTCGTTCCACGACACCAACACCACCATCGGCGCCGACATCTCCGAGCGCTTCGGCGTCACGGAGATGGAGGTCACCGACGAGGTCTTCGAGTCCAAGCAGTCCAAGGTGTTCGACGAGGCCGAGAACCGCATGCACACCATCAAGGCCGTCATGTACGCGACGCTCTCCTAGAAAGTCGAAGGTGATTTGATATGCCCTACACAATCGGCGAAGGCAAGACCGTCGTCATCGCGCTCGGCGGCAACGCGCTGGGCAACACGCCCCAGGAGCAGCTCGACCTGGTGAAGAACACGGCGACCCACATCGTCGACATGATCGAGGACGGCACCAACGTCGTGGTCTCCCACGGCAACGGCCCGCAGGTCGGCATGATCAACAACGCGTTCGCCTACGCGAGCGCCAACGACGGCAAGACGCCGGAGATGCCCTTCCCCGAGGCCGGCGCCATGAGCCAGGGCTACATCGGCTACCAGCTCTCCCAGGCGATCCTGAACGAGCTCAAGGCCCGCAACATCCTGCGCTCCACGGCCAACGTCATCACCCAGACCGTGGTGGACCCCGCCGACCCGGCGTTCCAGAACCCCACCAAGCCCGTCGGCGCGTTCCTCTCCGAGGAGGAGGCCAAGGCCAAGGCCGCCGAGACCGGCTGGACCTACAAGGAGGACGCGGGCCGCGGCTGGCGCCAGGTGGTGGCCTCCCCGAAGCCCGTGCGCATCGTCGAGTTCGACGCGGTGCGCGACCTGGTCAACGACGGCTACGTCGTCATCTCCACGGGCGGCGGCGGCGTGCCGGTGTTCGAGGTCGACGGCGCCTACGAGGGCGTGCCGGCCGTCATCGACAAGGACCGCTCGAGCGCGCTCCTCGCCCGCAAGCTCAAGGCCGACATGCTCATCATCCTCACCGCGGTGGAGAAGGTGTGCGTGAACTTCAACAAGCCCGACCAGGCCGAGATCTCCGAGATGACGGTGGCCGAGGCCGAGGAGTACATCGCCCAGGGCCAGTTCGCCCCCGGCTCGATGCTGCCTAAGGTGGAGGCGTGCATCGAGTACGTCGAGCAGTACCCGGCCGGCAAGGCCCTCATCACGAGCCTCGAGTGCGCCGCGGCGGGCCTGCGCGGCGAGACCGGCACGGTCATCACGGCGTAAGAACCTGCTTCACCCGGGCTCGGGGCGCGCCACTCGCCTCGATGACCCGGCAGTTCGTTGAACGGGCGGCATCCGCGTAGAACGGGTGCCGCCCGGAAAAGGGGTACCCGCGGGTCGTGCGGTTATGCTTCCGGCCGGCTCGCGTGCAATTTCTCGTTCGCCACAGTATTCATCTCGATCCTCTATAAGGAGGGGTTGTCATGACCGAGAAAGCGAAGGAAAAAAGCAAGAAGAAGCGATCTATATCGTCATTCACCATCCTGCTCATCATGCTCGTTGCGCTTGCTCTGATCACGGTGGCGATGTCTTTCGCCGGCGTTGAGGGAGTCGAGGGAGCGACCATCGCCAACGTGGCGACGGCTCCCGTCAAGGGCTTCACCGATGCCCTGCCCGTGTGCCTGTTCGTTCTGATCCTGGGCGGTTTCCTGGGCATCGTGACGGAGACGGGCGCGCTGGACGCGGGTATCGCCGCGCTGGTGAAGAAGCTCAAGGGCAACGAACTCGTGCTCATCCCGATTCTGATGTTCATCTTCTCCATCGGCGGCACGACGTACGGCATGTGCGAGGAAACGGTCCCGTTCTACCTGCTGCTCGCGGCCACCATGGTGGCGGCCGGCTTCGACAGCGTCGTCGGCGCGGCGGTCGTCCTTCTAGGCGCCGGCTGCGGCGTGCTCGGCTCGACGGTGAACCCGTTCGCCGTGGGCGCGGCCGTCGACTCGCTGTCCGGCACGGGCATCGAGATCAACCAGGGCACCATCATCCTGCTCGGCGTCGTGCTCTGGCTCGTGACGCTGGCCATCTCCATCGTCTTCGTCATGCGCTACGCGAAGAAGGTCAAGGAGAACAAGGGCTCCACCATCCTGTCGCTGCAGGAGCAGGAGACCATGAAGGCCGAATTCGGCGAGGCCCAGCAGGAGGCCGGATCGGCTGAGGCGAACACGGAGAAGAAGCTCATGACCGGGCGCCAGAAGTGGACGCTCGTGGTGTTCGCGCTCACGTTCGTGGTCATGATCATCGGCTTCATCCCGTGGGGCGACTTCGGCGTGGAGATCTTCGACGCCGGCGCTGCCACCGAGGAAATGACGACCCAGGTCAGCGGCGACGACATCTCCGCGGTCTACGCTGACGGAGACATGGGCGAGCTGGCCTTCAACGGCGAGGTCGAGGGCACGGTGACCACCGAGGAGCAGATCTCCGACGGCTGGTCCGCGTTCCTGACCGGCCTTCCGCTGGGGCAGTGGTACTTCGACGAGGCCTCCACGTGGTTCCTCATCATGGCGCTGATCATCGGCGTCGTGGGCGGCGTGTCCGAGAGCCGCTTCGTCAAGGCCTTCATCAACGGCGCGGCCGACATGATGAGCGTCGTGCTGATCATCGCGCTCGCCCGCTCCATCACGGTGCTCATGGGCGAGACCGGCCTGGACATGTGGATCCTCGAGAACGCGGCCAACGCGCTGAACGGCCTGTCGGCGATCATCTTCGCCCCGATGTCGTTCCTGCTCTACGTGGTGCTGTCGTTCCTCATCCCGTCGTCGTCCGGCATGGCCACGGTGTCCATGCCCATCATGGGCCCGCTGGCGGCTTCGCTCAACTTCTCGCCTGACGTCATGATCATGATCTTCAGCGCCGGCAACGGCCTGGTGAACCTGTTCACCCCCACGTCCGGTGCCATCATGGGCGGCCTGGCGTTGGCCAAGGTCGAGTACTCGACCTGGCTGAAGTTCGGCGGCAAGCTGTTCATCATCCTGGGTGTGGCCTGCATCATCATCCTCACTGCGGCGATGATGATCATACCGGGTGCGATGGCCTAGCGCGACCGGCTCCGATCGACCGGCTGCGGGGCTCCTTCGTCCCCGCGCCTTCGGGAAGGCTCCCTTCGGGGGGCCTTCCCTGCGCCTTCGGGAAGGCTCCCTTCGGGGGGCCTTCCCTGCGTCCGGGGCGGGGCGGCCGGGCAGCGCGCGACGCAGACGGCTAGCACATCGGTCGGGCTGGGGCAAATCCCCTAAAAACTTCGTTGAAACGAACGGTAAAACCCCCGTTCAGCATGCATTTCAAGAGCGGGAGGGATACCATAAGCACCAGAATGACACCTGATGCGCAGCATCTGTTTCAACGGGGGATCGAACCATGGCATCAACATCGCTCAAACACGCCACTGCTCTGGGACGAAAGGCGACTGCGGTCGCCCTCGCATTCTTCATAGCCTTCATGGGCGTGCCCTTCGAGGCGTTCGCGGCCCAGGCCGATCCGGGCGCCGAGCCCGGGTCCCAGCTGGCGGCCGTCGGCGAAGGCGAGGGCTCCGAGGTCGTCGAGACCGCGCCGCCCGTCGAAGGCTCGAACGCTCCTACGGGCGAGCTCGGCGCAGACCCCGAGCCCGGCACGGGCGCGCCCTCCGCAGGCGAGGGCGAAGGGGAGGGCCCCGAGACCGACGGCCCCGCCGGCGAGGCCCCGCAGGATCCTCAGCCGCGCGATCTCACCGATGACGAGGGCGTCCTGGACATCGCGTTGGCTGGTTTGGCCTACGTGGACGCCGACGGCGCCGAGGCCCTCGTTGCGGCCGATGCCGAGGGCGACGTGGATGCCTCGGGCGTCGACCCGCAGCTTTTGGCCGACGCCGAGCTGCGCCTCAAGGCGACGGTGCAGCCGGGCGCCGTGCGCGCGGGCGACACGTTCGCCGTGTCCGTGCCGCAGGCGTGGTGCGCCCTGCCCGCGAGCGAGCAGCTGGCCGCTGCCAACGATCAGCTGGGCGACCGGGCGACGCTCGCCCTTGCGGACGGCGCGCTGGTCGTCACGTTCACCGAGGCGGCCGCCGAGGCCGTGGAAGCCTTCGAGCTGGGGCTGGCCTATCCGCTCGCGCTCGCCGACGGCGCGCTGAAGGACGAGCCCGCCACCGTGGAGCTGCCCCTGCAAGGCGGCGCGGCCGCCACGCTCACGCTCCCTGCGAAGCCGCAGGACGCCGGTCCGGCCCCCGAGGACGACGCGGTCCTGGGCGCGGCTCCGATGATGCTCGCCGCGCCGGCCTCCACCGGCACGGACGTCACGCAGGACACGGACCAGCTCGATCTGGGGCTCGTGACGTTCTCCTACCTGGATGCCGCCGGCAAGAAGCACGAGGTGCCCGTCACCGAGGACGCCGCCGGCAAAAAGCACCTCGACTTCTCCAGCGTGCCCTTCGCCTCCATCGGGAAGATGAGCATGGAGGTGGACTTCCAGATCCTGCTCGACGACGCGACCCGCGCCATCGAGAAGGGCGACTACTACCGCTACAAGCTCCCGCGCATATTCACCATCGCAGACAATCCGACTCCGCAGAACATCGTGGCGCCCACCGGCGACGTGCTGGGCACGTTCACCATCGTGGGCGGCGTGATACGCGTGGAGTTCGCGGAGGCCGTGAACATCGACGAGGGCAACATCGACATCGTCGGCGGCGTGGCGTGCGAGTTCGACCTCAACGGGGACGAGCTGAGCAGCACCGGCCCGATCGAGGAAGAGTGGACGCTGCAGACGGGCGGCACCACGTACGTGTTCGAAGCCCCCAAGTCGTCCACCGACCTCGAGGGCATCGAGAAGACCGGCGTCTTCAACAAGGGCGAGGGTACGGTGACGTGGACCATCGCCGTGGGCACCGATCCCAAGTCGGCCGGCGCGCCCCTCAAGGGCGTCACCGTGGCCGACACGTACGACAAGGCCAAGCAGGAACGCGTCGTCGTGCGCGACGCGCAGGGCAACGAGCTTTCCGTGACCGAGACGCCCGCGGGCTTCGAGTACACGTTCCCGGACGATTCGACCGCCGTGGCGCCCTACGAGCTTACCGTGACGGCCGACGTGGCGGACGACGTGCTGAAGGCCGCCGCCAATGGCGAGCAGACGCTGGGCAACGAGGCGCAGATGAGCGCTCCCGTCAACTCGTCGGTCACGGTGACGGGCGATCCGCACGCAGCCGGCTCCGCGACCGTGCCCCCGTTCGGCCTGGACAAGCAGGGCACGCCGCTCAACAGCAGCATCATCGCCTGGGATATCGTGGTGAACAAGGATGCCGCGGGCAGCGCTCAGAACGTGGTGGTGTACGACCGGCTGGACCAGCGCGCTGCCTACATCGACGGCACGCTCATGGTGGGCAAGGACAAGGTGCCAGTGAATCCCAATCCGACCCCGACCGACCAGACTTACGCCCTCATCACGCCCGATCTTGACAATCCCGGATCCACGCTCATGGAGATCCATTTCGCCGGCACGGTGAGCGACGAGCGGCACATCACGTTCGACACGAACATCAACGCCTCCGCCCAACCCGACGAGACCATAAAGTTTCCGAACACGGCGTGGATGACCTACAACTGGCCGCGCGGCACAGGCGTCGGGCCGGGCGTCGCACCCAGGCCGCTGAACATCGGCACCGACTTCCAGGTGGTGTACCTGGACAAGGAGACGCCGGACTACGATTCCCATACCGGCGTCATCGACTGGACCATCAAGCCCTCCACGCGCACCGGGAACTACACGCGCGGCGTGATAACCGACGATATCCCCGCCGACCAGGAATTCGTCGACGGCTCCGTGGTCGTGAAGCGCGGGGGCGTCCCGCTCTCGGCCGCCGAGCTGGCCGCCGTGTTCAGCCGCGCCGGATCCCGCCTGACCTTCACGTTCGACAAGACCGACTACGATCTCAACGACATCGAGATATCCTTCAAAACCAAGGCGCTCAACTTCCAAAACGAGAACATGGTGAACCATGAGTACGTGAACGCGGCGCATCTCGACGTGTACCAGGGGGCCGACCGCAAGTTCCAGGCCGACGACACCGCCCGGCGCACGTTCCAGAACGAGTTCTTGGCCAAGACGAGCGACTACTCCGTGGTGGACGACCCGAGCGGCGGTTCCACGGGCTACGTGCACTACCAAATCGTGCTCAACAAAAACCAGATGCCGAGCAAGAACCTGAAGCTCTCCGACAACCTGGGCGCGCTGGCGACGCAGGTGGTGGACGCGTCGGGCGCCAAGATCGACGACGTGCCCGCCGACAAGTGGAACATCGCCACAGACGCGGCGCACGCGATCAAGGTGACGAAGACGGAGGGCGATACGACGGCTGACGTGACCGATGCCACGCAGGTGGCGAAGTGGATCGCCGACAGGAAGATCGACGCGTCGTTCGGCGACACCTCGGCATGCTACACGGTGGACCTCTGGCTCACCCTCGACAAGGCCGAGCTGCAGCGGCTGCAGAAGAAGTACGGCGGCTCGTTCTCGCTTCGGCCCGTTAACAAGGCCACGGCCTCGTCCGATACATTCAAAGGCGGCACGCCGGTTGACGTGACGTGCACGGGTGCGGCCGACTCGGACGACATCGACAACCGCCTGGTGGCGAAGAGCGCCGACGGGTCGCACCAGGCCGACGGCTACCTGGAATACCGCATCAACATCAACCCGAACGGCTCGGATCTCGCCGGCGCCGTCATCACCGACACGCCCGACCCGTCGATCGAGATCGATCCGGACTCGGTGGCGCTCTACCGCGCGAAGCATGAGGAGGGCGGCGCGATCGCCGAGGCCGTGGGCGCTGCGGTGGACGCATCCGCATGGACGAAGGAGCTCGCCTACGACGCGGGCGCGGATCGCGCCGTGCTCAAGGTGGGGCTGCCTGACGGCACCGCGTCCTACGTGCTGAAGTACCGGGCGCGGGTGGTGAGCGCGCCCTCAGGAAACTCCGTCACGAACAAGGTGAACCTCGTCTCCACCGATGGCCAGGAGGGCTTCGACCGCTGCGAGGCGGAGGTCGACTCCAGCTCGTGGGGATGGCTCACGAAGAAGGCCATCTACAAGTTCGTGAAGGCCGACGAGTTCGGCGAGAAGGCCACGCCCATCGCGGGGATCGTGTTCAAGCTGTACGAGGACGCGGCGCGCACCAAGCTCGTCAAGACGGCCGTGTCGAATGCCCAGGGCATCGTGGCGTTCTACGGACTGGAGAAGTACACGACGTACTACTACGAGGAAGACCTGGCCAGCGTTCCCGGCAAGTACCAGGTGCTGGCTTACAGCGAGGCCACATGCCAGTTCACCACCGGCGATGCGGGGTCGAGCACCATCGCATCCGCCGCCGTGAAGAACAAGCGCACTACGAGCAAAGTGCCGGTGGAGATCGCGAAGACGTTCGAGGGCGCGGGGAGCTTGAACCCGCAGTCCACGTTCAAGCTGTACCTGTACCCCAACGGCTTCAACGGCGGCAAGAAGGTGGCCGTGAAGGTGGAAGCTAACGCGGATGGCTCGTATAGCTATGCGGACGGCGTCGGTTCGGAGGAGCTTCAGAATAGGGCCGCTGACGGTACGCTTGTGATTTCGGGCCTGCCGTGGGGCGACTACGGCCTGGAGGAGGTCGACCCCGCGCGGGGGTACGCCGCCTACGAGGGCATGAAGTGCTTCTCGGTGGCGGCACCCGCCGTTGCGGGCGGCGCTTGGAGCGTGAACTACGCGCCCGCGAACGCTCCGGAAGCCGTCGGCGCGAGCGCTGGCATCGAGAACGCGAAGACGCTCATCGCCGTGAATAAGACCACGCCTACGGGCAACGACCTGGCCGGCGCGGTTCTGAGGATCTACGAGGACAACGCCGGGACGAAGGGCGGGCTTGCGAAAGATCCCTTCGATTCCGACGGCCCCTTCGAGTACACGGCTTCGAGGGGCGAATCGTTCACCTGGGAAATCGCCGGCCTGCCGGCGGGCACGTACTGGCTGAGCGAGGACACCGCTCCCACCGACCCCGACGTGGGCAGGTTCGAGGATGTGAAGTTCGAGGTCGACAAGTACGGTAAGCTCTCGGTGCTCTCGGGCGGCGGCAGCGCCGACGTCCAGACCATCAAGGTGGTCGACGAGGCGAACAAGGTGTCCGTGAAGAAGCTCGACCAGTGGGGCGCGGGCGTCGCCGGCGCGACGCTTGAGCTGCAGAAGCGCGACGGCGCGACGTGGGTACCCGTGCCCGGCGCTGCATGGACGCCGGCGACGGCGGTGGATGCTGCGGCCGGCCACGACTTCGGCGGGCTCGAGCGCGATGCCACCTATCGCGTGGTCGAGACGGGGACGTTGCCAGCGGGCTATGTGACGGCGAACCATGAGGCCCAGCAGGTGATCGAGTTCACCATCGACGAGTACGGCAAGGTAACCAATACCGACCTGCATAACGGCCAAGCGTTCGACGGGGCCAACGGGACGTTCAAGAACTCCCAGAACGGCAACTCGTTCACGATGCGCAACGAGCGCATCGTGGGCCACGCCGAGTTCGTGAAGCACGATACCACGCTGAAGGACGACGGCACGAACAAGACGCTCGCGGGCGTGAGCTTCGACCTGTACCTGAAGGGCACGACAGGCGACACGCTGGTGAATACCGGCCACTTCGTGAGCGACGCGAACGGAAAGGTGACCACGCAGGACTCGACGCTCAAGTTTGCGAGCGACCTGGACACGGCGATGGCGGGGGAGCCCATCAGCCGGGGCCTGCCCGAGGGCACGTACTACTTCAAGGAAGTCGCCACGTACGACGACTTCGTGTTCGACAAGGACAATCCCCTCGTCACCGACACGTTCACCGTGGACGGAGCGGGCCAGCACTTCACCTGGAAGAGCGGCGGCTCCTTCGGCGATGTGGCAACCGTGACCAAGGACGGCGGCATTATAACGAACGAGCCGCTGAACGCAACGGTGCTCCTTTGGAAAAGTAGAACGGAAATGCAGTACCCAGGCGTTGGTGCTACGTTCGAGTTGCGCGATAAGGCTACGGGCCAAGTGGTCGACCGCCAAAAGACGAACTGGGGAAATCGTGTATTTAAAAACACAATCAAGGAGACCGACTCAAACGGCAACATCCCTACGGCGTCGAATTTCATGAGTGGATCGCTTTTGTTCGTGAATGTGCCAGAGGGCACCTATGAAGTAGTGGAGACGGTTCCGCCTCCCGGCTGCAAACTTGATCCCACGCAGAAGATTGAAGAAGTGGTCGTTACGCGAGAGCGCGCCAATGTTGAGTATCGGGTGGATACGGATGGCAGCGGTTGGATTACCAATGAAGTCAATGAATTCTCCGTCGAGAAGGCCGGGCAGAGCGGTCAGAGCATCGTAGGGACGAAGTTCGAACTCTCAGGTGTGGATGGCGCAACGTTCGCCGAGGCGGGCGTCGGCCCGATTTCCTGGGAGGTCACGGATTCCGAGACCAACCATGTAATCGAGGGAGAGCTTATTGCCGACAGCGTGTACAAGCTCGCCGAGACGGCGCCGGCTCCCGGCTATCAGCTGGCCGCCGACGTGTACCTGCAGATGACGAAGAATGGCGACCTGCAGCAGAGCACGTCCGCCGCCGGGCCATGGACGCCGGTGGAGAACAACAAGCTCACGGTGACGAACGAACTCAACAAATTGTCTATTGCGAAGAAAGACCAGTTCGGCAAATCTGTCTCTGGAGCGACGTTGCAGTTGTTGGAAACGGTCGGGGATGTGACGAGTCCCATCATTGAGTGGAATACTTCGACCGATAACCCGAAGGACATCACGGGCAAGCTGATCGCCGGCAACGAGTATACGCTCCATGAGAGCGCGACGCCCGACGGCTACCTGACGGCCGCCGACCAGGTCATCCGCATGACGGCTGCTGGGCAGCTGCAAGTGAAGAACGCCTCCGGCGGCTGGGACGACGTGGCGGGCAACGCGCTCGCGTTCGTGAACGAGCTGTCGCTCGCGCACGCGAAGATCGTGAAGACCGAAACGGGCGGCGCGCCGTTCACCGGCGCCACGTTCGACCTGTGCAAGAAGAACGGCACCGTCCTCATCGGCGGCATCACGCTCGCGATCGACGGCGACGGGAAGGCGTCGTGGTCGACGCAGAGCGCTTCCGGCACGAATCCCGACACGGGCGAGCCGTTCAGCGAGGGCCTGGCGAACGGCGAGTATTACTTCGTCGAAACCGCCACGGACAACGACCATGTGCTAGACGATGCGACGCACCTCGCGTTCACGCTCGACAACGCGACGCACGGCACGACGGTTGAGAAGGAGGCCGTGAACGAGAAGATGAACGCGTCCATGAGCCTGCTCAAGGTGGACGCGTCGGCTACCGCGACGCCCGTCGAGGGCGCTGCGTTCGATCTTGCCTACACGCCTGCGGGGTCGACCTCCTCGACGACGACCACGCTGACCACCGGATCCGACGGCCTGATCAAGGCCGAGAACCTGGGCAAGGGCAGCTACACCCTCAAGGAGACGGGGACGGACGCCAGCTACAAGAACGGCGGCTTCGAGGCCACGTTCACGGTGACCGACGGCTGCCAGGACGTGCCGCTCGTCATCGGTAGGGATGCGGTGGGCCAGGCGCCGTATAACCTGACAATCGCCGCCGACGAGGCACACCTGCTGGCCGGCTCGCTTTCCAACGAGCGCGTGCCCGGCACGGTGAACGTGGAGAAGCAGGATGCGGGCGGCAACGCGCTTGCGGGCGTGACGTTCGAGGTGCGCAAGGCGTCAGACGACAAGGCGGTCGCCTCGAAGACGACCGATGGCCAGGGCAAAGCGACGTTCGCCGACCTGCCGTGGGATAGCTACTACCTGGTGGAGACGGCTGTGCCCGCCGGCTACGTGCTCGACGACACGCCTCATGGGTTCGCCATCGGCAAGGGCGTGCTGACCAAGAACTTCACCGTTGCCGGCGATGGCGCTATCACGAACAAGCAGAACGAGTTCACGCTTGAGAAATACGCGGCCGGCGACGCGACGGGGCTCTCCGGTGCCACATTCACCATCACGGGCACGTTCGCCGACGGCACGGGTGAGGAGACGCGCACGCTGCTCGACGCCGCGCAGTCCGTCACGTGGACGGGCCAGCTCGTGGGCGGCAGCACCTACGCTATCACGGAGACCGTCCCGCCGAAGGGCTACCAGACGGTGCCTGCCTTCGACGTCATCATGAACGCGGACGGCACGCTGTCCTTCCCTGGCGCGCACGAGGGCGTGATGCTTGACGGCACCACCACCATCAAGGTGAGCGATCCCAAGAACACGGCCTCCATCGCGAAGGTAGACGCCGAGGGCGCCAACCTCGCCGCCGCGCGGTTCAAGCTGTCCGGCACGTTCGCCGACGGCTCCACGGAACGCACGTGGACCTCGACTGCGTCCGACGAACCGCTGGAAGGCTTGCTCGTCGCTGGCGCGGAATATGTGCTCACTGAGGAAGCCCCGGCTCCCGGCTACACGCTGCCGACCACGCTGCCGGCCACGCTGCGCATGACGAACGACGGCCAGCTGGAGCGCAAGGACGGCTCCGACTGGGTCGCGGAGGCGGGCAACCGCTTCGTCGTCGAGGACGCTAAGAACGCGCTTACGCTGTCCAAGCAAGATGAGGGCGGCAATCCCTTGTCAGGTGCTTCGTTCGAGATCAAGGGCACGTTCGCCGACGGTACGACCGGGGTGCGCACGATGCTGGACGGCGCGTCGTCCGCGACGTTGACCGGCGAGCTCGTGGCCGGCAACTCCTACACGGTGCACGAGGTCGTGCCGCCCGACGGCTACGTGAAGATGGACGACTTCGCCATCGTCATGAACGCCGACGGCACCGTCAAGGCCGACGGCACGCTGCCGGACGGCGTGTCCATCGAGGGTCATGCCATCGTCGTGAAGGACGTGCAGAACACCTTCACGCTTGCGAAGTACGCCGAGGACGGCACGACAGAGCTGGCGGGTGCCACGTTCGAGATCGCGGGCACGTTCGCAGGCGGCACGGCTGAGGAGACGCGCGAGCTGCTGAACGGCGCGAAGTCCGAGACGAACCCGGGTATGCTGGTGGGCGGCAATTCCTACACGCTGCACGAGAAGACGCCGCCGGAGGGATACAAGCCGGTGGGCGACTTCCAGGTGACCATGGGCGCGGACGGCACGCTCTCGCTCGTGGGCACGCCGGACGGCGTGAGCCGTGACGGCAACGCCATCAAGGTGAAGAACGAGCAGATCAAAGCGTCGCTTGCGAAGGTGGGCGAGGACGGCGGGCTTCTGGCCGGCGCTACGCTGGAACTGGCGGGGAAGTTCGCCAACACGGCTGAGACGAAGCTGACCTGGACGTCGTCGGGCACCGAGGCGTGGAACCTCGACGGGAAGCTCATAGCGGGCGAGACGTACACGCTCACCGAGCCGCGCCTGGCCGGGCACCTCACGCTGCCCGCCGAAGGCATCGAGTTGGCCGTGGGCGACGACGGCGTCCTGTCCATCACGCGCAACCAGCAGCTCGACGGCACGGACGGCATGGTGGACGCGGCCTCCCTCGTGGACAACGGCCTGCGGCTCAACCTGCTGAACGTGGCCATCGCGGCCGACGTGGAGCTGACGAAGACGCTCGACGGCGCCGGCGCGCTTTCGGGCGTGACGTTCGACCTGTACGAGGAGGGCGCCGGCTCTCCCCTGAAGTCCGGCCTCGTCACCGATGCGGACGGCAAGATCAAGGTGGAAGGCCTTCCCGAGGGCAGCTACTACTTCGTGGAGACGGCCACGGTGGACGGCGCGGTGGTGGACACGGACCACCAGACGTTCACGGTGGGCGAGGGCCAGCACCATACGGTGGTCCCCGTGGCCATGGACAACACGAGCTTCAAGACCTCCGTGTCGCTTGCGAAGGTGGACGGCACGAGCGGCGAGGCCCTGGCGGGCGCGCAGTTCGCCCTGTTCAAGCAGGACGGCAGCGGCGCCTTCCAGCCGGTGGGCTCGCCGGTGTCAACCAACGAGCACGGCATGGTGTCGTTCACGATGGGCGAGCGGGGCACCTACCGCGTCCAGGAGACGGCCGCGCCCGTGGGCTACGTGTACGACGCGAGCGCGCCCTACACGGCCGAGTTCACGGTGGAGAACACCCGCGCGTTCCAGAACGAGACGCTCGAGCTGGCGGAGAACGTGGATGCCGCCACGGCGGCGAAGTACGACTTGACGGTGGAGAACGCCCGGTACAAGGACGGCTTCGTGGCCAACGAGCGCAAGCTGGGCACGGTGACGCTCGCGAAGGCCGACGCCTCCACGGGCGATCCGCTGAACGGCGCCGAGTTCGAGCTGTACGCCGCGGGCGATCCGGCCACGCTGCTGGGCACTTACACGACCGGCGATCCTGCCGGCGACGGCGTGCTGTCCATCGCGGATTTGGCCTGGGGCGACTACTATCTGCAAGAGGCGCGGGCCGACGGCTACAAGCTCGATGCGACGCATCGCGAGTTCTCCATCGGCGCGACCGAGCTCTCGATCGACCTCGGCACGGTGGGCAACGATCCTATCGTGTTCTCGTTCGACAAGCTCGAGCTGTACGCCGAGAGCTGCTCGGACCCGGTGCTCGGGGCCGAGGACCCGGCGGCCGTGCGCCCGCTGGAGGGCGCCGAGTTCACGCTGTTCGCCGATGAGGCGTGCACGCAGCCGGTGAAGCTGGCGGACGGCAGCCCCGCAGCGGCGGCGAGCGATGCGGGCGGCCTGGTGCGCTTCGAGCGCGTGGTGGCCGGATCCTGTTTCGTGAAGGAGACGGCGGTGCCCGACGGGCGCGCCGACAACCCCGTCGTGTACGCGCTCGACATCGCGACGGACGGCACGGTGACGCGCTTCGCGCCGACGGGCCAGGGCGAGGGCGTGCTCACCCAGGTGGTGAACGACGTGCACCGCGCCGACATCCGCATCAAGAAGGTGGCGGAGACCGACGAGGGCAAGGTGCTGCCGAACTCGGTGTACGGCCTGTTCAAGCGCGTGGCACCTGCGCCTCGCATGCTCGCGCGGGCCATCCTTCCGCAGGCAGCTGGCCCCGAGGGCGGCCTGCAGCTCGTCGCCAAGGCCACCACCGGCCCGGACGGCTTCCTCACGTTCAAGGGCATCCTCATGGATACCGAGTACGTCATCCAGGAGCTGGTGGCGCCCGACGGCAGCCTCGTGTCGAAGAACCCCGTCAAGCTGACGTTCGCCATGGGGGAGGACGGCGCGCCGCGCATCGTCGCGTTCGAGGACGGCTCGGGCACGGCCAAGGTGGACGAGAACGGCAACATCGTGTGGCGCGAGCCGCAGGTGATAGTGGGCTTCGCGAAGACTGACCCGTCGGGCGCGCTGCTCGCGGGCGCGCAGCTGCAGGTGGTGGACGAGGCGGGCGCCGTGGTGGGCGAGCCGTGGACGTCGTCGGCCGACGGGGAGCACCTCATCGAGGGCGTGCTCACGGCCGGGAAGACGTACCGCCTGGTGGAGACGCAGGCGCCTACGGGCTACCAGAAGGCGGCCGACGTGGAGTTCACGGTGGACGATCCTAAGCTCGGGCCCGACGAGGGCCACGTGCAGCACGTGACGATGGTCGACCATCCGCTGCCCGCCGTGCCGGCGAGCCCGAAGCCCGGCGCCCTCCTGCGCACGGGCGACCCTGCGGCGCAGATGGCGCTGCTCGCGGGAGGCGTGGCCCTGGCCTGCGGAGCCGTGGCCGGCGCCGCCTCGCTCAGGCGCCGCCGCAAAAGCTGAGATAATGGCATAAAAGGGGACAGTCCCCTTTTATGCCATTTTATAGGGGTTTCCGCATCCAGACGTGGGGGACGTGCTCATCGAGCTCCACGTCTCCGTAGCGCTCGTAGCCGACGCGCTCGTAGAACGCGGTGACGCGGCATTGGGCGTGCAGGCGCATCTCGGTCGCGCCGGCTTCGCGCGCCCTGCGCTCCGCTTCGGCCAAAAGCGCCGCGCCGAAGCCGCGACCGCGCGCTTCGGGCAGCACGGCCAGGCGGCCGAACACCCAGCGGCCCGGCTCATCGGCGGCGTCGGGGTCGGGGAACGTGCGCGCGCACCCCACGAGCGCGCCGCCGTCGTAGGCGGTCACGTGGATGACGGCGGGATCGTCGTCGATCTCGTCGAACTCGTTCGCGAATCCCTGCTCCTCCATGAACACGCGCGTGCGCACCTCTCGCGCGTCCTCGAAGTTCCCCTGCTCGAAGATGAGGCTCATGCTCGGCCAGCCTTTCCGGTCGCCTTCCCAAGGGGCACACGATACCATAGCGCCGCGAAAACGCCCAACGAAAACCGCTCCGCGCGAGGTCGTGTGGATGTTTTCTGCATAAGGGGACGGCGCGGCCCCGCTTCGCGGCCCGTGTGCGTCCCGAAAGCGCGAAAAGATGGTAGAATCGGTCGATATGTATGTAGGACTTGCCGAACAGGAAAGATGCGCATCATGCAAATTCGCGAAGAACTTGAACAGCTGATCGACGCGGCCGTGTCGGCCGCGTGCGAGGACGGCTCCCTCGCGCTCGAGCAGAAGCCCGAGGCCGCTCTCGAGCGTCCGCGCGACGAGGCCAACGGCGACTGGGCGTCCACCGTGGCCATGCGCTCGGCGAAGCTCGCCAAGAAGAACCCGCGCGAGATCGCCCAGATCATCGTCGACCACCTGCCCGAGAACGACCTCGTGCAGAACGTGGACATCGCCGGCCCCGGCTTCATCAACATCCGCCTGGCCCCCGCCGCGCTGCAGGGCGTGGCCGCCCAGGCGCGCGCCGAGAAGGGCGACTTCGGCCGCGGCACCATCCCCGAGGGGCAGCGCAAGATCAACCTCGAGTACATCTCCGCGAACCCCACCGGCCCCATGCACGTGGGCCACGGCCGCTGGGCCGCGCTCGGCGACGCCACGGCGCGCGTCATGCGCCACGCGGGCTACGACGTGTTCGAGGAGTTCTACATCAACGACCACGGCACCCAGATGGACAACTTCGGCGAGTCGGTGGCCGTGCGCTACCAGCAGCTGCTCGGCCGCGACGTCGAGCTGCCCGAGGCGTGCTACGCCGGCGCCTACGTGAAGGACATCGCGCAGGCCATCATCGACGAGGACGGCGACAAATGGCTCGACGCCGACCCGCAGGAGCGCATGGAGAACTTCCGCGACCGCGCCTACGCCTACGAGCTGGCCGAGCAGCACCGCGTGACCGGGCGCTTCGGCACCACGTTCGACTGCTGGTTCTCCGAGAACTCGCTCTACGAGCCCGACGAGACGGGCAAGAGCGCGGTGGACCGCAGCCTCGAGGCCATGGACGAGAAGGGCTACATCTACGTCGAGGACGGCGCCACCTGGTTCAAGTCGAGCGCGTTCGGCGACGAGAAGGACCGCGTGCTCATCAAGGCCAACGGCGAGATGACGTACTTCATGAGCGACGTGGCCTACCATTACAACAAGATGGAGCGCGGCTTCGACCACCTCATCAACATCTGGGGCGCCGACCACCACGGCTACATCGCCCGCTGCGAGGCCATGCTTGCGGCCTGGGGCTGGCCCGGCGCGCTCGAGATCATGCTGGGGCAGCTGGTGAACCTGTTCCGCGACGGCGAGGCCGTGCGCATGTCCAAGCGCACCGGCGAGATGATCACGTTCGAGGAGCTCATCGACGAGGTGGGCGTGGACGCCACGCGCTACCTGATGCTCGCGAAGTCGAGCGACCAGCCCATCGACTTCGACATCGAGGTGGCGAAGAAGAAGGACGCCTCCAACCCGGTGTACTACGTGCAGTACGCGCACGCGCGTATCTGCTCCATCCTGCGCAAGGCCGCCGATCCGGCCGACGCCGCGGCCGCGGAGGCCGGCGAGATGTCGATGGACGACCTGGCCGCGAAGGTGATCCCGGAGGGCGTGGACCTCTTGCCGCTCACGCACGAGTCCGAGCTCGCGCTCATGCGCAAGATGGACGATTTCGGCCCGCTCGTGGCCCAGGCCGCCCGCGACCGCGCCGCGTTCCGCCTGACGCACTACGCGCAGGACCTCGCGTCGCTGTTCCACTCGTTCTACACGAACTGCCACGTCATCGGCGAGGAGCCGGCCCTGCGCGACGCCCGCCTGGCGCTGGTGGACGCCACCCGCATCGTCCTAGCGTTGTCGCTCGGCCTCCTCGGTGTGAGCGCCCCCGCGAAGATGTAACGGGGATCGAACGAAAAAGGCCGCCCTCGGGCGGCTTTTTTCGTTCTCGTCTACACGCTCACACATTGTCCTCCAGGTCAACCTGCATGAGGTAGACGTTCTCGCGGAGGCGCTTGTAGGAGGAGCGGCAGAGCTCGCCCTTCTCGTAGCGGGTCTGGATCTGCTCGAGCTCCAGGCGCAGGCCCAGCCGCTCGATCTCGACGGCCTTGCCCGCCGTGGTGGCCATCGCGGTGATGGAGGGGTTGGCGTTTTTCAGGTTGCGCACGGCGCGCTGGTATTCCAGCAGAAGCGCGCTCACGTCCTCGGCGGGCACGTCGGCCTCGGGCGAGGCCAGAATCGCGCGCAGCTTCTCCGAGACGTGCTCGGCCGAGCGTATCTGCAGGTCGCGGACGGCTTGGGTACGCTCGGTCATGCTTGCGCCCGGGAGGCCGCGCACGAAGCGGTGCCACCCCGAGCGGAGGATGGCGCGGGCGCGCAACAGGAAGTTGTGGACCGACCAGCGCCCCCGATGGTGCCGGAGCATGTTCTCGATGCGGCCGAGGCGGCTCAGGTACTGGTAGCCGACGAGGGGGTAGATGTCCTCTCGGTTGATGAGCCCCTCGACGAGCTCCTGCTCCCAGTGGACGGCCTGCAGCCGAAGCGCGATGTTCGGCTCCTGCTCGATGTCGTTGGTGCTCTTGATGCGGGCGACGCGCTGGTTGTAGGAGCGGAGCACCACCTGCGTGGCCGCGCGGGTCTCGGGGGTCTGGCGCGAGGCCAGCTCCTCGATGACGGAGCGCAGGATCTGAAGGCTCACCTGCGTCTCGTCGCAACGTATGTCCTCGTCGGAGGCGGGCTTCTTGGGCGCGAGCAGCGGCACGACGAACGTGGCGAGCAGCAGCGTGACCACGATGACGCCGCATGCCAGGAAGATGACGAGGTCGCGCTGGGGGAAGGGAGCCGAGGCCCCCGCAGCGTCGGCGGGCAGGTAGAAGGGGATGGTGAAGATCACCGCCAGGGTGATGGTCCCCTTCGGGCCCGCGAGCGCCATCGTGAGCGCCGAGCGCGCGGCCTGCCTCCAGCCCGTGCGCCTCTCCGCCGGGAAGGAGCGGTCGTGCACGCGTTCCACGCCGAGAAGCCACAGGAACCGCACGGCCAGATAGATGAACGTGATCAGCAGGACGACGCCGATGAGCAGGCCGTTCTCGATGCTCGCATCGTCCCAGGAGCGTTGCATGGCGCGCGGCAGCTGGGTTCCCAGCAGCACGAACACCACGCCGTTGAGCGCGAAGGACACCACGCGCCACACGCTCGTGGATACGATGTTCATGCGCGAGATGGACGGCCCGATGGTGCGCGGCGAGATGACGTTCACCAGGCCCGCCGCCACGACGGCGAGGATGCCGCTCGTGCCCAGGGCGTCGCCCGCGAGGTAGACGATGAACGGGGTGAACACCTCGAACAGCACGTGGAACGTCGTGTTCTCGAGCCCCCAGGAGCGCACCTTGCGCACGATGAGGTTGCCGAGATATCCCAGCACGAGCCCCACCGCGATGCCGCCGAAGAAGCTGAACAAAAAGTCGGTGGTGGCGTTGACGAGCGAGAACGACCCCGTGACGGCGGCGGCCAGCGCGAACTGGAACGCCACGATGCCCGACGCGTCGTTGATGAGCGACTCGCCCTCCAGGATGCTCTTCGCGCGCGGCGAGAGGTCCGTCTCCTTCGAGAGCGACGCCACGGCCACGGCGTCGGTGGGCCCGAGCGCCGCGCCGAGCGCGATGGCCACAGCCAGCTCCACGGGTAGAAGCAGGTTCACCGAGAACCCGATGATCACCGCCGTGACGATGACGAGCCCCACGGCCAGCGACAGCACGGGCCTGCGGTTGCGCCACAGGGCGCCCTTGTCCACGTTCTTCGCCTCGTCGAACAGAAGCGGCGCGATGAACAGCACGAGGAAGAGCTCGGGGTCGAGCCGGATGTTGATCTGCTGCTGGGCGAGAAGCGCGATGGCCAGCCCGAGCGCGATCTGGATGAGCGGCGAGGATACCTTGGGCACGAGCTGGTCGATCACCGAGGAGAGGAGGACCGCGGCCAGCATGAGGAGGGCGAGCATGAGCGCTTCCAAGGCGGGCCTCCTAACGGCGGACGGTTCGGCGGGTGATGGGCGGGAGCTTCATTGTACCCGAGCGCTCCGAGCGCGCCGCGCCGCGCCGCCGAAAGTTCGCAGGATGTTTACCGATCGGGGGAACCGGCCGCCGCGATGCTCGCCTTGATGTGGAGGGTGTAGGCCACCGCCGCCGTGGACGCCAGCACCAGATCGCGCTCGAAATCCCCATCGTTTAGGCCGCTCATCAGGCCCTGCGGGCTGGACGGCTCGGGCGAGAACAGCGCGCGCAGGGCGGCTTCGAACGCGTCGCAGTAGTAGTCGTAGGCCACGTGCGTGTCGAAGCTGGCTATCTGCATGCGGATGAGCCGGTCGATCTCGGCGATGGAGAACGTCTGCTTGAGCGTGCAGATGACGATGAGGTAGGCGATGTGCGAGCGCGTGTACTTCTTGCCGGCCGCCGAAGCCAGCACGCCCTGCTTCACGTAGTTGTTCACCATCGAGCGCGTGATGATCTTCTCGTCGGGCTGGTAGAGGGGCTCGAGCGTCTGCTCGAGGTAGCCTATGAGCTGGTCCATGTACAGGTCGATGCCGGGGATGTCGTCGTAGCGGGGCAGCCTGAATGCGGCGAGGCGGGTGGCGTAGGGGGATTCGTTGACGGACGCGATGTTCACGGAAGGTGCCTTTCGCTCTGGACGGGGGCGGTGTGCGCCGAAGCCGCCTTCGAGGATAGCAAGAAGGGCGTTTCGCGTCAATCTTCGATACCGCTTGACTTGGTTATCTTCAACCAATAACCTAGTATTGGAAACTAGATTGAACGGGTCGCCCCGCAGACCGGAAAGCAGGTATCATGGACACCAGCCGCATCGCCCTCATCGTGGACTCGTGCACCGACGTGCCGCCGGAGGACATCGAGCGCTACGGCATGTACGTGGTGCCCCTCCAGGTGAACTACGAGAACGAGAGCTTCCTCGACAAGGTGACCATCTCGCCGCAGGAGGTGTACGACCGCTTCGCGCAGGAGATCCCCACCACGTCCACGCCCACGCCGGCCATCGCGCGCGAGGTGCTCGAGCGCGTCGTGGCCGACGGGTACGAGCAGGCGGTGATCGTCACCATCTCGAGCGGGCTCTCGGCCACCTTCGAGCTCATGCGCTCGCTTTCCGCCGGCATCGCGGGCCTCGAATGCTGCCTGGTGGACACGAAGAACATCGGCATGGGCGCCGGGCTCGTCGTGCTCGCCATCGCGCGCATGCTGGAAGGCGGCGCGACGCTCGACGACGTGCGGCGCGAGGCCGACCGCATCGTGGCCAGCACGAAGGTGTTCTTCTGCGTGGACACGCTGGAGTACCTGCACAAAGGCGGGCGCATCGGCAACGTGACCTACGCGGTGGGCAGCCTCCTTGACATGCGCCCGGTCATCACGTGCAACGAGCAGGGCGTGTACGTGACGGTGTCGAAGGCGAAGGGCCGCCGCCAGTCCCTCAAGAAGGCCATGGCGTGCGCCGAGAAGTTCGCCGCGCAGTTCCCGCGCCGCACGATGGCCGTGGTGAACGGCGACGCGGCCGCGGAGGCCGCCGAGGTGCGCGCCGAGCTGGGAGAGCGCATCGACGCCGAAGCGTGGTACGAGGGCCAGATCAGCCCCGTGCTCGTAGTGCACACCGGGCCCGGCCTCATCGGCATCGGCGTCTGCGGCGCGTAAGGGAGCGCGTCGCGACCCCCTTCCCGTGCACCCGGGATCGCCCCGACGACACAAAAACCGGTCGGTTTGGCACTCGATGCGCGCATCCGCATCGCTTCTGTTTGATGCGAGCTGGGAAAACGTTCATTCGAAAATGACCGACGGCCATTCAAGGCTGATTTTTCCGTTCGTTCAGTGCCAAACCGACCGGTTTTTGTGTCGTGCATCCGCGTTAGAGGTCTGGCACTCCGGCTGACTCCTCAGTATGGATCGAGCAGATGGTTCCTCAGCTCGATGTGCTTCGGCAACCATCCCGCCGGGCTCAATCGCGGACGTTTGCCGAGACGGCTGGCAACGTGGCGTATGACCATTTCGAACTCCGCCGCATTGTGCAGATGCCTGTTCGCCACGGTTACCACCTCTATCCCCATGTGGGCCAAGGCGGTTCTGCGCGTTGCGTCGCTGGCGATGCGATCGTCCCCGGAATGGTGGAGGTCGCTGTCGTACTCGATGGCCAGCTTCGCATCGGGCCAGATGAGGTCGCATCGCAAGGATCTCCTTCCCGTAGCCCTCCAGACGTTGCGGGTGGTCGGAATGACGTAGTTCATCTTGGGAACGGGGAGGCCGCCTCCTCCGAGCCTGACGGGCAAATCGAACAGCAGGGAGATAGTCGTTTCTCTCGGCGACTCGGATCCGTCTTGGATGTATCGCAGGGCGTCGCGCATCCTTCCTATCCCGCTTTCCCCGGCGCAGCGTTCGGCAAGCGACTCGATCCGAACGACATCGGTGAGAGGCGGCCTTTCATACGCCTTCTTGTCTTCGGGGGAGAGGCCGTATCTTCCGCAGAACTCCGTTCCAAGCTGAGCCAGATGAGGGAGGGAGAGCTTCGGGGAGAGGCGTATGAGAAGGAGCTCCGGGGAGGCCACGAAGACGCCCGGCTCCATCTCGAAGAAGCTTCCCGAGGGAAACGGGGAGGCGTGTACGCGGCATCGCACGTCGTTCCCCCTGAACCGGTCGTCGCCGGCGCGCACGAGCAGGTCGAGGGGTTCGCGGGCAAGGGCGGGATGGCGGCCGAGTAGGCTTCGGATGCGCTCGGGGCTGGGTTTGCCGGAGGTGATCGGGGGCCTTCCGACGCGTGCGGGGGAAACCTTGCCGTGCGGTCCGAGGGAGCGCCAGTAGGCGAGGGCGGAATCGTCGCATATGTAGAGCGCGGGGCGGTCCATGCGCTGACGATACCACGGTTCACGGCCGCGCTCCTTCAAAGAAATATTGTCGCCGCACGCGGATTTTGAGCCGCCCTCCGTTTTCTCACGCCAGGGGCAGGGAGATCTCCACGGCGAAGCCGTGGCCGGGGTCGCTGGCCAGGGAGAGCGCGCCGCCGTGGGCCCGCGCGATGCGGTCCACCAGCACCAGTCCCAGGCCGTGCTCCTCGCCGTAGGAGCCGGCGGCGCTCTTCGCGGTGCGCGAGCGGGCCAGGCGCGCCTCGAGCGCGGCCAGCTCCTCGCGCGTGGCACCGGCGCCGTCATCGGCCACGCGCACGGCGGCGCTTCCCTCGCGCGCCGCCAGCGACACGGCCACGTGGCAGCCGGCCTCGTTGTGCAGGCGCGCGTTGGCGATGGCGTTCTCCACGGCGCGCGTGAGCAGGCGCTCGTCGCCCATCACGATGGCGTCTGCCGCGCCCTCCTCCACGTCCAGCTCAAGCGGGTGCAGCTCGTCGAGCCCCCCGTTCACATGCTCGGCCACCACGGTGCGCAGAAGGCGCGCCAGCTGCACGCGCTCCAGCTTGAGCGGCTGCATGTCGTAGTCCAGCTGCGAGGCCGTGTTCAGGTCGGTGACCAGGTCGGCTATGCGCAGCCCCTGCGCGCGGATGACGGCCGCCCGCTCCCGCGCGCCGGCGCTCAGGCCCTCGTCGGCCGCGAGGGCGTCGGCGTGCCCGAGTATCATGGAGAGCGGCGTGCGGATGTCGTGCGACACGCCGCGTATCCACATCACGCGCGCCGCATCCTTCTGCTCGATGATGCCCGACACCTCGGTGAGGCGCTCGCCGATCTCGCCCAGGTCGCCCTTCAGGCGCACCTCGGCCGCGCGGCCCTCCGAGAGCTTGTCCAGCGCGTCGGCGATGGGGGCCACGGCGTTCTGCGTGCGCCGACGCGACACCGCGTACAGCAGGAACAGTATGGCCACGTCCACGGCGAATACCAGCAGCACGTAGAGCGGTGCGTTGCGCATGGTGGAGGCGGGGTAGGTAAGGCCCATCGTCCAGTACGCGCCCTTCGGGAAGCCCACGGCCAGAAGCCCGTCGTCGCGATCCCAGAAGAACGTGGGGTAGCCGGCCACGTCGTCGTAATGCGCGGCCATGGCGACGTCGTTGACGGAATAGGTGCGGGGCACGTCGTCGGGCAGGTTCTGCGACCAGGCCACGGCGCCTTTTCCGTCGATGAGCATCGCCCAGGCGCCGTGGCTCGCAAGCGCCTCGGCGCCGGCCTCGTCCAGCCGATAGGCGCCGTCCGTTTGCGCGAGGGCCGCATCCGCTGCGCGCGTGACCGTGGCGGGGGTGCCGTCGTTGAAGTTCGCCTCCGACTCCCGGTAGGCGATGACGGTGTACAGGAAGAAGTCCACCACCACGATGAGGAATGCGAGCGCCACGAACAGCAGCAGCTGCTTCGTGAAGAACCGCGCGAAGTTCGGGGTGCGGCCCCCGCGCCGCCGGCCGGCCGATCGGGCCATGGCTAGCCGCGCTTCACGAGCTTGTAGCCGAGGCCCTTGACGGTGACGAGCGAGACGGGCTTCGACGGGTTGGCCTCGATCTTCTCGCGCAGCCGCCGGATGTGCGCCATGAGCGAGTTCTCGTAGCCGAACGATGTGCCCCAGCACGCCTCGCACAAGGCGTCGATGGTGACGATGCGCCCGGCGTTGCGCGCGAGCACGCTCAGTATCTCGTGCTCCTTGGCCGTGAGCACCGCCGTCTCGCCGTCCGCGCGCTCCACCTCGGCGGTGGCCAGGTTCACGCTGCTCGCGTCGAGCTCGAGCAAGGGGCTTTCCTCGGCGTAGCAGCGTCTGAGCACCGCGGCCAGACGCAGCACGAGCTCCTGGGGGAGGAACGGCTTGGCGATGTAGTCGTCAGCGCCGAGCGAGAGCCCGCTCACGCGGTCGAAGGGCTCGTCCTTCGCGGTGAGGAACACGACGGGCACGCGCGCGCAGCTGGGCCGCTCCCGCAGGCGGGCGAGCAGCTCGAAGCCGTCCATGCGCGGCATCATGACGTCGAGCACGAACAGCTGGTAGGCGCGATCGGGCGCCGTCGCGCGCTCGTCGACGGCCGCGAGCGCCTCGTCGCCCGCATGCGCGACGTCGACGCAGGCGAAGCCCGCGCCCTGCAGGATGGCCGCCACCATGCTGGCCAGCTCGCGCTCGTCGTCCACGACGAGTATGCGCTTGTCGCGCAGATGCCCGTCCACCATGCCGAATCCGCCCGCCGCCATCGCCGGCCTCCTTCCCTCGTCCCCGCCATTATAGGGCACGCGGCCGCCCGCGCGGGCGGCCGCAGCCGATCGTAAGGCAGGCGCAAGGCGGGGTAAGGCAACCGCAAGGCAGGCGCACAGGGCGCGTAAGGCCCGCCGCGTAAGCTGGAGACATGCAAGCGGAGCCCTTTGTCATCCTGAGCGGAGCGAACGCGGGAGCTGCCCACTTTGTCATCCTGAGCGGAGCAAACGAAGTGAGCGCAGTCGAAGGATCCCCTGCGGCGCCAGCCGTGACGCTTCCCGCTGGCGCCGCACGGGATCCTTCGACTCCGGCCTACGGCCTCCGCTCAGGATGACAAAAAGGGGGCCTACGGCCTCCGCTCAGGATGACAAAAAGGAGGTCTACGGCCTCCGCTCAGACAAATTGCGAAAGGAGACGGAACATGACGGCACAACATGCGGCCCGGCCGGCGCAGACGGTGGTGGAGGTGCGGGGCATCAGCAAGCGCTACGGCGGCGACGCCCGCAAACGCTCGGAGGCGAGCGTCACCCAGGCGCTCGACCGGGTGAGCCTCACCGTGGCTTCGGGCGAGTTCGTGGGCATCATGGGGCCTTCGGGTTCGGGCAAGTCGACGCTGCTCAACTGCCTGGCCACCATCGACGCGCCCACGAGCGGGCAGATCGTGATCGGCGGCCGCACGGTCACCAACCTCCACGGCAAGGAGCTGGCCCGGTTCCGCCGCGACGACTTGGGCTTCATCTTCCAGGACGCGAACCTGCTCGACACGCTCACGGCCTACGAGAACATCGCGCTCGCGCTCACCATCCAGAAGACTCCTCCGGGCGAGATCGACGCGCGGGTGCGCGAGGCGGCCCGCCAGCTGGGTATCGAGGAGGTGCTCGAGAAGCACCCCTTCCAGATGTCGGGCGGCCAGCGCCAGCGCGTGGCAGCCGCGCGCGCCACGGTCACGCGCCCGCACCTCGTGCTGGCCGACGAGCCCACGGGCGCGCTCGACTCGAAATCGGCGGCGGCGCTGCTCGAGTCGCTCGAGGGCCTCAACGCGCGCGGGGCCACCATCCTCATGGTCACGCACGACGCGGTGTCGGCGAGCTATTGCGGGCGCATCGTGTTCATCAAGGACGGCCGCCTCTACGGCGAGCTGCGCCGCCAGGGAACCGACCGCTCGACGTTCTACCGCCGCATCGTGGACATCGTCACCGGCATGGGCGGCGACGCCGAGGGGGCGTTGGCCCATGCTTGTTAAGCTCGCCTGGGGAAACGTCCGCAAGTCGGTGTCCGACTTCGGCGTGTACTTCCTCACGGTCATGCTGGGCGTGGCCGTGTTCTACGCGTTCAACTCCATGACGGCCCAGCAGGGCGTGCTCGCGTTCTCGGAGACGCAGGACAAGATGTTCGAGCTTCTGGGCATGGTGATCGGCGGCGTGTCGGCGTTCATCGCGTGCGTGCTGGTGTTCCTGGTGGTGTACGCGAACCGCTTCCTCATCAAGCGGCGCAAGAAGGAGTTCGGGCTGTACCTGATGCTGGGCATGGGAGCGGGCGACGTGGTGAAGATCGTCGCGCTCGAGTCGCTCATCGCAGGCGCGGCCTCGCTTGCGGCGGGCCTCGCGGTGGGTGTGGGCCTCTCGCAGCTTTTGCTGCAGGTCACGTCCGCCCTCTTCCAGGCGGACGTCGCCGGCATGGGCGGGTTCGCGTTCGTGTTCTCGGCCGACGCCCTCGTGCAGACCATCGCCGTGTTCGCCGTCATCTTCGTGGTCGCGGCCGCGCTGAACGCGCGCACGGTGGCCAAGGCGCGGCTCATCGACCTGCTGCATGCCGAGGCCAAGGGCGAGGACATGAGGCTCACGAGCCTGCCGCTCTCGCTCGTGCTGTTCGTAGCGGCCGTGGCGCTCATCGGCGTGGCGTACAAGCTGCTCGTCGACAACGGCCTCATGGAGCCCTCGCCCGAGTTCGCGGCCGCAACGGTGCTCGTGTGCATCGGCACGGCGCTGTTCTTCTACGCGCTGTCGGGCTTTTTGCTGAAGCTCGTGCAGACGGTGCGGCCGCTGTACCTGCGCGGGCTCAACATGTTCACGCTGCGGCAGCTGAACGCCAAGGTGAACACGACGTTCGCGACGCTGTCCATCGTGTGCATGGTGCTGTTTTTGGCCCTCACCAGCGTGTGCGGCGGCTTGGGCATCCGCAACGCCTCCCTGGAGTCGATCGAGGGAGGAACCGACTACAGCGCCACCGTGTCCACGAACTTCGGCACGTACACCGCGGATACGGGCTACGTGCCCGCCGAGCTGGGCACGTACGGGGAGTTCGCCGCGGCGCAGGGCTACGACATGGCCGCCGGCCTGCGCGCGAGCGCGAAGGCGGTGGGCGCGGGCGACTTCGACGCGCTCGTGGAGGGTTCGGCCCAGGTGGACATGCTGGTGGACCCGGACGACGGCCTGACCATGGGGGACGTGGAGGAAGCGAGCGGCCTTGCGCTCACCGACTTCGCCGGGGCCTCCGTGAACGCGGGCTACGAGGCGTACCCCGTGTACCTGGCGAAGCTCTCGCAGGTGAACGCGGCGCTCGAGCTGGCGGGGCATCCGGCGCTCGAGCTGGGAGCGGGGGAGTGCGCGGTGTTCAGCGACTCCGACATCACGGCCGGGTTCTACGAGCGCGCAATCGAGAAGGGCGCGGAGGTCGAGGTGGGCGGACGGGCGTTCAAAATGGCGGCCTTCCGGAGCGAGAGCCTCATGACCACGCCGTTTCCGCTGAACACGGGCACCGTCGTGGTGCCGGACGACGCGATTCCCGCAAGCGCCGCCATCCTCCAGTCGCACCTGAGCGTGCAGTGCGCCTCCGACGAGGACGAGAAGGCGTTCGGCGAGCTGGCCTCCGCCGTGGCGGACACGACCGAGCCCGACACCTGGCCCGTCACGCGCTCGACGACGCGCACGCTCGTGGCCGAGCAGAACGTCGGTCTGTCCACCATCGTGGCGTATCTGGCCATCTACCTGGGCTTCGTGCTGGTGGTGGCGTGCGCGGCGATATTAGCCATCCAGCAGCTCTCCGACGCGTCCGACAGCGCCGGGCGCTACGGCCTGCTGCGCAAGCTCGGCGCGCCCGAGAACATGGTGGCGACGTCGCAGTTCGCGCAGGTGCTCGTGTACTTCCTGTTCCCGCTGCTGCTGGCCGTGGCGCACTCCGCCTGCGCGCTCGTGGTGGTCACCGACGTCGTGGCCGTGTTCGGCCACCTCGACATCGGCGCGACGGCCCTCGCCTGCGCCGCCTGCTTCCTCGCGGTCTACGGCGTGTACTTCGCCGTGACGTTCCTCGGCGCCAGGAAGCTGGCGCGGGGGTAGGGGCGAAGGCGGGAAAGGCAAGCGGGCCCGCAGGTTGAATCCCGCGGGCCCGCCTTGCGCTCTGCGGGAGGCGGCGGCTACAGCACGAGGGCGGGCAGCACCTCGCCCGCGCGGTCGTTGGCGTTGTCGAGCGGCAGGGGGAAGGGGTCGCTGCTCGTCTCCACCACGGTTCCGTAGAGCGAGTGGAGCGCGCCTTCCTCCGCGTCGGTTTCGGGGAGGAGCTGCGACTGGCCGTTCTCGAAAGCGATCTTGATGGGGGCGGCGTGCAGCTCGATGACTTGGGTGGAGGTGCGGCCGTCCTCGAACGTCACCGTCACGGTGAGCGTCTGCCCGTCGAACAGGTCGACGACCGCGTTGAACGAATTGCCGTCCTCCGGATAAGGGTCGTTCGTCCACAGGCCGAAGCTCACCTCTCCGCTCGCCAGCTCGGGGAGGTCCTCCGCGGAGACGTCGACGGTGCCTCCGAGCAGCTTGGAGAAGTTCGCGCCCGCGAGCTTCTGGGGCGAGTCCTTCGGCAGGCCGTCGCCCCCGCTGATCGGCGTGACCATGTCGTAGCCGGCGAAGGTCCCCGTGCCGCGCTTCGTCGGCTTCCAGCTGAGGATCTCGGCCCACCGGTCGGGCTCTTCGCCGTGCGTGAAGCGCTCGCCGATCTGGCTGTATATCGCGCCGCGCGTGACGTTCATCTGCACGCGGGCGATGCCCTCTCCCTCGATGCGGAAGAGGCAGCCGGTGAAGTACCCTTCCGTCTGGTAGTAGGGCGGGTTGTGCAGCCCCGTGCTCGTGTCCCGGTCGAAGACGACGGTGCCGTCTTGGCCGAGGGCGAGCATGGACGAGCCATCCGCAGCCCAGGCGCGCACGGAGAAGCCCGAGGCCGCCGCCGCGTCGGACATGGCGATGCCCGCAGGCGCGCCCTGGTCGAGCGAGGCCGTCACCAGGGGAATCCCGCCGGCGACGATGGCGGCCGCCGCCAGGCACGCCGCGGCGGGCACGGCCCAGCGGCGCAGGCCGCCGGAGGTCGCGCGCGGCGTGGGCTTCTGTCGGCCCGCGCCCTCGTGTGCGGCGCGCGCCTGTGAGGCCGTCCTGCGGTCCAGCTCGGGGGAGGGGGAGACGCGCTCCTGCAGCGCCGCGTACCGTTCCTTGAAATCATGCTCGTTCATGAGCGTTCTCCTAAATCGATGCGAAGGGCCTTGCGTGCGCGGTGGAGATGGGATCGGACGGTGGCGGGCCGCTCGCCGGTGATCCGCGCGATCTCGTCGGTCGAGTAGCCCTCGTAGTAGTGCAGGTGCACGGCGGCCCGCTGCTTGTCGGTGAGGCGGGCGAGCGCGGCTTCCAGCCGGTCGAGCTCCCCGTCAGCCGCGGGTTCGGGCTCGGCCGGGCGCCCCCATTCCTCGGGGGCCAGCTCGTCGACCGACGCCCGCCGACGCCGCCAGGCCGCGCGATGCGCGTCGTTGCAGCAGTTCGAGGTCACGCGCAGAAGCCACGCCTTCTGGTGCTCCTCGTCGCGAAAGCGCATGCGCGACTGGAACAGCCGCAAAAACACGGTCTGGTACACGTCCTCGGCGTCGGCCGCGTTGCCCATGCGCGAGGTGGCCAGCCTCAGCACCGTGGGGCCCCAGCGGCCGATGGCGGCTTCGATGTCCGCGCCTTCCGTTTCGCTCTGTGGGTCCATATGCCATCTCCTTTCGCAACCAACACGGATGCGGACCCCTGCATTGTTGCGGTTGCGGGGAAGTTTTTCGCGGCGCGCGCCCCGGTCCGGTAAACGCCGGGCGCACGCGACGCTGACGGCGCGGCAACGCGTACGCCGCCCGTGCCCGCACGCCGGACGTCGAAGCTTAGCATGGAAGCCGGGCGCTCCCCGCGCGGATGCGCCGCACGATGATCGAGCCGAGGAACCCGGGGGAGCCATGAGCCCAGCCTGCCCTGCATACCATCCCAAAAGCGCGCGCGTCGGGGTCGTCGACGTAGGCGGCGGCCTGCGCGGCGTGTTCGGCGCCGGGGTGCTCGACCGCTGCCTCGACGAGGGCGTCGCGTTCGGCTACTGCCTGGGCGTGTCGGCCGGCAGCGGCAACATGGTGGCCTACCTGGCGGGCCAGCGCGGGCGCAACCGCCTGTTCTACACGGTGTACCCGCGCCGCAAGGAGTACATGAGCGTGCGCAACCTCGTGCGCAAGGGCTCCTACCTCGACCTCGATTACGTGTATTCGGTGCTCTCGAACTCCGACGGCGAGTACCCGCTCGACTACGACGCGCTGCTCGCGAACCCGTCCTCGCTCACCGTGGTGGCCACCGACGCGGCCGACGGCACGCCGGTGTACTTCCGCAAAAGCGACCTCAAGCGCGACGACTTCGGCATCCTCAAGGCCTCGAGCGGCATCCCCGTTGCGTGCCGGCCGTGCCGCTGGGAGGGGCGCGTGTACTTCGACGGCGGCATCGCCGACCCGGTGCCGGTGGAGCGCGCGCTGTCCGACGGCTGCGAGCGCGTCGTGGTCATCCTCACGCGGCCGCGCGACTACGTGCGCTCCTTCAAGCGCGACCGCCTGGCGTGCCGGCTGCTCTCCGCGCGGTTCCCCCGCACCGCCGAGGCGCTGCGCCTGCGCGCGCTGCGCTACAACCTGTCCGTCGCGCGCGCCAAGGAGCTGGAACGGGAGGGCCGCGCGCTCATCGTGGCGCCCGACGACTGCTGCGGCGTGGACACGCTCACGCGGGACCCCGAGAGCCTCGAGCGCCTCTACGAGAAAGGCTACCGCGCCGCCGAGGCCGCCCTCGCGTTCGCGGCGGGGTAGGGGAATTGCCGCCTCGAGGGCATGAAAAAAGCCCCTGTCGGGGCTTCGGATTCAAATGGTGGACTGTCGGGGACTCGAACCCCGGACCTTGGGATTAAGAGTCCCCTGCTCTACCAACTAAGCTAACAGTCCGAAAGTAACGCCTATGTCAAAGTACCTCATGCGCAAAGCGCTGGATTATTCTAATGTGCAAAACCAGCAATTGCAAGAACTATTTTTCAAAATAATGCTGGGGTGGATGATGGGACTCGAACCCACGACCTCCAGAGCCACAATCTGGCGTTCTAGCCAACTGAACTACACCCACCAAGGCGCAAGGTGGAAGTATACGTATTTTCGATTCCCAGCGCAAGAGGTGATTATGGACAAATTGTATCAGCCATGCCCCGGAGGCGCGCCGGGCCCCCTCGATCGAGTAGTATTACTTCCGTCACGACGCCGAAACGGCACGTCAGAGGGCTTGCCATGCGGCGCCACCCGGTCGGGGCTCACAGCCTCGACCCCCTCATCAACCTAGGAGCGAAACGTGGATACCAAGCAATCGTCTGAAAAGCGGTTCGCGCTCTTGATCGACGCCGACAACGTGTCGGCCAAGTACATCAAGCCCATCACCGACGAGCTGTCGAAGTACGGCACCGTCACCTACAAGCGCATCTACGGCGACTGGACGCTCACGCTCCACGCCAAATGGAAGGACGCGCTGCTGGAGAACTCCATCACGCCCATCCAGCAGTTCGGCTACACGCAGGGCAAGAACGCCACCGACTCGGCCATGATCATCGACGCGATGGACATCCTGTACACGCGCTCGGTGGAGGGCTTCTGCATCGTGTCGAGCGACAGCGACTTCACGCGGCTCGCCAGCCGCATCCGCGAGAGCGGCCTCACGGTCATCGGCATGGGGGAGAAGAAGACGCCCGTGCCGTTCCGCAAGGCGTGCGACATCTTCACCACGCTCGAGCTGCTGCTGCCCAACGCCGGCGCCAACGCGAAGTCGAACGGCCGGGCCAAGGGCGCGCGCCCGGAGCAGGCCGTCTCGACCGGCGCGCAGAACGCCGGGCCGTCGATCGAGGAGATCGAGCAGGCCGTGGTGAACATCATCACCGACAACCTGAACAACGGCAAGTCCACCGGCCTCGGCGAGGTGGGCAGCCGCCTCTTGAAGCGCTATCCGGACTTCGACGTGCGCAGCTACGGCACGAACCAGTTGAAGAAGCTGCTCGACGAGTTCGGGGGCGTCGTGGTCACCAAGGACGGCAGCTCGGTGACCGTCGAGCTCGCCGAGGACAAGGAGGGCGCGAAGGAGCCCGTCCGCAAGCCCGCTAAGGAGGCGCCGGCGAAGGAGCCCGAGCCCGAGGAGCCGGCCGAGAAGCCCGAGGCGGCCGCCGAGGAGGAGCCCTCCGCCAAGCCCGCAGCACGCCGCTCGCCGCGCCGCCGCCGCGAGCACGCCGCCGCCCCGGTCGAGGCCGCCGAGCGCCCGGCGCAGGAGGCCTCGCCCGTCGAGTCGCCGGTCGAGCCGGAAGCGGCTGCCGAGCCCGTCGCCGAGCAGGACGCTTCCGAAGCGCCCGCTCGCAAGCCGGCCCGTCGCGGCAAGCGCGGCGGGGCCAAGCGCTCCCGCGCGCAGACGTCCCAGCCGGAGCAGGAGGCCCCGGCGGAGGCGGCGCAGGAGCCCGCGCCCGCGTCCGAGCCCGAGCCTGCCGCGTCCGCGGAGGCGCCCGCCAAGCGCCGCGCACCCCGCGCGAAGAAGCCCGCAGCCGCGCCTGCCCCCGAGCAGCCCGCCGGGCAGGCCTCGCCCGACCGTTTCATCCGCCAGCTCGTGCGCGAGTCCGGCGCGGAGGGCATCGCCATCTCCGAGCTCGCCAAACGCGTGCGCGCCACGTACCGCGACTTCAAGGTGCGCGATCTGGGCTATCCGCAGTTCCGCGCCTACGTGGCCGACCTAGACGACGTCGACATCGAGAAGGTGGGCAAGGACTTCATCGCGCGCCTGGCGGAGTAGCCCACGCGCCGAGCGCACGACCGTTCAACGTCTCGTTGACAGTTGTGCACAGCAAAGTTTCATAGTCCCTGCTCAAGCATGGGAAGCGAAGATCGAGCGCGCTCGGCCGAATGTGGCCGGGCGCGCTTTCGTGGTATGCTCCTCGCCGAAAAAAACCTGAGCGGAGAGGGGCGGTATGAAGAAGATCGTCATGCTCGTCGCGGCTGTGGCGCTCGTCGCGGCCGGCGTGTTCGGAACCATCGCCGTGCAGCGCACGCTCGAGCCGAGCGTCTCGCTGTCCTCCACGTCCATCCAGGAGCAGCTGTCCAACTGCAGCGAGCTGGCCACGGCCAAGCTCGAGTACCGCGGCCTCGTGCGCTACGAGCAGGGCGACATCGACTTCATCAACAAGAAGGCCTTCTCGATGGTCTACGACGCCGAGGTGCGCGCGGGCGTCGACCTGTCGCAGGCTTCCGTCGACATCAGCGGCAACGTGGTCACGGTGAGGCTGCCCGCCGCCAAGATGCTGGGCGTGGAGATCGATCCGGAGTCCATCGAGTTCTACGATTCCTCGTTCGCGCTGTTCAACTGGGAGAACCGCCAGGATACCACCGAGGCGCTCAAACTCGCCCAGCAGGACGCCGACGGCAAGGTGGATCAGACCGACATGCTCGCCGAGGCCACCGAGCAGGCGCACACCCTCGTGGAGAACCTGCTGCGGCCCTTCACCGAGGGCGACAACGCCTACACCATCCAAGTGGTCGACGCGTAGGGTCCTCCGCGCTCCCGATCGGGTGCCCTGTCGCGAAAACCCCGCGCAAAGCACCACTTGTGACGGTTTTGCGCGGGCCGGCGGAGCGTTCAGCTTGATACGGAAGACGGCGACCTGGGGTTTTGCCGAAGGCTTCCAAAACATGCGCGGGATCCGAGCGCCAAAGGGCCCGAATCCCGCGCAGAACGGTACCAATGGGTGCGGCCTCTTTTAACAATCTGACGCTGCCGGGGCGGCCGTCTGCCGATGGCCGCCCCCGATGGTGCGGGCGAAAGGACTTGAACCTTCACGAGTTTTCCCACCAGAACCTAAATCTGGCGCGTCTGCCAATTCCGCCACGCCCGCACGCGGTTGCGCGCGCCCGGAAGGCGCGCAGCGACCATGATAGCAAAAAGCCGGCCGTTTGGAAGCGGCAACCTGCGCCCTGCCGCGAGCCGCGCGCGGCCTCATGCCAAAAAGCGCCCCAGCAGAAAGCCGGCCACCACGCTCAGGGCCGAGAACAGAGCCGCGAGCCCGATGAGCCGCGCGTCGCGCCTGCGGGCGCGCTCCCGCTCGATCTCCTCGCGGCGCAGGGCGGGGAAGTAGGAGTAGCCGTCCGAGGTGATGGCCACCACCGAGCCGCGGCGCTCGTCGGGCCTCACGGCCAGCGCGCCGCGCTCTATGAGCTCGCGCTGCAGGTCGTCGTCGGGCCGATAGGGGAATGCGCAGCGGTACACCAGCTCGCCGTCCACGGTGCACGTGGCGCGCTCGTAGTCGATGAGGCGGTCGAGCTCGCGCTCCTGCATGATATTGAGTTCGATGTCGGGCATGGGGGGCCTTCCGCTGCTGCGTTTGTTTTTCGATTGCCCCCATGATACCGTGCGAGCGCCCCCGATGGTAGCGTTAAACCGATTCGTAACCGGCCAGCGGAGGAGAAGGCGCAGGCCCGCGTGCTTTTCGTCGGTTCTTCGTGAACGTGGGTGAAGTTCCCTTCCTCAGAAGGTCCACATGTGCGATAATTCCGTCTCGGTGTGCTCGGCGCGTGATGCAGGATCGCAGCGTCCGCGGAAGGGGACGGTCGCGCGGGCAACGCCGCTCGATGCCGCAAGGCGATACATGAAATGATGGAGGACAGCTACGTGGAAACAAAAGTTGAGGCATTGGAAGACAACCGCACGAAGGTGACCGTCACCGTCGATGCCAAGGATATCGATGCCCGCATCAAGAAGACCTACAAGGACTTCGCCAACAAGTACAACTTCCCCGGGTTCCGCAAGGGCAAGGCCCCGCGCCCGATCATCGACAACGCCCTGGGCAAGGAAGCCGTGCTGGCCACGGTCACCGATGAGGTCGTGAACGGCTCCTACCCCCTCGCCATCGACGACTGCGGCCTGTTCCCCATCTCCAAGCCCGCCTTCGACGAAACCGACCTGGTGGAGGGCGGCAAGCCCTACACGTTCGCGTTCACCGTGGAAGTGAAGCCGGAGTTCGAGCTTTCCAGCTACGAGCCCGTCGCCATCGAGCTGCCCGCCGAGGGCGTCTCCGACGCCGAGATCGACGAGCAGATCGAGGGGCTGCGCGAGCACTACTACACGTTCGAGGACGCCTCGGCCGCCACGAAGGTGAAGGCCGACAGCTACATCGACCTGGCCATGAAGGCCACCGACGACAAGGGCGAGGAGATCCCGGCCCTCACGACGGACAACCGCCCCTACGGCCTGGGCGCGAACCTGTTCCCGGCCGAGTTCGACGAGCAGCTCGTCGGCCTCAAGAAGGGGCAGAGCGCCACGTTCTCCCTCGACATGCCGGCCGATCCGCCCATCATGCTGGCGTCGCTGGCGGGCAAGACCGAGAAGATCGACTTCGAGGTCGAGGTCAAAGTGGTCAAGAAGAAGAACCTGCCCGAGGTCACCGACGAGTGGGCCAAGGACACGCTGGGCTTCGAGGGCCTGGAGGACCTGCGCACCCGCATCTCCGAGTCCCTTGCGCAGCAGAAGGCCGGCATGCTGCCGCGCCTGAAGGAGAGCGCCTGCCTGAACGCCGTGGCCGAGCGCCTCGAGGGCGACGTGCCCCAGGCCATGTGCGAGGACGCCGAGGCCACCCTCATCCAGGACTTCTTCCAGCAGCTCCAGAGCCAGGGCATGTCGTTCGATATGTACCTCGCGCAGCAGGGCCTCACGCCCGACCAGTTCAAGGAGGACGTGAAGAAGCAGGCCGCCGACATCACGCGCCAGGACCTCGCGCTCGACGCGTGGGCCCGCCACTTCAAGATGGAGGCCGACGGCAAGGATGTCACCGAGGAGTTCGTGAAGAGCGGCGTGGAGGATCCTGCGGCGCTTGAGAAGGAATGGCGCCAGAACGGCCAGCTCCACATGGTGCGCCAGGGCATCATGCGCACCAAGGCCGTCTACGACCTCATGGAGAAGGCCGTCGTGACCGAGATCGATCCGGCCGCCAAGAAGGACGAGGCCAAGAAGCCGGCCAAGAAGGCCGCCAAGAAGCCCGCGAAGAAGGCCGACGCCGCCGAGGCCCCCGAGGCCGAGGCCGCCGAGAAGCCGGCCAAGAAGCCTGCCGCCAAGAAGGCGAAGAAGGAGGAGGCCCCCGAGGCCGCGTCCGACGCCGAGTAGCACCGCCGCGATCAGACACCGGCCCGCCTCGTCGCGCTTATGTGCGCGGGGCGGGCCGAGGTAACGATACGGTACCCGGGCCTTGCGCGGCGGCACGATAGACCGCACTATGACAGAAACGTCAGCTGGGCCGGATTCCGGCCGCAAGAGACAAGCGAGGCATACACTATGAGCTTTGACACCAAATCCGCATTGATCCCCTACGTCATCGAGCAGTCGCCGCGCGGCGAGCGCAGCTACGACATCTACTCGCGCCTGCTGAACGAGCGCATCATCTTTTTGGGCGAGCAGATCGACGACCAGGTGGCGAACTCCGTGGTGGCGCAGCTGCTGCACCTCGAGAGCGCCGACCCCGACAAGGACATCTCGCTCTACATCAACTCGCCGGGCGGCTCGGTGACGGCGGGCATGGCCATCCTCGACACGATGGACTTCATCAAGTGCGACGTGTCCACCATCTGCCTGGGCGAATGCGCCTCGATGGCCGCCGTGCTGCTGTCCCATGGCGCCAAGGGCAAGCGCCTGTGCCTGCCCAACTCGCTCGTGCTCATCCACCAGCCCTCCGGCGGCGCGCAGGGCCAGCAGACCGAGATCGCCATCGTGGCCGACTACATGCTGAAGACCCGCAAGCGCCTGAACGAGATACTCGCGAACAACACGGGCCAGACGCTCGAGACCATCCAGGCCGACACGGAGCGCGACAACTACATGACCGCCGAGGAGGCCGTGGCCTACGGCCTGGTCGACCGCATCACCACCTCGCGCGCAGCCGCGCCGAGCTCCGACGAGTAGACAAGCGAACAGGATACATGAACGACAGACGCGACGACGAATTCGAAGGCCGGGGCAGCGAGGATATAACGTGCGCCTTCTGCGGGAAGCATCCGCACCAGGTGGCGGCCATGATCTCGGGGCCCAACGGCATCTACATCTGCGACGAGTGCATCTCGGTGTGCGCCGACGCCATGATGCGCGACCTGGGGCTCAACGTCCCCGCGTTCGACGCCGCCGCGGCGCTCGAGCAGCAGCCGTCGCGCGCTGAGACGGGACGCCATGCGCGGGTCGGCGAGGAGGCGCACGTCGCCTCGGTCGCCGATCCGTCGCCCGCCGACCTGCTGACCGACCTGCCCACGCCCCACGAGCTGTACGCCGAGCTCTCCGAGCACGTGGTGGGGCAGGAGGACGCCAAGAAGGCGCTCTCCGTAGCCGTGTACAACCACTACAAGCGCATCAGCCTGGGCGCGGATGCCGAGGACGGCGACGTGGAGCTGGCCAAGAGCAACATCATGCTTCTGGGCCCCACGGGATCGGGCAAGACGCTCCTGGCCCAGACGCTCGCGCGCACGCTGCAGGTGCCGTTCGCCATCGCGGACGCCACCACGCTCACCGAGGCGGGCTACGTGGGCGAGGACGTGGAGAACATCCTCTTGAAGCTCATGACGGCGGCGGACTTCGACATCCCGCGCGCCGAGATCGGCATCATCTACATCGACGAGATCGACAAGGTGGCCCGCAAGGCCGAGAACCTGTCCATCACGCGCGATGTTTCGGGCGAGGGCGTGCAGCAGGCGCTCCTGAAGATCGTGGAGGGCACCGAGGCCAGCGTGCCGCCGCAGGGCGGGCGCAAACACCCCCAGCAGGAGCTCATCCACATCGACACCACGAACATCCTGTTCATCCTGGGCGGCGCGTTCGTGGGCCTGGCCGACATCATCGCCGCGCGCGTGGGCAAGAGCGGCCTCGGGTTCAACTCCGAGCTTCCCGAGTCCAAGAAGCACGCCGAGGCGGAGCTTTTGGCCAAGGTGCTGCCGGAGGACCTGAACAAGTACGGCATGATCCCCGAGTTCGTGGGCCGCATCCCCGTGGTCACGTCGCTGTCGGAGCTGTCGGAGGAAGACCTCGTGCGCATCCTCACCGAGCCGAAGAACGCGCTGGTGAAGCAGTACACGAAGATGTTCGACTTCGAGGACTCGGAGCTCACGTTCGAGCCCGACGCGCTCACGGCCATCGCGCATGAGGCCGTGGAGCACGGAACGGGCGCGCGCGGCCTGCGTTCCATCTGCGAGCGCGTGCTGCAGGACGTCATGTACGACCTGCCCGAACACGACGGGCCGTCTGCGGTGACCGTGCGGGCGAGCGACATCACGGGAGAGACGAAGCCGGAGATAACGCCGGTAGCGAAGAGCGTGGAGAAGAGCGCGTAGGATAAGGTTGTCATCCTGAGCGAGCGGAGCTTTACAGGTTGTCATCCTGAGCGAGCGCAGCGAGTCGAAGGATCCCGTGCGGTGCCAACCGGAAACGTCACGGCTGGCGCCAAGCGGGATCCTTCGACTTCGGCCTTGCGGCCTTCGCTCAGGATGACATGAGGCGGGAGAGAGCGAACCTATGGCAGAGAAGAAGATCGACTACGACTTCCAGGCGCACGAGCGCCCGCTGTTCGACGCGTGGCGCGACGGCGGCTACTTCCAGCGCGGAGAGGGCTTCGGCGCCAAGAAGGCCCAGCCCTACACCATCGTCATCCCGCCGCCGAACATCACGGGCGTGCTGCACATGGGCCACGCCTTAAACGACACCATCCAGGATACGTGCATCCGCCGCGCGCGCATGCAGGGCCGTCCTGCGCGCTGGATCCTCGGCACCGACCACGCCGGCATCTCCACGCAGACCAAGGTGGACAAGAAGCTGGCCGACCAGGGCATATCCCGCTTGGAGATAGGCCGCGAGGCGTTCATCGAGGCGTGCTATGACTGGTACAAGGAGTACGGCACCACCATCGTGAACCAGATCAAGGGCATGGGCTGCAGTTGCGACTACGCCGACGAGCACTTCACCCTGGAGCCGGCGTATGTGAAGGCCGTGCGGAAGCTCTTCGTGCAGTGGTACCACGACGACCTCATCTACAAGGGCAAGCGCATCGTGAACTGGTGCCCGCACTGCACCACGTCCATCTCCGACGACGAGGCCGAGTATGTGGACGAGGCGGGGCATCTGTGGTACCTGCGCTACCCCTTGACCGAGCCGGTGGACGGCCTGGAGTATCTGGTGGTGGCCACCACGCGTCCCGAGACGATGCTCGGCGACACGGGCGTGGCGGTGAACCCGAAGGACGAGCGATTCGCGCACCTGGTGGGCAAGACGGTGACGCTGCCGCTCGTGGGCCGCGAGATCCCCATCTTCGCCGACTGGCATGTGGACAGGGAGTTCGGCACCGGCTGCGTGAAGACCACGCCCGCGCACGACCCGAACGACTGGGCCATGGGCGAGCGGAACGGCCTTGAGCGCATCAACATCTTCGACGAGACGGCGCACGTGGTGGACGGCTACGGGAAGTTTTCCGGCATGGACCGCGACGAGGCCCGCGAGGCCGTGGTGGCCGCGTTCGACGAGCTGGGGTTGCTCGACCACGTGGAGGACCACGACCACTCGGTCATGACGTGCTACCGCTGCCACACGAAGCTGGAGCCCTGGGAGTCCGAGCAGTGGTTCGTGGCCGTGGACGGCCTGAAGAAGGACGCCGCGCGCGTGGTGGAGGACGGCAGCATCCAGTTCCATCCCGAGCGCTGGCGCCAGGTGTACCTGGACTGGCTGGAGAACCTGAAAGACTGGTGCATCTCGCGCCAGCTGTGGTGGGGGCACCGCATCCCCATGTTCTACTGCGACGCGTGCGGCTGGGAGGACGCCAGCGTGGAGGACATCGACGTGTGCCCCGTGTGCGGCGCGCCGGTGCGCCAGGACGAGGACGTGCTGGACACGTGGTTCTCGTCGCAGCTGTGGCCCTTCGCCACGATGGGCTGGACCGAAGAGGGCATGGACGCGCCCGAGATGCGCGACTGCTATCCCACGCAGGTGCTGTCCACCGCGCGCGACATCATGGGGCTCTGGGTGGCGCGCATGGTGATGGCGTCGATGTACTGCACGGGGAAGATCCCGTTCGAGCACGTCATCATACATCCCACGGTGATGGCGGCCGACGGCAAGCCCATGTCGAAGAGCCGCGGCAACGGCGTGGACCCGCTGCGCCTCATGCAGGACTACGGCGCCGACGGCATGCGCTTCGGCCTCTTGATGCAGGTAACGGGCGCGCAAGACATGCGCTTCAACGAGGCGAAGCTGGAAAGCTCGCGCAACTTCGCGAACAAGATACGCAACGCGGCGCGCTTCGTGATGATGAACCTCGACGGCTACGAGCCGGGCGCGCCTGCGCCCACCACGCCGGTGGACCGCTGGATCTTCTCGCGGCTGGCGGGGCTGGTGGCGCGCCTCGATGCCGCGTTCGACGGCTTCGAGTTCGGCGAGGCCACGCGCGAGCTGTACGCGTTTTTCTGGAACGAGTTCTGCGACTGGTACATCGAGTTCTCGAAGGCGCGCCTGGGGGCCGGCGCCGACCCAGCCGACCGTGCGGCGTGCCAGCGAAACCTCGTGTTCGTGCTCGACCAGGCGCTGCGGCTGCTGCACCCCATCATGCCGTTCGTGACCGAGGAGATCTACCAGGAGCTTCCGGTGGATCGCAGCGTTGCCCCGTACCTCATCGGGGCCGCGTGGCCGGACGCGCAGGAGCTCGCGAAGTACGTGGATGTGGACGCCGAGCGCGCCATCCAGATGGTGACGGAAACGGTGTCGGCCATTCGCAGCACGCGCGCCCGCTACGGCATCTCGCCGAAGACGGAGCTGGCCGTGGCCGTGAAGGCGGGGGAGGCCGACGTGGCGCTCCTGGAGGCGCAGCGCGGGCTCATCGAGGGCATGGGCAACACATCCTCGCTGGCCATCGCCGCCGATGCCCAGAAGCCGGCCGAGTCCAGCGTGTCGCTCGCGCCGGGGCTCGAGGTGTACATCGTGCTGTCCGGCCTCGTGGACTTCGATGCCGAGCGCGAGCGCTTGGCCAAGGAGCAGGCGAAACTGGCGACGGACGCCGCCAAGCTCGACAAGAAGCTCTCCAACCCGGGCTTCTTGGCCAAGGCCGCGCCCGAGATCGTGGAGAAGGACCGCGCCAAGCACGCCGAGCTCGCCGACAAACTGGCCCGCGTGGAAGCGCAGCTTGCCGAGCTGGGGTAGGCAAGCCCCGACAATCTCCCGTCCTGTCAAGGCCGCCCTGGCGCACCGCGCGCCGGGGCGGCCTTTTCGCGCATGTGACCTGGGGCGCTGGATTCGCGCTGGATTCGCGCTGGATTCGCGCTGGATTTCCGCTTGACCCGTGCTGGAAATCCGCTTGATCCGCGCTTGATTCGCGCTTGGAACGCGCCAGATTCGAGCGATGATCCGCTGGACGCACGCCATGGCCGTGCAAGATCGCGTTGCTAGGATGTTCGGAGGCCTTCATCGGGGGCTACTGGACAGAATAGAACGTGTGAGGTATATTCATGGGCGAATGGGAAGTCAACTTGAACTTGATCCAGCCATGGCTCGAGGGATTGGACAGCGACGCGGCTGCGCATGTCAAGCGGACGTTGGCGGTGCTGAGGAGGGAGGGTCCGAGTCTCGGTAGGCCGCTTGTGGACTCGGTGAGCGGGTCGGCGTTCGGGAACATGAAGGAGCTCAGACCCCCTTCTCCTGGAAGAAGCGAGATAAGGATACTCTTCGCGTTCGATCCGAACCGAAGGGCTGTGATGCTCCTTGCCGGCGATAAATCATCCGGCGGAACGCGTGAACGGTGGAATCGGTGGTATGCTCGGGCGATCCCGAGAGCCGATAGGCTGTTTAGACGATACCTGAAAGAGCTGGAGGAGGCGGAATGAAAAGCCTTACTATCGAAGAGTATTTTGCGACGCGTGACGACATTACCCCTGAAATGGAGGAACGAGCCCGCCTTGCCGTCGAGGCGAAGATCAAAGGGTACGAGCTGCAGCAGGCGCGCAAGGCATGCCATATGACGCAGAAGGAGGTGGCCGCCAGGATGGGTGTGAGCCAGAAGCGCATCTCCGACCTGGAGAAAGGCGACGTCGATATTCTGCAGGTAGACACCCTGCGCCGCTACATCGCAAGCCTCGGCGGCAAGCTCGAAGTGAACGCCGTCCTTCCCGACCGCACCATCTGCATCGTGTGACGCCTTCAGCTCGGCCTCGATCTCAGCCTCAACCATCAACCACAGCTTGAACCCCAGCTTGAGGAAATTGCCTGAACGAGCGCGCGGCTTGCAGCATCTTTGCTATAATGACTGATCGCGTGCACGTAGCAAGGTTCACCTGCGGGCACGTCGGCGGCTCCGGGGGCTGTCCCGAGCGGACTGCGGCGCCGCCAGCGCTGAGCTGACACAAGAAAACGAGGTTGATATGACTGATCTGCTGTCCCAGCTGTGGACGCCCGAGCTGCAGGCCGCCTTCACCGTGGTCGTGGTGCTGCTCGTCATCCTGTACGTGCTTTCCATCGTCTGGGTGGTCCGCGACGCGTACCTGCGCGGCTCCTTCTGGTACGTGTGGGCCATCGTCGCGCTCATCCCGCTGCTCGGCGTGATCGCATACTGCCTGCTCCGCCCGCCGCTGCTGCAGATCGACCGCGACGAGCAGGAGCTCGAGATCGCCCTCAAGCAACGCGAGCTCATGAAGTACGGCGAATGCGCCAACTGCGGCTATCCGGTGGAGGCCGACTTCGTGCTGTGCCCGAACTGCCATCAGCGCTTGAAGAACCTCTGCGGCACCTGCAACCACGCGCTCGATCCCACCTGGACCGTGTGCCCCTACTGCGCCACGCCCGTGGCCGGCGGCCCCCGCGCGACGCGCCGCAACGCCCGAACGTCCCAGCCGCACCAGGCGGCATCCCAGCAGAGGCAGGCACGGCCCGCTCAGCTCGAGCAGGGCAACGTGCAGTAACCCATCCCGCGTTCATCGGGGCCGCCTCGCTTGGTTGTGGGGCGGCCCCGTTGTTTTAACCGATCGTGCAGGCGCTTTGTGCGCGCCCGGCACGGGAAAGGAACCACTATGAACATCGTACTCCCCGACGGCTCGAACAAGGAGCTCGCCGACGGCGCCACCGTCGTCGACGTGGCAGCCTCCATCGGCGCGGGCCTCGCGAAGGCCGCGCTCGCCGGCATCGTGAACGGCCAGGCCGTCGACCTTACCGCCCCCGTGGCCGAGGGCGATTCCGTGGCCATCGTCACCGCGAAGAGCCCCGAGGGCCTGGAGCTTCTGCGCCATTCCACCGCCCACGTCATGGCCGCCGCGCTCGTGGACCTCTACGGCGACGTGCAGTTCGGCGTCGGCCCCGCCATCGAGGACGGCTTCTACTACGACGTGAAGCTCGACCGCGCGCTCTCGCCGGAGGACTTCGCCGCCATCGAGGCCCGCATGGCCGAGATCGTGAAGGCCGACGAGGCCTTCGAGCGCCGCGTGGTCACCCGCGCCGAGGCCGAGGAGATCTTTGCGAGCCAGCCGTTCAAGCTGGAGCTCATCGCCGAGCTCCCCGAGGACGCGACCATCACCACCTATACCATCGGCAAGTTCACCGACCTGTGCCGAGGTCCCCACCTGCCCTCCACCGGCAAGCTGGGCGCCTTCAAACTCACGAAGCTCGCCGGCGCGTACTGGCGCGGCGACGCGGAACGCGAGATGCTCACCCGCATCTACGGCACTGCCTTCTTCAAGCAGAAGGAGCTGGACGAGCATCTGCACAACCTGGCCGAGGCCGAGAAGCGCGACCACCGCAAGCTCGGCCGCGAGCTGGGCATCTACATGATGGATCCCATGGCGGGCGTCGGCCTGCCCATGTATTTGCCGAAGGGCGCGCGCGTCATCCGCACCCTGCAGGAGTGGCTGCGCCGCGACCTCTACGAGCGCGGCTACGAGGAGGTCATCACCCCGCACATCTACAACGCGGATGTGTGGAAGACCTCGGGCCACTACGGCTTCTACAAGGAGAACATGTACTTCTTCGAGATCAACGAGGGAGACGACGAGAACCCGCGCATGAGCGAGTACGGCGTGAAGCCCATGAACTGCCCGGGCCACGTCATGCTGTACAAGAACGAGCTGCACTCCTACCGCGACCTGCCGCTGCGCTACTTCGAGTTCGGCACGGTGTACCGCCACGAGATGTCGGGCGTGGTGCACGGGCTTCTGCGCGCCCGCGGCTTCACGCAGGACGACGCGCACGTGTTCTGCACGAAGGACCAGGTGGTCGACGAGGTGGTGGCCATCCTCGATCTCGTGGACCACATCATGTCCACCTTCGGCTTCGCCTACGAGGCCGAGATATCCACGCGCCCAGAGAAGTCCATCGGCACCGACGAGATGTGGGACCACGCCACCGAGTCGCTGAAGCAGGCGTGCGAGCGCCACGGTCTGTCTTACGAGATCAACGAGGGCGACGGCGCGTTCTACGGCCCGAAGATCGACATCAAGGTGAAGGACGCCATCGGCCGCACCTGGCAGTGCTCCACTGTGCAGGTCGACTTCAACATGCCTGAGCGCTTCGAGCTGACCTACCGCACCGAAGACAACACCGAGGAGCGCCCCTGGATGCTCCATCGCGCCATCTTCGGCTCCATCGAGCGGTTCCTCGGCATCCTGATCGAGCACTACGCCGGCGCGCTGCCGCTGTGGCTCGCCCCCGTGCAGGTGGCCGTGCTGCCGCTGGCCGACCGCCACACGCAAGCCGCAACCGAGCTCGCGCGCAAGGTGAAGGACGCGGGCGGTCGCGTGGAGGTGTATGACCAGAACGAGCCCATGCGCGTGAAGATCGCGAAGGCGCAGAGCCAGAAGATCCCGTACATGGTGGTGCTGGGCGACAAGGAGATCGAGAACGGCACCGTGAGCGTGCGCGACCGCCACGAGGGCGACCTCGGCGCCTGGCCGGTCGACCAGCTCCTCGAGAAGATCCGCGAGGCCGCGCTGTAGGATAGAGGTGTCGCGGCAGCGCCGCTCTTTGAGGAGGACCCTTCGACTACGCTCAGGATGACAACCTGCGTGCCTGAGCGGAGCGCGTAGCGCTTTCCCCTTGTCATCCTGAGCGGAGCGCGTAGCGCGAAGTCGAAGGATCCCGCGCGGCGCCAGCAGTAAACGGCAAAAGCCCCGGCAATCGCGTCGGGGCTTTTTCATGCTTCTATTCGGCGGCCGTCATGCCGGTCGGTACACCGTCCCGCGTGCGCGTCCATGCTTGACGACGAGCCTTTGCGCGATGAGGTCGCTGAGCGCTCCGAGCACCGCGTCCCGGGTAGCGCCGAGCTCGATCTCCGCATCCGCTCTCGTGATCTCGCCTTTTTTCCGTACGAGGTCGAGGATGGCTTGCTTGAGGTCGCGGCTCGCGGGTGAGAGCGCGGCTGCCTCCTCGGGGAGCGCCTCCGCCGCGCCCGCCTCGTGCATGTTCGGCAGAACGGTCACGAAGGAGTTGGGCAGCGTGCGGAACTCCGGCTGTCGTGCGCATTCTGCGTACAGCCCCCGTATGCTGCGGATGCCCATCCCATATCCTTCGACGAGCGAAAGGCGGTACAGCGTGGCGGCGAGGCGCGGGTTGCGCGTCGCGGACACGCCTGCGAGGATGTCCTCGCGGGTCACGCCGCGCACGAGGCCCCCGATTGACACGAACTCGATGCGGTCGGGGAACACGTTGACGATGACGGAGGAATCGAAGTCGTACGAGCGATGCACGAGGCAGTTCAGCAGCGCCTCGCGAATGGCTTTCGGCGGGTAGTCTCGCATGTCGATGCGCTTGGCACCTTCGAAGCGCGATCTCAGCCGGTTGACAATATCGAGGAACTCAAGCGTCTTGTTCAGTTGGTCGAACAGAGACCCGCCGAACTCTTTACGGCTTTGCAGATCGATGCCCAAGCCGTCGTTGAACACGGCGCATTTCACTGAGAACGGGCTCTGGTCGGAAAAGAGCAGCGCGAGGTTGGTGAAGTAACCATCTCTGTTCGTGAATCCCAATGAGCGCTTGTTCTCCTCACCGAACGCGATCCCGCCCGCTGCGAACTCGCGTTGCGCAGCGGCGAAGGCGAGCTGCTGGTCGACGGCGCGGCGGCACTCGTAGGAATCGCCGTCGCTCTCCCTGATCATGTCGCGTATCAGGTCGGGGCTCGCATGCGTGTTCGCAGTTCCGGTCCTGATCAACACCCCGGCGGGCACGAACCCTTTCTGTGCCACGCAGTACGGCTTTCTATCGCCTTCCTCGACGGTCACTTCGACGATGGGCTTGCCGTCCATTTCGATGGCTCGCATCGAGACAAAAGCCCTGATTTCCGGGCAGATGCTGTCCGCCATGATGTTGCTAATGTTCAGCATGGCGGCATCGGGGTCTTCCACGCCGACGACCGTGCCGTCGTCTTCGACGCCCACGAGTATCCGCCCGCCCTTCGTATTGGCGAACGCGACGATCTCGCGACAGAAGCCCTTGGTGACGGTTCGCTTGAATTCGAGCATCTCGGATTCGTTCATGGCGTTCTTCCTTTCTATCGACGTTAGAATACCGCAAATCGACGATAAATGGAAGAATCGTCGATAAATCGTCGATAATCGACGATTCGACCTCACTTCCTTCTTTCGCTGCGCTCGGGTTGGCGGCGATGGTTCGTGGAAACGCATCGAGTGACGGTTCTGCGCAGGATTTCGTTGCATTTCCAACGCAAGAGGGGAGGTGCGATCTCTTTGAAAAACGGCGAACTGGGCAAACGCAGCCTTCCCTGTCGGCTGCAAGGGAAAATCGTGCGCAGAACCGTCACTCGATTCATTTTCGGCCTGAAACGGTCGCAGTGCGGGGGAGCGGTGGTATCCTGAGACGAACGATGATCGATGAGGCGAAGGAGCGCGTATGGCGTGGGGGTTGTGGGCGATGACGGCGGGCGCGGCGCTTCTGGGGGCGACGCTCGCCGTCGCGGGCGTGCAGCTTGCGCGCGGGAAGTGGAAGCACGTGCTCGCGGGCGCGTCGCAGCTGTCCAAGCGCGAGCTCGATGGCGCGGTGGAGCCGCAGACGGCGCGGGCGCTTGGCGTGCTGCTGGCGCTCCTCGGCATCGGCGTCGGCCTGATCATCGGGTTCCAGACGTGGGCCTCCTACAAGCCCGAGGACGACGGCACGCTCTTGATCGTGGGCATCGCCCTCGTCCTCGTGGACCTGTTCGTCGTCTGGGCCGTCCGCGCCGCGCGCCAGGAGGTCGAGTACAATTCGCTCATGGAGGAGCGCGAACCGCGAGCGGATCAGCCCAGCCAGAGGCGGTAGATGGTGGGCGGGTCGTAGTCGGCGACGGCCAGGCAGAACCGCGCCGGGTCGATGTCGTCGTAGGCTGACCGGTCGCGAAACGAGTTCGCATACACGAGGAACGGCACAGTCCAGCTGCGCGTCTCGCCGGGCTTGAGCACGTTCCAGCCGTCGGGAAGCGTAAAGGTCGTGAAACCATCCTGCGGCTCGCCGTACAGCTCATCGGTCAGGTACTTGTCGACGAAAATGCCGCTGCCCAGCTTGTCGGAGGCGCCTTCGAAGTCCTCGCTCCATAGCTGGAAGGTGGGGATGCGCGCGGGCTCGTCGCCCGGGTTCGTCACCGTGAGCTCCGCGAGGAACGCCTTCCTCTCCGCATCGCCGAACGCAACGGCCGCCTCGCCGTAATGCGGATACCATTCGGCGAACGCGTCTTCGGTCACCGTCCTCAGGCCGACGACGGAAACGCCGAGCGTCGGCAAATCGTAGCGCCAGCTGTCGGCGCCCATGTTGTTCGCGCGCTCCTCGGCGCTCCACGAGGCAATCTCTTCCTCGCTATAGGCGAAGCCCTTTCCCCCGGTGAGCCCCTCCAGGCGAATCTCCTCGCCGACGCGCACGTCGACGATGCTCTCCGCGTCGTAGCGGCTGGCGGAGCTCGCCTGACCTCGGCCGACCTCCGTGTCCACCACATGCTCCCTCGGCTCGCCGGGGAGGAACTGGAGCGCGAACCACGCGAGCGCGCAAGCGGCGATCGCGATGCAGGCGCCTCCGGCGAAGGCGCGGGCCGTGCGATTCCTCGTCGCGTTCATGGAAGCCTCCTTTCTTCGGGGCGGATTCCCTGCGTCCACCGTAGCCCTCCGCGCTTCCAAGCGGCAATGATGAAGTTTTTCATCACCCCGCGCCGCCCCGCTTCTCGCCGCGGAGCGCTATCATGCAGGCTATCACACGAAGAAGGGAAGGAGCGGGCGATGGTGCCATGGTCGACGGTGGCGGTGCTTCTGGCGGCGTGCGCCGCGTTCGGCGCGTTCTGCGCGGCGGTTGCGCGGGCGTTCTTCCGCTCGCGGGCCGACGGGACGGCGTACCGCATGGCGGGCGTGCGGGCGGCGTGCTTCCTCGCGATCGTCGTGGGCTGCCTCATGGCGCGCGACGCGTGGGGCGTCGAGGCGGCGGCCGCGCTCGCTGTGTGCCTGTGCGCCGCGTCCTTCCCGCTGTGCCTCGCCCTCGAGCGCCGTTGGCGCACCCGCGGCATGGCCGCCGCCGTCGCTTATCTGCAGCTGCACCGCCCGCCGCAGAAGGAGGCTCCGGCGGGCTGGGACTCCGCGCTCGACTCCGCCTGCGCGCGCCTGGCGCGCTCCTTCGACCTCACGCGCCGCGAGGAGGACGTGCTGCGCCTGCTCGTGGAGGGCCGCACCTTCTCCCAGGCCGCCGACGAGCTGGTGGTGTCCCTCAACACGGTGAAGAGCCACGTGCGCCGCATCTACGCCAAGATGGGCGTCGCCGGCAAGCAGGATCTCCTCGACACGGTGTCCGCCGCCGAGCGGGACGGCCGCGCAGGCTAGCGCCGCGCCGCCGCAGGGTCGTCGGGGTCGTCCTCGAACATCCCGCGCACGTCCTCCTCGTCGATGCCCATGCGCTCGGCTGCGCGGCCCATCTCGGCCATGCGGCGGCGGTACTCGCGCACGACGCGCTCGGCCATGCGCCGGCGGCGCTCCTCGCGGCGCTGCTGAGCCTGGGCCAGCAGCGGGCCGTCGCCGTCCGGGTCGGCGTCGGGGGCCAGCTGGCGGCGCGCCAGCTCCTGCGCGGCCAGGTCGAGCGCCTCGTCGACGGCCCGCTTGCGCGCCGAGTGCCGCTGCAGCAGCGCGGCGCGGTCCTGCCAGTCCAGGTCGTCGAAGCTGCGTCCCTCGCGCCGCGCCGCCAGCCGCTCGAGCGCCTCCTTGCGGGCGAGCATGCGCTCGAACTCCCAGTGCTCGCGCAGGATGGCGCCGATGTCGCGCGGGTTGCGGGCGATCTCGCGTGCGGCCTCGAGGGGCTTCGCGTCGGCCACGCGGTAGGTGAGCGTGCCCAGAAGCGGCATGAGGAACACGGTGACCGCGCCGGCCGCCACCAGCACGCTCGCCGTCTCCTGCGGCATGGCGTTCGCGCTCACGGCCACCGACGTCACGGCCACGATGATGGGCAGCGCCGTGGTGCAGTACAGCGCCACGGTCAGGCGGTTGTGCGTGGAGATGTCGCGCGTGTCCTTGCCGGTGGTGAGCGCCGCGAAGATGGGCACCGCGCGGATGATCAGCAGAAGCACGATGAATCCCGCGAGCATGGCCGGCTGCGCGAACACGGCCATAAGGTCGATCTTCGCGCCGGACACCGTGAAGAACACGGGGATGAGGAAGCCGTAGGCCACGCCGTCCAGCTTGTGCTCGAGCGCGTGGTCGCCCTCCGGCACGATGTAGCGCAGCACGAAGCCCGCGGCGAACGCGCCCAGCACGATGTCGAGGTTGAACACGGCCGACACGGCCACGAGCCCCACCAGAAGCACCACGACGCAGCGCATCATGGTCTGCGAGGTGCCCTCCGCGTTCTCGGTGAGGAAGCGGAACAGCCGGTGACCCGCTTTCTTCGCCTTCGCGGGAACGATGGCCGCCACGACGCACAGCGCCACGAACGCGGCGAGGATGAGGACGGTCTGCCATTCCGCGCGCGTGGAAAGCAGCAGCGCCATGGCCAGCACCGGGCAGAGCTCGCCCCACGTGCCGTACGCCAGGATGGACTCGCCCACCTGCGTGCCCATGAGCTCGCGCTCCTTCATGATGGGCATGAGCGTGCCGAGCGCCGTGGTGGTGAGCGCGATAGCCACGGCTACGGCCTCCAGCTCGTTGGTCCTCATGAGCCCGGCCGCAATCACGACCCCGAACGCCAGCACGATGGACACGGCCCAGGTGGCGAGCCCCCGCTTGCCCTGGCTGCCCGTGAGGCTCTTCGGGTTGATCTCGTAGCCCGCGAGCAGGAACAGAAACGCCAGGCCCAGGTCGGACAGGAGCCCCACCGAGTCGGTGAGCTCTACGACGCCGAGCAGGTTGGGCCCGAGCACCGCGCCGGCGATGAGCAGGAACACCGTCTCGGGCACGAGCTTGTTGGGGATGAGCCTGGCGACGATGGGGCTCGCCGCCGCAGCGAGCGCGATGATGGCGAGCGAAACGAGGTCGACGGTCATGGAGGGCCTTTCGGGCGCGCGGATTTCTCTCAAGCGAACCGTGCCATTGTACACCTTGCCTCCCGGGCGGCCCCGCGTGCCCGAGCTCCTTCCCGCCGTTTCCAGGATTTGCTACAATCCCAACCATGAGCGTTTACCTCGGAAATACCTCAGCCTTGGAGTACTGGCGCGTGAACGACCCCATGCCGGCGCCCGGTTCCTCGCGCTCGCATCCGACGCCCGGCAGGCGCGTCAGCGCCGAGGAGGTCTCCCGCCTCGACCTTGGCCGCCTCGGCGTCGCTTCCCCCGTGCACGTCGTCGTGGCGGACGCGAACGATCGCAGCCAGGCGGCTGGGATCGCCTGCCATGTGCGCTCGGGGAGGTTCCCGGCTGGAGCGTTCGTCCGCATCGAGGAAGGGCTCTACGTCGAGTCTCCCGAAGAGGCGTTCCTGCGCGTCGCCACAGAGCTCACGCTGGCCGCCTTGGTTCGCTTCGGGCTGCTTCTGTGCGGGACCTACGTGCACAATCGGGAGGGCAATGGCTTCCGCAAGCGCAAGGGCGGGCCTCTGACCACGGTCGAAGCCCTCAGGCGGCGCGTCGAGAAGGCGCGAGGCGAGCGGGGATTCAACAAGGCCGCGCGCGCCCTGCGCTTCGTCGCCAACGGATCTGCCTCGCCTATGGAGACGATCCTGTGCATGGCGCTCTGCCTGCCGCGGATGCTGGGAGGCTACGGCTTCGAGCTGCCGCGCCTCAACTATTGGATCGATGCGGGGCCCGCGCGCGGCCTGCTCGGACGCGACCATTTCGAGTGCGACCTATACTGGCCGCGCTGCAAGACGGCGATCGAATACGACAGCCGCGAATTCCACGAAGGCACCGTAGCGGAGACGCGCGACTCGGCCCGCCGCAGCGGCCTGCTCATCCGCGACGTGCTCGTGATCACGGTGACAAGGGACCAGTTCTTCGACGCGCGCAAGCTGGACGAGGCGGCTCGCGCGCTGGCCAAGCGCATGGGCAAGCGCCTTCCTGCCAACGATGCGGGCTGGATGATGAAGCGCCACCGCCTGAGGGCGGAACTGATCGAGGACCTCTCGCGCGGAAGGGGCTGAGCGTTCGAAAGAGAGGGGGCGATGCACGTTTTCGGGAGGGTTCTGCATGTTTTTCGAGGAAATGATGGCTCTGGATGTCGGCTCGCTGGCGTATGAAAAAACCCACCTGGGCAAACGACAGCCGGCCTTGCGTGCGGCATGGCGAAGGGATCGCGGCAGCCATCATTTCCTCGAAAAAGATGCAGAACCCTCCCGAAAACGTGCATCGGGGGATCGCTGGGGAGCTCGGATATGCGGCGAGGCGGCCGTAGCGTGGTAGACTGTGCGGAAAGCGCGCCGGGCCTGCCGGGCGGCGCGTCGGAGGAGAACAGGAGAGAGCCGTCCATGAGCGTCACCCGTTGGGAGAAGGCGTCGCCCCTCAAGCGCCAGGCGTTCCTCGCGCTCGAGGACGTGAGGCGTGCGCGCGGCATCGCGCGCGCGGTCGGCATCGGCCTGTTCGCGCTCATCGCGGTCAACGCCCTGCTCGTGTTCGCCGAGGCGCAGCCCGACCTGCCCGCGGCCGCGACTGCGGGCATGCTCGCGTTCGGCCTGGCCTCGAGCGTCTGCTTCGCCGCCGAGTACGCCGCGCGCCTGTGGGTGGCCGACCTCGTGCATCCCGACATGGCCCCGGCCTGCGCCCGCCTACGCTACGCGCTCTCGCCGATGGGCCTCGTGGACTTCCTCGCCTTCGCGCCGGGGCTGCTCGTGCTCGTGGTGCCCGTGTCGCCCTCCGCGCTCAACGCGGCCCGCGTCATCCGCCTCCTGCGCCTCGTGAAGCTCTCGCGCTACATGCGCGGCCTGCGCTCCATCGCGCGGGTGTTCCGCAAGCGCCGCTCCGAGATCGTGGCCGCGTTCGCGGTGCTCGCCCTGCTCACGGTCACGGCGAGCGTGCTCATGTACGAGTTCGAGCACCCCGCGCAACCCGAGAGGTTCGACAGCGTGCTCACGGGCATGTACTGGGCCATGACCACCATCACCACCACGGGATACGGCGACCTCGTGCCCGTCACCGCGCCGGGGCGCCTCGTCGGCTTCCTCACGATGGTGCTCTCCATCGGCGTGGTGGCCATCCCCGCCGGCATCTTCTCGGCCGGGTTCGTGGCGGAGTTCCGCGCCCAGGACGCCCGCGAGCGCGAGGAGGAGCGCGAGGGGGACGGCGAGGGCCCCGACGCCCTCTAGCGCGCCAAATACTCCTGGAGCGCGGGCCAGACGCGCGCGGCCTCGGCGTAGCCTTGCTCGTAGAGGGCGAACAGCTTCTCGGGGTCGCGCTCCATGCTGGCCACGGTCACGGGCTCGGGCGGCCGGATGACGAAGACGTCGCCCGCGTCGTGCAGGCGCGGCAGCGCGCGGTACAGGCGGTTGTACTCGAAGTGGCGGTGCTGCAGGCGCTCGACGTAGTAGGGATGCATGCCGTAGCGCTGGCGCTGGAGGGCGAGCATCTTGTCGGGGCCCTTCACGTAGTCGGCGGCCTGGGTGAGCACCACGACGTGCTTCTTCGCGCCGGTGAGCATCGAGTAGACCACGGGCACGCTGTCGCAGGTGCCGCCGTCCAGCAGGAGCTTGCCGTCCACGTCCACGATCTGGCTCACGAGCGGCATGGACGACGAGGCGATGAGGTAGGGCAGATCGGCGTGCGAGTCGGCGAACTCGTGGTAGTCGGCCTCGCCGGTGATCAGGTTGCTGGCCACGCTCACCAGCTTCATGGGCGACTCGTCAAAGGCGGCGTAGTTGAACGGCTCCAGCCGGTTGGGGATCTCGTCGAAGGCGAACTCGCGCCCGCAGGCGTTGCCCGTGCGCACGAAGCTCTTGAGCGACAGGTAGCGCCAGTCGTTGCAGTATTTGGTGTTGAGGTAGCACGTGCGCCCGTCCTCGCCGGCCACGTAGTTGTAGCCGCACAGCGCCCCGGCCGACACGCCGATCACGCGCTCGCAGAAGAGCTTGCGATCCATGAAGAAGTCCAGCACGCCGGCGGTGAACTGGCCGCGCATCGCGCCGCCTTCCAGCACGAGGTTCGCGCTCGTCACCGCGTGCCCGCGCCAGGCGGGCTCGTGGAGGGCCTCGAGGGAGGGGGCGGAGGGCGTTGCCGTGCGCTCGGTCGATGTGCTCATGCCAGGTTCCTTTCGCTTGTCTCCGCCCCATTATATCCCAGGGCCTCCGCGGCGGCTTGTGGAGCATCGGTGGAGGGCGCGGCGCGCTTCCGACCGTTCGCCGGGCGAAAATGTCACCTGGTTCACATTTATGCCCCAAACAGTAACAATTTTGTGCACAGTTGGGCCGAGGCGCTTATAATGGGCGGGAACACAGATGTGGCCGCATGCGGATCATGCGGCGGAGGCGCTTCGGCGCCGCAGACGAGGCCGCGAGAGCGGCTGCAAGCTAAAGGAGGCTTTTCATGAGCGAGGTCGTTTCTTCTTCCGATTTCCAGTCCAAGGTGCTCGACGCGCAGGGCCCCGTGCTCGTCGACTTCTTCGCCACGTGGTGCGGGCCGTGCAAGATGCTCGCGCCTACGCTCGACGAAGTGGCGGGCGAGGTTGCCGGCAAGGCCGCCGTGTACAAGCTCGACATCGACCAGAGCACCGACATTGCGCAGAAGTACGGCGTGATGAGCGTGCCCACCCTCATGGTGTTCGAGAACGGCCAGGTGAAGAAGCAGGCCGTCGGCGTGCAGCCCAAGCAGAACATCCTGGCGATGTTGGCGTAAACCCCGCACGCAGCGAATCCCCGAGCCGGCCCGCATCGTTCGCGGACCGGCTTTTTCATGCGTTCACGCCTGCACGCGGGAGAACAGGCAGTCGAAGTAGCGGTTGCGGGCCTCGGCGCGCGAGGACTTGCGCACGGGCATCTTGGCACCGTCGTCCATGAGGAAGCAGCCGTCGCGGGTGAAGCTCTCGGCGTGGTCCATGTTCACCAGGTCGCTGCGGCTGCACACGTAGAACTGCCGGTAGGGGGCTACCAGCTCGGCTAACCGCGAGAACGGCTGGCGCCAGCGCAGCGTGCCGCTCGTGGTGACGACCGACAGGTAATGCCCGTCGGTGGTGACGTAGAGAACTTGCGAGAGCGGCACGTTGGCGACCGCCGAGCCGTCGCGGATTCGCAGCACGGTCTCTTCGTCGGATAGGCGCTCGAGGGCCTCGTCCACCACGGAGGCGACGTCTTCGGGCGCGCAGGGCTTCGTGAGGTAGTGGAACGCGCGCAGGCGGAAGCCGTCCACCGCGTGCTCGGCCGATATGGTGATGAAGACGATCAGCCCGGGCTGCCGCTCGCGCCGCAGGCGTTCGGCGATCTGGATGCCGGTCTCGTCGTTGAGGTATACGTCGAGGAAGATAAGATCGAAGGCCGCTTCGGCGCTCTCGGCGAACAGGGCCTCGCCGCTTTCGAAGCGCAGGATGTCGGCCGTATGGCCGCGGCGATCCAAGTGGTCGGCAAGCGCTCTCTCAAGCGCCTCGGCGTCCCGCGCGCAATCCTCTACGATGGCGATCCTCATCGGTCTTTTCCTCCGGTACGTGCTTTTGCGCCGGGGAGGCCCCGCGCGCCCTGGAATGCGCCTCCGATTCTACCACGTAGGCCGTGCGCTCCGGGCATCGCGCAGCTTGCGGCGCGCAGTTGGCATGGGCGGGCATGGCGTCTGCAAGGGCGGCGGCATCTTTTCGCGCCAAATCGGGCCTGTTCGTGCCAAACGTCTTCCATGCGGGCCGCTGGCGCATAGAATGCGGGTAAGCACCGCTTTCGCGTCGCTGAACGGCATCGATGACAAGGAGGACGCCATGTCTTCACTGGACCATGCAGCTGCCCGTCCAAGCCGCTCGTCGGCCCGTCGTTCGCACGGGGCCGCTCCGTTCGCGAAAGCGTTGTCGTGCCTGCTCGCCGTTGCGCTTGCGACGGGCCTCTGCCCCGCCGTCGCGCTGGCCGAGCCCGAGCCCGGTCCCGGTTCGACCGCGCCCGGAGCGCCCGATGATATCAACGTCCCGAGCAGCCCCGATGCCGATCAGCCCGAGCCTGCGAACAACCCCGGCGCCGTCCCGCCCGCGAACGATGCTGAGGAAGCCCCCGCATCGCCGGCGGCACCTCCCGCGCCCGAGCCCGGCCCCGATGCCGACGTCAGGACCGCGTCGGAGCCCGAAGCGAACGGCTACTACCAGTACGTCAAAACCTCGCTCAGCGAAGAGGACCTCACCCAGAACCTCACCGCGCTCTGCAACCGCGAGATCGAAGGGCCGCAGTCCGAAACGCTGCTCGCCCTGCCCAGCGCCATCACCATCGACATGTTCGCCTGGTCGGAATACTCAAACGAAGGACAGCCCGCCTCCTTTTCGCTTGCGGGCGACGGGGCAGACGCCCCCCAGCTGCTCATGATCGACGACTTCATGGTGCCGGCCCCCATCGTCGATATCATTGTCAAGCCGACTAAGAAAACCCGCATCAAGAAGGGCCTGAGCACGGCGGGCGGCATCGTGGGGATGATAAGCGATTTCATGGCCCATCATCGCATCAAGCAGATCGTGAAGGACATGGACGCCCTGTCGGGGCAGATCGACCTGCTGTATCGCAACACGAATATCATATCCGAGCAGATCGCCGAGCTGAAGAAGCTCATCGAGGAGGAGAGCTACAAAAACGACCTCCAAAAGTTCCAGGAGGTGTACAGCCGCTGGGAGCCGAGGTTCAAGCAGGTGGCGAGCTACCTCGAGAAGATGTACGGTGCCGTGTACGAGCAGGAAGGCGCGGAGGACGGCGTGTTCGTCGATCAGAAGCAGCTCGAAGACTCTGCGGAAACCTTGATGGAGTACCTGCGCACCCTCGACATAACCGACATGCAGAACGATTTGAGCCAGCTCTCAACGCTGTTGTCGCATGCAACCACGCAGACGGGCACCTCGCTCGTATCGTCGTTCAACACCGTGCTGGACTCCCGCCACATCTTCCAGCATCAGAGCATCCCGTCCATCGACACGTTCGTCACCGCCTCGTCGAACGTCTACTACGCGCTGGCCAGGCTCTACACCGAGCGCGTGGGAAGCGACGCCTACGTGACCGATCCGACCGCCTTTGGCATAGAGCTCGACTCCCTCGACGAGTACTACAGCCGCATGATCTCCGACTTCGATGCCGTGGTGGCCGACACGCGCCTCATGGACTTTATGCGCACCGTCGGATTCGAGGAAGCCCAGTGGGACTACGTGGATACGAGCCTCGATGCGAGCGGGAGCCCCACCGAGGCCGTGAAAGGCGATCACTTCGACGTGAGCGAGCTCGTGTTCACCAGCAAAGAGGGCGACGACCGCTACAACGTGATGCCCGATATGCTCAAGCAGCCATTCCCCATCACCACCTACCACGATCGCTACACCGGGGAGGAGCTGCCGAATGCCGCGCTTGAGGGCATGGGCTGCTACCGCGTTACCTCGCGTGCGACCGACACGACGTACTTCATAGCCGAGCGTCCGCTGTATCGAAACATCAATCCCTCAGACGAGGACTACGCGCCCGCCCCCTATGATTCCGACCTCTGGCGGTATCGCATAAGCTCGTCGTCCGGCCGTCCGTCCCATGGTGACATGTACCTGAAATACGACACCTCCACGCAGACGCACGCGCTTGTCGCCGACGCTGACAAGCTCACAGCCGATTGCGCTAACGTGAATCCGGGCGCGACCTCATACTCCTTTGCTAGCCTCATCTCCGATGCGCTCAAAGATGGGCACGGGCAGACGAGCGTCATCCAGAACGTCGCCGACATCGATTACATACCCACCGCCCAAGAGCGCGTGCGCGCGGAAGGCAGCATAAGCTACTTCGACCCCTACGTCATCCCGGCACAAGCGTATACGCCGGGCAGCGGCCTCTCCCTGCTCGACTCCTTCGTCGAAGCCACCTATCAAGACCGCTACCATTGGCTCATCGCCATCGACTTCCCCAAGACCACGACCGATATCTATACGGCGGCCGACTTCGCAAAGGCTGCCGAGACGTTCAACACGCCCTACGAGAATCAGACCTACGTGCTGAAAAGCAGCATAACGCTCGACACGAACGCCGAGTATCTGTCCCGCACGCTCAGCAACGCCACGTTCGACGGCGGTGGCAACACCATCACCTACACGAAGAACGACAGCCAGTGCAACGGCGATAAGCAGGTGGTGCGCTACGACCAGAGCTCAAGGCAGGAGGGCAAGCCCGACGGCCTGTTCGGATCGACCGATAACGCAACCGTGAAGAACCTCACCGTGGTGGGACAGCTCTACCAGGATCAGAACAACAACTTCGGCACCGGCGGCGTGGTGGGCTACGCCCTGAACTCGACTATCGACAACGTCACAAGCCGTGTCAAGGTGTACAACGGCGGCATGTTCACCGGGGGCGTGGTGGGGTATGCCTACTACAGCTCCATCACGAACTGCACCTACGAGGATATGCGCACCGGCTTCGGCAACAACCACAGCTGGGACGGCTCGGTGCACGGCGGGTCGTACTTCGTCGGCGGCATCGCGGGCGGGTTCTACGGCCCCAGCACCGAGGTGGAGGGGCACGACTTTGCGAAGAACCGCGTGGTCGTGCTGGACGAGAGCATGCGCACCGACTTCGCGCACACCGTCTACTCCGACAAATGGGCGCTCGGCGGCGTGCTCGGCTTCATCGAGGGAGAAGCCTACACGCAAGAGCGGATGGTCGTCGACAACTGCGCCTACGCGGGCACGCCGCTGGCCAGCAACTCCGAGGAGAACGGCTCCATCGTGGGAAAGGTGACCGACGCGCATGCCGTTTTCAAGAACACCCGCTCGACCATGACCGGCAACAACGGCGTTCTTGGCAAGCGGTTCGATGGCGGCAAGCATCTGAACGGAACGGCAAGCATCGAAGGTTTCGCGGAGCTCGAAACGTTGTACACTTATTTCGAATACGTCGTCGGGTTCGCATTCCGCGAGGCGACGGTCGAGTATCGCTACCCGGACGGCACCGTCGAGTACGATTACCGGGGCCGCGTGTGGTACGGCGACGTGATCCCGGTTCGCGACGCCCCGGAGGGCATGTGCGTCGCCGATGCCCGATGGATTTCCGACCTGGAAGGCGGATACGAGGAAAACGCGCTTCCCTGGCTTTGGCCGGAGCACGATGTCCTCTTAACGGCCGATTCCGAGTGCGCGGAGTTGATGTACCCCGGTGCCGTGACGAACGAGTTGTCCTCTCTCTATTACAACTACGACCGCCTGCCCCTATCCGGAACGCTGGTGGTCACCTACGAACCGCTCGTGCAGGGCGCGTTCACGGCCCAGGTGGGCGGCGTGCAGCTGGAGGACGGCGCGCTGCGCACGGTTGGCGTTACGCTCAGTCGGATCATCCACGCGATCAAAGCGGGCGCCCTCGACAGGGACGACGTGCAGGCGTTTTTGAGCGACGAGACGCTCGCGGCGCTGCGCGAAGCCGTCGAGTCAGGTGCCGGCATCACGTTCGATGTGGCGGTGAGCCGCCAGACCGATCAGGCCCTCATCGATGAAGCCGAGGCGTTCTTGGCCAAGCAGGGCCTCGCCGACGCACAGGTGCTCAGCCACTACGACATCACCATCACCGTGCTGGTGAACGGCAAGCCCGTGGGTACTTTGGACAAGCTCGACCGGCCGGTTTCGTTTATGATGAAGCCCGGCGGCGCGCTTGAGGAGAGCCGCGGATACTGCGCTATCGCCGTGCACGGCCGCCTTGGCAGCAATCCGCAGATCGAGCTTCTGGATGCGCAACGCCTCGATGGCGAAACGCTGCGGATAAGCCCCGAGCGCTACTCGTCGTTCACGCTGGTGTCCTACGACCCTGCGGGAGGCGCGGCTGACATCGCGGCGCAGACGCAGGGCAAAGCGCTGGCATCCACGGGGGACGGCGCGGCGGGTATGGCGCGCATGATCGCTCTGCTGGCCTTGGGCGCGCTCGCCGCCTGCGCCCTGTCAGTGCGCGCCCGTAAGCGCCGGGAGTAAGGGCCCTCGCAACTTTTCACGCCACATCGGGCCTGTTCGTGCCAAAGGTCTTACAGAAGGGCGGCGGGCGCATAGAATACGAGGGTAGGCCTTCCGCGCGGACGCGGCGGCCCTACCTCATGCAAGCCCGCCGGACCCGCGCCCGAACGGAAAGGAACGCCCATGGCGACTTCGTCCTCCACTTTCATCCGAGCCGAAAAGCACGATGGGGGGGGGGCTAGTCTAAGCGCTTTCGCGGCGACGCTCGTCGTGCTGGCGGCCGCGTTTTTGCTCGCGCTCTGCGCGGCCCAGCCCGCGCATGCCCTCGACGCCAAGGGGAAGTGGGACGCATGCGACTGGGAGATCAAGGGAGACACGTTCACGGTGACGGCCGCATCCGGGGGCAACGCCATCAGAAATTCACCTGAATCCATTCCGTGGAAGAGGAGCGCCGATAAAGCCGATATGACCGATGTCAAGCGCATCGTCATAGGCACGAAAGAGAATCCCGTAAAGCTTGAAGGCAACAGCGCAAACGTCTATTCGACGGCCTCTCCAAAGTAGAGTCTATTGATCTGTCCCACTTTGACATTTCCGGGGTTGAGGATATAGGTGGTCTCTTCTACAACTGTTCATCCCTCACGTCCCTCGACCTTTCCGGCTTCGACACCTCGCAGGTCACGAGCATGTCCAGCATGTTCGGCGGCTGCAAGGCTCTCACGTCTCTCGACCTTTCCAGCTTCAACACCTCCCTCGTGGAGGACATGGGAGGAGTGTTCAATTGCTGCGGAAAGCTCATCTCCCTTGACCTCTCCACCTTCGATACTTCGAATGCGACGAGCAAAGCGGGCATGTTCTCGAACACCTCCTTGCTCGCGATCTGCCTGAGCGAGAAGTTCGAGGGTTTTCCCACGCTGCCGAACAACACTGGGGCCATCGCGGACACCGGGCTTTCGACCACCGGCAAATGGATAGACCCCGATGGGGGCGTGTGCGGCCTGCGCGTGACCGCCAACGCCGATTTCGCGAAATTCCGAGGTGCCGCCGTAGACGGCGCGCTTGTCAACCCGGAAAACTACACGGCCGAAAGCGGCTCCACCGTCGTGACCTTGCGGCCCGCCTACCTGGCCACCCTCGCGCCGGGGCAGCACACGCTGCGCCTCATCTTCGATGACGGCGCCGCCGAGACCACGTTCACCGTGGCCGCCGCCCCCGAGCCTGAGCCCGAGCCCGACGACCCGAAGCCGTTGCCCGACCCCGGCGACAACCCGGATCCCGGCTCTGGCGGCGCTTCCGGCCAGGGCGGATCCGTTCTGGCGCCCACCGGCGACGTCGTCGCGCCCTTCGCGCTTGCGGCCGCCGTGCTGGCCGGCCTCGCCGCCGCCGCGCTGAGCGCCGCCCGCCGCGCGAGGCGCTAAGGGCGCTCCCTGCCGCCTCAGGCGAGGGCGGCAGGGGCCCTCGCCGGGCTGCGCCGCCCTTGGCCGTTCGTCTCGTGCGTGTTGCATGTTGAGGGGCGTGCGCATACAATAGGTGTCGATTTGGTGTGCATGCGCGCGCCGTCCTCGAGAATGCAAGCCCGCCGGGCCCCCGCGCCCGAACGGAAAGGAACGCCCATGGTGCCTTCGTCCTCCATCTTCGTCCGAGCCGAAAAGCATGATGGGGGGGGGTACCTAGTCTAAGCGCTTTCGCGGCCGCGCTTGCCGCGCTTGCGGCCGCGCTCGTCCTCGCGCTCGGCGCGGTGCAGCCCGCGTATGCTGAGGGCGGCTTGTGGGGAACATGCAGTTGGGATGTGAGCGGCGACACGCTCACGGTCGCGCCGAGCGGCGGCGGGCATCAGCTGGACGCAAACATTCCTTGGGGAGACACGAGCCCGCAGCGTCCCAACACGGATGAAGTCAAGAAGATCGTCTTCAAATCTTCGGGAAGCAATCTGATAACGTTTAAATACGGTTCGGCGGATGGCATGTTCGCCAGCCTTGACAAGGTGGAGGAAATAGACCTCTCCGGCCTCGACACCTCGCGGTCGTACCTCGACGGCAAGCCGTACGAAGGGGTCACGGGCATGGCCGGCATGTTCAAAGGCTGCGCCAGCCTCGCCACCGTCACCTTCGGCGATCACTTCGACACCTCGCTGGTGGAGAGCATGGCCGATATGTTCTCCGGCTGCGAGAAGCTCGTGTCGCTGGATATGACGAAGTTCGACACCACGCGCGTGAAGAGCATGAGCGGCATGTTCGCGGGCTGCTCCTCGCTCGAAAGCCTCGACGTCTCCAAGTTCATCACCTCGAGCGTGGAGGACATGAGCTCGCTGTTCTCGGGTTGCAGGAAGCTCGACGCGCTCGACCTCACGTCGTTCGACACCGCGCAGGTGACGAGCATGAACGGCATGTTCAAAGACTGCGCGGCTCTCGCCGACCTCAACCTCTCGGGCTTCAACACCTCGAAGGTCACCGACATGGCCGGCATGTTCGAGGGCTGCACGGCGCTGAAAACCGCCGATCTCTCCTCCTTCGACACCGCGAACGTGGGGAGCATGGGCTCCCTGTTCGCGGGCGCGGGCTTTGCGCACCTGGACCTCTCGTCCTTCGACACTGCGAACGCGACGGACATGGGTTCGCTGTTCGCCGGCTGCTCATCGCTCGTCTCCGTCGATATGGCGGGCGCCATCGCTCGAAGCGGTGCGAATCGGGCGAACCTGTTCCAAGGCTGCGACGCCCTTGCGGCGGTGAACCTGGGGCAGGGGTTCTCGCTCGATGAGGGTGCCTGGCCTGTGAGCGCGGGGGAGATCGGGGGCACGGGGGCTATGGCCTCGGGGCAGTGGACGCACCCGCAGGGCGCGGGCTGGCATCTCGCGAAGCCGGTGTCGGGCGCCTACGCGCTGTTCGATTGGGAGGTGCGCAACACGGGGCCTGCGCTCGCCAAGGTGGAGGGCACCGTGTCCGATCCGGGCCAGGTGGACAGCCGCGCTCCGAAAGGCTGGATCGATGCCGCCGGCAATCCGGTGATATTCGGCCAAACCGGTGTATCCGACGGCTCCGCTGCCGCGTTCTCCGCCGTTTGGGATCAGGAGCCCTTCTCGCTGGAGAACTACATCGTGTCGCCTTCGTCTCTGCCGAATGGAGAGTACGATGGAGCGACGCGTCGGGTCACGGTTGTGCCCAAAAACAACTTCGTGGGCGCGGTGACCGGGGTGAGCTATGTCAAGAACGGCGGCGACGCCTCGTCCGCTGCCCCTAAGGACGCCGGCACCTACGAAGTTGTCTTCAACGCGGCTGATAGCCCGAGCTACAAGGGCAACGGCAGGGCCTCCCTGGGCTCCTTCGCCATTTCCCCGTACGAGCTGATCAGTGAGGGGCTGTATGCCGTTCTGTCGCCCATATACCAAGGCACTACGGAAAGCACGAACGCGGCAATCAAGCTCAAAGGCGGTAACATTCCGTGGTTCGACGAGCCTCTCGAGGCTACCGCCTCGGTGAAGTATCCTTGGGGGACTGATCCGACGACTTCTCACAACGACGCTACGGTGTCGGAGATTCAGCTCGACAGCAAGAACTACGAGCTCCCCGAGGGGATAAAGCTGGAGCGTCAGTTCTACGAAGTGCTCGAGAAGATGACCCCAGCCCTCACCGACTTCTCGATCACGTTGCCGGGGGACTCGTCCACTCATGAGGCCGAATACAGCGGCGGGCCCCAGGCGGCCGAAATAAAGGCGAAGCAGAATCCGGAAAACATGGGCGAGGTGACCGTCTTCTACACCAAGGAGGGCGGCGGCGCTCCCACGAAGGAGGCTCCGACGGAGCTTGGCACGTACCAGGTCACCTTCGACGTGGCCGACGGTGTGGCGTACAAGGCCAAAAAGGGCTTGGATGCCGGCACCTTCTCCATCGTGCCGCGCGCGCTCACGGGGGTGACCGCGACGCTGGGAAGCGTCGAGGCCGGCACCACCGTCGAGCCCGACAAGTCCATCGAGCTTACGGGCGGCAGCATCCTTCCCAAGGACGATCCTCTCACCGCCACTGCCACGGTGCGGTATCTCTCGGGTACGGCTGCGGGCGACCATGCGGACGCGGTGGTGAAGGACATCGTGCTGACCGACCCCCGCTATACCGCCCAGGGGCTCATCCTCAATGGCCAGTCGTACACGGTGAATCGCAAAACGCCCAAGGCGAGCGATTTTGAGAACAGCATGCCGACGGGCCCCGTCGCCTACAACGGCGCCGAGCAGCCCGTCTCCGTCACCGCGAAGGCGGGCCTGACCGGCATGGGTGCCGTGACCGTTTACTACGCCCAGGGCGAGGAGCCGCCCGCGACCGCCGCCCCCAAGGACGCCGGCACGTACGAGGTCACCTTCAAGGTGGCCCAGGGAACGGCGTACGAGGCCGGATCGTTCTCCCTCGGCGAGCTCGTCATCAGCCCGATCGCGCTCGACACGAGCGTTGAGGCGGCCCTGCCCGAGGTCTACCAGGGCGCGGGCACCATCGAGAAGACGCCGATCAAGCTCACGGGCGGCCCCATCCTTTCCGGAGACAGCCCCCTTGACGCCACCGCGACGGTGACGCATCCCTCTTCCGCCAACGGCGCGAACACCTACCAGGACGCTGCGGTGAGCGCCATCGAGCTGACCAGCACGAACTACACCGCTGCCAACCTCGTCCTCGAGGATCGGGAGTACACGGTGCTTGCCAAGGGAACGCCCAAGGCTGCCGACTTCGACATCGGGCCCCTGGCCGACATCGGGTACGACGGCCAGGAGCATCCGGTCTCCGTCACGCCGAAGAGTCCCGACATGGGCGCCGCGACCGTGAAGTACGCCAAGGATGGCGGCGATGCCACGTCCATCGTCCCCAAGGACGCCGGCACGTACCAGGTGCTCATCGACGTAGCCGACAGCACGAAGTTCTGGGACGCCCAGGGCCTCGACGGCGGCACCTTCACCATCGAGAAGCGCGAGCTGAACGGCGATGAGGCGGCCTCCGGCCTCGGCACCATCCGCGACGCCACGAGCGCCCAGAACGTGTCCGTCATGCTCACCGGCGGCAACATCGTGCCGGGCGAGAAGGTGACGGCTACGGCCTCCGAGATCAGGTTCCCCTCCGCGGACGTGCTCGGGCCGCACAAAGACGGCAAGGTGACGCTCGCGCCGCTTCCGGCCGATTCGAATTACCGGCTGCCCGGCGACAGCCTCATGCTCACCGAGCAGGACTACAACGTGTCCGAGAAGCCCGTTCCCACCGTCGACCAGTTCGTCGCGACCCCCGTCACGGCCGAGTACGACGGTGCGGGGCACGGGGCCTCGGTGGCTTCGAAGGACGGCGTCGGCGCCGCGACGAACCTGCGCTACCTCAAGGGCGCGACGCCCATCGAGGGCGCTCCCATCGATGCGGGCGCCTACGCGGTCATGTTCGATGTGGAGGAGGGCTCGGGTTACTCCGCCGCGAAGGACGTCGTGGCGCAGGGCGCCGTAATCGTCACGCCGCGCGTGCTTGACAACACCTCAAGTGCCCAGCTGGCCGCGGTTCCGCAGCGCACGCTTACGGCTACGAACGTGGCCGTGACCCTGTCGGGCGGCCGCATCCTCTCCGGCGAGATCCAGGCGACCGCTTCGAGCGTGTCCTACCCCTCGGCGTCGGCTGTCGGACCCCATGATGACGCGACGGTGAAGGTGGCCTCGCTCGCGGACGCCCCCAACTACGCCCTGCCGGCGGACGGCCTCGTGCTGACGGACCAGGCCTACACGGTGACCGCCGCGCCCTATCCCATCCTCAACGGGCAGAACGGCTCGTGGGAGCAGGGCTCCGACGAGGGCCTGAGCGTGCGCGTTGACGCCGACATCGACAAGCACCGCGAAACCTACGTGGACGACAAGCTCGTCGACCCCTCGAACTATACGGTGACGGAGGGCTCCACCATCGTGATGCTGAAGCCCGCCTACCTGGCCACGCTGGCCCCTGGCGCCCACACGCTGCGCCTCGTCTTCGAGGACGGCATCGCCGAGACCGCGTTCACGGTGGCCGAGGCGTCCGGCTCAGGCGGCTCAGGCGGCGGCTCGGGCTCCGGCAGCGGGTCGGACGGCTCGGGCGCGTCCGACCTGGCGCCCACGGGCGACGCCGTCGCGCCCTTCGCGCTTGCGGCCGTCGTGCTGGCCGGCCTCGCCGGTGCCGTGCTGAGCGTCGCCCGCCGCGCGAGGCGCTAGCCGGCAAACGGATGGCGGGGGAGCGTTCCCGCCATCCGCTATTCTTTTTGGCGGGCCCCCACCACCCAGGCGCGGTGGTAGTCCCAGCGACCGGCGTCGTCGGTGGCCGTGAGCAGGTAGCTGCCCACGACGGCCTCAGGCTCCACGCCCTGGCGCGCGGCCTCGGCGAACAGCTCCGCGGCGTTGCTCTCGCTGGCGGTGGGCGACACCTTGAGCAGGCATTCCCGGCACGTGGACGCGTCGTCGGAGGGGGAGCGCCTCCACAGCGCCTCGCCCGCGCCCGCCCGCGCGTCGGCCACCGCCTCGAGCACGGTACCGGGCGCGTCGGCGCGGATGAGCACGCCGTAGTTCCACGGCTCCTCCACGAGCAGCTTCCAGGGGGCGGGCGTGGCGTAGTCGATGGCGCTCAGGCTCTCGAGGGCCGGCGCGCTCGGCCGCATGCCCGCGCGCTCGAGCTCCTCGAGGCGGACGTTCAGCGTGCGCTGGCGGGCCAGGCGCGCCCGCGTGGCCTCGAGCTCGGCGATGCGGCGCTCCACGTCGTCCTCGGTGCGGGCGAGCGCCTCGTCCAGCCCGCGCGCCGAGAGCGCCCGGTACCCTTCCAGCTCGCGCACCGGCACGCCGAGCTTGCGGTAGAAGGCGATCTCGCTCGCCTCGATGAGGTCGTGCAGCGAGTAGCGCCGGTAGCCGTTCTGCTCGCCGCGTCCCGCGCGCACGAGGCCCTGGCTCTCCCAGTAGCGCAGCGTGGACGGCGCGATCCGCAGGAAGCGGGCCGCGTCCTTGATGTCGTAGTGCCGGGCGGCGCCCATGGCGCTCCTCCTCCGCGTCGTTTGAAGATTCGGAGAATCCTCAGGAATGCAGGTTTGACCTTCAAGCAGCTTTAAGGTTTAGAGTACCATGCGATATAAATCTTTGGCAAATCACGTAGCGGAGCGACATCATGATCACGAAAAGCATGTTGAGGGAATACCTCAAGTACATCCTGCCCACGATGCTCACGTTCACGCTGGCCGGCGTGTACAGCATCGTCGACGGCATCTTCGTGGGGCACGCGGTGGGCGACGCGGGGCTGGCCGGCGTGAACGTGGCCTTTCCGCTGGTGGCGCTCATCATGGCGGTGGGCACGGGCATCGGCATGGGCGGCGGCGTCATCTCGTCCATCGCGCGCGGCGCGGGCGACGAGGCGAGGTCCCGCCGCGCCGTGGGCACCACGTTTCTCATGCTCGTCGTGGCGGCCGTGCCCATCATGGCGCTCCTGTTCGCGTTCGGCGGGCAGATATGCGAGCTTTTGGGCGGGCGCGGCGAGACGCTGGCCCAGGCGAGCGCGTACATCGCTGTCATCGCGTGGGGCGTTCCGTTCCAGATCGTGGTCACGGGCTGCACGCCGCTCATCCGCAACCAGGGCAAGGTGGGCTACGCCATGGCCGTGCAGGTGCTGGCCGGCCTCATGAACGTGGCGCTGGACTACGTGTTCGTCATCCTGCTGGGCGCGGGCACGGCGGGCGCCGCCGAGGCTACGGTGCTCTCGCAAGTGGCGGCCTTCTTCCTCGTGCTCGCGTTCTTCCTGCGCAAGGGCAACCGCATCGCCCTGCGCGACCTCAAGCCCGACGCGCGCATTGCCGGCCATGCGCTCAAGCTGGGGCTTGCGCCGTTCGGCCTGACGCTTCTGCCCGAGGCCACGGTGGTGGCCATCAACGTGAACCTGGCGGTCTACGGCGGCGAGACGGCGCTTGCGGCCTACGCGGTGGTGTCCTACACCGCCTGCGTCATCCAGATGCTCATCCAGGGCGTCGGCGACGGCAGCCAGCCGCTCATCTCCAAGCACTACGGCGCGGGCGACGCCGACGGCGTGCGGCGCTTCCGCAACACGAACTACCTGATCACCATCAGCCTGGGCGTGCTGGGCCTTGCGGCCATGTACCTTCTGCGCGACGAGGTGCCGCTTCTGTTCGGCGCGTCGGAGTCCACGGCGGGGCTCATCGCGTGGGCGCTGCCGGTGTTCTCCACGGCGTACGTGTTCTACGGCTTCACGCACGCGTCCACGTCGTACTTCTACGCGGTTGACGACGCGAAGGCCTCCAACGCCATCGTGTACGGCGAGGCGGCGCTCGTGGTCGTGGTGGTGTTCGGCATGGCGGCGCTGTTCGGGCTGGACGGCATCTGGTTCTCGGTGACCGTCGTGCAGATGGTCCTGGCCGTCGTGGCCGGAGCGCTTCTACGCTACCGGCACCGCGCGCGCGAGCGCCGGCGCGCCCCCGAGCCGGCGCGCGAGGGCTGCTAGCGGGCGGTTGCGGCCGCCTCGCGCTCGACGAGGGGCTTGAGGTAGCCGTAGCCCTCCTCGTCCATGCGCTCAAAGGGCACGAACCGCAGCGCCGCGCTGTTGATGCAGTAGCGCAGGCCGCCCGCCTCGGCGGGGCCGTCGGTGAACACGTGGCCCAGGTGCGCGTCGCCCGCGCGGCTTCGCACCTCGGTGCGCAGGGTGCCGAGGCTCCGGTCAAGCCGCTCGGTCACGACGCCGCGCGCGATGGGGCGCGTGAACGCCGGCCATCCGCAGCCCGAGTCGAACTTGTCGCTGCTGGCGAACAGGGGCTCGCCGCTGGTCACATCCACGTATATGCCGTGCGCGAACGTGCGGTCGTAGGCGTTGCGGAACGGCGGCTCGGTGGCGGCGAGCCGCGTGACGCGGTACTGCTCGGGCGTGAGCTCGCGGCGCAGCACGTCGTCGGGGGCGGGGGCGTAGCCGGCCTCGCGGATGCGCGCGGCGGCATCCTCGCGCGAGGCGGCGGGCGTCTCTGCGTCGAAGGATGCGGCGGGCTCGGGCGCGCACGGGACGCTCTCGGGCTCGCACAGCCCGTCGGCCTCGCGGCACGCGCGCCCTTCGGCGAGCCCCATGCGCCGGACGAACGCGTCGGCCCGGCCCAGGTCCACATGGCAGTAGCCGCCCGGGTTCTTCCCCAGGTAGTCCTGGTGGTAGTCCTCGGCGGGGTAGAAGCCGTCGAGGGGCTCCACCTCCACGGCCAGTGGCTTGTCGTAGCGCGCCTGCTGGCGCAAGAGCGCCGACTCGATGGCGGGCAGGTCGGCCTCGTCGGTCCAGTAGATGCCCGTGCGGTACTGGGTGCCCCGGTCGTTGCCCTGGCGGTTCACGCTCGTGGGGTCGATGGTCTCGAAGAACGCGTCCAGCAGCACGTCGGTGGGCAGCACGCGCGCGTCGTAGGCCACGGCCACGGTTTCCGCATGCCCGGTGTTCCAACGGCATACGTCCTGGTAGGTGGGGTTCTCGGTGGAGCCGTTCGCGTAGCCCGCCACCGTCGCGCGCACGCCCGGCAGACGCTTGAGGAAGGCCTCGAGCCCCCAGAAGCAGCCGCCCGCGAGATGCAGCGTGCGCAGGTCGTCGGGGCTTTCGGGCAGCGCGCCGGCATCGGGTCTGCGCGGTGAGGCATTCGTCATGGATGTTCCTTCCTCGCGGGGTCGCGCACATGGTAGCGCGGCGCACGCCCGGCGGGCGAGCCTGCGCCGAATCGTCACTTTGCCGTAGCGCTCCCGCGTGCGTGCGTTTCCGCGGCCTCTTCCCGAAAAAAGGCGCGCAATGGACGATTCCGCGGCTCGGGACGGCCGATTCCGCGCCGTTTCTTCCTCCTGAGATCGAAGAAAGCCCAGGTGGATATACCTTCATTCTAGTAGCAATTCGTCCATTGCGCGCAAAAACTTGGAAGGGGGAGCGAAAATCCCGCTTCGACGGAGCGAAACGCGGGCTTGACCGATGGTTCGCTTCACCGTATCATTGAACCGCTAAAGCTGGATCGCCTCTCAACGATGCGCAACTCCAGCTCTTTCTTTTTTTGGAGGCGCCATGCGATACGAAAAACCCTGGTTGTCAGTGGAAGAGCAAGCTGATCTGCTTATCGAGAAGAAGGGGTTGATCTGCGATCGCGGCCGCCTTGTCAAGCACCTCGAAGAGGTTGGGTACTATCGGCTTTCAGCCTATTGGTTCCCCTATAAGACGAAGAACGAGAAAGGCGAGGGCATCTTTCGGCCGGGCACTGATTTCGCTTTCGTGTGGCGTACGTACGTGTTCGACAAGAAGCTCCGTCTGCTCATGTTCGATGCGGTCGAGAGAATCGAGGTGTTCGTCAAAAATCGTATTGCCTGCCTGATGGCGGCTGCTGCAGGACCGTTCGGTTATCCAGACGAGGATGCTCCTCGGTTGAAGAACGAATACCGCAAAGCAAGAAGAACCGAGCAGTTCATCAAGCATTTCGACGTTTTGTACGGCGATAGCCACGAACTCCCTCCCTACTGGATGATGATGGAGGTCGTTTCGATGGGCACAGTCGAATCGCTGTACAGCCATATTCCGGTCGAGGCAAGGGTGGCTGTGGCGGATGCGTTCGCGGTCAAGGTCCCGGTCATGAAAAGCTGGCTGTCGGTTGCGCGCGTTGCGCGCAATGCGTGCTGCCATCATTCGCGCGTCTGGAACCGTATCTGGGGCGTCGCCCCGGCCGTTCCGAGGAATTGGACGGATTTCGAGGCCGACTCCCATCGCACGTTTGCCGTGCTCACGGTCTTCAACTACATGCTGAGCTGCATAAAGCCGGGACATTCGTGGGGCCTCAAAGTGAAAGCCCTGCTCGAAGAGTACGAGGACGTGCCCAAAGAGAAGCTCGGCTTTCCTTCCGATTGGGAGTCGATGAAGGCATGGAGCGGAGGGCCGTTGCTGCCTGCGTCCCGGTGAGCCGTCCGCCGACCGGGAGATTTTGCGCGAACTGTTTCCATTTCGATGACAATTGAGCGCCGTGCCCTATACTGGGCGTAAAACGACGCGAACCAGGGAGGCATCATGACCGAGGAACTGCAGGACAACGAGACGTCTGCCGCGTGCAAGGCGGCGGACGGGGATGTGATCGACGTCGCCGTCATCGGCGCCGGGCCGGCCGGGCTCACCGCAGGGCTCTATGCGGCGCGCGCGGGGCTGAACGCAGTGCTGTTCGAACGCATCGCGCCGGGCGGGCAGCTCGCGCAGACCGAGCACATGGAGAACTACCCCGGCTTCCCCGAAGGGTCGAACGGCTTCGAGCTGGCCTTCGCCATGAAGCAGCAGGCCGACCGCTTCGGCGTGAACCACGTGGGCGAGGAGGTGGTGGCGGTCGACTTCACGCAGAACCCGAAGCTGCTTAAGACCGCCTTCAAGGAGTACCGCGCCAAGAGCGTGATCATCGCGACCGGCGCGCGCCCGCGCAAGCTGGGCCTCGAGCTGGAGGACGAGCTGCAGGGCCGCGGCGTGTCGTATTGCGCCACGTGCGACGGCAACTTCTTCCGCGACCGCACGGTGATGGTGGTGGGCGGCGGCAACACGGCCGCGGCCGACGCCATCTACCTGTCGCGCATCTGCAAGAAGGTGTACCTGGTGCACCGCCGCGACAAGCTGCGCGCCACCGCCATCTACCACAAGCGCCTGGAGGACCTGCCCAACCTCGAGTTCGTGTGGAACGCCGTGCCGCGCAGGCTCGTGGCCGACGAGGGCATGCTGGCCGGGGTGCGGGTGGAGATGCTCGAGACGGGCGAGGAGCGCGACATCGCCGTGGACGGCCTGTTCGTGGCCGTGGGCACCGAGCCCAACACCGAGTTTCTGGACGGCGCGCTCACGCTGGACGAGACGGGCTACATCGTGGCCGACGAGTCGGGCGAGACGGAGGTGCCGGGCGTCTACGCGGCCGGCGACGTGCGCACGAAGGGCCTGCGCCAGGTGGTCACCGCCGTGTCCGACGGCGCCCTCTGCGCCGAGGAGGCCGCCGAGTACCTGGCCATCTGACGAGAGGTGCATGCGGCCGGTTCATCTGCTATCATGAACCGGTTACAGCGAAGCGCCCGCTTCCGCATGCTGGAGGCGGGCGTTCTTGGCGCGCAGGGTCGCGCCGGGGCGGAACCATACCACGTGCGAAGGGCAGCGTTCACATGCAAGAGACCGATATGCGAGAGAAGCTCGAGAAGATCATCCAGGCCTACGAGGACCTGCAGGGGCGCATGGGCGACCCGGCCGTGCTCGCCGACCAGAAGGAGTACAACCGCCTGGCCAAGGAGTACGCGAGCCAGGGGCCGCTCGCGAAGAGGGCGCGCGAGTACGTGCAGGCCGCAGACGACTTGGCCGAGGCCAAGGAGATGCTCGCCGACCCCGACATGCGCGAGTTCGCGCAGGAGGAGATCGCCGGGATCGAGGCGAAGCTGCCCGCGCTCGAGGAGGACATCAAGTTCATGCTCATCCCGGCCGACCCGGCCGACGAGAAGGACATCATCGTGGAGATCCGCGCGGCCGCCGGCGGCGACGAGGCGGCCATCTTCGCGGGCGACCTCTACAAGATGTACGAGCGCTTCGCCGCGTCGCAGGGCTGGAAGACCGAGACGATGGACGTGTCGGCCTCCGAGGCCGGCGGCTTCAAGGAGATCCAGTTCAAGGTCAAGGGCGACAAGGTGTACTCGGTCATGAAGTTCGAGAGCGGCGTGCACCGCGTGCAGCGCGTCCCCAAGACCGAGAGCCAGGGGCGCATCCACACGTCCACGGCCACCGTGGCGGTGCTGCCCGAGGTGGACGAGGTGGAGGTCGACATCAACGAGAACGACCTGCGCATCGACGTGTACCGCGCCGGCGGCCCGGGCGGCCAGTGCGTGAACACCACCGACTCGGCCGTGCGCATCACGCACCTGCCGAGCGGGCTGGTGGTGCAGTCGCAGGACCAGAAGTCGCAGCTGCAGAACAAGATCGCGGCCATGGCCGTGCTGCGCGCGCGCCTCTACGAGAAGATGCTCGCCGAGCAGCAGGCAGCCGAGGGCGCCAAACGCCTGGCGCAGATCGGCTCGGGCGACCGCTCGGAGAAGATCCGCACGTACAACGGCCCGCAGGATCGCGTGACCGACCACCGCATCGGCTTCAACGGCACCTACAACGGCGTGCTGCTGGGCGACGGTTTGGGCGACGTCATCACCGCCCTCCAGGCCGCCGACCGCGCCCAGAAGCTGGAAGAAGCGGTGTAGGTTTTCCGAGGGGCCTGCGAATTCGGCTGCATGCGGAAAATTGGGCGGCGAAGTCACAGTTTTGGCCGCTTTGAAGCTTTTTTGCCGTGCCGGGGCTCTCGATTTCGGTCGAGCCTTGGAATGCCAGTAAACGTCATGCGCCTGACCTGGCGTTCTTCCGAGAGGGTCGCGGCGCGATGGGCTGGCAAGCCGGGAATGAGCTTCAGGACGGTTAAAACGCTGACTTCGAGCCGCGAAAAGCCGAAGGTTCGTTTTGAGGCAGAGTCTCGACGAGGGCAGGGCGGTATCGGCACCTGCAAGATTCGGCCGTTGAAGTTTGAAGGGGAAGCGGTCATGGAGAACGACATCTGGACCATCAAGGCGGCGCTCGACTGGACGGTCGGGTATCTCGAGCGCAAGGGGGACGAGAACCCGCGGCTGTCCGCGCAGTGGCTGCTGTCCGAGGCGTGCGGTCTGTCGCGCATCGAGGTGTACGCCAACTTCGAGCGCCCGCTGTCCATGGAGGAGCGCGACGTGCTGCGCGGCTACGTCACGCGCCGCGGCCGGGGCGAGCCTTTGCAGTACATCACGGGCGAAGTGGGCTTCCGCCACATCACAGTGAAGGTGCGCCCCGGCGTGCTCATTCCGCGCCCGGAGACCGAGGTGCTGGTGAGCGAGGCCCTGGCCCTGCTGCCCCCCACGCCGCGACCGCGCGCGAAGGATGATGAGGATGAAGAAGGGGATGGGGCGCCCGAAGAGCCCGAGTCCGCGCCTGAGCCGCTCCTCGTGGCCGACCTCTGCACGGGATCGGGCTGCATCGCCTGCTCCATCGCCTACGAGCACCCGCTCGCGCGCGTTTTCGCCACCGATATCGCGCCCGAGGCCGTTGCGTTGGCCTGCGAGAATGCGGAAGCGCTCGGGCTGGCCGACCGCGTGGAGGTTGTGGCGTGCGACCTGGGCGAGGGCGTCCCCGCCGAGGCCGTGGGTGCGCTCGACCTCGTGGTGTCGAACCCGCCCTACGTGCCCACGGCCGTGCTGGCCGACATCCCGCGCGAGGTGGCCGACTTCGAGCCCGCGCTCGCCCTCGACGGCGGGGAAGACGGCCTCGACGTGCTGCGCCGTCTGCTGCCCTGGTGCGCGCGCGCCCTCAAGCCGGGCGGCGCCTTCGCCTTCGAGCTGCATGAGACCTGCCTCGACTCCTCTGCCTCCCTCGCGCGCGCGGCCGGCTTCTCCGACGTCCGCATCGCCCGCGACCTCGCCGGCCGCCCCCGCGTCCTGACGGGCCGCCGCCCTTCGGCATAGGGGCATTGTCGCCCCAAAAACACGCCTCAGCGCCCGATTCCGTGTTTTCCGGGCGACAGTGTGCTTCCAAACGTATCGCGGGGAAGCGCGCGGCTTCGCTATAATGGGGCGAAACGTGCGAACGAAGGAGTCGGCCATGCTGGAACGCAACATCCTCGACGACAACCTGACGCTGTCGGCCTATGTGGTCAAGCAGCGCCTCGACGGGCGCGAGCCGAAGATCGGCCTCGTGCTGGGCTCGGGCTTGAACCCGCTCGCCGACGAGATCGCCGACGCCGTGAGCATCCCCTACGTGGAGGTGCCGCGCATGAAGACGTCCACGGCCGAGGGGCACGTGGGGCGTTTCGTCTGCGGCACGCTCGGCGGGAAATGCGTGCTGGCCATGCAGGGCCGCCTGCACGCCTACGAGGGCAACAACGCGCAGGAGGTAGCGTACCCGATATGGCTCATGGAGCGCCTCGGCGTGCGCACGCTCATCACCACGAACGCCGCCGGCGCGCTCAATCCGAACTACCAGGTGGGCGACTTCTGCCTGATGAGCGACCAGATCAACTTCACAGGGCGCAACCCCATCGCCGCGCCCGACCCGGCCAACCTCTCGGACCGCTTCTTCAGCATGAAAGACGCGTTCGATCCCGAGCTGCGCGCCATCGCCCACGACGTGGCCGCCGAGCGGGGCGTCCGCGTGCAGGAGGGCGTGTACCTGGGCGCGCTCGGCCCGAGCTTCGAGACGCCGGCCGAGATCCGCATGTTCCGCTCGTGGGGCGCCGACACGGTGGCCATGAGCGTGTGCGAGGAGGTCATCGCCGCGCGGCACGTCGGGATGCGGGTGCTCGGCATCTCGCTCGTGTCGAACATGGGCTGCGGCATCGAGGGCGCGAGCCCGACCGGCCTCGAGGTGCTCGACGTGGCGAAGACGCGCGAAGCGGACTTCGCGCGCCTGGTCACGGGCATCATCGAGGAGCTGTAGCGGGTTCGGCTGGCGCCGCGGGGGGGGGGGGATCCTTCGGCGGCGGGGGGGGGGGGGGGGGGCGCGGGGGGGGGGGGGGGGGGGGGGGGGGGGGGGGGCGGGGGGGGGCGGGGGGGGGGGGGGATCCTTCGACTCGCTTCGCTCGCTCAGGATGACAAGGGGGCTACTTCGCTCGCTCAGGATGACAAGGGGGCTACTCCGCTCGCTCAGGATGACAAGGGGGCTGCTCCGCTCGCTCGGGAGACAAAGGGCGGCTTCGCTCAGGCGCTCAGCGGGGTGAGCCAGTCGCTGTCGGGGCGGCAGATGACGCGGGCGTGCTTGTAGGCCTGCTCCATCGTGAGGATGGTCTGCCCCTGGTAGTTGCCCGACTCGGTGAGCTGCACCACGAGCGCGGCGTCCACGTGGGCGTCGTCGATCAGGCTCAGCGGCAGAAGCAGGCTCATCGCGTTCGCGCGCGGGTAGTACGAGGGGATGGCGGTCTTGAAGTTCCAGCGCACGCGCCGCCGCGCGATGTCCACGGCGTCCTCCATGCGGTTGCGCAGCCGCCTGAACAGGCGCGAGTCGGTGTCCACGACGTCGGCGAGCTCCTCGAGCAGCCCTTCGCGCTCATCGGGACCCGCCGCGTCGAGCGCGCGCACCAGCTTGGAGGCCTCGGCCGAGCCGTCGAGCTCCGAGTCCAAGAACGCGAGCGGCAAGCGTCCGATGTTGTCGAGCAGGATGTGGTCGTAGTCGATGACGAGGGCCCGGTCGAGGTCGAACAGCAGGTCCTCGAGCCGGTCGAAGTAGCGCGCGGGCTGGGGCAGGGGGTTGAAGCTGCGGATGACGCGCTTCTTGAGCGCGCGGCTGCCCGACGCGGCGAACCCGACGAACCTCCATTCGAACGTGCCGAAGCCCGGCTCGAAGCAGGCGCAGATGTCGTCGAAGCGGCTGTCCACGAGCCCGGTGTTGAAGGCGGCGAACGAGCGGTCCTCGGCGACGCGGATCTTGCCCTCGGCCTCAAGGCGGTAAAACGTCGTCCTCAAGTAGCTGTTCAGGATGGAGAAGCGGTGCCCGTGTTCGTCGGGCCCGCCGAAGTCCCACGGCTCGGGCAGCGCCGCCTCGGCCAGCTGCCCGAGAAGCTCGTCCCACGGCCCGAACCAGGCGAACTGCTCGATGGCCTTGCTGGGAGCGACCGCCTGCGCGGCGTGCGGGGCCACGTAGGCGTTCACGTAGCTCGCGTACCAGGGCTTGCCGCCCGAGCGCTCGGGATCGCCCTCGCGCAGCGACACCTCGATGGGCGTCTCGCCGTCGGCGCGCATCGCGAAGAGGGGGAAGACCACCTTGCCCTCGTAGAAGCGCAGCGCGCCGGCCTCGCGGGCGGCGGCCCAGCTCGCCTGGAGCACGGCGTCGACCTCGGAAGCGTGCGGGAGGTGCTCGAGCAGCCGGTTGCGGATGCCGGGGCCCACGAAGGCGAACGCCGAGAGCTCGGGCTCGAGCGATCCCGCCACCTCGGCGGGCACGGGGCTTTCCGCGTACTCCTCGGTTGCGGCGGCGGCCCGCGCGATGGCGAGCGCGGCTGCGGAGTCGATGTCCATGGTCTCCTGCCTTCCTTCGACGACGCGTCCATTATATCCGTAGAGCTTGGGCGCGCGCGGGTCGGCTTCGGGTACAATCGGGGGCGGAAACAGGGCGAGAGACGGGGCGGGAGCGGCATCCATGGAGAACAGACTGGCGCTGCATGTGCTGGCGAGCGGCAGCCGCGGCAACGCGGCCCTCGTGGTGGACGAGGCTACGGGCGCGGGCGTGCTCATCGATTGCGGCGTGTGCAAGCGCGACTTCTTCGACCGCTGCGGCGAGGCGGGCTTCGACCCGGCCAAGCTGGCGGCGATACTCGTCACGCACGACCATACCGACCACACGAAGGGCCTCGGCGTGGTGCTGCGCGGCCTGGCGAAGCTCGGCATCGCGCCCGCCGTCTACGTGGACGATGCCGTGCGCGCGGCCAGCAAGGAAGTCGGCGCGCTCGAGGGCGCGTGCGACCTGCGGCCGTTCTCGGCCGGCGACGCGCTCTCGCTCGCGGGCATGCAGGTGCACGCCTTCCGCACCTCGCACGACGCGGCCGCATCCTGCGGGTTCCGCCTCGAGGCCGAAGGCGGCGACGTCGTGGGCTTCGTCACCGACACGGGCATCGTGACGGGCGAGGCGCACGAGGGGCTCGCCGGCGCGCGCATCCTCGCGCTCGAGAGCAACCACGACGTGCAGATGCTCAAGGACGGCCCCTATCCCTACCCGGTGAAGCGCCGCGTCGGCTCGGACGTGGGCCACCTGAGCAACGCCCAGGCCGCCGACGAGCTCGGGACGCTTCTGCACGCGGGGCTCGAGCAGGTGGTGGCCATGCACGTCTCGCAGAACAACAACACCTACCGGCTGCCGGGCGACTCCCTCGCGGCCGTCGTCGCGCGCGCGGGCCACGGCGCCGTCGTGCAGGTGGCCTATCAATCCCTGCTGGTGAGCGCGCGTTAGGCACCGCCGTTCGCCGCCGCTATCATGCCGTTCGGGTTCGGCGGACCGCAAGGCTCCCGCCCTCGGGAACCGGTTTGCGGGGCATGTCGCGCACGCCTTCGCCGACGCCCCGCGCGGCCGTTCTCAAGGGTTCTTTTATGCATCGAGTTTGCATAATTAAAGGGTTTTCCCCGATTAAATTCCTCTCGCGGTAGCGTGGGATTCGTATATGCGGTCGAAAACGTCCCATAAGCGGTGAACGGCGCGCGCCGCTCATCCCCGCCGATCGAGCCGTTTGCGGAAGAAATCCCCCGATTTCGCCGTTCGCCGCCGGACGTTCTTCCTGTTGCGGGTGCAAGCCTTTCGAGCGCCTGCGCCTTCTCCCTATGATGCTTCTGGGGATTGGCATGCCGAGCCGATCCGTTATGGAAGGAGCATCTATGCCTTGGTTCGACCAACTGCCGTGGCTCGTGGCGCTGGCGCCGTTCGCGGGCCTTTTCTGCGCGGCGCTCGTCAAGCGGCGCGATCCGATGATCGTGGGGGATCGGGTCTACCGGCACGACCCGCCGGCCCGCGTGTCCCACTGGACCCATGCCCTCGGCGTGGCCGTGTGCCTCGTGTCGGGCATCGTCATGGGGCTGCGCTTCACGCCCGCGTTCGTGGCCGACGGCCCCGACGCCGTCCTGTGGATGAACGTGCACTTCGTGGCGTGCGTCTCGTTTCTGTTCGGGACGTTCTTCTACCTGGGCAACACCATCATCTCGAGCCACCGTTTCAAGGAGCACCTGCCCTCGCGTGACGCCGTGGTCACCACCGTGCACCACTACGGGCGCAAGCTGGGCTTCAAGAAGCTCACGCCGGTGGAGGAGGACAAGTACTTCGAGAGCGAGAAGATCGCCTACCTCATGGCGCTCGGCTGCTCGGTGCTGCTGATCGTGTCCGGCCTGGTGAAGGCGCTCGCGCACGTGGTGCTCACGCTGCCCGACCCCTTCATGAACGTCATCACGTGGACCCACGACCTGGCCGCCGCGCTCATGCTGCTGTTCTTCCTGGCGCACGTGTTCTTCGCGGCCGTCGCCCCCATGGCGTGGAAGACGTTCCCCTCGATGCTCACCGGCTGGATGCCGCGCGGCGAGGCCGAGCACGAGCACAAGATCTGGATGCGCCGTCTCAAGGAGGCCGGCCGCGTCGCGGACGAGCCCGAGTCCGCCGAGGCCGCGTCCGCCGTCGATCCCGTCAAGGAGGTGTGAGCCGCTATGACCAGCAATGAAAACGCTCCGAAAACGCACGCCCCGGGCGTGTCGCGCCGCCGGTTCCTAGCGGGCGTCGGCGGCCTGGGCATCGGCGCGCTCCTCGGCGGAGCCGCGGCTGCCGTCGCGCTTCCCGACGACGTGTTCGCCGTCCCGGCGAGCCAAGGCTACCTGCTCGTCGACACGAAGAAATGCGCCGGCTGCGAGTCGTGCATGCTCACGTGCTCGCTTGTGCACACCGGCAAGGAGAACCTGGCGCTTTCGCGCATCCAAGTGGCCAAGAGCGCGCTCGCGGGATTCCCCGACGACACGGCGCAGGACCAGTGCCGCCAGTGCCCGTTCCCCGGGTGCGTGGAGGCATGTCCGACCGGCGCCATGCATGCCGACGCCGCCACGGGCGTGCGCACGGTGGATGCGGGCAAGTGCATCGGCTGCCAGCGCTGCATCTCGGGGTGCCCTTTCACGCCCTCGCGCGTGCAGTGGAACTTCGAGGAGCGCCATGCCCAGAAGTGCGACCTGTGCAAGGACACGCCGTTCTGGAACCGCGAGGGCGGTCCCGGCGGCGATCAGGCGTGCGTTTGCGTGTGCCCGATGAAGGCCATCACGTTCGTGGATGAGATGCCCGTGCAATCCGACGAGGGCTACACCGTCAACCTGCGCAACGAGCATTGGTCGAACCTGAGCTTCCCCATCGACAACCAAGGCGACGTGTCGGCCGAAACCTATATGCGCGCGAAGGCCCCGAAGCCGGCGGCCGAGGCGCAGGAGTAGGCGCGCCATGAGGACCGATATGAACGAGGAGACGCATGATGTCCGATAAAGCATACGGCTACGCCGGCAAGATACTCATTCTCAACCTGACCGACGAGTCCCACGAGATCATCGACACGCAGCCCTACATCGAGGAATGGGTGGGCGGCCACGGGCTGGCCACGAAGCTGTTCTGGGACTATTGCGAAGACAAGACCGTCGAGGCGCTCGACGGCAAGAACGTCATCGCCATCGCGTCGAACCCCTTCGCGGGCACCATCGTGCCCGCCGGCGGCGGCCGCGTGGAAGTGACGGGCCTGGGGCCCTTCTCCTATCCCGAGTGGTACTCGCGCTCGAGCGTGGGCGGCCGCCTCGGCGGCATGATGAAGGCCGCGGGCTTCGATGCCGTGGTGGTGCGCGGGACCGCGCCGCGCCACGTGTGGGTGAACATCGTGAACGGCGAGGTGTCCTATGAGGACGCCGAGGACCTGTGGGGCACCGACACGTGGGAGGCCCAGGAGATCATCTGGGACCGCGTGACGAACAGCACGGCCCTCGGCGAGTGGTTCGACCTGCCGGGCAGCCGCGAGGGCGGGCGCTCCGCTTCGCGGCCGGCCGTGTTCGCCATCGGCCAGGCGGGCGAGAACCTCGTGCGCAGCGCCACCATCACCCACGACGCGAGCCACGTGTCGGGCCAGAGCGGCTTCGGCGCGGTGTTCGGCGCGAAGAACCTCAAGGCGCTCAGCTTCCTGGGCACGCGCTCCATCGACATCGCCGACCCGGCGCGCCTGGTCGAGCTGCGCCTGGAGATCCAGGAGAAGCTGGGCTACAACGTGGACAATCCGGTGAACGAGGCGCCCATCCCGCAGGCCGTGCCCCTGTACAGCTCGCTTCTGCACAATCCCGGCGGCGGCACCGTGGGCCAGACCACGGGGCGTCCCGACGGCTGCCAGGGATGCTACCGCAACTGCCGCGCCATCTACCGCGACCGCATGGGCAACCAGTCCACCTGCAACGCGAGCGCCTACTACACGGCCAGCGGCAAGCGCGAGGACCAGAAGAGGTGCAACTCGCTGCTGAACCAGCTGGGCCTGGACGGCTACGAGACGGACATGCCGGTGTACCTGTACAACCTGTACAAGATGGGCGTGATGGGCAAGGGCAAGCAGATCGACACCGATCTGCCCTTCGAGCTGTACAACCAGTACGTGTTCATCGACACGCTTCTGCACCGCATCGCCAACCGCGTCGAGATCGGCGAGGACCTGGCCGAGGGCCTTCTGCGCGCCACGATGAAGTGGGGCCGCTGGGAGGAGGACAGCAAGGGCCTGCTGCGCCGTCCGAACTGGGGTTATCCCGAGCATTACGATCCGCGCCTCGAGGTCGAGTGGAGCTACGGCTCCATCTTCACGGAGCGCGACATCAACGAGCACGGCATCAACTGGTGCGTGCACCACAGCGCGCTCGTGCCCATGATGTTCGGCCAGGATCCGTTCCTTCCGGCCGACAAGCTGGTGGAGCAGGTGGCGAAGGGCACGGGCCTCGACGACCCGATGTGCTTCGACTACTCCGAGGAGGGCATCTACTCCGAGGCCAAGGTGCGCGCCGTGTCGTGGCACCGCCACTACGGGCGCTTCTGGATCCAGTCGATGGGTCTGTGCGACTGGATGTGGCCGAGCCTCGTGAACTTCACGAACATGACCGACACCGACTACGCCGGCGTGTCGCCCGGATTCGAGGTGGAGCTGTTCAAGGCCGTGACCGGCCGCGACGACTTCACCTACGAGAAGAGCCTGGAGCTCGGGCACAAGCAGCTCTTGGTCGACCGCGCCATCTGGGTGCTGCAGGGCCGCGAGCCCGAGACCGAGAAGCTGGCCGACTACGTGTTCGAGCTGCCCACCGACACGCCCTACCAGCTGCCGGTGTACGAGGACGGCGCCTGGAAGTACTCGGACTGCCTGGGCCGCACGCTCGACCGCGCTAAGTTCGCGGACGTGCAGCAGCGCTTCTACGCCTCCGAGGGGTGGAGCGACAAGGGCTATCCCAAGCGCGAGGTGCTCGAGCAGATGGGCCTGGCCGACGTGGCCGACGCGCTCGACACGGCTGGGAAGGGAGCGTGATGGCGATGACCGCATTCCAGATCGAAGAGCTTGAGGCGGAGAGCCCCGAGACGGCGACCCCGGACGAGGCCGCCCTCGACCCGGCCGAGCGGTTCGCGTCCCCCGAGGCGGACCGGCTGTTCGCACGGCCCACGCCCGAGGAGGCCGAGCACAACCTGCGCGAGCTCACCTGGGGCGAGCACATGACGGCAACCCGCATGGCGGCCGCGCGCGGCAACACCACATCGTATCTGTACAGCCTGCGCGAGGCGGCGATCTTCTTCCTCGACGGCAACTCCGGCGGCGTGTCTTTGGGCTCGTCCGGCTCGTTCGCGTGGATCGACTTCGACCGCTTCCTGGCGTGGCTGCGCGAGACGGTCGGCGACGTGGCGCTCGCCGACGTGCTCGAGGAGAAGCTCGCCGAGCACGAAGTGTACAACGACAAGATAGAGACGCTGCGCCAAGTGCTCGACTTGCGCATGACGCAGTACCTTCCGTACCTGCCCTCCGACGAGGACGAAGAAGAAGAGGGCGCGGACGATAGCGAGGAGGAACGGGCATGACGAATACCCAGCAGAGCGCAGGAGCGGGAAGCACGCGGCCTGCGCCCCAGATCGAACCCAGCGGGCTGTCCCGCCGCCAGTTCCTCGCAGGGCTGGGCGGCCTCGGCATCGGCGTCATCCTGGGCGCGGGCGTCGTGGGCATCGCCCTTCCCGACGGGGTGTACGCCATCGAGGCGTCCGGAGGCTACCTTCTGGTGGACTCGAAGAAGTGCGCCGGCTGCCAGAGCTGCATGCTCGCCTGCTCGCTCGTGCACAGCGGCAAGCAGAACCTGTCGCTGTCGCGCATCCAGGTGAGCAAGAACGTGCTCAAGGGCTTCGGCGACGACATCTTCCAGCACCAGTGCCGCCAGTGCCCCGAGCCCTCGTGCGTGAACGCCTGCCCCGTGGGCGCCATGCACTGCGACCCCGAGACCGGCGTGCGCCTCGTGGAGGAGGACAAGTGCGTGGGCTGCGAGCGGTGCGTCGAGGCGTGCCCGTTCACCCCGTCGCGCGTGCAGTGGAACTTCGAGGAGAAGCACGCGCAGAAGTGCGACCTGTGCAAGAACACCCCGTTCTGGAACCATGAGGGCGGCCCGAAGGGCGAGCAGGCATGCGTGCGCGTGTGCCCCATGGACGCCATCAAGTTCACCAACGAGCTTCCCCCGCAGACCGACCAGGGCTACGACGTGAACCTGCGCAACGAGCACTACGCGCGCATGGCGTTCCCCATCGACGACGAGGCGAAGGTCCCCGCACAGGTATACCTCGACTCGGTCATGCCCAAGCCGAAGCCTCAGGCCTAACGGAGAAGGAAGGACCACGATGTCTGATACGAATTACGGTTACGCGGGGAGCATCCTCATCCTCAACCTGACCGACGAGAGCTACGAGATCATCGACAGCGAGCCCTACGTGCGGGACTGGATCGGCGGCCACGGCCTGTGCTCCAAGCTGTTCTGGGATTACTGCGAGGACAAGAGCGTGCAGGCCTACGACCCGAAGAACGTCACGGTGTTCTCCTGCAACCCCTTCTCCGGCACCCTCGTCCCGGCGTCGTCGGCGCGCATCGAGATGACGGGGCTCGGCCCCTTCGCCTATCCCGAGTGGTACACCCGCTCGAGCATCGGCGGGCGCATCGCCGGCTCGATGAAGGCCGCCGGCTTCGATGCGTGCGTCGTGCTCGGCAAGGCGAGCAGGCGCGTGTGGGTGAGCGTGGTCAACGACGAGGTGACCTTCCACGAGGCTGAGAGCCTGTGGGGCAAGGGCACCTGGGAGACCCAGGAGCTCATCTGGAGCGAGGTGACGCACAGCACCCCCGACGGCGGCTGGTACGAGTTCACCCGCAGCCGCGACGGCGGGCGCTCGGCCGACCGGCCCTCGGTGCTGGCCATCGGGCCCGCCGGCGAGAACCTCGTGCGCACGGCCACCATCACGCACGACGCGGGGCACGTGGCCGGCCAGAGCGGCTTCGGCGCCGTGTGGGGCGCGAAGAACCTCAAGGCCATCAGCTTCCTCGGGTCGAAGAGCTTCGAGGTGGCCGACCCCGCCTCGCTCATCGACCTGCGCATCGAGCTGCAGCGCGACTACGGCTACCATGTTGACAACCCCACCACCGAGCTTGCCAGCGTGTCGTTCGGCGCCATGGGCGAGATCATCCGCCAGCCCGGCTTCAGCACGTTCAACCTCACCGTCAAGGACACCACGGGACGCCCCGAGGGGTGCCTGGGCTGCTTCCGCAACTGCCGCATCAACGTGGCGGGGCGCGTCGGCAACGAGGCCACCTGCAACTCGAGCCTGTACTACACGGCCAGCGGCAAGTGGGAGGACCAGCTCTACGTCAACACCATCCTGAACGATCTGGGCATCGACGCGTTCGAGGTGGACTTCCTGCCGTACCTGCGCAACCTGAACAAGATGGGCGTCATGGGCAAGGGGCTCGAGATCGACACCGACCTGCCGTTCGACCAGTTCGACAACGTGGTCTTCCCCGACACGCTCATCAAGCGCATCGCGCATCGCGAGGAGATCGGCGACGACCTCGCCGAGGGCCTGGCGCGCGCGGCCATGAAGTGGGGCCGCTGGGAGGAGGACACCGCCACAGGGCTGCTCGAGCGCCCGTACTGGGGCTACTGCATGCACTACGATCCGCGCGTCGAGGCCGAATGGGGCTACGCCACCATCCTGAACGAGCGCGACGTCAACGAGCACGGACTGAACTGGATCATCCACTGGACGCCCATGCTGTGGAAGGGCCTGGGGGGCGACTGGATCGCCGCCGAGGACTTCGTGACCGAGATCGCCGACCTCATGGGGCTGTCCGACCCGAAGTGCCTCGACTTCAGCGAGGAGGGCATGTACTCCGACCTCATGGTGGAGACCACCGAGTGGTACCGCTACCACGGCCGCTTCTGGATCCAGACCATGGGCATGTGCGACTGGGCCTGGCCGAACCTCATCAACCTCGTGAACTTCAGCGCGGACAACTACCGCGGCGCGTCGCCGCGCTTCGAGCTCGGGTTCTTCAAGGCCGTCACGGGCCGCGAGATCACCTACGAGGAGAGCCTGGACTACGGCCGCAAGTTCCTGCTGCTCGACCGCGCCATCTGGATCGAGCAGGGCCGCGAGCGCGAGGACGAGCAGTTCGCGAAGTACATCTACGAGGTGCCTACGAGCACGCCGTACTTCATGCCGGCGGTCGAGAACGGCGAGTGGGTGTACAGCATGAACATGGGCCGCACGCTCGACCGCGACAAGTTCGAAGAGGTGAAGACGAAGCTCTACGCCCACGACGGCTTGAGCGATAAGGGCTATCCGAAGAAGTCCGAGCTGGCGAAGTACGGGCTCGACGACGTCGCGAAACGCCTGCAAGAGCTCGGCAAGCTGGGAGAGTAGGGGCGAGGATGGGACTTCCCACCAACCACAACACCTTCCCCGAGAGGAGCTCGGCGCCGCATCCGGCGGCGAGCTCCGCCTCGGCGGGGGCGGGCCCGCTCGACGCGGCGGCCGTCCGCGCGCGGTTCCCGCTGATGGAGGCCGGGCAGAAGATGAAGCGGCCGCTCACGTATTTGGACAACGCCGCCACCACGCACAAGCCGGAGTGCGTGCTGTCGGCCGAGGAGTTCTTCTACCGGTGCGCGAACGCCAACGTCGACCGCGGCGTGCATCCGCTGGCGAAGTCCTCGACGAAGCTCTACGAGAAGGCGCGGCGCATGGCGGCCGCCTTCATCGGCGCGGCCGACGACGAGATCGTGTTCACGTCGGGCACGACGGCGGGGCTCAACCTGGTGGCGTTCTCCTACGGCCTCGCCAACCTGAAGCCCGGCGACGAGGTGGCGCTCACGATGGCCGAGCACCACAGCAACCTTCTGCCCTGGCAGCACGTCGCCCAGGCCACGGGCGCGAAGCTCGTGCACCTGCTGCTCGACGAGGAGGGCGTCGTCTCGGATGAGGAGATCGCGGCCAAGATCGGTCCCCGCACGAAGATCGCGGCCGTCGCCCACGTGTCGAACGTGCTGGGAAGCGTGCAGCCCGTGAGGCGCATCGCCGACGCCGTGCATGCGGCGGGCGGCGTGCTCGTGGCCGACTGCGCGCAGAGCGTGGCGCACCTGCCGGTGGACGCCCGTGCGCTCGGCGCCGACTTCCTGGCGTTCTCGGGGCACAAGATGTTCGCCCCCATGGGCACGGGCGTGCTGTTCGGCCGCCGCGAGCTGCTTGAGGGCATGGATCCCTTCCTGCGCGGCGGCGGCATGATCGAGAGCGTGTTCGAGCGCAGCGCCTCCTTCGCCCCGGCGCCCGCGCGCTTCGAGGCGGGCACCCCCAACATCGCCGGCGCCACGGGCCTGGCCGAGGCGATGCGGTTCATGCTGGAACTGGGCTACGACGCCGTGCGCGACCATGAGCGGCGTCTGCTCGAGCGCCTGCTGGCGGGGCTTTCGGCCGTTCCCGGCGTGCGCGTGCACGGTGCGACGCGGGTCGAGGGCGCGCCCGACGCCGACGAGCCGCTGCGGTGCGGGGTGGTCTCGTTCAACGTGGCCGGCGTGGACGCCAACGACGTGGCCGCGGCGCTCGCCCGCGACAACGTGGCCATCCGCGCCGGCGCGCATTGCGCCGAGCCGCTCGTGCGCTACCTGGGGGAGCGGGCCACCTGCCGCGCGAGCCTGGCGCTCTACAACGACGAGGCGGACGTCGACCGCTTCCTCGAATCGGTCGAGCACGCGAAGCGCACGGTGAGCCGCATGATCATGGCGAGCATGCACTGACGCCGCCATCTTATTTCGCCCCTCCTCAGGGTCGCCGTCGGGCCGCGCAAGGGCCCGGCGGCGGTTTTTTTGCAGGTGAGAGGGCGCTCTTTGTACGTCGCGGGTTGAACGTAGGGCAAGGGCTCTGCCCTTGCCGCATCCAGCGAAGCGTCCGGCGCCACAAGTGACGGTTTTGCGCAGGTTTTGGCGGTGGTCGCCGGCGTTATCCCTGGTCGCGTGAAAACGCAGGGTGCGAATCGACTCGATCGTCCGCGAAAAGGAGCCTTTTCCCGCGCAAAACCGTCACTTGATGCATTCTCGGCGCGCCCTACTCGGCGGCCTCGAACGACCAGAGGGCGGTCGTCTCGGGCAGCACCTCCTCGAACCTCCAATGGCGCGCGGAGCGCTCGCTGCTGAGCGGGTCGTTCACGATGAGCTTGCCGCGTGGGTCGATGTCCGCGAACACGATGTAGGTGGGGGAGTCCCCGAACGCCCCCGCTTTGACGGCGGCGACGAGGGGGCGGCCCGCCACGAGCTCCAACCGCACCGCGCGCTCGTCGGCCCGTACGCTGCGGGCGGCCAGGCCGAGCTCGGCGGCGCCGTCGGTGAGCAGCGCCGAGGCGTCGGCCGCGTCGGCGTAGCCGCTGCGCTGCGAGAACGAGGCCACGTCGATGGGGCCGGTCTGCACGTCGCCGAGGACGTCGATGCGCGCCATGGCCAGGCACAGCGGCGCCGCCCCGGCTGCGCCGATGGTGCTCGGGCCGTAGGGGCGGTCGGCCCAGTGGGGGTCGTCCTGGTAGAGCGCGGGCGCGCTGCCCTGCTCCCAGGTCGACTGCGGGTCGCTCAGGCTCTCGGCGCGCGTGACATTGTCCGATCCGCTGAGGGTCCCCTCGTCGACGAAGCCGACGAGGGCGCGCGCGACCGCGATGCCCACGAGCGCTGAGGCGATGCCCACCAGCAGCAGGACGAGGACGGCGGCGAGCACGCGCCGCGCATCCACGCGGTCGCGCGCAGGGTGGGGGATGGGGGCGGCAGCGGCGGGGCGGACGGCGCCGGAGGAGGGGTAGGTCCTGATAGGCGTCGAGCGATGGGCCGAGGAGGGGTAGCTCACGCCGTGCGTGCGGTTGGGGATGCTCCTCCGCTCGGACGCCCCCGCGCTTCGTGCCACGATAGAGGGTATTCCTCGGTACGGCATGGCGTGCGCCTCCTTTCCTCGGTTGTCGGTTGGCGGGCCCCGCCGGTCGAAGGCGGGGCCCATGATGGGCTCCACAGTGTAAGGCGGGCGCGCCGCCGCGCTTGCGATCTGCGGGAACCGTTTCCCCGCCTTGGACGATCGGTCAGCGACGCGACACGATCCGCGCCGGTTCGCCACCTCCACGTCAGGCCGGCGTCAGGTTTCCGCTTGATTCCCGCTTGATTCCCGCTTGAAACGGGTAAGGATTTCGTCGGATCCGACTCCCCGTTTAACGCATAATCCGGCGCTGCGTCCTCCTGCACGCGAATCGAGCTCTCTCGACACGAAAACCCTCGACGTGAAAGGCCCGGAGGCGAAAGATGGGCGGCCATCGGCTCCCCGGAGCAGTAGTCCTCGGCGTTTTCCCTGGTCGCGGAATCCCGGTGCCTGCGCGGAACGCCGAAATCCTTTCACGTCGAGGATTTTCGTGTCGGGCAGCCCCGATTCGCGTGCACCTCCTCCTCCTCCTGAGGAGCTCGATTCGTCAAAGAGGGAGACAGATCGCTGGGTCCTTGCTGAATCCGCGAAAGATCGGGATGGTTTTCCGCTTGAAACGCGCCATGGGCATACAAGGTAAGGCGAAAGTAAGGCGCATGGATGAAGTCAGGATGCGCTCTCGCGTGCAAGGGCCGCGGTGGATGCTTACCTCGAGGCGTGAGGCGCGGTGATAATCCCGACTTCGGCCGTGTGAATTTCCTGCGCGATTGGTTCGATGGTCAAAGTTTTCCTTGCGCGGGCGGGATGGGGGAGTATACTAGCGCCCAACAACCTCATAGATCGAAATGCGATGACGAGGACCAGTAGGGACGAATCCATCTCCAGAGAGCCGGCGGGATAGCTGCGAGCCGGCGGTGGACGGTCCGAAAGCCCCCTCCGAGCAGTTCGGCATGAACGTTTCGCGCGCGGACGGACGATCTCCGGCCCGGCGCGCGGGGCAAGTAGGGCTGAGCCGGCGACAACCGTTACCCGTCGAAGCGTGCACTGCGGCACCTGCCGCGGCGCATCCTTTCTCCTAACCGTGGTCCTGGTGCAGCGACTTGCCTGCAGCGGGATTTTTTTATGGGCGGAAACCGGGAGGAAGGACTGGCATGCAACGAAGAAGCTCGGCCGTCACCCAGGGCGTGGCGCGCGCACCGCACCGCAGCCTACTCAAGGCCGACGGCATCACCGACGAGGAGCTTGAGCGCCCGCTCGTCGCCGTGTTCAACTCCCGAAACGACGTCATCCCGGGCCACAACAACCTGGACAAGATAGCCGAGGCCGTGAAGGCCGGCATCTACCTGGCCGGCGGCGTGCCGTTCGAGATAGGCACCATCGGCGTGTGCGACGGCATCGCCATGAACCACGAGGGCATGCACTACTCGCTCGTGTCGCGCGAGGTCATCGCCGACTCGCTGGAATGCGCGGTGCAGGGCCACGCGTTCGATGCGCTCGTGTGCATCCCCAACTGCGACAAGATCGTGCCGGGCATGCTCTTGGGCGCGCTGCGGGTGAACATCCCCACGGTGTTCGTGTCGGGCGGCCCGATGCTGGCCGGCAGGCAACCCGGCGGGTGCGGCTTCACCGACCTCAACACGCTCTTCGACGGCGCGGCCCAGGTCATGAACGGCACCATGACCGAAGACGAGCTGAAATACTACGAGGACACGGCGTGCCCCACCTGCGGCAGCTGCTCGGGGATGTTCACGGCGAACTCGATGAACTGCCTGTGCGAGGCGCTCGGCATCGCGCTGCCGGGCAACGGCACCATCCCCGCCGTCTACTCCGAGCGCATCCGCTTGGCGAAGAGGGCGGGCATGAAGGTGATGGAGCTTCTGGAGCAGGGCGTCTGCGCGCGCGACATCGTGGGCGCGGCCGCCATCCATAACGCTATGGAGTGCGACATGGCCTTCGGCGGCTCCACGAACACGGTGCTGCACCTCACGGCCATCGCGCGCGAGGCGGGCCATCCCATCACGATGGACGACTGGGACGAGGCGAGCGCGCGCACGCCCCACCTGGTGAAACTCGCGCCCTCGGGGCCACGGCCGCTTTCAGACCTGTACGAGGTGGGCGGCGTGCCGGTGGTCATGGCGGAGCTCGATAAGCTGGGACTCATCGACCGCAGCGCGCTCACGTGCATGGGGCCGATGGGGGACTACCTCGACTACATGCATGCGGCCTGTACCGGCGCCGACGGCGAAGTGGTGCGCCCGCACGACAACCCGTTCTCGCCGCAGGGCGCGCTCAAGGTGCTGCACGGCAACCTCGCGCCCGACGGCGCCATCGTGAAGAAGTCGGCGGTGGACTCCTCCATGCTCACGCACACGGGTCCCGCGCGCGTGTTCGACAGCGAGGAGGCGGCCTGCGAAGCCATCAACGCCGGGCGCATCGTCGCTGGCGACGTGGTGGTCATCCGCTACGAGGGCCCCAAGGGCGGCCCCGGCATGCGAGAGATGCTCACGCCCACGTCCTCCATCGTGGGCATGGGGCTGTCCACCTCCGTGGCGCTCATCACCGATGGACGCTTCTCGGGCGCCACGAAGGGCCCGGCCGTGGGGCATGTGAGCCCCGAGGCGGCGGCCGGCGGCCCCATCGCGCTCATCGAGGAGGGCGATAGCGTGACGGTGGACATCGAGGGCGGCGCGCTCACGCTGAACGTGGACGGCGCCGAGCTCGAGCGTCGTCGCGCAGCCTGGCAGCCGCCGGCGCCCAAGCACGACCACGGCGTGCTCGCGAAGTACGCGAAGCTCGTCTCATCAGCCGATAAGGGGGCGTACGTCTCATGACCGAAGCGAACCAGAACCAGAGCCAACAGCAGCAGCCGCCGCGTCCCGGCGCGACGGCGGCCGTGAAGGGCGCGCCGCGCGGCCTCGGCAGCCGCACGGCCAAGCAGGGCCGCACCATGACCGGCGCGCAGGCCGTCGTGGCGTCGCTCGAGGCCGAGGGCGTCGACCTCGTGTTCGGCTACCCGGGCGGCCAGGCCATCAAGATCTACGACGCGCTCTACGACTCCACGCAGATCAAGCACGTGCTCGCGCGCCACGAGCAGGGCGCGGTGCACGAGGCCGACGGCTACGCGCGCGCCACGGGCAACGTGGGCGTGGCCATCGTCACCAGCGGCCCGGGCGCCACGAACACCGTCACCGGCATCGCGACGGCCTACATGGACTCCATCCCGCTCGTGGTGATCACCGGCCAGGTGCCGCGCGGCGTCATCGGCACCGACTCGTTCCAGGAATCCGACATCGTGGGCATCACCATGCCGGTGGTGAAGCACAGCTACCTGCTCCAGACCACCGACGAGCTCACGCGCACCTTCCGCGAGGCGTTCCACATCGCCAAGACCGGCCGTCCCGGCCCCGTGCTCATCGACGTGCCGAGCGACCTGGCCAGCGAGGAGCTCGTGTTCGAATACCCCGACGAGGTGAACCTGCCCTCCTACAAGCCCACCTACCGCGGCAACGCCAAGCAGGTGAAGCAGGCCGTCGCGCGCATCCGCCGCGCCGAGCGCCCCGTGCTGTACGCGGGCGGCGGCATCGTGTCGTCCGGCGCGTCCGAGGAGCTGGTCGCGCTCGCCGAGCTTATGCAGATACCCGTGGTCACCACGCTCATGGGCAAGGGCGCGTTCCCCGCGTCGCACCCGCTCAACCTGGGGCCCGTCGGCATGCACGGCTCGAAGTACGCCAACCTCGCCATGACGGAGAGCGACCTCATCATAGCGGCCGGCGCGCGCTTCTCCGACCGCGTGACGGGCCGCCTGGACGAGTTCGCGCCGCACGCCGAGGTCATCCACATCGATATCGACCCCGCCGAGATCGGCAAGGTGCGCGAGGCCCAGATCCCCATCGTGGGCGACCTCAAGGGCGTGCTCGGCGGCATCGCGGCCCAGCTCGTCAAGGAGAACGCGCGTCCCGAGACGCAGGCGTGGCTCGAGCAGATCGCCGAATGGCGGCGGCGCCACCCGTTCTACCATCCCAACGTCGGCGATGCGCCCGACGAGATCGTGCCCGAGGTGGTCATGGACAAGCTCTCGGCCGCGCTCGATCCGGACGCGAGCATCGTGGTCACCGAGGTGGGCCAGCACCAGATGTGGGCCGCGCAGCACATCGCGCGCGAGCGGCCGCGAAGCTTCATCTCGTCGGGCGGCCTCGGCACGATGGGCTTCGGCTTCCCGGCGTCCATCGGAGCCGCCATCGGGTGCCCCGACAAGACGGTGGTGTGCGTGGCCGGCGACGGGTCGTTCCAGATGAACAGCCAGGAGATGGCCACGGCCGCCATCCACGGCGTGCCGGTGAAGGTGCTCATCATGGACAACCGGTGCCTCGGCATGGTGCACCAGTGGCAGCACCTGTTCTACGGCGAACGCTACTCCTCCACGCTGCTCGACGCGAACCCCGACTTCGTGAAGCTGGCCGACGCGTACGGCTGGCAGGGCGCGCGCGTCGAGCGGCCCGAGGACGTGGACGCGGCGATCGCCGCGATGCTGGCGGCCGAGGGGCCCTACCTTCTGGACGTGGCCATCTCGCGCGACCAGAACGTGTTTCCCATGGTGGCGCCCGGCCGCGCGCTCGACGACGTGATCGGCGCCATCGACGCGGCCGTCGGCGCCGTGCGCACGGACGTGCCCGAGGCGGACGGCGCCGCGGGCGGGAAGGGAGGCATCCGATGAGGCATATCCTATCGGTCCTGGTGGAGAACAAGCCGGGCGTGCTCTCGCGCGTGACCGGGCTCATCTCGCGGCGCGGCTTCAACATCGAGTCACTGTCGGTGGGCCCCACCGAGGACCCGACGATGTCGCGCGTGACCGCCATCGTGAAGGCCGATGACGTGGCCTACGAGCAGATCACCAAGCAGCTGCACAAGCTGATCAGCGTGCACAAGATCAACGACCTCACGGGCGTCGGCGCCATCGAGCGCGAGCTCGTGCTGTTCAAGGTGAACGCCACGCCCGAGCGCAGAAGCGAGATCATCGAGATCGCCAACGTCTTCCGCGCGAAGATCGTCGACGTGGGGCGAAGCTCGCTCACCATCGAGGCCACGGGCGACGAGAGCAAGCTCAAGGGCATGGAGGACCTCTTCCGCGCCTACGGCATCAAGGAGATCACCCGCACCGGCAAGATAGCGATGTCGAGGAACAGCAAGGACGTGTGAGAAGACAGTGTCGCGCTGCGCGCTCCTGTGAAAGGATCCTTCGACTCGCTCCGCTCGCTCAGGATGACGGCTGGCACTATGTCATCCTGAGCGGAGCGACCGAAGGGAGCGGAGTCGAAGGATCCCGCGCGGCGATAGCCGTGACGCTTCCTGCTGGCGCCGCACGGGATCCTTCGACTCCGCGGCTTCGCCGCTCCGCTCAGGATGACAACCTGCGCGCCGCCATGTTCGGTAAAACCAGCCAACAAGAAAGGACACTCAACCATGGCTGTTACGATCTACCACGAGAACGACGCGAATCCCCAGCTCATCCAGGGTAGGAAGGTGGCCATCATCGGCTACGGGAGCCAGGGCCATGCCCATGCACTCAACCTCATGGACTCGGGCGTGGACGTGCGCGTGGGCCTGCGCGAGGGCTCGAAGTCGCGCGCGGCCGCCGAGGAGGCGGGCCTCAAGGTGATGGGCGTCGCCGAGGCCGCCGAGGAAGCCGACCTCGTCATGATCCTCACGCCCGACGAGACCCAGGCCGCCACCTACGAGGCCGAGATCGCCCCGCACTTGAAGCCCGGCGACACCCTCGCGTTCGCGCACGGCTTCAACATCCATTACGGCTACATCACCCCGCCTGAGGACGTGGACGTGGTCATGATCGCGCCGAAGGGCCCGGGCCACATGGTGCGCCGCGTGTTCACCGAGGGCGCGGGCGTGCCGTGCCTCATCTGCGTGCAACAGGACGCATCCGGCCAGGCCAAGGACGTGGCGCTGTCGTATGCGTGGGGCATCGGCGGCGCGCGCGCCGGCGTCATCGAGACGACGTTCAAGAACGAGACGGAAACCGACCTCTTCGGCGAGCAGGCCGTGCTCTGCGGCGGCGTGACGGCGCTCATCAACGCCGGCTTCGAGACGCTCGTGGAGGCAGGCTACCCGCCCGAGATGGCCTACTTCGAGTGCTTCCACGAGATGAAGCTCATCGTCGACCTCATGTACGAGGGCGGCATGGCGAAGATGCGCTACTCCATCTCCAACACCGCCGAGTACGGCGACTATTACGCCGGCCCCAAGGTGATCGGCGAGGAGGCGAAGGCGGCCATGAAGGGCATCCTCGCGCGCATCCAGGACGGCAGCTTCGCCCACGAGTTCATGGAGGACTCGGCGAACGGCCAGAAGTGGCTGCTCGAGCAGCGCGCCGAGCACGCCGAGGCCCAGATCGAGCAGGTGGGCGAGGGCATCCGCAGCATGTTCGCCTTCGCGCGGAGGTAGGCCGCCATCCGCCCCCGACGGGGGCTGTATCAAAAGTTTCGCCTCGCCGTCTCTCCCGGGCCGACCGTAGGGCAAGGGCTCTGCCCTTGCCGTCGGGCGGGATCGCCCCGCAGGTTGCGGCAAGGGCAGAGCCCTTGCCCTACGAGGCGGTCCCATGGCGGGCCTGCGCTCTGGGACTTTTGGTACACCCCCTTTTCGCGAAGGGCCGGGCTTTCGGGCCTACAGGCTGTTCTCCTTCTTGATGTTGCTGGCCAGCAGCACGCAGACGAGGGGAAGGATGATCCCGACGATGGCCCCGAAGATGTCGCTGCCGTCCGCGTTGCCGCCGAAGAACGTGCCGAGCGCATCGAGCACGGCCAGCACCAGGCCGATGATGGCGAACACGTAGAACACGCCGATCTTGCTCGGGTCGTTCGCGCCGCGCAGGCCGAAGATGCCGATGAGAAGGTCGATCGCGCCGCCCAGGAGCGCGACGAACCCGAGGAGCATGGCGAAGCCGCCCAGCATCACGGCGCCGTCGTCGGACGAGTCGACCCCCACGTAGCCGGCCAGGCCGCCGCCCGCCATCGCCAGCAGCCCCGCCGCGATCGATAGGGCCGCGAAAACGATCATGATGATGGCGATCACCTTGAGCGCCTTTTGCGAAGAGCTTTTCTGCATATCGTCCTCCTTCTCACGGAACCGCAACCCGATGAGCATAGCATATGGCTCGCGATTCCGGAGGACGCCGCCTCGCCTTTGGGCTAAAATAGCCTCTATGGGCGAGAAGGACATCTTCAGACGAGAGAGCCTCGAGCAGGACACGGGCGCCGAGCAGCTGACCGGCTATCTTCGCACGTCGAGCCCCGCTGCGTGGATGGCCCTCGCGGCGGTGGCCGTCATGGCCGCGTGCCTGTGGGTCTGGGGCGTGTGGGGTGTCATCGAGCGCGACGTGACCACGCTCGCCGTGGTGAAGGACGGCGTCGCCGTCATGTACGTGACCTCCATGGATGCCGGCGACGTTCAGGAGGGGATGACGGTCCGGCTGGGCGACGACGATGCCGACCAGGTGGATTCGGCGGGAGTGTCGGGAACGATCGAGGCGGTGGGCAGGACCTTTGACGTGGCCCCCGACTCCGACGTGCCCAAGCTCCTCGTGGATTCCCAGATCGGGCCGGGCGACCGCTACTGCGAGGTGACGGCCCGCCTCGACGTGGCCGACGGCGCCTATCCCGCCTCCATCGTCACGGAAACCATCCAGCCCATCAGCCTTCTGTTCAGGTAGGGGGGGCGCGCGATGGAAGCAGCCAGGCGGCAGAGGGCGTGCAAGGTGGCCCGCGTCCCCGTCATCATGCAGGCCGAGATGGCCGAGTGCGGCGCGGCGTGCCTGGCCATGGTGTTGGCGAGCCATGGGAAATGGGTCGCCATGGGAGAGTGCCGCGCGGCGTGCAACGTCTCGCGCGACGGCGCCCGGGCCTCCGACGTGCTGCAGGCGGCGCGGCATTGGGGGCTCGCCGCGGAGGGCTACAGCCTTGACATCGACGATCTGGTGCGGGAGGACGCGCTTCCCTGCATCATCCACTGGGACTTCAACCACTTCGTGGTGCTGCGGGGCTTCCGCGGCGGGCGGGCGTACCTGAACGACCCGGCCGTGGGGGCGTACTCGGTTCCGCTCGAGCGGTTCTCGCAGAGCTATACGGGCGTGTGCCTGGTCATGCGGCCCGAAGAGGGCTTCGAGCGCGGCGGCTCGCGTCCGAGCGTGCTCGCGTTCGCGCGGCGGCGGCTGGGCGGCCACGGCTCGAGCGTGGCGTTCGCCCTGTGCGCGGCGGCCCTGGGCGCCCTGTTCGCCCTTCTGCCGGCGCTGTTCAACCGGACGTTCCTCGACCTCGTGCTCGGCTACACCCCCGACGGCTTCCTGCCGCGCTTCCTGCTGCTGTTCGCGGGCGTGTCGGCGGCCATCGCCGTGATCGAGGCGGCGCGGACGGCCTACTCCTACCGGATGCTTGCGGCGCTGGCCGTGGGGTCGTCGTCGGCGTATCTGGACCATCTCATGCGCCTGCCCCTCGGGTTCTTCCAGCAGCGTTCCCCCGGCGACCTCTCGATGCGCGCCGAGGCCAACGAGACCATCGCGGGCACGCTGGTGAACACGCTCGTGCCGCTCGCGCTCAGCGTGGTCATGCTCGCGGTGTACCTGGCGGTCATGGTGGGCTACAGCCCCGTGCTCTCGGCCGTGGGGCTGTGCTCGCTCGCGGCGAACCTGGCCATAACCCGCATCGTGGCCGCCCGGCGCGTGAACTGGGCGCGCGGGCTCGTGTACGACCAGAGCCGGCTCGCCACCGAGACGGCGTCGGGCATCCGCGCCATCGAGACCATCAAGGCCATGGGCGCGGAGGGCGGGTTCTTCCAGGGATGGTCGGGCCGGCAGGCTCGCGTGTACGCCCAGACCGCGAAGATGGCCGAGACGAGCCAGACCTTAGGCGCGCTGCCCGCCATCGTGTCGTCGTTGGCCAACGTGGCCGTGCTGGGGGCGGGGATGGCGCTGTGCTTCAAAGGCGAGTTCACGCTCGGCATGGTCATGGCCTTCCAGGGCTTCATGCAGCAGTTCATGAGCCCGGCGCAGCGGCTGCTCGACTCGTCGCAGGTGCTGCAGGAGATGCGGACGAACACCGAGCGCATCGACGACGTCATGCGCTACCCGGCCGAGCGCGTATTCGCCGACGACGCGCCGCAGGGCGAGGAGGCCGGGAGCGCGGGAGCCACGGCCGCCGCCGCGCCTGCGCCGTTCGAGCGCCTTTCGGGCCGCATCGAGCTTGCGGGCGTGGCGTACTCCTACAGCCCGCTCGGGCCCGACTTCGTGAAAGACTTCGACCTGGTCGTCGAGCCGGGAACCTCGGTGGCCCTCGTCGGGCCCTCCGGGTGCGGGAAGTCCACCGTGGCCGGGCTCATCGCCACCGTGCTGAGCCCCTCGCGCGGCCGGATCCTCTACGACGGGGCGCCGGCCTCGTCGCTTCATCGCGCGGCGTTCTTCTCGTCGCTGGCCGTGGTCGATCAGAAGCCGGTGCTCGTGAAGGGGTCGTTCGCCGACAACATCGCGCTCTGGCGCCCGGAGATCTCGCGCGCCGACATCGAGCGGGCCGCGCGCGACGCCTGCATCTACGATGACATCGTCGCGCGGGAAGGGGGCTTCGACGCGCCGGTGGAGGAGGGCGGGGCGAACCTGTCGGGCGGCCAGCGCCAGCGCGTCGAGCTTGCCTGCGCCCTGGCGGGCGACCCGAGCATCCTCATCCTCGACGAGGCCACGAGCGCGCTCGATGCGCAGACCGAGCAGCGCGTCATGGAGGCCGTGCGCCGCCGCGGCACGACGCTCGTCGTGATAGCCCACCGCCTGTCCACCATCCGCGACTGCGACCAGATCGTCGTGCTCGAGCACGGCCGCGTCGTCGAGCGCGGCACGCATGAGTCGCTCGCGGCCGCGCACGGCCGCTACGCGCTTCTGCTGGCGGACGCATGAGGGGGGTGGCGATGGGCGAGGCTGCTGACAAGGCGACGGGCGGGCGCTGGGCGGGCTGGCAGGACGCGGTGGCGTGCGTGCTGCGCTCGTTCGGCATCGAGGCCGACGTCGCCTCCGACGAGGGCGAGCCCGCGCGCGACGAGATGGAGCGCGTGCTGCGCGGCCACGGCGCCATGCACCGCGCGGTAAAGCTCGAGGGCGCCTGGTATAAGGACGCCATGGGCGCCTACGTGGCGTGCCGCGCCGACGGCGGCGGCGCCGTAGCCGTGCTGCCGCGCTCCGGCGGCTACGTGATGCGCGACGCGCGCACGGGGCGCACGAGGCGCGTGCGCGCCCGGACGGCCGCCCTCATCGAGCCGGACGCGTTCTGCGTGTACCGGCCGTTTCCGCAGACGAGGCTCTCCATGCGCTCGCTCGTGGCATACACGCTGCGCTCGCTTTCGGCCTCCGACTACGCGTGCATGGCCGTGCTCGCGCTCATGGTCACCGCGCTGGGGCTGCTCATGCCGTTTCTCACGAGCCAGCTCGTTGAGGACGTGTCGAGCATCGGCAACGTGCGGTACCTGGGAACCACCGTCCTGCTCATGGCGGCCACGGTGGTGGCGCTCGGGCTTCTGAACTCCGTGCGCGGCCTGTTCTCCGCGCGCATCCAGCAGAAAAGCGGCGCGTCGGTGGCTGCGGCGGCCGTCATGCGCGCGCTCATGCTGCCCGCGTCGTTCTTCCGGCGGTTCTCGGCGGGCGATCTCGCCTCGCGCCTGAAGCTCCTGGAGGCCTACGCAACGTCGCTGGCCACCACCGCGTTCTCGTCGGGCATGGCCGCCGTGCTGTCGCTCGCCTACCTCGTGCAGATCGCGCACTACGGCCCCTCGTTGATCGTGCCCGCCCTCGCCTCGCTCGCGCTGTCGATGGCGGCCGCGCTCGCCCCTCTGAGGGCCTCGGTGGCGAACCGCCGGCGCGTCCTGGAGGCGACGGTGGCGCAGTCGGGGTTCGAGCTGGCGCTGTTCGGGGGCATCCGCAAGTTCAAGCTGAGCGGCAGCGAGGGGCGCGCCGCCGACGTTTGGCGGGGCATGCTGGCCCGCCGCGCCGAGGCCACCTACCGCCCGCCCCTCGCGGTGAAGTACGCCACGACGCTCGCGGTGGCGGCTGCGGCGCTCGGGTCGCTCATCCTGTTCGCCTGCGCGGGCATCTCGGGCGTGCCGCCGGCGGACTACTACGCGTTCTCCGTGGCCTACGGGCTGATGGCGGGCTCGTTCGCCTCGCTCGCGTCCTCCATCCGATCCGTCGCCCTCCTGCAGCCCACGCTCGGCCTTCTGCGCCCGCTGCTCGAGGCGGCGCCCGAGACTGGGGAGGCCAAGCGCGCGCTCGGGGAGTTTCGCGGCGAGGTGGAGCTGCGGGGGGTGGCGTTCTCCTACGAGGCCGGCGCGAACCGCGTGTTCGACGGGCTCGACCTGGCCGTCCGGGCGGGCGAGTACGTGGCCGTGGTGGGGCCGACCGGCTGCGGCAAGTCGACGCTGCTGCGCCTGATCCTGGGCTTCGAGGAGCCCGAGGCGGGGCAGGTGCTCGTGGACGGCGAGGATCTGGCCGGCATCGACGCGCGCACGCTGCGCCGCCAGACGGGCACGGTGCTGCAGGAGGCCGACCTGCTCTCGGGCACCATCTACTCCAACATCGTGGTGGGCAGCCCCTGGCTTACGATGGACGACGCGTGGCGCGCCGCCGAGCTGGCGGGCGTCGCCGAGGATATCCGCGCGCTTCCCATGCGGATGCGCACGCTGGTGTCGCAGGATTCGGCCGGACTCTCGGGCGGGCAGAAGCAGCGCATCGCCATCGCGCGGGCGCTGGCCGGCGAGCCGCGCATGCTCTTGTTCGACGAGGCCACGAGCGCGCTCGACAACGTGACGCAGAGGAAGATCATCGGCGCGCTGGAGAACCTGGACTGCACGCGCCTCGTCATCGCGCACCGCCTGTCCACCGTGCGCGCCTGCGACCGCATCGTCGTCCTCGACGGGGGCCGCGTGGCCGAGCAGGGGACCTTCGAGGAGCTTATGGCGGCGGACGGGCTGTTCAGGCGGCTTGCCGAGCGCCAGCAGATGGAGTGAGGGGGAGAGGGCACATGGCCGATACGATATCCGAGGGCGCGCTCGACGCGCTGTTCGTGGTTCCGTCGTTCGACGAGAGGGACGACGCCGACTTCAGCGGCCCCATCATCTTGATGGGCAGGGCGCGCGAGGCCGGCCTTGCCTGCGAGCTGGCGGGCTTCGCGCGCTTCGACCCCTCGCGCGGCGGCCTGGCGGCCATCGAGCAGGGTTTCGCCGCGTTTCTGCACGAGCGGTGCCCGCGCATCGTGGCGTTCTACTGCCGCTGCGACACGGCGCACATCATGGTGCGCCTCGCGCAGGCGGTCAAGCGCGAGGCGCCGGCCGCGTTCACGGTGCTCGGCGGGCCGCAGGCCGACTTGACGGCCGTGGAGGCCCTGGAGGCGTTCCCGTGGGTCGATTTCGTCTGCTGCGGCGAGGGGGAGGCCGTCGTGGGTCCCTTCTTCGCCTCGCTGGCGGCGGGATCGGCCGACCTCTCCACGCCGGGGCTCGTGTACCGCGCGGGCGGCTCCGTGCGCGCGAACCCGCGTCCCGAGCTGCTTTCTATGGAGTACCGGCTGGGCAACTACCTGCGCGAGCTCGACCCGGAGCTTCTGCGCAAGAGGGATCGGGCGATGATCGACGCGGGGCGCGGGTGCCCGTTTAGCTGCACGTTCTGCTCCACCAAGACGTTCTGGAAGCGCACCTTCCGCATGCGCAGCATCGACGACATGCTCGACCAGGTGGAGCGGCTGCAGCGCGAGCACGGCGTCGGGCGGTTCGAGTTCGAGCACGACTTGTTCACGGCGAGCAGGAAGCGCGTGCTGGCGTTCTGCGACGCGGTGGAGGCGCGCGGCCTGAAGTTCGGCTGGAGCTGCTCGTCGCGCGTGGATACGCTCGACGACGAGCTGATCGAGCGCATGCGCCGGGCGGGCGCCGTGGCGGTGTACCTGGGGGTCGAGACGGGGTCGCCGCGCATGCAGCGGCTCGTGAACAAGAATCTCGACGTGGGGTCGGTCGTGCCCGTCGCCCGCTCGCTGCGCGAGGCCGGCATGGAGGTGACGGCGTCGTTCGTGTACGGGTTCCCCGACGAGGCCGAGGAGGACCTCGCGCTCACGCTTCGGCTCGCGCTCGATCTGGAGGATGCCGGCCTGCGGCGCGTGCAGCTGCACCGCCTGGGCTTCTTGAACGGCACGGAGCTCTTCGAGCGCTGGGGCGGCGAGCTCGTGTACGACCCCGACCGCTCCGAGATGGTTTCGCAGACGGGGATCCGCGAGCTGGAGGGCATGGTGAGGACCCACCTGGGGATGTTCCCGCACTTCTGCTCCCTGCCGGGCACGGTGGCCGATGCCTACCCCCATGCGCTCGACTTCCTGCGCGCCTACAAGCGCGCCCCGCGGGCGATGGGCCTTGCGGTGCGCGCGCTCGGCGAGGGGGCCGCGGGGGCGCTGGCCGCATGCCGGGCGTTCCACGTCGGCTGCGCGGACGTGCTGGGCGAGATCGAGGGGACGGCCACCTCGTCTTTCGACACGGAGGAGTGGCTGCCCTTCGACCTGCGGCTGATCGAGGCGTTCATGGCGCATCTGGGCGCGATCGGCACCGTATCCGCCGAAGAGCGCGCGGCGCTTGCCGATTTCGCCTCCTATGAGACGGCGGTGCTGCGGATGGTGCGCGATCCGAGCCAGCCCGAGCGCACCGTCGACTACCGCTTTGACTGGCGCGCCATCAAGCAGGGCGAGCCGCTTGGGCGCATAGCCTGCGGGCGCGCGACGCTTTCGCTCGTGCGCGACGGGCGCCTGGTGCGCACGAAGGTGGTCGACCTGCACGAGGACGAGGTGGCGTGAGGGGGAAGGAGCGGGCGCGGCGGGGATTCGTTTGCTTGGTGCGGTGTTGGTGTGCTCAGATGCCCAGGTCAGAGTGGTATAATCGGGCCATCGGACATCCCTGTGCGCGGCGAGGCCGCGGGCGGGCGCATCGGTTCGCGCGAGCGGACGGAAAGAAGGAGGTTGCCATGACCGACGACAAGAAGAAGCTTTCCCCGGAGGAACTGGAAGAAGTGGCCGGCGGTGCGAGCGACAACGACATCGACGGCTTTCTGGCGTGCGACGACGGCAGCGACTTCGCTCCGGCGAGCGCGTCCGCAAGCGACGACGGCGTCGATTTCGCCCCGTCCAAATAGCGCCGGGCCGTTCCTCTCCGCCCTCCTGAAAGCCGCCTTCGGGCGGCTTTTCTCTTGCAGGGGGGGGAGGCCCTGCCGCTTCCGCCCCGGCGCCGGCTTCGCCCCCCGCACGCGATTTGGTGCGCTTTTGATGTGTGTGAATGCCCAGGTCAGAGTGGTATAATCGCGGTATCGGCACCCCGTTTCGCAGCGGAGGCGTTGCGGCGGGCACATCGGTTCGCGGAAGCGAACGGAAAGAAGGAGGTTGCCATGACCGACGACAAGAAGAAGCTTTCCCCGGAGGATCTGGAAGAAGTGGCCGGCGGCGAGGGCGCCAGCGTCGACGGCAAGGACTTCGCGCCCGCCTCGGCATCTGCCGAGTACAGAAGCGACGGCAAGGACTTCGCGCCGAGCGCGTCGGCGAGCGCGTCTGCGAGCGAAGACGGGATCGATTTCTGCCCGTCGAAGTAAGCCGACCGATCTTCACCTTGTTTGTTGAAGCCGCCTACGGGCGGCTTCTTTTTGGTGTGCGGCTGCAATTCCTCTGCCGCGCTGGGATTTTTGCTATGATGGTTCGGCTCAAGGGATCCACGGCGCGCACGCAGGGCGCGGACGGACGGTCGGAACGCTCATGAACGAGAAGGTGGTTTTCGGTATGACGAAGAAGGTGCTGGTAACCGAGAAGCTGGCGGACGCGGGCGTGGAGCTTCTGCGCGGCAAGGGCTTCGAGGTGGACGTGCGGCTGGGGCTGTCCCCCGAGGAGCTCATCGCGGCCATCCCCGCCTACGACGCGCTCATCGTGCGCTCGGGCACGCAGGTCACGCGCGAGGTCGTCGAGGCGGGGGAGCGCCTGCGCGTCATCGGCCGGGCCGGCGTGGGCGTGGACAACGTGGACGTGGACGCCGCCACCGAGCGGGGCGTCATCGTGTGCAACGCCCCCACCTCCAACATCGTGAGCGCCGCCGAGCACGCCTTCGCGCTCATGCTGGCCTGCGCGCGCATGGTGCCGCAGGCGAACGCGTCCATGCACGCGGGCAAGTGGGAGCGGGGCTCGTTCACCGGCGTGGAGCTCTACGAGAAGACGCTCGCCATCTTCGGCCTGGGGCGCATCGGCGGGCTCGTGGCCGAGCGGGCGCGCGCCTTCGGCATGAAGCTCATCGGCTACGACCCGTACTGCAGCCCCGAGCGCGCCGAGCAGCTGGGCGTCACCCTCTACGACGACGTGGACGCCATCGTGCCGCTCGCCGACTTCATCACGGTGCACCTGCCCAAGACCAGGGAGACCATCGGCATGTTCGGGCCCGACCAGTACGCCCGCATGAAGGACGGCGTGATCCTGGTGAACGCGGCGCGCGGCGGCATCTACAACGTGGACTCGCTCGCCGACTTTTTGGCCGCCGGCAAGATCGGCGCGGTGGGCCTCGACGTGTACGAGGACGAGCCCTGTACGCAAAGCCCGCTGCACGAGTTCCCCAACGCCATCCTCACGCCGCATCTGGGCGCGTCCACCAAGGAGGCGCAGCTGCGCGCCGGCGTGCAGACGGCCGAGTACGTGGCCGCGGGCCTCGCGGGCTCCATCGTGCCGACCGCGCTCAACATGGCGCCCGTGCCGCCCGAGGTGATGGACGCCGTGGGGCCCTACGTGCCCGCGTGCCAGATGATGGGCAGCATGCTCGCGCAGATCCACGGCGAGATCCCGCAGTTCCTCAAGCTCACGGCGGCGGGCGCGCTCGCCGATGCCGATACGTCCATCCTGGTGGCGGGCACGCTCAAGGGGCTTTTGTCGTACAAGAACGTGGCCACGGTGACGCCGGTGAACGCCGAGGCGGTGGCCAGGCGCCACGGCATCAAGGTGGACGCGCTCTTTTCGCCCGACGCCGGCGGCTACGCTTCCACGGTGTCCGTCGTGGCCGACGGCACGGAGGCGGCCTGCACGCTGGCCGGCGAGGGCCAGGGCGCGCGCCTCGTGTCGCTGTTCGGCTACAAGCTGGACATCGCGCCGGCGGGGCAGTCCCTCGTCTTCGAGTACGTGGACGCGCCGGGGCGCGTGGGCGCGATCGGCACGGTGCTCGGCGAGGCGGGTATCAACATCACCACGATGCAGATCGGCACGAAGCCCGAGGAGCGCTGCGCGCTCGCGTACATGAACGTGGAGGGCGAGGTCACCCCCGATGTGCTCGACCGTTTGCGCGCCGAGCTCAAGGACCTCAAGAGCCTCTGGCATGTGAAGCTGTAGCGGCGCGCCATGTTCGGCCCGCTCATCGTCATCTACCTGTTCTTGGCGGGCGCGGGAAGCGGCGCGTTCGTCGCGGCCGTCCTCCTGTCGCGGCGCGCGCGGTCCTCCGCCGCGCTCGCGGCCTCGCTTCGGCGCGTGGCGCTGCCCGCGCTCGTGGCGTCGTGCGGCCTGGTGGCGGTGGGCGCGGCGTGCCTCATGCTCGATCTGGGGCGGCCCGAGCTCGCGCTCTCCGTGCTGGCGAACCCGGCGGGATCGGTGCTGTCCGCGGGCGCATGGGCGCTCGTGGCCTTCGTGGCGCTCGCGGCCGCGCTCGCGGCGTGCAACCTGGGGGCGCTGCGCCTCGGCCGGGGCGGCGTCGCGGCCGTGAAGGGGCTCGGGTGCGCGGCGGCCCTCGTGGTGATGGTGTACTCGGGGCTGTTCCTGTCCACCATCGACACGCTGCCGTTTCTGGCCTCGCCGCTCGTGCCGGCGCTGTTCGTGCTCTCGTCGCTGTCGTGCGGGGGAGGGGTGCTGCTCGCGCTCCCGCTGCTGGCCGACGCCCCTGCGCGCCCGATCTTTCGCGAGGTGGCCCGCGTCGATGCCGCGCTGCTCGCGCTCGAGGCCCTCGCGCTCGGCGCGCTCGTGGCGCTGGCGGCGGCCGACCCGCTGTCGAGCGCTGCGGCGGGACGCCTGCTCGCGGGTGACCTCGCGCCCGCGTTCTGGGGAGGGCTCGTCGCGGCGGGCATCGCGGCGCCCTTCGCGCTCGAGGCCGCCCTGCGCGCGCCCGATGCCCGCGCCAGCGCCGCGGTGGGCGCGCTTCTGCTGGTCGGGGGCTTCTTTCTTCGCCTCTGCCTGTGCGCCGCGCCGTTTGCGGGGCTCTCCTCCTATTTGTAGCTGCGCGAAACCGCGTGCGATCCGCGTCGAAAAGGCGTATGATGCGCAGTAAGATATATAGGGTTGTATTTGGCTAGCGATGTAGGAAAATCGGGGCCCGCCCCGAGGGGGCGGCGCGAGGAAGCCGGGGCAGTGGAGAGATTCAGCATAGACGAGCGCAGCGGCGTGCCCATCTGGGTGCAGCTGCGCAACCGGCTGGCCTACCTCATCCAGACGGGCCAGTACCAGCCGGGCGACCAGCTTCCCACCGTGCACGAGATGGCCGTCCACCTGGGCATCAACTACAACACCGTGAACAAGGTGTACCGCAGCATGGAGACGTCGGGCCTCATCGTGTCGAAGCGCGGGCGCGGCACGTTCGTGGCCGAGAGCCCCGCGCCGGCCGAGGGGGGCTCCGTCGGGTCCACCGTCGACGCGATGATGGGCGACTTCGTCCGCCAGTGCGAGGAGCTGGGCATGACGCGCGACGAGGTCGTGGCGCGCCTTCAGGACACGATCTCCCGGATGGGTTAGGAGCAGGCTATGGTCAAGTTCGGCAAGCGCGGCAGCGGCGTCGATCGGGCGGGCGACGTGCTCGCAGGCGGCGAGGGTGAGGCCCCAAGCAGGCGCAAGGCGTCGCGTCGCGGCGCGGTCGTGCTGGCCGTGGCGCTGTTCCTCATCGGGTTCGCCGTGGTGGTGGGCACCACCTACGCGTTCCGCTCGGCGTTCACCGTGGCCGCCGGCGTGCTCGCGGGCCTGGCGCTGGCCAGCTGCATCCACATCGCCTACGAGTGGGAGCGCGCCGTGGTGCTGCGCTTCGGGCGGTTCCAGCGGCTCGCGGGGCCGGGGCTCTACGTCACCATCCCCGTGGTGGATTCGGTGACCGTGGTCATCGACCAGCGCATCTCGTCCATCTCGTGCTCGGCCGAGCAGGTGCTCACGGCCGACCTCGTGCCGGTGGACCTGGACGCCGTCGTGTTCTGGATGGTGTGGGACCCCAAGAAGGCGTGCCTGGCCGTGGAGGACTACGAGCGCTCCGCGTCGCTCGTGGCGCAGACGGCGCTGCGCGACGCCATCGGCCAGGTGGAGATCGCCGAGCTGTCCATGCAGCGCGAGCACATCGACCACCAGCTCAAGCGCACCATCGAGGCCAAGACCGAGCAGTGGGGCGTCACCATCATCGACGTGGAGATCCGCGACATCCGCATGCCCCAGGAGCTGCAGAAGGCCATGAGCGCCGAGGCCCAGGCGCAGCAGGAGCGCAACGCGCGCGTGGTGCTGGCCGAGGTGGAGAAGGACATCTCCGACATGTTCATCGAGGCCGCGCATGCCTACCGCGAGGACGACCTGGCGCTTCAGCTGCGCATGATGAGCCTCGTGAACGAGAGCGTGAAGGAGGGCGGCAACATGGTGGTCGTGCCGAGCCCCTACGCCCAGGGCTTCACCGGCGACATCGCCAGCGCCCTCAAGAAGGGCAGGGGAGAGGCCTAAACCCTCCCGCATCCCCACGTACAAATGTTTCACGTGAAACATCCCGGCCTGCCATCCTGAGCGGGGCGCAAAGCGCCCTTCATGTCATCCTGAGCGGAGCGCGAAGCGCGGAGTCGAAGGATCCCGCGCGGCGCCAGCCGAAAGCGTTACTGCTATCGCCGCGCGGGATCCTTCGACTCCGCTTCGCTCCGCTCAGGATGACAACTTGGGCGTACAGATGTTTCATGTGAAACACTTGTCGCAACGCTGTGCGACAACGCTCGCGCTTTCGCCGCCGTCCCCCTGTCAAAAGGGATCCTTCGATTCGCTGCGCTCGTTCAGGATGACAACAGGGGCGTACAAGTGTTTCACGTGAAACACTTGTCGCAAGGGCGTGCGACAACGCTTGTGCTCTTCGCCGCTGTTACCATACCGTTTGCCGCCTCAGGATTATTCTCGAAATTTACATATTCAGTTTCCTATTTAACTATATTACTATGAAAATCAGTTAATGAGCAGTCTTCGAGGAAACGGTCATGAATCACTGAGAAAGGGGATGCAATGGCCAAAGACGAGACGAACGTGACGCGACGCGGCTTCATCAAGGGAACCGCCGCCGCGGGCACCGGCCTGGCGCTGCTGGGCGCGGGCGCGATGACCACCGCCGACGGATGGCTGGCGGAGGCGCACGCCGAGACGGGCGAGGAGCACACGGCCTACACCTACCACCAGTCGCACTGCGGCGGCATGTGCCCGCTCGCGTGCACGGTGCGCGACGGCCGCATGGTGTCGGTGCAGCCGAACAACTGCTGCGACGACCGCTACGAGACGATCTGCGTGAAGGGCATCTCGGAGGTCCAGCACATCTACGGCGACCACCGCATCCAGACGCCGCTTCGCCGCACGGGCGAGCGCGGCGCGGGCGAGTTCGAGCCCATCTCGTGGGACGAGGCGCTCGACGAGGTGTGCGACACCCTGAAGGAGCTCCAGGCCAAGCACGGCAACGACTGCGTCGTGGTCTCCTCCGGCGCCGAGGCCAACTTCCCCTGGCTCGCCGCCACGCTCGGCGCGCAGGTGGACGGCAGCATGGGCATCGACGTGGGCATCGGCAACGGCCTCGACCCGGCCATCGGCTTCGGCGGCGGCTACGCGATGGCCACCTGCGAGGCGCGCGACTGGGTGAACTCGAACATGGTGCTCAACGTGGGCAGCAACTTCCTCGAGTCCAGCCTTCCCAACGTCCGCCTGTTCTTCGAGGCGAAGGAGGCCGGCACCCGCATGGTGACGGTGGACCCGCACTTCTCCACGACGGCCGGCAAGTCCGACCAGTGGGTGCCCATCACCCCCGGCACCGACGCCGCCTTCTTCCTGGGCATGGCCAGCACCGTCCTCGACGAGAAGCTCTACGACGAGGACTTCGTGCTGAACCACACCTCCTTCCCGTTCCTCGTGGACACCGCCACCGGCATGCTGCTGCGCGACCACGCGGAGGACCCGAACGCGGAGGAGCCCGAGACGGGCGAGCAGAACCCCTTCTTCGTGTGGGACACGGCGACCAGCGCCAAGGCCGCCCACACCGACGCGGCTGCCAAGCCCGCGCTCGAGGGCACGTTCACCGTGGACGGCAAGCAGTGCGCCACCGTGTTCACCCTGCTCAAGAAGAAGCAGGTCGAGTACACCCCCGAGTGGGCCGAGGGCGTGAGCAGCGTGCCGGCCGACACCATCCGCGAGCTCGCCCGCGAGTACGCCAAGGGCCCCGCGTGCCTGGCGCTCGGCTGGGGCGGCAACGACAAAATGGGCAACGCCGACATCGCGGGACATGCCGCCGTGACCCTCGTGGCCCTCACGGGCAACGTGGGCAAGGTGGGTGCCGGCGTGGGCGTGTTCGTCGGCGGCAGCTACAACGGCCATGCCGGCGCGCTCGGCGCCTGGCCCGTGCCGGAGGACTTCGCGGCCGCCGAGCTGGAGATGCCGCTCTACGACGCCCGCGAGGGCAGCGCCAAGGTGCGCGCGTGCGTGTTCACCGGCGACGTCCTGCAGCAGCACATCGGCAACATGAACAAGACGGCCGAGTTCGCCCGCGGCCTCGACTTCATCGTCACCATCGACCCGTACTTCACCGAGGGCGCCAAGTGGGCCGACATCGTCCTGCCCGCCACCACGCGCTTCGAGAACGACGCCGAGGTGGGCAACGTGAAGATCGGCTACAGCAACATCGTGCTGCAGAACAAGATCATCGAGCCCCTGTTCGAGGCGCGCACCGACTTCTGGATCGGCAAGGAGATCGCGAAGCGCTTCGGCAAGGACGGCCTTTTGCCCGCCACGTCCGACGAGTGGGTGGCCAAGGTGCTCGCCACCTCGCCCGACCCTTACGTCTCGTCGCTCACGGTTGACAAGATCAACGAAAAGCAGGGCGTCTACCCCCTCGAGGGCATCGAGGAGCCGCGCCGCGAGTTCATGGATCGCACCTTCGCCACCACCTCCACCCGCATGGACGTGTACTACGACGGCCTCGCGTCCTATGACCAGGCGCTTCCCACCTGGGAGCCGCCGCTGGAGGCGCACGCGGACAGCGAGCTCGCCTCGAAGTACCCCCTGCAGCTGGCCAACGTGCGCACGCGCTACCGCATCCACAACCAGTTCAACGACGCGAAGTGGATCCAGCAGTTCGCCGAGCCGCGCATCGAGCTCAACCCGGTGGAGATGGAGTCCCGCGGCCTGGTCACGAACGACGTCGTGGAGGTGTTCAACGACCGCGGCTCCTACAAGTGCCGCGTGAAGGCCAACGAGTCCATCCGCCCCGGCAGCGCGCGCATGTTCGAGGGGCAGACCGCCGACTTCATGGTGGAGGGCAACGTCCAGAACGTCACCAACGATAGTTACGTGAAGCGCGGCTCCGAGCTTCTGTGCGGCCCGGTCATCCCGTTCTCCGACACCCTCGTCGAGATCAAGAAAGCGTAGGTGAGAGGTCATGACCAAGCTTGGCATCGCCATCAACCTCGAGCGTTGCGTCGGGTGCAACACCTGCGCCAACGCCTGCAAGATGCAGAACAACATCCCCATGAACATGCTCTACATCCGCGTGGAGACCGACGGGCTCGACACGGCCGACGGCGCGCACGGCACCTACCCGGACCTCAGCCGCACCTACATCCCCGTGGCGTGCCAGCACTGCGAGAACGCCGCGTGCCTCAAGGTGTGCCCGGTGGGCGCCACGTACAAGGACGATAAGGGCCGCGTGGAGATCAACTACGACAAGTGCATCGGCTGCCGCATCTGCATGGCCGCCTGCCCCTACAACGCCCGCGTGTTCAACTGGAGCGAGCCTGTGCGCGACCCCAACTGGAATTACGGCGACAAAGACGTGCCGGTGCGCCCGAAGGGCGTCGCCGAGAAGTGCACGCTGTGCAAGGAGCGCACCGACCGCGGCGACATCCCCATGTGCGTGCGCGTGTGTCCCGGCCGCGCCCGCGTGTACGGCGACCTCGACGATCCGAACTCCGAGATCTCGAAGGTCGTGCGCGAGAACAAGGCCTATCAGCTGCTCGAGGAGTTCGGCACCCGCCCGCAGCTCCGCTACTACAACGCGTAAGGGGGCTCTTTGATGGAAACGAAACGAATCTCCCGTCCGGCCATGATCGTGCTGGCCGTGATCGCCGCCGTCGGCGCGGGCGCGTGGATCTACCAGACCATGTTCGGCCTGGGCGTGACCGGCATGAACAACGGCACCTCCTGGGGCCTCTACATCGCGGCGTTCATGTTCTTCGTCGGCCTTTCCGCCGGCGGCCTGATCGTGGCCTCTTCGGCGTCGATCTTCCACGTGACCGAGTTCAAGCGGGTGGCGCTGCCGGCCGTGTGCGTGTCCACGGTGTGCATCTGCTGCGCGGGCCTGTTGGTCATCCTCGACCTCGGCGGCGTGGCGCGCATCTTCAACCTGCTGCTGTCGCCGAACTTCATCTCGCCTTTGTTCTGGGACATCTGCGTCATCTCGCTCTACCTGGTCATCAACCTGATCTACCTGTACTTCATGACGTCGAAGAAGGCCGACAAGTCCAAGATCGCCATCGTGAGCCGCTTCGCCCTGCCCATCGCCATCCTCGTGCACACGGTGACGGCGTGGATCTTCGGCCTGCAGATCGCCCGCGAGGGCTGGCACTCGGCCATCATGGGCCCGCTGTTCGTGGCCTCGGCCATGGACTCCGGCCTGGCGCTCCTGCTCATCGCGCTCGTGTGGATGAACCGCCGGGGCATCTGGGAGACGTCCAAGAAGCTCATGGGCATGCTGGCGGGGCTTCTGGCCACCTGCATCGCGGTCGACGGCTACATGGTGGGCTGCGAGCTTCTGACCACGGCGTATCCCGGCTCCGAGGGCGGCTGGCATGTGCTGTCCCAGATGTTCTTCGGCGCCACGGCCCCGTACTTCTGGATCGAGATCATCGTGGGCGTGATCATCCCGTTCACCATCCTCGTGTTCGCGAAGAACCGCGCCAAGACCGGCCTCATCGTGTTCGCCTCGGCGTGCGTGGTGGTGGGCGTGTTCTGCAAGCGCGTGTGGCTGCTGTTCTCCTCGTTCATCACGCCGAACACCTTCGGCGGCCCCGGCCTCATCGACGGTACGTCGGCGGGCGGCACCGGTATGGACGTGTGGACGGCTGTGAGCACGTACGCCCCCTCGTGGGTTGAGTACGCGGTGCTCCTCGGCGTGATCGCGCTCGGCGCGCTCGCGTTCCTCATCCTGGTGGAGCGCTTCATCATGAAGGCGAAGCCGACCGACTTGATCGACGCCGACGCCGCAGCCCACGGCGCGGCGAAGGCGGAAGCCCCCTCCTGCTAGCCTTGCCGCCGCTCCCTGCGGCGACCCGGCCGGCATGACGACGGCCCCGGCGAGCGATGCGCTTGCCGGGGCCGTTCTGCGTCTCGCACGGGGGGCTCTTTCCGAAATCGAGGGCCCGAGTGCACAGAAATCGCCGCTCTGAAGCTTTTTTCGCGTATCGAGCCTTCCGGAAGAGGATCCTGTGCGCAAGCAGCAGCCGTTTGCCCAGGTCGCGTTTCGCGGCGTGCCCGCAGTGGCCGTCGAGGAGCTTCAGAGCGGCGATTTCCGTGCTTTGGAGGCCGGCGGTGAGCGGAGCGGGTCGAGGGATCCCGCGCGGCACCGCAGCGGCATACATCTGCAATGTCGTCGAGTTATGCACCCTTGCGTCGTCGAAAAGCCCCGGAAACTGCAATGTCGTCGAGTTATGCACCCTTTTAGGTGCGGAAAAGAGAAGAGGTCGGAACGCGACCTGCGGTTTTCTCGGCTGCTATCCGTCGCGCCCTCCCGAATCGCGGGTTTCACGGCAACGCAAGGGTGCAGAACTCGAGGACATTGCAGAAAACGCCCCCTTTCGTCCGCGTGTTCCCGCCTGTGCCCGCCTCTGAATGCGCATGTTTTCCGTTGGCGGCGAATCCGAGCGTCCATTGCCGGCGGTTTTGCTATGATTGTCGAATCATTTTCAAGCCGCCTGCCGGTCGCCCGCCAGGCACGAGACGGAAAGGACGCACGCACATGACGCGCAAGATCGATATCTTCGACACCACGCTGCGCGACGGCGAGCAATCGCCGGGCGCTTCCATGAACACCGAGGAGAAACTGGTGGTCGCGCGTCAGCTTCTGCGTCTGAACGTGGATGTCATCGAGGCGGGATTTCCCATCTCCAGCCCGGGCGACTTCGAGTCCGTGCGCCGCATCGCCGAGCTCGCGGGCGATGCAGCCGTCGTCTGCGGCCTCACGCGCGCGGTGGAGAAGGACATCGACGCGGCCGCCGACGCGCTCAAGTACGCCAAGCGCCCGCGCATCCACACGGGCCTCGGCGTGAGCCCGAGCCATCTGCGCGACAAGCTGCGCATCAGCGAAGACGAGTGCGTCGAGCGCGCCGTGAAGTGCGTGACCTACGCCAAGAAGTTCGTCGAAGACGTGCAGTTCTACGCCGAGGACGCGGGCCGTTCGGACTACGATTTCCTCGTGCGCGTCATCCAGGCCGTCGTGGACGCGGGCGCCACCGTGGTGAACATCCCCGACACCACGGGCTACTCGCTGCCCGAGGAGTTCGGCCGGCGCATCAGGTACCTGATGGAGGGCGTCAACGGCATCGAGAACGTGAAGATCGCCGTGCACTGCCACAACGACCTGGGCATGGCCACGGCGCTCGCCATGGCCGGCGTGAAGAACGGCGCGCGCCAGGTGGAGTGCACCATCAACGGCCTGGGCGAGCGCGCGGGCAACACGGCCATGGAGGAAGTGGTCATGGCCATCCGCATGCACGAGGAGGAGCTGGACGCCCACACCGACGTCAACGCGCGCGAGTTCTGCAAGGCGAGCCGCCTCGTGTCGTCCATCACCGGCATGAGCGTGCAGGCCAACAAGGCCATCGTGGGCGCGAACGCGTTCGCGCACTCCTCGGGGATCCACCAGGACGGCGTGCTGAAGAAGCGCGACACCTACGAGATCATCGACCCGGCCGACGTGGGCGCGGGCACGAGCCAGATCGTGCTCACGGCGCGCAGCGGCCACGCTGCGCTCAAGCACCGGCTGGAGGAGCTGGGCTACGAGCTGGAGGGCGAGGCGCTCGACCAGGTGTACGAGGCCTTCCTCAACCTGGCCGACAAGAAGAAGGAAGTCTACGACGAGGACCTCGAGAGCCTGATCAACGAGCGCGATCGCAACGAGAGCGCCGTCTACACGCTGGAGGGCGTGCAGATCAGCTGCGGGTTCCCGCTCACGCCCACGGCCACCGTCACGCTCAAGAACGCCGCCGACCAGGTGGTCACGGCGTGCGAGTACGGCACGGGCCCCATCGACGCCATGTGCAAGGCCGTGAACAAGATCGTGCAGGTGGACAACGACCTGACCGAGTTCGCCGTGCAGTCCGTCACGCGCGGCATCGACGCGCTCGGCGAGGTGACCATCCGCGTCACCGACCCGACGGGCGACGTCTACACCGGCCGCGGCGCCGACGGCGACATCGTGGTGTCGTCCACGAAGGCGTACCTGAACGCGCTCAACCGCCTGCTCAACGACAAGCAGACCAAGCGGGGGTAGGGACATTTGGCATAAAAGGGGACAGTCCCCTTTTATGCCATTTTTCGCAAACGCGTCATCGTCATCCCGCGGGCGGCTTATCAGCCGCCGGCGGGCCGCGTGCTTCCGCTCGTCCGGCGCGATACTCCAGCGATTCCCTCGGATATGCTACTTCACCAGCAGCGTTTATCGACCGTTGACGGCTTTCCACAAAACCCCGACTGACATGCCGTCAAGGCGGGGGGTATGCTGGGGGCAGCGGTCCTCATGGATCGCTCGGTTGGGCAGGGCGGCGCGACGCCGCCGGAAGAAAGGATGCGCGCATGGAAAACCCCGCACAGAAATCCTACCAGCTCTACATCGGCGGCCAGTGGGCCGACGCCTCGGACGGCGGCACGCTCGACGTGTTCTGCCCGGCCAACGGCGAGCAGCTCTCCACCATCGCCGACGCGACGAAGGAAGACGTCGACCGCGCGGTCGACGCGGCGTGGAAGGCGTTCGAGACCTGGGGCAAGACCGACAAGGCCGAGCGCGCCATCATCCTGAACAAGGTGGCCGACGTCATCGAGGAGAACGCCGAGCACTTCGCCCTCATCGAGACGCTCGATAACGGCAAGCCCATCCGCGAGACGCGCGCCATCGACGTGGCGCTCTCCGTCGACCACTTCCGTTACTTCGCCGGCGTGCTTCTGGCCGACACGGGCGAGGCCGACCTGCTGCCCGGCAACATGATGTCGCTCGTGCTGCACGAGCCCATCGGCGTGGTGGGGCAGATCGTGCCGTGGAACTTCCCGTTCCTCATGGCCGCCTGGAAGCTCGCGCCCGTGCTCGCCGCCGGCGACTGCACGGTGTTCAAGCCGTCGTCCACCACCTCGCTCACGGTGCTCGAGCTGGCGCGCCTTACCGAGGGCATCATCCCTCCGGGCGTGTTCAACGTGGTCACGGGCCGCGGCAGCAAGTCGGGCCAGTACATCCTCGACAACCCGAAGATCAGCAAGCTCGCGTTCACCGGATCGACCGAGGTGGGCCGCGACGTGGCCCGCGCGGCGGCCGAGCGCCTCATCCCGGCCACGCTGGAACTCGGCGGCAAGTCGGCCAACATCATCTTCCCCGATGCCAAGTGGGACATGATGCTCGACGGCATCCAGCTGGGCATCCTGTTCAACCAGGGCCAGGTGTGCTGCGCCGGCAGCCGCATCTTCGTGCACGAGGACATCTATGATAAGTTCGTGGAGGACGCGTGCCGCGTGTTCAACAACGTGAAGGTGGGCATGCCCTGGGAGGATGACACCCAGATGGGCAGCCAGATAGACCAGAACCAGATGAAGAAGATCCTCGACTACGTGGAAATTGCCAAGCAGGAAGGGGGGCGTGTCCTCTGCGGCGGCGAGCGCGCCACCGAGGGCGAGCTCGCCAACGGCGCCTTCCTCAAGCCCACGCTCATCGAGGTGCCGAACAACTCGTGCCGCGTGGCGCAGGAGGAGATCTTCGGGCCCGTGGCCGTGGTCATCAAGTTCACCGACGAGCAGGAGGTCATCGACCTGGCCAACGACTCGGTGTACGGCCTGGGCGGCGCCGTGTGGACCCGCGACATCAACCGCGCGTTCCGCGTGTCGCAGGGCGTGCGCACGGGCCGCATGTGGGTGAACACCTACAACCAGATCCCGTCCGGCGCGCCGTTCGGCGGCTACAAGGAGTCCGGCATCGGCCGCGAGACGCACAAGATCATGCTCGAGCACTACTGCCAGACCAAGAACATCATGATCAACCTCGGCGAGGAGCCGAGCGGCTTCTACCCCGAGAAGTAGGGTAGGGAAGCAACTAGGTTCGACCAAGCGGGCGGCAGCGATGCCGCCCGCTTTCGCGTTAATGCCAGTGCTTCTTGCATTGACTGCGTGTCACGCTTGTTTTCTGCCAGGCGGAAGTATTTGACGCATGCCTCATATGCTCTGGGTTTGAAGAAAAAGAATCAGGGGGCAAAGAATCTCTGCGGCGTATGCGCTATTATGCTTGTACGGTGGCGTAACCGCATAGGGGCAAAGGGTGCGGGCCGCCGCGAAAGGGTACTTGCTGCTCATGCGCTGGTGGGGGATTGCCTATGTCAAGAATCGGGAAGCTACGTGCATCGTTCGCTGTTGGGCTCATGGGCTACGGCGTGTGTCGGGCGTGGATTCTCGAATGCCTGTATTACTTTCGCAATGATCCGGCTATGACCTTCGAAGGAACCATAGTGCTGCGCGGCGCGTTGGTGGTCGCTGCACTCTTGCTTATGTTCTGCTGGAGTCGCATAGGAAGCACTTCGCGCTTGCACGTCGTTTCTTCCCTAGGACTGCTGGCGGGCATAGTAGGCTCTTCTTTCCTCGTGATTGATTCTGCAGAAGGCTCTGCCTATCATTTTGCGGGCTTTGCAATGGTGGGTTTATGCGGTGGACTTCTCGAGGTGAAATGGTGCCTCTATTTTCTGAATCTTGACCGGGATGCGTTGTTTGAAAACTTGCTTATCTCCATTTTTCTTTCATCCATAATAGGGATCGCCCTCTTCCTGCTTCGCCCCTTAGGGCTCTTCTATCTTGAGTCGCTCATTCTGTTGGCCGCCATGGCTCTTTTGGAGCGCAAGGCCCGCGTTCAGATGCCCTTGAGCGTGTCGCTCTTCGAGCTGCCATGCCCTTTGCGCGAGAGTTCGCCCCGTACGGCGCAGGAGCAAGTGGGGAATGGCGAAGCGTTGAGGGCGAAAAAGAGGAATGGCCGCAGGCTCGCCGCCATAATTACGGCAAGTTTCCTGTACAGCATCGTGCATATTGGTGGGGCGACGCTATGGGATGGGGTGTCTTCTCCTGATTCGACGTATCTTCTCCGCGCGGTTGCCAACCTCTTTACGACGGCGACCCTGTTCATAGTGTTCTTGGCGCGTGGAACGGAGAGCCCTAACGGGTTGCTCAGAACCACCCTTCTTCTCACCACGGCCGGCTTGCTTATGCAGATGCCCTTCATGGACGGCCTCGGTGCCGCTGCCTTCTTTGTGTTCTGCTGCGGCAATAAACTCTTCGACATTTTGATTTGGGTTCTCATCGTTGAGACTCTCGATGCCCTTCCTGCGTTCGCGGGTAAGGGCTTCGGGGCGGCAGTTGCTTCAAAAAACGGGGGATGTCTTGTCGGTTCCTTCATGTCGCAAGCTGCCGTAAACGCTGCAGCAAGCGGCAACCCGAGCAGCCCCGTCGTCTTCATATCGTTGCTCGTCCTCTTGCTGATGGTGACTCTCCTTTGGATCCTTTCCGAGCGGATGTCCTACGCGATACCTTCGAAAAGCCAGCTTCCGGAAGCCTACCCTCCTAACACGTCGGAAGGAAGGAGAGAGGATTCTCTGCATAGGGCTGCGATGGCGATTGCTTCGGAAAAGGGCCTCACTTCTCGCGAAACCGAAGTATTTCTGCTCATGGCGCGCGGTAAAAATAGAGCGGCAATCGCCAAAGAGCTGGGTATCTCCAAGAATACTGTACATACCCACATCATTCATATTTACCAGAAGACCGGGATTACCGAACAGCAGGAACTCATCAGCCTCATCGAGCGCTTAGTGGACTGACGTATTTCTCGCATCTCAACCGGTTTGGGCGAGAAGCTAAAATCGCCCAAACGCATCGATGTTCTGCTTTTCCTCCGCTCCTACCATGGCGTCATGCTCGTTTATGCGGTGATGCGCGTGCCGCGCGAGCATGAACGATGCCAAGGTAGATAAGAGGAAGGAAAAGGGGAAGGCATGAAGAAGAATGAAAACGAGATCTCTCGCCGAAGCTTCGTCAAGGGGGCGTCTTTGGGGCTTATGGGAGCAGGAGCGCTTTACTCGGGAGCTTTAGCCATGGCAGGGTGCTCCCAGGATGCGGAGCCGTCCAAGAAAAGTGGGGGTACAGGAAAGGGCGAAGCGTCGGCGAAGGGCTATGGCGGCGATGTTGACATCTCGCTCGATATCGACATGTCGAGCGGTCAAGTCTCGCAGGTGTCAATTAAAGGCGCGGGCGAGACGCCTTTGAAGGGCGGTAGGGCAATAGAAAAGCTGACGGCGGCCATTCAGGAGGCTCGAAGCATAGATGTCGATGTCATATCTGGAGCAACCATTACTTCCACTGCTGTTCTGACAGCGGCTTCAGCTGCCTACGGCGAAGCTCTGTATGGCGACGATTTGAACACTCTCAAGATGGCCCCTGGGACCTACACCGCTTCGAGCAAGAGCGGATACTGGCGGATCGTGGACCTTCCGGTTTCCGTAACCGTCAACGAGGATGCCATCCTTAAAATCGAGGTGCCCGAAGAGCGTTTCGATCACGGGGATACCGAGGTGTTTTTACAATGTGCGAAAGAGAGGTTCTTTCCACGTGTCATAGAGAATCAGTCGTTCAATGTCGACGCCGTTTCAAGCGCAACTCTGTCATGCAATGGTGTACGTAATGCCGCCCGCCTTGCATTGAGGCAGGCGTTCGAGGCAGCGGGAAGCGATCCGTCGGGCGTTGGCAGGTTCATGCGAAGAGTACAGCTTTCCGCTACTCCTCATACGGAAAAACTTGAAACGGATTTGCTGATCGTGGGATTGGGCAACGGCGGTATCATGGCGATGCTCAGTGCATGCGAGGCCATCCAAGAGCGCAACGGCAAAAAACTTGTGAGCATCATCGGTATCGACAAGGCAGGAAAAGTAGGCGGAAAATCTGCGTTGACCCATGAAGCATGCGCTATCAACCCCGTTCGATTCGCTGAGGAATTCAACAGTGGAGCCGAATACATAGATAAAGAAGATTTTCGTCGTCGGTGGAAGGAATTCGCTTCGGAGGACGGCCAGCTGCTTGCCAAAGAAGAATGCATTGACGTCATGGTTGACGAATCCGGAAACACCGTGGACTGGCTTCTCGCTCATGGGTGGCGCTACGGGACTGTCGCCAAAGGTGCAGGAACGGCTCTAGCGGGTGGTTTGACTTCCTTCAACTCCGTATGTTCGAGTCGTGCCGATCCCGGTACCTACGAGGATCGCCGCAAGGTCGTGAATCAGTATTACTCGCAGTTCGTTGACGCCGTTGAGGCCCAAGGCGGTAAAGTGTATTTGGAAACCGAGGGCTATGAGATCATCACCGAAGGAAGCAAAGTTGTTGGCGTGAAGGCCCGCAACGTGGCGACGGGACAGGAATACGAAATCAAAGCCAAGGCCGTCATCATGAACACGGGAGGATATTCAAGCAATCCGGAGATGACGAAATCGCTGCTGGGAGAGAGCCACGCCGGGTTTTACCTCACGGTGGGAACAGGTTGTGACACAGGATTGATGATGCAATCGGCGCTCGATAACGGAGCCGGCACGTTTAACATGGAAATGAGTCCCATCCTCATGCATTGCGGCCTTGATCATTGGATTGATCGGTATCCCATGACTCCCAACGAGAAGCAGCTTCAAAACCGAACGGGTCGTTACGATGTTACCACGCTTAATAGCATTCCTAATGGTTGCGCATATAGCGGAACGGCCATAGCGGTAGGGCGTGATGGGAAACGGTTCATGAACGAGTACGAATATGAGTCGTTTTCTCAGCTGCTCGAAGTGGATTCCTTCGCTCATTGGAAAGGTGGACCTCATTACTTCGTGATCCTCTCCGGCGAAATTCTGGAAGACATAGCGGAAAACGGGCTTCACGCCATTTCTTCGTGGGATGGTTATAACACTCAAGGAAAGATCGCTCCCGATCAGCCATTGCCGGAGGTGTATGAAGCCCTCGACTATGCCGTCGAAGAGGAAATGGCGTGGAAGGCTGACACTTTGGAAGACCTGGCGGAACAGACAGGCATCGATCCCGACACTCTCAAAGAGACGGTTGACGCTTACAACGGCTTCGTTGCCGCAGGTGTAGACGAAGAATTCGGGAAAGCCTCCGAATATCTTCTTCCGTTTATTGCCGCCCCCTTCTACGCCCTCAAGGTGTTCAACACTACGTTTGGCACCTGCGGCGGTCTTGACGTTGACGCTCAGATGCGGGTTTTGAGGGAGGATCACGCCACCCCTATCGACGGGCTGTACGCTGTGGGATGCGACAGTTTGGGCGTGGTTCACAACCCCAAACGCCATTATTGCGGGTTCGGCGGTGTGGCCCAGATGTGGCTGCAAACAGGCGGGCGTCTTGCAGGAAGGAATGCTGCCGACTTCATAGGCGACGTTTACGGGTATGCCGACGTGAGTCCTGCGCTGTCGGAAATACCCGCCGGATTCTGAGCGGTTGCTAGGGCATAAATCTTTTGAAGCAAGTCCACTGGGGAGCGGCGAAGAAAGCCGCTCCCCCTTTAATGTCGCGTTCTGCAAGATCAAAGGACGATCCGCATGCGCGTTCCAGCACTCGATCGACCACCTTGGAAGGCGCTGCACGCGAATCGGGCCGCGCCTTCACAAAAAACCTCGACGTGAAAGGATCCTGGCAGGCCGCGCGGGCACTGGCTTTTCGCGACCTGGAAAAACACTGCGGGCCCCTTGCTCCGGGGAGCCGACGGCCGCCCTTTTCCGCCTCCGGGCCTTTCACGTCGAGGGTTTTTGTGTCAGGCGACCCGGTTTTGCGTGCAACGGGGAAGGGGTCGCCGGATTGCGCGTCAATTACCCCGTCACGGCTGGCGCCGTAGGGAATCCTTCGCCCCCGCTGCGCGGGGCCTCCCTGCGCTCGCTTCGCGTGCTCAGGACGACATCCGGCGCAGCCTGCCTAGAAGTCGCTCCTTTGCATGTTGAGGTAGTTCAGCAGCTCGCTGCGCTTGTGGATCTGCATCTTCTCGTAGATGTGGCGCACGTGGGTGTTCACGGTGTAGGGCGAGATGACCAGCTTGTCGGCCATGTTGTTGGTGGTGTAGCCGCGCGCGATGAGCACGAGGATCTCGCTCTCGCGCCCGGACAGGCCGAACTCCTTGGCCACCTCGGCGCAGATCTCGTCGATCTCGGCTTTCGTGGGCGGCGCGGCGGTGAGCGCCACGATGTTGAACTCCTGGCGCACGAGCGGCACGAGCAGCACCGCCAGAAGCACGATGAGGCCCAGGCACGTCTCGGGCGTGATGGCGGCCGCCATCTCCGGCAGGTGCTCGTACACGACGGCCCACGTGTTGCCCACCGCGATGCCGGCGCGCACGAACGCGCCCGAGAAGGCGAACGCCACGGCGGGGGTGACGTAGCCCTTCGAGGTCAGGATGCCGAAGTACATGATGAGCAGGACCTCCAGCAGCGACGAGATGCCGGTGGCCATGATGAAGGCGGGGAAGAAGGCCGCCTCGTCGGCCAGGAACAGCCCGAACGCCGCGATCAGCAGCACGAGGAGCCAGGGGAACATCTTGAATATGTTCGCCTTGTCCTTCGACACGAGGCAGATGCCTGCGAGCGCCAGCATGATGATCGCGCCGCCCGCGATGCCCAGCGTGAAGCTGCGGTCGCCCGTGGGCAAAAGCTCCCAGGGGATGACGGCCACCAGGTAGTAGCACGCCACGCTCGCGAGGAACGTAATGGCGCTCACGGCCACCATGTTCTTGAGCCCGCCCTGCGCCGCGCTCTTGGGCAGCAGCACGGGGAAGGCGCGCGCCCCGTCGCGCCGGGCCGCCACCAGCAGCGCGCCGGAGACGAGCGGCAGCGCGGCCACGAACACGGTCGTCACGTAGACGGGCAGCACCCACGCCAGCGCGATGGTCGCCAGCAGCGCGAGCCCGAACGTGGTGCCGATGTGGCGCAGCGAGAACTGCGCCTTCACGCAGGCGTAGCGCTCGCCCCAGAGGATCCACATCACCGACTCGGTGGCGCCCAGGAAGAAGGAGAGCGCGTAGGCGAGCCCCGGCACGGTGAAGGACTGGGGCAGCAGGCACAGCGCCAACGTAGCCGCGCACGTGAGCGCCGGAGCGGCTGCGAAGAGCCATTTGAAGGAGGAGAGGTGCCGCTTGCGCCCGAGCAGGAGCGCGATGAGCAGCAGGAAGAACACCGTCGCCCCCAGGTTCACGAGCCACGAGACGGTCACCCGCTCGTCGAGCAACTGGGTCTGGGAGAACATGTGGGGCACGAACCACAGCGCGTAATGCCATGCCAAAAGCAGCGCGAATCCCACGTATTTCAGGGCGGGACGGGCCATCGCGCCCGTCAGTGAGCCGTGCTCTCCCGCCTCTGCCTTCGGAACGTCGTTCGATCGAAGAGCCATGGAGCAGGCCCCCCTTCCTCTGCCCGGTTTGCGATGGTTGACGATGCCCGCCATCTGCTACGACGTATTTTCTCACAGATTCGGGGCCGTTGTATGACTACCTCGAAAAACCTATCACCATTTCATCATGAACACCTCGCAAGAAACTAAGTATTCGGCTAATTAGTGGCGATTTGGCGATGGCAATCTGACCGTTCGGGAACAGAATGCATCCAACGGCTCGGTTTGGAGCCGGTCGCCGATTGAACGGAACCGGCGACCGGCTGTAAGACCGGGCGAGGACAAGGAGAAAGGAAGTAAGATGTCACTGCTTGCCAAGAGCAAGGGGGAGGTCACCTACAAGGAGCTGACCACGCTGCACAAGTGGGCGCTCGTTGTGCTGATCTCCGTCGGTTCGTCGGTCATCTACGCGCCGATGTACCTCAAGAACGTGTTCTACGATCCGCTGATGAACGCGCTCGGCGTGACCAACGCCGACCTCGGCCTCATGGTGTCGGTGTACGGCATCACGGCCATGATCTGCTACCTGCCCTCCGGCATCGTGGCCGATAAGTTCCGCATGCGCACGCTCGCGTGGGTGGGCTTCATCGCCACCGCCGTGCTCGTGTGGGTGTACGCGCTTCTGCCGTCGCTCGAGATCTGCCTCCTGCTGTTCGTGCTCATGGGCATCACGTCCATCCTCGTGTGGTGGGGCACGCGCTTCAAGGTGATCCGCCTGTGCTGCGAGGAGAACGAGTACGCTTCCAAGATCGGCATCAGCTACTCCATCTACGGCGTGGCGGGCCTCGTGCTCGGCCTCGTGAACGCGGGCATCATCGCCGCGGTGTCCGGTTCCGTGGGCGTGCAGGTCATGCTTATCGTCATCGGCGCCATCATCTTCATCCTCGGCGTGCTGTCCTTCTTCCTCATCCCCGACTTCAAGGGCGAGATCGACAAGAACGCGAAGCTCTTCAGCGTCAAGGAGGCCATCCAGGCCATCAAGCATCCCGGCGTGCTGTGGGCCTGCGCCGCGTACTTCTGCTGCTACGCCGTGTACCAGGGCGCCACGTACACCACGCCCTACCTCACCCAGTGCTTCAACGCCGACCCGAACCTCGTGAACGTCGTCGGCCTCATCCGCACCTACGGAATCGGCCTCATCGCAGGCCCGGTGGTCGGCTTCATCGCCACGAAGCTCAAGAGCCCCTCGAAGGCGATCCTGGGCGGCTTCATCCTGTCCATCGCGGCGCTGGTCGGCTTCATCCTCTTCCCGCAGGATCCGTCGGGCGCCATCGTGGCCTCCATCCTCGTGGTCGTGTTCGGCTTCACCACCTACGGCGCGTTCTCCATCGGCTCGTCGCCCCTGTCCGAGGTGAAGATCCCCATGGCCATCTTCGGCACCGCCTCCGGCGTGCTCTCGGTCATCGGCTTCTTGCCTGACGTGTTCATCCACACCTGGTACGGCGGCATGATCGACGCCCAGGGCACCGCGGCCTTCGCCGGCATCTTCGGCTTCGAGATCATGTTCGCGGTCATCGGCTGCATCTGCCTCGTGATGCTGCTCCGCTCCATCAAGAAGCACTTCGGCGCCGCTAACGACGCCGTCGCCGCCGACGAGGAGACCGTCAACGCGTAAGCATCCCGCTTGAATCGGGCCCGGGCCGCCGCTGCAAGCCCGCCCGGGCCCCGCGCACCTGGAGAAGGAAGGAAGAGTCCCATGAACAAGCTCGACGTGCTGGCGAAGATCAACCCGCAGATGAAGGCCGTCCTCGCGAAGGAGGACGAGCTGGCGGGCGACGCGAACGACACGAGCGTGGGCTTCGAGAAGATGCGCGAGAACTACGTGGCCGGCCGCGCGTACTGGTGCGAGGGCGGCCCCGTCATGGCCGAGAAGCTGGACGGCACGGTGGACGGCCCCTACGGCGCCATCCCGGTGCGCTACTACTATCCCACCGCCGCGGCCGCTGCCGGCCGTGCGGCGGGCGAGGGCGCGACGCCCGGCATCGTGTACGTGCACGGCGGCGGGTTCGTGCTGGGCAACCTGGACACGCACGACCGCGTCTGCCGCATCCTGGCCGAGAACACCGGCGCCGTGGTGGTGGCGGTGGACTACCGCCTCTCGCCCGAGGCCAAGTTCCCGAGCGCGGTGGAGGAGTCGGCCGCCGTGGCCGCCTACCTGCACGAGAAGGGCGCGGCCCACGGCGTGGACGGGGAGCGCCTCGCGTTCGCCGGCGACTCCGGCGGCGCGCACCTGGGCCTTGCGGCCACGATGCACCTGCGCGAGGAGCAGGGCGGCAGCGATTTCGTCAAGTGCCTGCTTCTGTTCTACGGCTGGTTCGGCCTGACCGACTCGTCCTCGATGCGCCTTCTGGGCGGCCCGTGGGACGGGCTCACCGAGGCCGACTGGCAGTTCTACATGCAGATGTACGCGAACGACCCCGCCGAGCTGGCGGCGAGCCCCTACGCGAACCTGTTCCTGAACGACCTTACGCGCGACGTGCCGCCCTGCTACATCGCGGCGGCGGAGTTCGACCCGCTGCGCGACGACTCGGCCACGCTCGCGGCCATCTGCGAGCAGTACGGAACGCCCGTGCGCTACGAGGTGTTCGAGGGCGTCATTCACGCGTTTCTGCACTACACCAAGATGCTCGACGCGGCCAACGACGCGCTCGCGCACGCCGCGGCCTTCTACCGCGAGCAGCTGGGCCTCTAAACCTAGGCACCGCGGCGCGCCGCCACAAGGGCCGCGCCGTCAACCCGACAAGGAAGGAATCAAGCATGGATTTCAAGTTGACTGACGAGCAGGAGCTGATCGTCGACAGCTACCGCGAGTACATGGAGAGCGAGAACTGGGAGACGTACTTCCACGAGTGCGACGAGGCGCATGAGTACCCGCTGCGCTGGGTCAAGGGCCTCTGCGAGCTGGGCTTCGACCAGATCATGCTCCCCGAGAGCCACGGCGGCCTCGGCCTCGAGCAGCCCTGCGTGACGCTCATGGCGGTCTACGAGGTGCTCGGCCGCTACGGCGCCCCCACCTACGTGCTCTACCAGCTGCCCGGCTTCGAGACGGTCATCCGCGAGGGCACCCAGGAGCAGATCGACGCCGTGCTGGCCACGCTCGGCTCCGGCGAGCAGATCTGGAACTCCGCCTGCACCGAGCCGGGCGCCGGAAGCGACGTGGGCGCGCTGGCCACCACGTACAAGCGTGAGAACGGCAAGATCTACCTCAACGGCACCAAGACCTTCATCACCTCCTCGGCGGGTGTGAAGTACCTGGTCATCATGGCCAAGAACGCCGACGACGAGACGATGTTCACCGAGTTCTTCCTCGATATGAGCAAGCCGGGCGTGAAGCTCTCGCCGCTCACCAAGCTGGGCCTGCGCATGGACAGCTGCTGCGAGGTGTACATGGACAACGTGGAGCTCGAGGAGTCCGACATCTTCGGCAAGGAGGGCAACGGCTTCATGCGCGGCGTGTCCGACTTCAACTTCGAGCGCTGGCTCGTGGGCGCCTGCGACTACGGCACCGCCATCAGCGCGTTCGAGGACGCGATGGCGCATGCGAACAGCCGCGTCGCCTTCGGCAAGCCCATCAGCCGCTTCCAGCTGAACCAGATCAAGATCACCGACATGTGCATCAAGCTGACCAACATGAAGAACATGCTCTACGAGGCCGCGTGGAACGCCGACAACAACGGCGGCGCCTTCGACCCGGCCGCGGCCGCCATGTGCAAGTACTACTGCGCCAACGCCTCCTTCGAGGTGACCGACGACGCCATGCAGATCATGGGCGGCATCGCCGTGGCCAGCGAGCACCGCATCAACCGCATCTGGCGCGACCTGCGCGTGGACCGCGTCTCCGGCGGCACCGACGAGATGATGATCCTCGCCACCTCCAAGGGCGCCTCCATCAAGTACAAGCAGAAGTAAGGAAGCGTCGCGCTGACGCGCTCTGTTTGAAGGATCCTTCGACTCGCTTTGCTCGCTCAGGATGACGGACCCGCATCATCGTCATCCTGAGCGCAGCGAAGGATCCGCCCAAGGCAGTGCGGCGCAGCCGCATCACCGTCATCTACGAACAAGGAGGAAACCATGGCACTTCCCACCGAAAAGCCGTCCTTCGGCCCCCTCGACGGCGTCAAGGTCGTCTACGCGGCGGTCGAGCTGGCCTGCCCGAAGGCCGCCGACCTCATGGCCGACTGGGGCGCCGACGTCACGTGGCTTGAGAACACGGGCGCGGGCGACACCATCCGCGACACCGCCTACGTGAAGCAGGCCGAGCGCCGCAACCAGCGCTCCGTGGCCCTGAACTACTTCTCCGAAGAGGGCAAGAAGGTGTTCTTCGACCTCGTGAAGGACGCCGACATCTTCATGGAGGCCTCCAAGGGCGGCACCTGGGCGCGCAAGGGCATCACCGACGAGGTGCTCTGGGAGCTCAACCCGAAGATGGTCATCGTGCACGTCTCCGGCTTCGGCCAGGAGGGCGACCCCAAGATGGTCAAGCGCGCCGCCTACGACCTCACGGTGATGGCCTACTCCGGCATCATCATGCAGAACGGCACGCCCGAGCAGCCCATGCTGCCCGGACCCTACGCCGGCGACTACTTCAACACGCTCATGATCGGCTTCTCCACCATGGCCGCGCTCTACAAGGCCGAGAAGTCCGGCAAGGGCGAGTCCATCGACCTGGCCATGTACGAGACGCTGCTGGCCATCGGCCAGTACTACCTGGTGGACTACCTGAACGAGGGCATCAAGTGGCCCCGTCCGGGCGCACGCAACCAGAACCTCTGCGGCATCGGCGAGTTCAAGTGCAAGGACGGCTTCCTGGGCGTGTGCCTCTACGGCGTCGACCAGAACAAGTACTTCCTCGAGACCATCGGCCTCGGGCATCTCTGGGGCACCGAGGACATTCCGGAGGACACGAGCGGGCTGTGGCTGTCCAACCCGCACGCCGACGAGATCCAGAAGGCGTTCGAGGACTACTGCCTGGCCAACTCCAAGTACGACATCGAGCAGGACTTCGCCGACCACCGCATCGCGGCCCAGGTGGTCAACGACATGGAGGACCTCGTGGAGGAGGAGCACCTCAAGCTCCGCAACACGTGGGTGGACTGGGAGACGGCCGACGGCGACACCTTCCACGGCCTGGGCGTGTTCCCGAAGTTCAAGAACAACCCCGGCCAGATCTGGCGTCCGATGCCCGCGCAGGGCGGCGACACCGTCGACGTGCTCACCAAGCTCGGCTACACGCCCGAGCAGATCGACGAGCTGGCCGCAGCCGGCGTCGTCAAGGTGAGCGAGTAGCACCTCTTCGTGCCCGGGGCCTCTGAGCGCCCCGGGCGGGCTTCGAGGATGCGCGGTCCCGCGGGAGGGGACGGGCCGCGCATCCGCACGATGCCGCCCTCGACGCGGCTGCACCCGGCGAGGACGGCATCGTGCGGATATCGGGATCGGACGACGAGAAGGGTGAGTCGAGTGACGGACATCGTGGGAAACGAAACGGTGCGCAGCCTCTGGGACGGCCTCGTGGCGGCCTGCGGCGACCGCACGTTCCTCAGGTTCCGCAACCGCGCCGACGAGACGCGCGCGTACACGTACCGCGCCTTCGACGAGGAGATCAACCGGGCGGCCAACGTGTTTTTGGCGCTCGGCGTCGCGCGCGGGGAGCGCGTGGCCGTGCAGCTGTGCACGTGCCCGGAGTTCATGATCGCGCTGTTCGGCCTGGCCAAGATCGGGGCCGTTATGGTGCCGATGAACGACCAGTACCGCGCCGAGGAGGCCGACTTCGTGCTGGAGAGCACGGACGCCACCTGCGCGGTCATCGAGCCGAAGTTCCTCGGCCTCTACGCCGGGCTGCGCGATGCGGGCAGGCTTCCCAAGGGGCTCTTCGTGGCGCGCATGAACGAGGAGGACGTGGAGGGCGCGCCCGAGGCACGCGCGGCGCTCGGCACCGAGCCGCTGCTGCGCGACTTCACGGCCCTGCGCGCGGAGGCGCCGGTGGAGCTGGCCGAGCGCTGCGAGCTGTCCGCCGACGACCCGGCCGAGATCATCTTCACCTCCGGCACCACCTCCCGCCCCAAGGGCGTGGTGCTTACGCATGCGAACATCCTGTTCAGCGGCCTGTACGCCGATTGGGAGGTGTCGCTTACCAAGGAGGACCGCCTGCTCACCACCATGCCGGCCTGCCATTCCAACTTCCAGCTGGCGGCGCTCATGCCCGTGCTCACGGCCGGCGCCGAGCTCATCGTGGTGGAGAAGTACAGCGCGCGGCGCTTCTGGTCGCAGATCCGCGAGTTCCGCGCCACGGTCACCCAGTGCGTCGCCATGATGCTGCGCACGCTCATGCTGCAGCCCGAATCGCCGGACGACCGCGACCACGAGCTGCGCGAGATCCTCTACTTCCTGCCGGTGACGAAGGAGGAGAAGGAGGCGTTCGAGCGCCGCTTCGGCGCGCGCATCATGAACACCTACGGCTCCACCGAGACCATCGGCTGGGTGCTCACCGACCCGCCCAGCGGCCCGCGCAACTGGCCGAGCGTGGGGCGCGTGGGGCTGGGGTACCAGGCGCGCATCATGGGCGACGACGGCGTGGAGGCGCCTGTCGGCGAGGTGGGGGAGATCCAGGTCAAGGGCGTGCCCGGCCGCACGGTCATGAAGGAGTACTTCCGCAACCCCGAGGCCACGGCGTCCGCGTTCACCGAAGACGGCTGGCTGCGCACCGGCGACAAGGGCTACGTGGATGCGAGCGGCTGGTTCTTCTTCGTGGACCGCAAGGCCAACATGATCAAGCGCGCGGGCGAGAACATCTCGGCCGGCGAGGTGGAAAACGTGCTCGAGTGCCACCCCGCCATCGCCGAGTCGGCGGTGATCGGCGTGCCCGACCCCATCCGCGACCAGGCCGTGAAGGCGTTCGTGCGGCTCGAGGCCGGCGCGCGCCTCACCGAGGAGGAGGTGCGGGCGCACTGCGAGGAGCACCTGGCCCCGTTCAAGGTGCCCTCCATCGTGGAGTTCGTGGAGGATTTCCCCAGGACGTGCTCCATGAAGATAGAGAAGAAGCTGCTGCATTAACCGACGGAAAAAGGAGAGGGAGCCATGGCTATCAGCACTGAGATCGTGGGCAAGGAGTTCGGCCCGTTCGTCCGCGAGTACACGTTCAAGGACCTGGAGATCTGCGCGCTCGGGTGCAACGCGGGCTTCGACGGGCAGACCGACCTCATCTACGTGAACGAGCACGACGCGGGCAACCCCGACCTCAAGGTGCTGCCCATCTTCGGCGTGCCGCTCACGGTGCACGAGGAGATGACGCGCACGCTCGACTACGGCTACAACTACGAGGGCTCGCTGCACTACGGCTTCGAGATCCGCCTGCACGCGCCCTTCAAGATGAACGACCGCGTGGAGACGTTCGTCACCCAGGACGCGCTCTACGACCGCGGCGAGGGCCGCGGGTGCCTGTCCAAGCAGACGGGGCGCTCGTACTCCTCCGACGGCACGCTTCTGTGCGAGACCGAGACGTGGGACGTGTGCATCTACGACGGCGGCTGGGGCGGCCCGAAGGCCCCCAAGGACATCGTCGAGATGCCCGACCGCGCGCCGGACGCCGTGGTCACCGAGACGATGCCGCTCAACATGCCGCTCATCTACCGCCTCATGGGCGACTGGCACCAGCAGCACATCGACTTCGCCTACACCGAGCAGACCGGCCTTGCGCGCCCCATCGCGCACGGCGTGAGCCTGGGCGGCTTCACGATGCGCCACATCATCAGCTCGTTCTTCCCGGGCGAGCCCGAGCGCATGACGCGCTTCAAGACGCGCATCACCAGCCCTGTGCTGCCGGGCACCGCGCTTCAGACCCGCATGTGGAAGGTGGGCGACAACGAGATCCGCTTCCAGCTGGTGGATGCCGACGCCGACGAGACCGGCGCCAAGCCGCACCTGAACTTCGGCATCTGCGAGTGGAAGTAGCACGCAGTTTGTCATCCTGAGCGCAGCGAACGCAGCGAGCGGAGTCGAAGGATCCCGCGCGGCGCCAGCCCAGATCAGCCAGCATACAAGGAGATGAGAGCATGAGCAACGTGAAGCATATGACGCAGGTGACCAGCCCTCCCGTGGCCGAGGCCGCCAGCAACGCCAAGCAGATCGGCGGCGAGGTGGTCGACAAGGTGAAGAAGTCGGCCAAAAGGACCATGGACGACGTGGCCATGACCCCGTTCCTCCGCAAGATCACGTTCTTCTCGAGCGGCGGGTCGTTTCTGGACGGCTACGTCCTCTCGCTCATCGGCGTGGCGCTCACCCAGATCACGCCGCTGTTCAACCTGAACGAGGCGTGGAGCGCGGCCATCGGGGCCTCGGTCCTGCTGGGCATCTTCGTGGGCACGATCGCGGGCGGCTACCTCACCGACCGCATCGGGCGCAAGAAGATGTTCATCATCGACATCATCGCCATCGGGACCTTCTCCATCCTGAGCGTGTTCTGCGCCGATCCGCTCCAGCTGGTGCTGGCGCGCTTCTTCATCGGCGTGTTCGTGGGCGCGGACTACCCCATAGCCACCTCGCTCATCGCCGAGTTCACGCCCAAGCAGCACCGCTCCATCTCCATGGGCATGGTGTCGGCGGCGTGGTACCTGGGCGCCACCGTGGCCGCGTTCGTGGGCTACGCGCTCTACAGCGTGCCCAACGGCTGGCAGTGGATGCTCGGCTCGGCCGTCATCCCCTGCGTCATCCTGCTCATCGGGCGGCACGACATACCCGAGTCGCCCATGTGGCTCGCCCAGAAGGGCCGCACCGAGGAAGCCGACGCGGTCATGCGCCGCGTGTTCGGCGAGGGCGTGGAGCTCGAGCTCGAGGAGCCGGGCGAGAAGACGAAGCTGTCCAAGGTGTTCGCCGGCGGCTACTTCAAGCGCATCATCTTCCTGGGGATATTGACGCTGTGCCAGGTGGTGCCGATGTACGCCATCTACACGTTCGGCCCCGACATCATGACGGCGTTCGGCCTGGGCCAGGGCCACGAGGCCATCCTGGGCGAGAGCGTGGTGAGCCTGTTCTTCCTCATCGGCTCCATCCCGGCCATGTTCTGGCTGAACTCCATGGGCCGCCGGCCGCTGCTCATCCGCTCGCTCGCGCTCATGGCGGTGGGCCTGGTCATCCTCGGCGTGTTCCCGGATGCGCCCATCTTCGTGATCATCATCGGGTTCGGCCTGTACGCGTTCTTCAGCGGCGGCCCGGGCATCCTGCAGTGGCTCTATCCCAACGAGCTGTTCCCCACCGAGGTGCGCGCGAGCGCCGTGGGCATCGCCATCTCCATCTCGCGCATCGGCACCATCATCTCGACGTACGGCACGCCCATCTTCCTGGCCACGTTCGGCATCGGCCCCACCATGCTCGTGGCGGCGGGCCTCGTGATCCTCGGCCTCGTGCTGTCGGTGATCATGGCGCCCGAGACGAAGGGCAAGTCGCTTCTGGAGACGAGCTCGCTCGACCTCGAGGACGCGAGCCCGCGAGGCGCGTAAGGGAATGAGGGAGGTGGCGCGGGAGCGCTCGGCCGCCCCGTGCCACCGAAAACCCTCGTTCTGACTCCCCCCTTGGCGCACAATCGGCCGCTTGGCCGAGGATGGTTTTCGTATCGGGCGGCCCCGGATCCGCGCGGCCCGCTCCCCAAAGCCGGCTGCCGCCCTTCTTCGGGTTTCCGACTCCTCGGGTGCAGCGTTTCGGCCGCTCTGAAGGGTTTTCGGCGGCCTCCGGGTTCCCTCGCGCGCTGGACGGAGCAGCCCCGGCGCGTTTCCCCTGGTCGTGCGAAGCGGGCTCCCGCCAGGCCGCACGGGCGGGCTTCAGAGCGGGAAAAACCGTGCATCGGAGGAGTCCAAAACCGGAACGACCCCCTCCCTTTGGCGCGCGACCCGCCCGCCCGAGCGGCCGCTGCACGCGAATCGTACGTTTCCGACATAAAAACCCGCGACGTGAAACCGCCGGCGGCGTGCAAGGGCCGCCCGGCGTCCCTCGGCACGGCGGCCGGCCCGCGTTCGCCCAGGTCGCGGAAGGCGGGTTCCCGCGCGGCCCGCCGGAATCGTTTCACGTCGGGGATGCGCTGCGCCTCCCATGCTACAATCGCGTGCGAGGAGGTGCGGCCATGGAGGATCGCGAGAAGGCGCTCGCGTATTATGCGGCGCTGCCGCGGGAGGGGTACAGCGGGCGGTGCGAGATGCTGCTGCCGGATGATCTGGCAGGCAGACGCGTGCTCGACCTGGGGTGCCGCGGCGGCAAGGGCGCGTGCAAGCTGGCAGAGCGCGTGGGGGAGGGCGGCTTCGTGCTGGGCGTGGACCCGTCGCCTGCGTTCGTCGAGCGCGCCCGGGCCCTCGCGGCGCGTAAACGCACGGCGGGGGAGGCGTGGGCGGGCCGCCTCGCGTTCGCGTGCGCCCTGTTCGAGGACCTCGCGCCCGCCGGCGTCGAGGAGGCCTCGTTCGACCTCGTGTTCGCGAACAGCGTGCTCAACCTGGCGTGGGACCTGCAGGCGGCCCTTGAGTCGGCAGTCCGGGCGCTCAAGCCGGGCGGGTTCCTCCACCTCGCGGGCGTATTCGCCGACGAGGCGCTCCCGGCCGACGAGGCCCGCGCGCTCGCCGCTCAGGGCAACGTGTTCGGCGCGGCCCGCACGCTCGAGGAGTTCGAGCGGATGGCGCGTCAGGCGGGGTTCGCCTCTTGCGAGCTTATCGAGCGCCGACCGGCGACGCCCGACGGCTCGGACGCCCTGCCGCAGCACGAAGGCCGCGCCTTCACCGCCGCCGTCGTGCGTGCGACGCGTTAGGCGCGAAAAAACCCCGGGCTGGCGAGGGCCCGGGGTTGCGCGCGTCTCGCGGGGTGCGGCCTGCGAGACGCCGTTCGTCCGCCGAAGCGGGGGAGATGCTACTTGCCGATCCAGTTCGGCTCGCGCTTCTCGACGAAGGCCGCGGGGCCCTCGATGCCGTCGGCGGTCTTCTCGAGGAAGCGGTAGGCCGCGTCGGAGTAGCGCATCGCGTCCTCCTCGGACATCTGGTCGGCGGCGTGCACGATGTACTTCGTCCACTTCAGGGCCAGAGGCGCGTTCTTCAGGCAGGCCTCGGCCAGCTCGATGGCCTTGTCCATGACCTCCTCGGGCGGCACGACGTAGTTGATCAGGCCGAGCGCCTTGGCCTCGGGAGCCAGGATCTTCTTGCCGGTGAGCAAAAGCTCCATGCAGTCCTTGCGGTTGATGTCGCGGGCGAGGCGCACGAGGCCGCCGGTGGAGGCGATGATGCCCAGACCCACCTCGGTGCAGCCGAACTTGGCGCGCTCGGAGGCCACCACCATGTCGCAGGACAGGGCGATCTCCATGCCGCCGCCGGCCGCGGAGCCGTTGCAGGCCGCGATGACGGGCTTGGAGCACAGGCGCGCCGTGAGGCCGCCGAAGCCGTGCTCGGTCACGGTCTGGCACTCGCCGCCCTCGGAGAGCTCGGAGAGGTCCTCGCCGGCGCAGAACACCTTGCCGGTGCCGGTGACGATGATCGCGCGCACCGCCGGGTCGAGCTCGGCGTTGTTCATGATGTTCTCCATGGCCTTCGACGTCACGCCGTTCAGCGCGTTCGCCACCTCGGGGCGGTTGATGCGGATGATCAGCAGGCCGTCCTCGCGAAGCTCGGAAACGACGGTGTCGGTGCCGTAGTAATCTGCCATTGCTCCTCCTTGAATGATTGCGACTCTCTGCGATGCCGGGCGATGCCCTCGGCATGCCAACCATGATGCCCCGCACGGCCGCCGCGCGCATCGCAAGCCGCGCAGTATCTCGATGATACCGAAAAAGGGGGCATCGCAAGAAAAGCAGTAGGCGGCGCGGCAGGCCTGTGCGAACGGCGTCTCTCGGCCTGCCGGAGGCGCTTGGAAAAGCGTGCCCGCCGCCCCCGCTCGGCCCTTCCGCGTCGCCTCGGAGAAGGCCCCGTGCCGGCGATCGCGGCCGTTGCGGGCCCCGCCGCGCGAGCGCGCCCGCGACGTGCCGGACGCGCCTTCCCGAGCATCCCCATCGCTTCCGAAGCACTTGCGAGGGCATCGCAAAATCCCTGCTCGCGCATAGTTAAAAGCTAAGTAATGATGTTTTCACGGCAGTTTTGCGATGACGGCGCGGCAACGGCGAGGCATAGTGCACCCAACGCGTCGGGGCCGCATGCAGCGTTCCCGGCACCTCTGACAGTAGAAGCCCGAATGAGGAAGACGAGAAGGGAAAGGTTAGCATGAACATCGTTGCTGCTTTCAAGGTGGTTCCCGACGACCAGGACATCCAGGTGGCATCCGACCGCACGCTGGACTACTCCAAGGCCAAGGGCATCGTGTCCACCTACGATCTGAACGCCCTCGAGGCCGCGGCTCAGCTGGCCGCCGCCAACGACGGCTCGCGCGTGGTGGCCGTCACGGCCGGCCCCGCGTCCATCGACGACTCCAAGCTCAAGAAGAACGTGCTCGCCCGCGGCGTGGACGAGCTGTTCATGGCCGCCGACGACGCCTACGCGAACATGGACGCCCATGCCGCCGCAGCCGCGCTCGCCTCGCTCGTGGAGAAGGTGGGCGGCTATGACCTCATCCTCTGCGGCGACGGCTCGGCCGACAACTACGCGCAGCAGACCGACGTGCAGCTGGCCGCCAAGCTGGGCCTGCCCGTGGTGAACGGCGCGACGAAGATCGAGGCGAAGGACGGTGCCGTGGTGGTCGAGCGCACGCTCGAGGACGTGGTGGAGACCGTCGAGGTCCCGCTGCCCGCCGTCGTGTCCGTCTCTCCCGACATCGCGCTGCCGCGCATCCCCGGCATGAAGGACATCCTCGCCGCCGGCAAGAAGCCCATGAACGTGTCCGGTGCGGACGCCGCGACCGAGGCCGCCCTCGAGACCATCTCGTGCCTCGCGCCCGAGCAGGCCGACCGCAAGCAGCAGGTCGTGGAGGCCTCTGCCGACGGCGCCATCGAGCAGTTCGCCGCCGCCCTCAAGGCCGCCCTCTAGGCCCCGCGTCCATCCGTCGATTCCATCGTTCACGTAGAAAGGCTGAACATCATGAAAGCACTTGTCATCGCCGAACGCGCCGACGCCGCCCGCGAGCTTTCCGCCGGCGCCCGCACCATGGCCGACGAGGTCGTGCTCGTCTCCTTCGGCGAGGCCCCCGCGGCCGTCGCCGACAAGGTCGTCTCCATCTCCGTGCCCGCCGGCGCCGTCCTCGACGACGCGGCCGACACCGTGATCGCCGTCTTCGACGCCGAGCAGCCGGGCGTCGTGCTCGTCGAGCCCACGCGCCACATGAAGTCCATCGCCGGCAAGCTGGCCGCGCATGCGGGCACCTCGGTGATCACCGACGTCATGTCCTTCGAGGACGCGGGCGCCCGCGCCATGTACTTCGGCGGCGTGGCCGAGCGCGTGCAGAAGGCCGCCGGCGCCCTCGCCATCTACACGGTCGCCCCCGGCACGTTCGAGGGCTGCGAGGCCTCCGGCGCAAACGCCTCCGAGGAGGCCGCCTGGGTGGCTCCGGCCAACCCGATCAAGCTCATCGACTCCAAGCCTATCGAGAAGAGCGGCGTGGACCTGTTCAAGGCCGACGCGGTCGTGGCCGCCGGCCGCGGCTTCGCCGAGGAGGCCGACCTCGACCTCGCCCGCGCGCTGGCCGACAAGCTGGGCGGCGGCCTGGCCTGCTCGCGCCCCCTCACCGAGGGCGTGAACTGGCTGCCGACCGAGCTCTACGTGGGCGTCTCCGGCCTGATGCTCTCGCCGAAGGCGTACGTGGCGGCCGGCATCTCCGGCCAGATGCAGCACATGGTGGGCTGCAACCGCTCCGGCGCGATGTTCGCCATCAACAAGGACAAGAACGCCCCCATCTTCAAGCAGTGCGACTACGGCCTGATCGGCGACGTGAAGGACGTCCTGCCGAAGCTCGTGGCGGCGCTCTAACAACCTGGCCGGGAGGGGTTCGGCAGCGTCCAGTCGCTCGGACAGTCCTCGCTGCGCTGCGGCGACGCGAAGCTAGTCCCTTTAGGGGAACTCGCTTGGTGGACGCAGCCGAACCCCTCCCTCCGTTTACCGCGCTGCCATGAGATTCGGCGGGGCGGCCTTACTAATAAACTATGGAAGAGAGAAAGGAGCACACGGTGTCTGAGAGCGATTTCGACGTCATCGTCGTGGGCTCGGGGTGCGCGGGGGCCGTGGCGGCCTACACCGCGGCCTCGGCCGGCAAGAGCGTGCTCGTGGTCGAGCGCGGGAACTTCGCCGGCGCGAAGAACATGACCGGCGGGCGCATCTACTCCCACTCGCTCAAGGAGGTGTTCCCGGACTTCGAGTCCGAGGCGCCCCTCGAGCGCAAGATCACCCACGAGCGCATGGCGTTCATGGACCCGGAGAGCCAGATGGCCATCGACTTCACGAGCCCCGAGCTCGCCGAGGAGGGGAGGGACTCCTACTCCGTGCTGCGGGCGCCCTTCGACCAGTGGCTGGCGAGCAAGGCCGAGGACGCGGGCGCGGAGTACATCTGCGGCATCGCCGTGGAGGAGCTCATCAAGGACGGGGCGGGCCGGGTCGTCGGCGTGCGCGCCGGCGAGGACGAGATCACCGCGCAGGTGGTGATCCTCGCGGAGGGCTGCAACCCGATCCTGTCCGAGCGCTGCCTCGGCAACCCCCGCCCGAAGCCCTCCCAGATGGCCGTCGGGATCAAGCAGGTCTTCGAGCTTCCCGCGGGCCAGATCGAGGACAGGTTCCTCGTCCCCGAGGGCGAGGGCGCGGCGATGCTGTTCGTCGGCGACTGCACGCACGGAAGCGTCGGCGGCGGGTTCCTGTACACCAACAGGGACTCCATCAGCCTCGGCCTCGTGGCCACGATCTCGCTGGCGGCCGACGGCGCGAACGAGACGCCCGTCTACCAGATGCTCGAGGACTTCAAGAACCACCCGGCCGTGGCCCCCATCATCCGCGGCGCGAAGCTCGTGGAGCACTCCGGCCACATGGTGCCCGAGGGCGGCTACGGCATGGTCCCGAAGTACGTGTTCGACGGCTGCCTCGTGGCCGGCGAGACGGCGGGGCTGTGCATGAACATGGGCTACCAGGTGCGCGGCATGGACTTCGCCGTGGCGAGCGGGCGCATGGCCGCCGAGGCCGCCGTGGCCGCCATCGACGCGGGCGACACGAGCGAGGCGGGCCTGGCCTCCTACAAGCAGAAGATGGAGGGCTCCTTCGTCATCCAGGACCTGAGGACCTTCTCCAAGTGGCCCCATGTCATGGAGGGCTGGTCGAGCATGTTCACCGACTACCCGGTCATGGTGCGCGAGATCTTCAACGCCATGTTCAGCGTGGACGGCAAGCCCCAGAAGCCGCTCATGAAGCGCATGATGCCCATTGTGAAAAAGCGCGGCCTCTTCAAGCTGGCCGGCGAGGTGAGGAAGGCGGTGAAGGCGCTGTGAGCAAGGTGAACGAGATCACGGTCAACGTCGACGAGTACCTGGCCATCGACAAGTACGAGGTGGACGAGGAGAGCGCGCACATCGAGCTCGTCGAGGACCCCGACACCGAGGAGTTCATGAAGCTCGTCCGCGTGTGCCCGGCGGCCCTCTACAAGATCGACGCCGAGGGCAAGAAGTCCTTCGACTACGCCGGGTGCCTCGAGTGCGGCACCTGCCGCATCGCCTGCGGCGACACGATCGTGAAGAAGTGGGACAACCCCCAGCCCACCATGGGCGTCGAGTACCGCTTCGGCTAGGAACGAACCGCCAACGACGAGACCCGGCCCCGGCGACCAAGCGTCACCGGGGCCGTTTCCTATCCGGAGATTTCGTTCGCCTTGGCCATCTCCATCTGCTTTTGGAACGATTCAGTGTCGGGCATCGCAAGGGTGAAGGCCACTTGCAGGAAGCCGTCAACTTCCTCGGTTCGGTACGGCCCCCATTTGGCGGAGAGGTACGTGCCGAACGTCCCCCGCTCCATGCCCTCGATGGCAAGAGCCTTCACCTGGGGGTAGAGCTTGATATCGGAGGTGTAGCGCACGAGCGCGATCACGTTCTCGTCTCCGCTGGCGGCGAGGTAGAGCATATTGTCCTCGTCGTAGTCCTGTTCGGCGCTCAGCCCCCGCTCTTTGAGAAGCAAGGGCGTCTTTCCGGCCAACGGGGCCGAAGGATGGTAGCTGACCAGCTTATAGCGGGAAAGCAGCGCGGCATCCGCGGAGTCGCGGCGGGCAAGCGGGTTGTTCCGGTTCACGACGGCGACAAGGTCGTAGTAGCCCATGTTCACGCAGCGGACGTTCTCCTCGTCCATCTCGGCCAAGGTGACGATCGCGTCGATTTCGCTGCGCTCCAGCATGCCGACGAGCTCCTGCCGCGCCGCCACCGTGGTTTCGACTTCCAGATCGGGCTTGCTTTTCCGCCTCGAGATGTCGATCAGGATGTTGAAATACTCAGCGCGCACCTGGTGCTCGCGCCCGATGCGGATGACGGGTTGCAGGGCATGGGGCACCTGCTTGGCCAAGGACGCCCCCTCTTCGATGTTGTCGAGGGCTCTGGAGACGTACCGGTAGAAGATCCGCCCCCCGTCGGTGGGCTCGAGGCGGTGGCCGTTGCGCGAGAACAGCTCGAGGCCGATCTCCTTCTCAAGCGATTTGATCGCATTGGTCAGGGCCGGCTGCGTGACGTAGAGCTTCTTGGCCGCCTCCGTGATCTGGCCCGTCTCGACGATCTTCTTGAAATACTGCAGATGTTGGATGTTCATGGCGCGGCTTTCTATTCGTCGACGATCCCGTATTTCCTCATCCTGTTGTACAGCGTCTGGCGGCTGATGCCCAAAACGCGCGCGCACTCGGTCTTGTTGTCCCCGATCTTGTCAAGGACGCTGCGCAAAGTGGCCTCCTCCTGGCTTCGGGCGTTTTGATTCGACGGCCTTCGCGTTGGGGTGCGCCTCGTTTCCGGAGGAGCGCATGCGACGATGCCCGCGGGGAGATCGCGCGGCGTGACGGATTCGCCTCGGACGTCGAAGTGGAGCTTCGCCAGCACGTTGCGAAGCTCGTGCAGGTTGCCGGGCCACGGGTACTCCCTGAGCGCCCGCAAGGCCTCTTCGGTGAAGGAAAGCGCCTTGCGGCCCGTTTGCTCCGCGGCATCCTCGAGGAGGGGCGCGAGAACGTCCTCGAAGTCGTCCGAGCGCTCTCGGAGCGGAATCGACTCGATGCGGACGACGTCGAGGAGGTAGAGCAGATCGGCCCTGAACAGCTCTTGGCGTGCTAGTTGGGACAGGTCGGCGTGCGACGAGGCGATGAGGCGAGCTTCGAGCGGATGCTGCTCGAAGCCCTCGGCATGCGCGAACATCGAGTTCGTCAAGGCGTCGGCGAGCCTTGCCTGAACGGAGGAGGGGATGCGCTCGATCGAGCTGAGGTAGAGGGTGCCTCCCCGCGCTCGCTCAAGCGCTCCGGGCTCTTCGCATCCCTGCGCCTCGCTTCCGAAGATCGCCCGAGCGAGGCCCTCATGCTCGACCGAGGCGCAATCCAGGTGCACGAACGGCCCATCGGGCGCGCTCAGGTTGTGGATGATCCTCGCTATCAGCGCCTTTTCCGTACCCGGCTCCCCGCAGACGAGCACGCTCGCACCCGTCCGGGCTGCCCGCTCGACGGTCTGCCTCAGCTCTGCGACCCTCTTTCCCGTTCCGCGGAGCGAGGCAGGGCTGGCTGACGCCATATGCGCGGGAACGCCTACGCGAGGCGCCTCCTGCAGGGTGTAGACGGTCTCGCCGGCCGCCGAGGCGGCTTCGTAGCGCCGCGCAACGTATTCGCGCGATCCTGTGCGCAGCATGCCGATCATCCGCTCTCGACCTGCGCGATCTCGGCGCGCCGCAGGCATCGGCTCGAGCGCTCGCACGAACCCCGACGCGTCCGCCCCCTTCTCCAGCGCGCAGCGTCCGCCCACGGCCGAGGCGAACCCCTCGCTCAGCGAGACGACGCGCCCCTCGGCGTCTGCGACCATGCACGAGGTCCGATGCTCTTCGAGCAGCTCTCCGAAGAAGGCGTTGCCTATCAAGCCGGCCGCGCCCGTCTGGCGGGCCTCGAACGCGACGTCGCATGCGTCGAGGACGAGCTTGACAAGCGGCAACAGCGCCTCCGCGTCCAGCTTGTCGGGGACGAGCGCCATGGTGCGCACGGACGATCTCGGCGACGGCGCGTTCGCCGCGGTCGCGAACCCCTCGAACGCCTTGGAGAAGTGCTCGCCCGGCTTCAAGAAAGTGCGAACGTTGAGGAAGGGCGAGAGCGACAACGCGTTCGTTCCGGCGCTGCGCTCGGACAGGCTGGCCCCGCGGTCGATATTGCGCTCTGCAAGCCTTTTCAGCACGTTGGGGTGGCCGATCATCCGGACCACGCGCAGGGAGCGGTTTGCGAAGGCGAACGCGATGCGGCTTTCTGCGCAGAGCTCGTCGAGCGATCGGGCGAAATCCGCCGCCCCCCTCTCGGCAAGGGGATCCTGGCCGCCGGCTGCGTAACCGTCGATCCAATCCGCGATGGGGGGAAGGCGCGCGCTGCTCGGATCGACGCCGAACGCGAGGGATCTCCTCCAGCTGTCGGCTATCGTCTCCGGCAACGAGTCAAGCGTCTCTTGGTGCTCGTGGAGCCAGGTCTGCTTGATGTTCTCAAGGCTCTCGATAACGAAGTCATCCACGGCATCCCCCTCGCTTTCTGCGGCGTTGTCAACATTGTACATGATCGTGAAGAAAATGGACGGTTCGTTTCGACGAGCCTGAATGCGGTTCCTTGACGTTGCATAGCGGTACTGCTTTACGCCATCATTTGTTTCACCTGTTGAAATAGGATGACACCTTGACGCTGCGACATGTCTTTACGCACATTGACACGCCGCCCCCTCCGAGCGGATTCCAAATATAACAAGGCGAATCGGGGCGCGCTTCGTCTCGGTGATAGCATGCGTCGCGTCAAGCCTCAGGGCCCGTAAAAGGGGCCGTGCGAGGACGGCGAGCCATCGATGCCTGAGGGCACCACCGTATGAGAGGAAGGAAGCGCTATGGGCTATTTCAACGAAGATCAGGAGATCATTCTCGACTCGGTCAAGGAGTTTTGCGAGACGGTGCTTGCCCCGCGCGTAGCGACCGATCTGGAGCAGGACGTCTTCCCCATGGATGTTCTCGAGAGCATGCGCGAGCTCGGCTATCCGAACTGCACCATTTCGGAGCAGTGGGGAGGACTGGGGGAGAGCATGGTGCTGCATTCGGCCATCGAGGTCGAGGTGGCGAAGACCAACCTGTCCATGGCGCTCATCGGCTGCTCGAACCCCATCGCCACGCTGGTCGAGCAGATCGGCACCCAGGAGCAGAAAGAGGCCTTCATGCCGGGCCTCGTGGCAGGGCAGGGAGGCCTGGGCTTCACCGAGCCGTGCGCGGGCTCCGATTCCGCGGGCATCCAGACGACGGCCGTCAAAGACGGCGACGAGTGGGTCATCAACGGCCAGAAGACCTTCATCAGCTTCTTGGGCATCTTCGACTGGTACCTGATCTCCGCGCGCACGAACGAGACCGACCAGGGCGGCATCTCGGCGTTCCTCGTCCACAAGGACACGCCGGGTCTCAAGATCGGCTCGCTGTTCGACAAGCTGGGCATGCACGGCTCCAACACGGGCGAGCTGTTCTTGGAGGACGTGCGGGTGCCCCAGCTCAACATGATCGGGAAGGAGAACCACGGCCTGCGCGGCGTGCTGAGCGTGCTCGACGAGGCGCGCATGGGCACCGCGAGCGCTGCGGTGGGCATCGCGGAGGCAGCGCTCGAGAAGGCCGTCGTCTACGCCAAGGAGCGCATCGCGTTCGGCAAGCCCATCTCATCGTTCCAGGGGATCTCGTGGTACTTCGCCGAGATGGCCGCCAAGATCTCGGCCGCCCGCGCGCTGCTGTTCGAGGTGTCGCGCGATTTCGACGAGGGCAAGAACGTGGCCGCCGGCGCCGCGAAAGCCAAGTGGTTCGCCGCGCAGGTGGCCGTCGAGGTCACCGATCGCGCCGTGCAGATCTGCGGCGGCATGGGCATCGTGGAGGATTACGGCGTGGCGCGGCTCTACCGCGACGCCCGCGTGATCCCCATCATCGAGGGCACCGACGAAGTGCTGAAGATCGTCGTCGCGCGCGACGTTCTGCGATAGGGCGTTACGGGCCGCCAAGGCGGCGGCCCGCGCATATACATCTGAACGAACAGGAGAGGTTATGAAAATCACCGAAATGCCCGCGTTCGGCAACCTGCAAGGCCTGAAGGTCGTCGCCTGCCACACGGCGCTGGCCGCACCGTACTGCGCGAGCGTCTTCGCCGAGAACGGCGCCGAGGTCATCAGCATCGAGAACCCGGGGAAAATGGACGTCATGAAGCTGTACGGCCGCACCTTCTCCATGGAGCACCGCAACAAGCGCAGCCTGGGCCTGAATCTGAAGGCCGAAGGAGGCAAGAAGGTGTTCTCCAAGCTCATCGGCGAGGCGGACATCTTCATCGAGAACTCCAAGCCCGGCACGTGGAAGAAGCTGGGGTTCAGCGACGAGGATTTGTGGGCCATCAAGCCCGACCTGGTGATCGTGCATATTTCCGGCTTCGGCCAGTACGGCGATCCCGCTTTCGTGCCGCTGCCGGCATACGACATGATCGGCCAGGCGTTCTCCGGCATCATGTCCATGAACGGCGTGAGCAACGAAGCCGGCCCCATGTACCTCAAGCCTTACACGTGCGATTACATGTCCGGTCTGATAGGCGCCTGGAGCGCGCTGGCGGCCTATATCAACGCGAAGCGCACCGGAACGGGCGAGAGCATCGACGTGGCCATGTACGAAGCGGCCGCCCGTCTGCAGGCCGGCTACCTGTGCGATGCGGTGACGGATGGCAAGCAGCCCGACCGCATCGGCAACGGCGACTCGCTGACCGCCTGCGATGTGGTGTACCGCACCTCCGACGACAAGTGGGTCATCCTGGCCATTCCCATCCCGAGCCCTGCCTTCATCGCCGAGATCGGCCTGGGCGACGACCCTGAGCTCAGGGACGGCGGCTTCGTGGGTCGCACCGATCCGCGCGCGCCTCGCTATATGCAGGCTATCGAAGATTACGTCGCCTCCCATACGCGCGACGAGGTGCTGGCCATGGGCGCCAAGTTCGGGATGCCGTCAAGCCCCGTTCTCGACTACGCCGAGTGCAAGCAGAACCCCCATTGGGAAGCGCGCGAAACCCTCGTGCAGTGGTACGACCCGTTCACCAAGACCGACACGACTGGCGTGGGCATGGTTCCCAAGTTCAAAAACAACCCTGGTCAAATCGTGCGGGGATCGGTCGGGGTCGGCGTCGATACCGACGACATCCTCGAGGAGTTCGGCTTCCAGCCCGACGAGATCGAGAGCCTGCGCGCGGAAGGCGCGGTGACCGGAGAGCGCTAGGCGCCAGTCCGGGCAGTGCGCGTATCGTTTGGCCGAGGGTCGCCTTGGGACGACGGGCGGCCCTCGCCGATATCGAAGGGATTCGTTGTCATGCAGTCGTTTATCGAGGATCTTACGATGTTTCGCGCTCGCCGGAACCCCCGGGGCGAAGCGGTGCTCGATTGGGACACCGGCATTCGCTACACCTGGGGGGATCTACGAGAAAGAGCGGAGCGCCTGGCGGGGTTTCTGGTTCATCGGATCGGCCTCGCCAAGGGCGATCGAGTGGGGTTTTTGTGCCCTGTCGATATCGCCATGATCGACATGTGCTCGGCGTCCTTTACCACGGGCATCGTCGTCACCACCTACAATTACCGCCTCAAAGAAGCCGAGCTTGTCGACATGATCGACAACGAGTCTCCCAAGGTCATGTTCTTCACCAAGGCGAACGAGGAGAAGGCGGCGCGGCTTCGGATGCGCGCGTCGACGCCGTTCGTGCCGATCTGCATCGACGGCTATGCCGCGGAGGCCTCGTGGTCGATGGCCGATATCATGGCCGCCTCCGACATTCCCGGTGCGAGCCAAGCTGATGTGCGCCCGGAAGATCCTGCGATGCTCATTCACACCGGGGGCACCACGGGCCGTCCCAAGGCGGCCGTGCTGTCGTTCCAGTCGCTGTTTCTGAACTCCGTAAGCGAGCTGGTGACCATGCGGCTCACCGAGAGCGACCGCGCCTACGTGTGCATGCCCTTCTATCACACGGGAGGGTGGAACGTGTTCACGCTTCCCCTGCTGCTTGCCGGCGGAAGCGTGATCCTCAGCCGCGAGTTCTCGCCCGACACGTTCTTCGACGTGGTTGAGCGTGAGCGGCCGACGATGTTTTTAGCGGCCGACATGATGTATAAGGCCATCGTGAACCATCCGCGCTTCTCCGAAGCCGACCTCTCGTGCTTCAAATGGGTGGCTGGTGGCGCGAGCGCCATCTCGGAGACGTCGATGCAGCCTTTCTGGGACAAAGGGGTGCGCTTCTTCATCGGGTACGGCATGACGGAAACGGGTCCGAACAACTTCTTCCCGGACGTGGGCATGACCTTGGCCCAGAACAAGGCCAAGTCGCAAACCGTCGGCAAACCCATGGCGTTCACCCAGGCCCGCATCGTCGACGCCGACGGGCGCGATGTCCCCGCGGGCGTTCGCGGCGAGGTGCTCATGCGCGGCGGCCTGTCGTTCAGCGGCTACTGGCGAAACGAGGAGGAGACCCGGGCCATCGTGCGCGAAGGATGGATCCACACGGGGGATATGGGCTACCGGGATGACGACGGCGACTTCTACGTTTGCGGCCGGCTCAAGAACATGTTCATCTCGGGCGGGGAGAACGTGTTTCCGTCCGAGATCGAGCAGTGCCTCGAAGCGTTTCCCCCGGTGCGGGAGGCATGCGTGATCGGCGTGCCGGATGAGCGCTGGGGAGAGGTGGGGAAGGCCCTGCTCGTGCTCGAGCCGGGAGCCGAGTTCGAACGCGACGAGCTGTGCGCCTTCCTCGCAGCCAACCTGTCGACGATCAAGCGTCCGAGGCATTACGAGATCGTGGGCGAGATACCGAAGAACGAAGCGGGCAAGCGCGATGAGCAGCTGATACGCGCGAAGTACGGATGCGACCGCGTTGCTTGCTAGAGCAGTCTGCGCGGCGCGCATCAGATCCATACACTAGGATAGGAGCACAACATGGAATACCAGAAGATCGCATTCTCGAAGAACGACGGAGTGGGCATCGTATCGCTGGACAGCCCCAAGAACATGAACGCCGTCGACGAGCTGCTCATCGAGGAACTCGTCGATGCGCTCAACGTCTGCGAGAATGACCCCGATGTGCGCGCAGTGCTGCTGAACAGCACGGGCCGCGCGTTCTCCGGCGGCGGCGACATCGGCTATATGTACCAGAAGATCAAGAAGGGCGATCTTGATTTCGAGTCGAGCTTCAGGGACGTCGCGCTGGCCATGAAGGGGATGAAGCGCCTGTCGAAGCCCATCGTCGGCGCGGTCAACGGCGCCGCTGCGGGAGCCGGTTTCATCCTGGCGCTCGGCTGCGACTACGTCGTGGCGGCCGAAGACGCGTTCTTCCTCTCCGCGTTCGTCAACGTCGGGCTCGTTCCCGACACGGGCGGCCTGTATGTCATGAGCCGCGCATTGGGCGCCAACAAGGCTGCTGAATTGGCGCTGACCGGGCGTATCGTGAAGGCCGAGGAGGCGAAGCAGCTTGGTTTCGTGGCGAAGGTCGTTCCTGCCGACGAGCTTGCCGACGCTTCCATGAAAGAGGCTCGGAGATTCGCCTCCGGCCCCGCTATGGCGTATCGCAAGACCAAAGAGCTGCTCTATCAATGCCAGTTCGCGGATTTCGACGAGTATGTGCCCTGCGAAGTGAAAGCGCAGGGAGCCTGCGTCGAAACGCAGGATTTTCGCGATCGCGTGATCGCTTTCGTGGAGAAGAAGCGCTGATCGTCCCGGCGGCAGGGCCTCGAGCGGCCCTGCCGATTTTCTCGAAAAGAAAGGTCTCATCCATGAACATCGTTGTTTGCTGCAAGGTGGTCCCCGACGATCAGGACATCCAGGTGGCGGGCGACCGCACGCTGGACTACTCCAAGGCGAAGCCGGTCGTTTCCACCTACGATCTGAACGCCCTCGAGGACGCGGCCCAGCTGGCCGACGGGGGCCGCGTGGTCGCCGTCACGGCCGGCCCTACCTCCATCGACGACTCCAAGCTGAAGAAGAACGTGCTCGCGCGCGGCGTGGACGAGCTCTTCATGGCCGCCGACGACGCCTGCGCGAGCATGGACGCGCGCGCTACGGCCGAAGCCCTGGCCGGCGTGCTGGGCCGGGCGGGGGAGTACGATCTCGTGCTCTGCGGCGACGGCTCGGCCGACGACTACGCGCAGCAGGTTGACGTGCAGCTGGCCGCGCGCCTCGGCCTGCCCTCGGTGAACGGGGTCGTGAGGATCGTCCCCGAAGGCTCGTCCATCCTGGTCGAGCGCGCGCTCGAGGACGTGGTGGAGACCGTGCGCGTGCCCCTGCCCGCCGTCGTGTCCGTCTCTCCCGACATCGCGCTGCCGCGCATCCCCGGCATGAAAGACATCCTCGCCGCCGGCAAGAAGCCCATGGACGTAGCCGCCGCCGAGGCCGCGCCCGCGGCCTCGCTCGAAACGGTTTCGTGCCTCGCTCCGCAGCAGGTCGACCGCAAGCTGGAGATCATGGACGCCGCCGACGACGGCGCCGTCGAGAAGTTCGCCGCCGCCCTCAAAGCGGCCCTGTAGGGAAAGGTCAGGTGCATGCATATGAAAGCACTCGTTATCGCCGAACGTTCCGAAGCCGCCCGCGCCCTCGCCGCCGGCGCCCGCGCTCTCGCTGACGAGGTCGTGATCGCGGCGATCGCCGGGCTGGAGCCTGGCGAGGGGGCCGCCGACAAGGTGGTGAGGATCGCGCTGCCTGACGGCGCGGTGTACGACGACGCGGCCGACACGGTGATCTCCGTGTTCGACGCCGAGCGGCCGGGCATCGTGCTCGCCGAGCCCACGCGCCGCATGAAGGCGATCGTGGGCAGGCTGGCGGCCCATGCCGGGACCTCGGTGATCACCGACGTCATGGAGTTCGGGGCCGACGGCGCGAAGAGCCTCTACTTCGGCGGCGTGGCCGAGCGCGTGCAGAAGCCCGTAGGCGACGTGGCCGTGTACACGGTGTCGGCCGACGCCTTCGGGGACGCGCAGCCGAGCGGCGCGGGAGCCGTGGAGGAGGCCGCCTGGGTCGCCCCGGCGAAGCCCCTGGAGCTCGTGTCGTCCAAGCCCCGCGAGCTGAGCGGGGTCGACCTGGGCAAAGCCGACGTCGTCGTGGCCGTGGGCCGCGGCTTCGCCGAGGAGGGCGAGCTCGACCTGGCGCGGGCGCTGTGCGACAAGCTCGGCGCGGGCCTCGGGTGCTCCCGCCCCCTCACCGAGGGCGTGGACTGGCTGCCGCGCGAGACCTACATCGGCGTCTCCGGCCTCATGCTCTCGCCGAAGGCGTACGTGGCCTGCGGCATCTCCGGCCAGATGCAGCACATGGTGGGCTGCAACCGCGCGGGCGCGCTGTTCGCCGTCAACAAGGACAAGAACGCGCCGGTGTTCAAGCAGTGCGACTACGGCCTGGTGGGCGACGTGAAGTCCGTCCTGCCCGCGCTCGTCGCGGCGCTCTAGGGAGGCGGACATGGCTGATTTCGACGTCATCGTCGTGGGCTCGGGGTGCGCGGGGGCCGTGGCGGCCTACACCGCGGCCTCGGCCGGCAAGAGCGTGCTCGTGGTCGAGCGCGGGAACTTCGCCGGCGCGAAGAACATGACCGGCGGGCGCATCTACTCCCACTCGCTCAAGGAGGTCTTCCCGGACTTCGAGTCCGAGGCGCCCCTCGAGCGCAAGATCACCCACGAGCGCATGGCGTTCATGGACCCGAAGAGCCAGATGGCCATCGACTTCACGAGCCCCGAGCTCGCCGAGGAGGGGAGGGACTCCTACAGCGTGCTGCGGGCGCCCTTCGACCAGTGGCTTGCCTCCAAGGCCGAGGACGCGGGCGCGGAGTACATCTGCGGCATCGCCGTGGAGGAGCTCATCAAGGACGACGCGGGCCGCGTGGTCGGCGTGCGCGCCGGCGAGGACGAGATCACCGCGCAGGTGGTGATCCTCGCGGAGGGCTGCAACCCGATCCTGTCCGAGCGCTGCCTCGGCAACCCGCGCCCGAAGCCCTCCCAGATGGCCGTGGGCGTGAAGCAGGTCTTCGAGCTTCCCGCGGGCCAGATCGAGGACAGGTTCCTCGTGCCCGAGGGCGAGGGCGCGGCGATGCTGTTCGTCGGCGACTGCACGCACGGAAGCGTCGGCGGCGGGTTCCTGTACACCAACAGGGACTCCATCAGCCTCGGCCTCGTGGCCACCATCTCGCTCGCGGCCGACGGCGCGAACGAGACGCCCGTCTACCAGATGCTCGAGGACTTCAAGAACCATCCGGCCGTGGCCCCCATCATCCGCGGCGCCAAGCTCGTGGAGCACTCCGGCCACATGGTGCCCGAGGGCGGCTACGACATGGTCCCGAAGTACGTCTTCGACGGCTGCCTCGTGGCCGGCGAGACGGCGGGCCTGTGCATGAACATGGGCTACCAGGTGCGCGGCATGGACTTCGCCGTGGCGAGCGGGCGCATGGCCGCCGAGGCCGCCGTGGCCGCCATCGACGCGGGCGACGTCTCCGAGGCGGGCCTGGCCTCCTACAGGACGGCCATGGAGGGCTCCTTCGTCATCCAGGACCTGAAGACCTTCTCCAAGTGGCCCCACGTCATGGAGGGCTGGAGCTCGATGTTCACCGACTACCCCGTGATGGTGCGCGAGATCTTCAACGCCATGTTCAGCGTGGACGGCAAGCCGCAGCAGCCGCTCATGAAGCGCATGATGCCCATAGTCAAGAAGCGCGGCCTCTTCAAGCTGGCCGGCGAGGTTCGGAAGGCGGTGAAGGCGCTGTGAGCACGATCAAGGAGATCACGGTCAACGTCGACGAGTTCCTGGCCATCGACAAGTACGAGGTGGACGAGGAGAGCGCGCACATCGAGCTGGCGGAGGACCCCGACACCGAGGAGTTCATGAAGCTCGTCCGCGTGTGCCCCGCGGCCCTCTACAAGATCGACGCCGAGGGCAAGAAGTCCTTCGACTACGCGGGGTGCCTCGAGTGCGGCACCTGCCGCATCGCCTGCGGCGACACGATCGTGAAGAAGTGGGACAACCCCCAGCCCACCATGGGCGTGGAGTACCGCTTCGGCTAGGATCGTTTTGGCATAAAAGGGGACTGTCCCCTTTTATGCCATTTTTACGTGAGGGCCACAGTACGGAGGCGAACGGCAACGATACGGGTCGTTCGCCTCTTCGCGGCTTTAGAGTGGGAGCTCGAAGCGAACCTATGGAAAGGAGCTCCCCTCTATGAGTACCCTCGTCGTGCTCGGTTATCCGAGCGAGCAGGAAGCGAAGTCCGCGTACCAGAAGATCCTCGAGCTGGACAAGAATCTCATCGTCAGCCTGCAATCCATCGCCGTCGTGGCCAAGCGCGCCGACGGCAAGTTCGACGTCGTCACGCCCGGCTCGGCGGTGGGCACCTCCGCCGTCTGGGGCCTGTTCTGGGGCACGCTGTTCGGCCTGCTGTTCTTCGTTCCCATCTTCGGCGCGGCGCTCGGCGCGGGCATCGGCGCGCTCACGGGCCTCGTCGCCAAGCGCGGCGTCGACAAGGATTTCCAGGAGCGCGTGCGCAGCCTGCTGTCCGCCGACGATAGCGCCGCCGTGTTCATGGTGGTGGACGAGATGACCACCGACAAGTTCGTCGAGGCCGTCAAGCCCTTCGGCGGCGACGTCCTGCAGACCTCCCTCTCCTTCAAGGACGAGGAAGAGCTCAAGCACGCCCTGTTCAAGGAATAGCCCCGGCCGCACATCCGAAGCGCCTCCTGCGAAGCTGCCCACCCGGCAGCTTCGCCCGCGTTGGGGGCACGGAAGGGCGGTTCTGCGTGCGCTGCCTGTCGTCCAGCCTCCTTCTTGCATGGGATTTCCAGATTCTTGGCCAGAATTTCCGAAATATGTATTCGAGGCACGGAAAACAAAAGGTTTCGGGCTGGCTCCGTGCTTGCACGATTTCGCGACCTGCGCTTATACCGGCGGTCGGCTCGTATCGCGGTCTGCGGAGTACATATTTCGAAAATTCTGGCCGAGAATCGGGAAATCTGTTGCATAGAGCACTCCCGCGCGCCTGCCGGTTTCGCCTTCCTGCGCGGCCATTCGCTCCTTTTCCGGCGCAATCGGGCGCAAACAGGGGATAATGATGGGCTGACAACGTGAACGACGACCGCGAGGAGGGGACGGCACCATGTCCGACGAGAACAAGCTGGGGAAGAAGATAGCCACGCTGCGCGAGGCGCACCACCTTTCGGCGCAGGACCTGGCGGATCGCTGCCAGTGCGACGTCGGCGTGATCGAGGGCCTCGAGGCGGGGGAGGTGCCGGCCTCGCTCGCGCCGCTCATCAAGATCACGCGCGCGCTGGGGGTGCGCCTGGGCACGCTCATGGACGACGACGAGAGCCTGGGCCCCGCCTACATCGACGCCGACCAGATGCACGAGGTCGAGCGCGTGAAGAGCCTCGAGACCACCTCGGGCGGCGACCTTTCCTACTTCAGCCTGGCCGCCGGCCGCCCGTCGCGGCACATGGACCCGTTCGTCATCACGGTGGATCCCACCGGCGAGACCGACCACGAGCTGGTGGGCCACGAGGGTGAGGAATGGCTCTACGGCATGGAGGGCGCGATCGAGATCGAGTACGGCAAGGAGATCTACGTGCTGCACCCCGGTGAGAGCATCTACTACGACTCCATCGTGCCCCACCAGGTGCGCGCTCACGACGGCCAGAAGGCGAAGTTCCTCGCCGTGGTCTATACGCCTATTTAGGAGGGATTCCATGACCTCTTGTCATCCTGAGCGAGCGCAGCGAGTCGAAGAATCCCGCGCGGCGTCAGCCGAAACCTCCGCTTCCGCTCCCATCCCCGGCGACCCCGACTACCCGCTGCACTCCGAGAAGACTATCGGGCGCTACTTCCGCGACCAGGTGGCGATCGATCCCGACCACGAGTTTGTCGTGTACCCCGACCGCATGCTGCGCTGGACCTACCGCGACTTCGACGAGCGCACCGACAACCTGGCCCGCGGCCTCCTGGCCATCGGCATGCGCCCGGGCGACCACTTGGGCGTGTGGGCGCGCAACATCCCCGACTGGCTCACGTTCATGTACGCCACCGCCAAGATCGGCGTGGTCATGGTCACGGTGAACCCCATCTACAAGTCCCACGAGCTGGACTACGTGCTCAAGCAGTCCGACATGAAGGCGCTCTGCGTGATCGACGCCTACCGCGACGTCGACTACCTCCAGATCATCCGCGAGCTCGTGCCCGAGACGCTCACCCAGCAGCGCGGCTACCTGGAGTCGGAGACGTACCCCTGCCTGAAGAGCATCATCTACATGGGCCCCGAGAAGCACCGCGGCTGCTACAGCGTGCCCGAGCTCATCCTGCTGGGGCAGCACGTGCCGGCCGACGCGCTCACGGAGGCCGAGTCCCACTTCGACAACAACAGCGTGGTCATGATGCAGTACACCTCGGGCACCACGGGCTTCCCGAAGGGCGTCATGCTCACGCACCGCAACATCCTGAACAACGGCTTCTACATCGGCGAGGGGCAGAAGCTGGGCGCGGATGACCGCGTGACGCTGCCGGTGCCGTTCTTCCACTGCTTCGGCTGCGTGCTCGGCGTCATGGCCAGCCTCACGCACCGCTCCACCATGATCATCGTTGAGGACTTCGACGCGGGGCTCGTGCTGCAGGCCATCCACAAGGAGCGCGCCACGGCCGTCTACGGCGTGCCTACCATGTTCATCGCCGAGCTCAACCACCCCGACTTCGACACGTTCGACCTGTCCAGCCTGCGCACGGGCATCATGGCCGGAAGCCCCTGCCCGCCCGAGACCATGCGCGAGGCCATGGACAAGATGAACCTGCGCGAGATAACCATCTGCTACGGCCTCACCGAGACGAGCCCCGTGTTCACGCAGACGAGCGCCGACGACGACCTCGAGCACAAGTGCGAGACGGTGGGGCGCAAGCACCCGCCGGTGGACGTGCGCGTGATCGACCCCGACGACGGCCATATCTGCGGGCCCGGCGAGCCGGGGGAGCTCTGCTGTAAGGGCTACAACGTGATGAAGGGCTACTACAAGATGCCCGAGGAGACGGCGCGCGCCATCGACGAGGACGGCTACCTGCACTCCGGCGACCTCGGCACCGTGGACGAGGACGGCTACTACCGCGTGACCGGGCGCATCAAGGACATGATCATCCGCGGCGGCGAGAACATCTACCCGCTCGAGGTGGAGAACTTCCTGCTCACCATGCCCGGCGTGCTCGACGCGCAGGTGGTGGGCATCCCCGATGAGCGCCTCGGCGAGATCGTGGGCGCGTTCATCCGCGTGCGCCCGGGATACGAGGGCATGACCGAGGAGGACGTGCGCGCCTTCTCCATCCCGCGCATCGCGCGCTACAAGGTGCCCAAGCGCGTGTTCTTCGTGGACGACTTCCCCATGACGCCGTCCATGAAGGTGCAGAAGTTCAAGCTCCGCGAGATGGCCGAGGAGCTCGTGCGCGCCGGGAAGTGATAGCGGGCGCGGCGGCGTGACAATATCCCCGTCCCTTTGCCACGCCGCCTGCCGCCGCCATTTGTGGGGAAGTTGCGGGCGGGAAGGGGGGCGAGCTAGGCAAACCGTTGCCGATATGGTATAAATGCAGGGCAATGCAGCAGCACGCGCGCATCGCGCGCACCATACTTTCGACACACCGAGAAAGTGGGCTTGTTCCCGCTTTCTTTGTTTGTAAGGGCCCGCGAGGGCCGCAGGTCGGAACCGGACGGAGAAGGAGGACAGACGTGCTCGGCAAGAAGGAACAGCAGCTGCTCGACGCGCTGGCCCCCCGTGCGGAGCGGGAGGGCGTCGAGATCGTGACGGTGGAGGTCGTGGGCGCGAAGAAGGCGCCGACCATCCGCGTGTACATAGACACGCCCGACGGCGTGAGCTTCGACCAGCTGGCGTCGTCCCAGGCGTGGATCAACGACATCATGGACGAGCTCGACCCGTTCCCCGGCGCGTACACCCTCGAGGTGTCCTCTCCCGGCATCGACCGGCCGCTGCGCACGATGGAGCACTTCGCGCGCTTCGTCGGCGAGACGGCCGTGCTCAAGACCCAGCCCTTCGACGGCCGCAGCTCGTGGACGGGCGCCATCGCGTCTGCCGAGGGCGACGCGGTCCGCCTCGACGTGGACGGCGAGGCCGTGGATATCCCGTTCGATACCATCAAGCGCGCCCACCTCAAGGGCACGATCGATTTCAGCTCGTAGCAGAGCATCCGGAGGAAAGGAAGCGAAGACGTGGCAACTTCAGAACTGATCGAGGCCCTGCAGGCGCTGGCCCACGAGCGCAAGATCGACGAGTTCTACCTCATCGAGCGCTTGGAGCAGTCGCTCGCCAAGAGCTACGAGCGCATCTTGGACCTCGAGTGGGACGCGCGCGTGACCATCGACCGCCAGACCGGCCGCATCTACGTGTACGAGCTCGTGCCCGTAGGCGAGCCCGACGAGGAGACCGGCGAGTACGCCGAGTTCGAGGAGCGCGACGTGACGCCGGCCGACGTGAGCCGCATCGCCGCCCAGAACGCCAAGGGCGTCATCGCCTCCATCGTGCGCGAGGCCGGCCGCCAGTCCATCTACCAGGAGTTCTCCGACCGCGTGGGCGACCTGGTCACCGGCACGGTGCTGCAGGGCACGCCCGACTTCACCATCATCAAGATCCGCGACGGCGTGGAGGCGGAGCTGCCGCACTACGACGTGAAGCGCAACCCCGGCGAGCGCAACGAGCGCCCGGCCGGCGAGCACTACCGCCACAACCAGCGCCTCAAGGTGCTCATCATCGAGGTGCGCGACCCGAACTCCGACGCGCCGAAGATGCGCGGCGAGCAGGCCCGTCCGGCCATCGTCGTGTCGCGCACGCACCCGGACCTCATCCGCCGCCTCTTCGAGATCGAGGTGCCGGAGATCTACGACGGCATGGTGGAGATCAAGTCCATCGCCCGCGAGCCGGGCGCGCGCTCCAAGATCGCGGTGGCCTCGCGCGAGGCGAACCTCGATCCGGTGGGCGCCTGCGTCGGCCCCAAGGGCAGCCGCGTGCGCATGGTGGTGGAGGAGCTGCGCAACGAGCGCGTCGACGTCATCCAGTGGCACGAGGACCCCGCGTCCTACGTGGCCAACGCGCTCTCGCCGGCCAAGGTGACGCGCGTGCTCATCGACGAGGACAACCACTACGCCACCGTGGTGGTGCCCGACGACCAGCTGTCGCTCGCCATCGGCAAGGAGGGCCAGAACGCCCGCCTCGCTGCGCGCCTCACGGGCTGGCACATCGACATCAAGAGCGCCAGCTTCACGAGCGAGTCGCTCTCCCGCGAGGACAACATGCTCATCGACGAGGACGAGATGGAAGACGACGAGGCGGGCCTGTGCTCCTACGTGAGCGAGGACGGCGTCCGCTGCCGCAACCATGCCCGCCCGGGCAGCCGGTTCTGCGGCGTCCACGCCGACCTCGACGAGGCGTAAGGGCTCGAGAGGCGGCTTTGACGATGGCGACGACGAAACGGCAGCGCAGCTGCATCGTGTGCGGGAGGCAGGCCGACAAGGTCGAGCTCCTGCGCATCGTGCGCGACCCGTCGGGCGCCGTCGCCTTCGACGCGACCGGCCGCGCGCCGGGCAGGGGGGCGTACGTCTGCTCCGAGGAGTGCTTCGCCGCCGCATGCAAGAGGAAGAAGCTCGACCGGGCGCTCAAGACGACGCTCGACAGCGATGGGTACGAACGGATCGCCGCCGAGGTTGCCACGGCTGCGCGCGAAGCGAGATAAGAAGTAGAGGAGTGGTGTATGGCCAGCATGCGAGTACATGAGTTGGCGAAGGAATTCGATATGTCGAGCAAAGAGCTGCTCGATAAGCTGCACGAGATGAAGATCCCTGCGAAGAGCCATGCGAGCATGCTTGCCGACGCCTACGTGGACAAGATCCGCAAGAACCTCGAACCCGAGATCAAGCAGCGCGCCGGAGTGCTCGAGGACGAGGAGGCCAAGAAGCTCGCCGAGGAGCGCGCCGAGGCCGAGCGCAAGAAGGCCGAGGAGGAGCGCGCCCGCCGCGAGGCCGTGGAGCAGGAGCGCGCCGCCCGCGAGGCCGAGCGCGCCCGCCGCGAGGCCGCCGAGGCCCAGGAGGGCTCCGAGGGCGGATCCAAGCCCAGGAAGGCCGCCGCGCCCTCGCCGTTCGAGAGCCTGGCGAGCCAGATCGAGAGCGAGAAGGAGCGCGTTGCCCGCGAGGCCGCCGAGGCCCGCGCCCGCGCCCGCGCCGCCAAGATGGCCGCCGAGGTGGCCAAGAAGCAGGCGGTGGAGGAGGCGCTGCGCCAGCGCAACGCCAAGGGCAAGTCGGCTTCGGCCCCGGCCCCGGCCCCCAAGAAGCCCGCGCCGGTGATGGGCGCGAAGAAGTCGAGCTTCGACTCGCTGCTCTCGCAGATCGAGTCCGAGAAGCAGCGCATCGAATCGCAGCAGAAGCAGGGCGGCGCTTCCGGCCAGCCGGGCGGCGCGCGCCGCGGCGGCAAGCAGGAGCGCCCCGCCTCCGCCAAGAAGGGCCATCCCAAGAAGGGCGGCTCGTTCGAGCAGTTCGTGCCCGAGCTCGAGGCGCAGCAGGCCCAGCCCGAGGACCGCTACGCCCAGATGGCCGTGCAGGCCGAGAAGCTGCAGCGCGACAAGGTGCTCGCCGAGGCCCGCGCCGCCGTGGCCGCCGCCACCTCCTCCTCCGAGGGCGAGGGCCGGCGCAAGAAGCGCAAGCAGAAGCGCGAGGCCGAGCAGCGCGAGCGCCTGGAGCTCGAGGCCATCGAGAAGGGGCTCGACCCCACGCTCGTGCTCGACGACTCCGTGGTGGAGATCCCGCAGGGCGCCACCGTGGCCAAGTTCGCCGAGCTTCTGGGCGTGCAGCCCAACGACATCATCAAGCGCCTGTTCATGCTCGGGCAGGTGCTCACGCTCACGCAGTCGATGGCCGACGACATGATCGAGCTCATCGCCGACGACATGGGCCGCAAGGTGCGCGTCGTGTCGCCGGAGGAGGAGTACGCGGTCGTCTACCACGACAGCGACGACGACCTCAAGCCCCGCCCGCCCGTGGTCACCGTCATGGGCCACGTCGACCACGGCAAGACGTCGCTTCTCGACGCCATCCGCGACACCGGCGTGGTGGCCAGCGAGGCCGGCGGCATCACCCAGCACATCGGCGCGTCGGTGGTGGAGATCGACGGCAAGCAGATCACGTTCATCGACACGCCCGGCCACGAGGCCTTCACGGCCATGCGCGCCCGCGGCGCCCTCATCACCGACGTCATCGTGCTGGTGGTGGCCGCCGACGACGGCGTGATGCCGCAGACCATCGAGGCGATCAACCACGCGAAGGCCGCCAACGTGCCCATCGTGGTGGCGGTGAACAAAATCGACAAGCCCGGCGCGAACCCCGATCGCGTGCGCCAGGAGCTCGTGGAGTACGGCGTCATCCCCGAGGAGTGGGGCGGCACCAACATGTTCGTGGAGGTGTCGGCCAAGAAGCGCCTGCACATCGACGACGTGCTGGAGACCATCATCCTGCAGGCCGACGTGCTCGAGCTCAAGGCCAACCCCGACGCCGAGGCCTCAGGCTTCGTCATCGAGGCGAACCTCGACAAGGGTCGCGGCCCCGTGGCCACCGTGCTCGTGCAGCGCGGCACGCTGCATCCCGGCGACATCGTGGTGGCCGGCACGTCCTACGGCCGCGTGCGCGCGCTCGTGGACCCGCGCGGCAAGCACGTGGACGCGGCGCTGCCCGCCGACCCGGTGGAGATCCTGGGCCTGAACAGCGTGCCCACCGCCGGCGACGAGTTCCGCGTGTTCGAGGACGAGCGCGACGCCCGCAAGCTGGCCGAGGAGCGCGCGCTGCGGGCCCGCCTGGCCGAGCAGGACGCCAAGAGCCATATCAGCCTGGACGACCTGTTCAACCGCATCGAGGAGGGCAAGCAGACCGACCTCAACCTCATCGTGAAGGCCGACGTGCAGGGCTCCATCGAGGCGCTGCGCGACGCGTTCGAGAAGATGGACCAGTCCGAGGTGCGCATCAACATCGTGCACTCGGCCGTGGGCGGCATCACCGAGACCGACGTCACGCTGGCCTCGGCCTCCGACGCCATCATCATCGGCTTCAACGTGCGCCCCACGGGCAAGTCGAAGGCGCAGGCCGAGAAGGAGAAGGTGGACATCCGCCTGTACCGCGTCATCTACCAGGCCATCGAGGAGATCAACGCCGCGCGCGTGGGCCTGCTCTCGCCCGACATCGTGGAGGAGGACACCGGCATCGCCGAGGTCCGCGAGACCTTCAAGGTGCCGAAGGTGGGCACCATCGCCGGCTGCTACATCACCGAAGGCGAGATCCACCGCGACGACAAGGTGCGCATCGTGCGCGACGGCACCGTGATCTTCGAGGGCGTCATGGCCAGCTTGCGCCGCTTCAAGGACGACGTGAAGACGGTGAAGCAGGGCTACGAGTGCGGCATCGGCATCGAGAAGTTCCAGGACCTCAAGGTGGGCGACACCATCGAGGGCTATCAGGTGAAGGAAGTCGAGCGCACGGAATAGCGGGTAACTACCTGGCCGCGGGGCCGCTCGGGGACATGCCGTGCTCAGACAGTCCTCGCTTCGCTGCGGAACTGCGCGCGGCACGCCCCCGAGCAGCCCCGCTACGGCAACTTTGCGGTTACCGTGCGGGGCTGCGATCGCATCGGCGTACGCCTCGCGGGTATGCTTGCTGGGAGGGCCGTCGGCTGCATGCCGATGGCGCTCGATAGCTAAAAGACGGGCGCCGTCGCGGCTTTTGTCATCCTGAGCGGAGCGCCGCAGGCGCGGAGTCGAAGGATCCCGTGCGGCGCCAGCGAGAAGAGAAAGTGGAGGCGGGCATCATGAAGCAGAGTTCTTCCAACCGCAAGGTGAACGAGCAGGCGCGCGAGGTGATCGCGAGCATCCTGTTGTTCGAGATATCCGATCCGCGCCTGGAGCTCGTGACCATCACGGGCTGCGAGGTGAGCTACGACCGTAGCGTGTGCAACGTGTTCTACACCACCGAGCCCGAGCGCTACGAGGACGTGGCCGCGGCGTTCCAGAAGGCCTCGGGGCGCATCCGCTCGCTCATGGCGCGCAAGCTCTCGTGGCGCGTGGCGCCCGAGCTGCGCTTCCTTCTGGACACGAGCGTCGACCAGGCCGAACGCATCGCCTCGGCGCTGCAGCGCGACGCGCATCGCAGCAAGATCGAGGCACCGACGGACAGCGACGTGCCGGCCGACGCAGACGGGTTCGCCGACCGCGAGGCGCTCGCGGCGGCGCAGGACAGCGACGAGTAGGGAGGGCCCATGGCGGTCACGCCCCAGACGAACACCAGCCTCGCCTCAATCGCCGAGGCGCTGAGGGAACATGACGACTTCGTCGTGTGCGGGCACGTGAGCCCCGACGGCGACTGCATCGGCTCGCAGCTCGCGCTGGCCGTCGCGCTCAGGAGCATCGGCAAGCGCGCCGCGTGCCTGCTCGCCAAGGACGAGGCGCCCGATGCGCGGCTCGCGTTTTTGCCGGGCTTCGACGAGCTCGTGTTCGCGGGCTCGTTCGACGGCGCGGCGCGCACGTTCGTGGCCGTCGACGTGCCCACGCGCGAGCGCATCGGCGAGCACGCGGCCGCGCTGCGCGACGCGTGCGGCCTGTCGGTCGTCGTGGACCACCACGCGGTGGACTCCACGATGGCCGACCTCACCTACGTCGATCCCGCCGCCGCCTCCACCACGATGCTCGTGTGGGAGCTCGCCGGGCTCCTCGGCGCCGACCGGTCGGGCGACGTGGCGCTGTGCTGCTACACCGGCCTCGTCACCGACACGGGGCGCTTCCAGTACCAGAACACCGACGCCGCCGCCATGCGGGCCGCGTCGGAGATGGTGGAGGCGGGGGCCGATCCGGCCGCGGTGTCGCGCGCCATCTTCCAGAACCGCTCGCTGCCCTCGGTGCGGCTCGAGAGCATCGCCGTGGAGCGCATGCGCTTCGGCGCGGGCGGGGCGTGCGCGCTCAGCTGGATCTCGCACGACGACTTCGAGGCCGTCGGCGCATCGAAGGCCGACGCGGAGCCCATCATCGACGCGCTGCGCTCGGTGGCCGGCGTGCGCGTGGCGTGCATGCTGCGCGAGCAGGGCGACGCCGTGCGCGGCAGCCTGCGCGCCAAGGACGGCACCGACGTGGCGGCCGTCGCGCGCTCGTTCGGCGGCGGGGGGCACGTGGCGGCCGCGGGCTTCACGCTGGAGTGCCCGCTTCCCGAGGCGGTCGCCGTCGTGGAGCGCGCGCTCGAGGAGGCGCTCGAGTCGTGAAGCGGGGCGAATCGGGCCTGTCGCTCGTCGTGGGCGTGGACAAGCCGGCGGGCATGAGCTCGCACGACGTGGTGAACCGCTGCCGCCGCATCTTCGGAGAGCGGCGCGTGGGGCACACCGGCACGCTCGACCCCCTGGCCACCGGCGTGCTGCCGGTGTGCGTGGGGCCCGCTACGCGCCTGGGCGCGTATCTGACCGGGCATGACAAGCGCTACCGGGTGCGCATCGCCTTCGGCGCGGGCACCGACACCGACGACGCCATGGGGCGCGTCGTGCGCACGGGCGCGGTGCCGGACCGCGTGCTCGACCCGGACTTCGCCCGCGGGTTCGTCGCGGGCCTCGTCGGCGCGCGCAAGCAGCTGCCGCCGGCGTACTCGGCCATCAAGGTGGACGGGAGGAAGTCCTACGAGGCGGCGCGGCAGGGCGCCATCATCGACCTCAAACCGCGCGATATCGTGGTGCACGAGGCGCGCCTGCTGGGCGTGGACGAGGGGCCGGCGGGCGAGGCGCCCTCCTGGGACGTGGAGTTCCACGTGTCGAAAGGCACCTACATCCGCGCGCTTGCGCGGGACGCGGGCGTGGCGCTCGGGTGTCCTGCCCACGTGGCCGCGCTCGAGCGGACGGCGCTGGGGCTGCTCGTGCTCGAGGAGTGCGTGAGCCTCGAGGCGCTTGAGGAGCTCAAGGACCGCGCGGCGCTCGACCCGGTGCGCCTGCTCGGCGTCCGGTTCGCCTACGTCCGCGACGAGCTGGCGGCGAAGGCGGCCAACGGCGCCCCGTTCGCGCCGGCCGACCTGCCGCTGTTCGAGCGCAGGCGCGCCTCGGCCGCCGCGGAGATGTGCGCCTGCACGGCGGGCGTGCGCGAGAGCTGCGAGCCTGCGCGGGCCGGCGAGCTCGTCGCTGTCATCGCTGACAACCGGCTCGTCGCGCTGTACGACTACGATGAGGCGCGCGCCCGCTTCCAGGCGCGCTGCGTGTTCCAAACGGGGGTGTCTCGTGGCAGAGATCTATAGGATCGACGGATCGTTCGACCATGGGTTCTTCGAAGGCACGTCGTGTGCGTTCGGCGTGTTCGACGGCGTGCATCAGGGGCATCGGTTCCTCCTCGGCTGCGCGCGGGAGACGGCCGAGCGCTCGGGAGGGGCGAGCGTGGCGCTCACGTTCGATATCGATCCCGACGAGGTGTTCCATCCCGAGCGCCTGAAGAAGCTCATGACCAACGAGGAGCGCCTCGCCATGCTGGCGTCCACCGGTGTGGACGCGGTGTGCGTGCTGCCGTTCACCCGCGAGTTCGCGGCCTCGACGCCGGCGGAGTTCCTCGTGCAGACCTTCGACGGCACGGTGCCGGCGTATCTGCACGTGGGCTTCGACTTCAAGTTCGGCGCGCGGGCGCGCGGCACGGTGGAGGACCTCGACGTGTGGGGCGCGGCGGGCGGCACGAAGGTGCAGGCCCACGGCTTGAAGAGCGAGGACGGCGCGCCCATCACCGCCACGCGCATCCGGCTGCTTCTGGCCGACGGCGACGTCGAGGAGGCGGCCCGCCTGCTCGGACGGCCGTACTTCATGACCGGCACCGTGCGGCCCGGACGGGGGGAGGGGGCCGACTTCGGGTTCCGCACGGCCAACCTCGTCGTGCCCGACCAGCTGCGCCCGCTCGGCGACGGCGTGTACGCGGCATGGGCCGAGGTGGACGGCGCGCGCTACAAGGCTGCTGTCAACGTAGGCGTGCCCGCCACGTTCGCCGACCGCTCCACCGCCACCTGCGAGGTGCACCTGCTCGACTTCGAAGGCGACCTCTACGGCAAGCCGGTGAAGGTGGAGTTCTTCCACTGGCTCCGGGAGATGCGCAAGTTCGACGACGTGGACGAGCTCATCGCCACCGTGCAGGGCAACATCCAATGGGTGCGCGACAACCTGTAGGAGAGGGCGTGACGAAGGGACCCTTTGCCTCGCTCCTGTGGCGTTGGCCGGGCGGTTCGGCTCGCACAGGCAATAAATGTGCGAATTCGGCTTCACATTATCTGCAAATACCATAGAATAAGGCAGTTGCGACTTTCCCGCCCAGAATGCCCGGCGCAAAGGTCGCACGTTTCGTATTCGGTCGGAACAAGGAGGAATCAGTGACTACCGCAGTCGCATGGATGGCTCCCGTGTGCGCCTTGATAGGCATCTGCATGGCGGGCTACCTCGGTTCCTGGGTGCTCAAGCAGGACCCGGGCCCGGACAAGATGAACAACATCTCGCTCAAGATCCAGCAGGGCGCCAAGGCGTTCCTCATGAGCGAGTACAAGCTGCTCGTCATCTTCATGGTGATCGTGGGCGTGATCATGGCGGTGTTCCTGTCGCCCATCACGGCGCTCGCGTTCGTCACCGGCGGCGTCATGTCGGCCGCGGCGGGCTACGTGGGCATGCATGTGGCCACGCGCGCGAACACCCGCACGGCGCATGCCGCCGAGGAGTCGGTGGCCAAGGCGCTCAATATCAGCTTCAAGTCGGGCCTCACCATGGGGCTCTGCGTGGCGTCGTTCGCGCTGCTGGGCCTGTCGCTGTGGCTGTGCCTGCTCGTGTTCGGCATCGACATCGTCGAAGTGGCCCAGATGCACGAGAACATCGGCATGGTGGAGGGCTTCGCCACCGGCGCTTCCGCTGTTGCGCTGTTCGCCCGTGTGGGCGGCGGCATCTACACGAAGGCGGCCGACGTGGGCGCCGATCTCGTGGGCAAGGTCGAAGCGGGCATTCCGGAGGACGACCCTCGCAACCCGGCCACCATCGCCGACAACGTGGGCGACAACGTGGGCGACGTCGCGGGCATGGGCGCCGACCTGTTCGAGAGCTACACGGGCGCCATCCTGGCCCCCACCATCCTGGCGGCCACGTTCGGGGCGCTCGGCGGCTACTTCGCCACGGGCGATCTGGTGTGGGCGCTCGTCACGCCGGTGATCATCGCCGGATGCGGCATCATCACGTCCATCATCGGCCTGTTCGCCGTGCGCGCCAAGGAGGGCGCGGCGCTGCACAAGGCCCTGAACCGCGGCACGTATGTGGCGGCCGGCATCGAGGTCGTCGTGATCTTCTGCCTGTTCCTCGTGTGGAGCTCCCAGTCCGTCGACGCGCAGCCGCTGTGGCTGTTCGGCTCGGTGCTGTGCGGCCTGCTGGCGGGCCTCGCCATCGGCAAGATCACCGAGTACTTCTGCTCCGACAAGTACAAGCCGGTGCATAAGATCGCGGACGCCGCCGACACCGGCGCGGCCACGGTCATCATCGAGGGCATCGGCACGGGGATGCTCTCCACCATCGCCCCCATCATCCTGGTGGCGCTCGCCATCATCGGCGCGTTCACGTTCGGCAACCTGGCCTTCCCGATGGCCTCCGCCGAGGGCGGCATCGCGGTGGGCCTGTTCGGCGTGGGTCTGGCCGCCACGGGCATGCTGTCCAACACGGCCATCACCATCGGCGTGGACGCCTACGGCCCCGTGGCCGACAACGCGGGCGGCATCGCCGAGATGGCGGGCCTGCCCGAGGAGGTGCGCGACCGCACCGACGCCCTCGACGCCGTGGGCAACACGACGGCCGCCATCGCGAAGGGCTTCGCCATCGCCTCCGCCGGCCTGTCGGCTATCTCGCTGTTCGTGTCGTACCAGGCCACGATGCACCATGCCATCCCTGAGTTCGAGCTGACGCTCACCGACCCGCTCATCGTGGCCGGCATCTTCATCGGCGCCATGATGCCGTTCATGTTCGCGGCTTTGACGATGGGCGCGGTGTCGCGCGCGGCCCACGCCATGGTGGAGGAGGTGCGCCGCCAGTTCCGCGAGATCAAGGGCATCATGACCTACGAGGCCGAGCCCGAGTACGACAAGTGCGTGGGCATCTCCACGTCCTCGGCGCTGCGCGAGATGATGCTGCCCGGCATCCTGGCCATCATCGTGCCGGTTGCCATCGGCTGCTTCAACCCGGCCATGCTCGGCGGCTTTCTGGCCGGCGCCGTGGCCACGGGCATGCTCATGGCCATCTTCATGTCCAACGCCGGCGGCGCGTGGGACAACGCGAAGAAGTACATCGAGCAGGGCAACCACGGCGGCAAGGGCTCCGAGGCCCACAAGGCGGCCGTGGTGGGCGACACCGTGGGCGATCCGTTCAAGGACACCTCGGGCCCGTCCATGAACATCCTCATCAACCTGATGACCATCGTGTCGCTGACCTTCGCCCCGCTGTTCATCATGATCCAGGGCATGTTCTAAGCGCTGGGCGCAGAACTTAGCATTGAAGCGCGGGCTCCGGGAAGCCGGGGTCCGCGCTTTTCTGCGTGCCGAGCATGCGCACATCTCAAACGAGTTAAAGCCCCGAGTGCGCCCTCATGGCGAGAGGATTATCGTGGCGCGATTTTGCAATGTCGTCGAGTTATGCGCCCTCGCGTCGCGGAAAGGGCCCTAAACCTGCAATGTCGTCGAGTTATGCTCCTTCTCAGAGAGCGTTTGCGGACTTGCGAAGTTCTGTAGAAAACGCCCACCTGGGAAAACGAAAGGCTTCTTGCTCGCGCTTGTTCCTGTCGAGCTTGAAACCCGTTGCGCGAGGGTGCATAACTCAACGACATTGCATGGAGAGCTGTTTTGGAACGTAAAAAGGAAAGCCCGCGGCATGCGCGGGCTTTCTCTTGGAAGCCGGAGGGCTTTCCAGTGCGCCCTACACCACGCCCTGGGCCATCATGGCGTCGGCGAGCTTCTTGAAGCCGGCGATGTTCGCGCCTATGACGTAGTTGCCCTCGTGGCCGAACTCGCGGGCCGCGTCGTCGGCCGCGTGGTAGATGTTCTTCATGATGCCCTGGAGCTTCGCGTCCACTTCCTCGAACGTCCAGGAGAGACGCTCGGAGTTCTGCGACATCTCCAGGCCGGACGTCGCCACGCCGCCGGCGTTGGCGGCCTTGCCGGGGCAGAACACCACGCCGTTCTCCATGAGGTAGTCAGTGGCGTCCATCGTGGTGGGCATGTTGGCGCCCTCGGCCACGATCTTCACGCCGCCCTCCACGAGCTGCTTCGCGTCCTCGATGAGGAGCTCGTTCTGCGTGGCGCAGGGCAGCGCGATGTCCACGGGCACGCTCCACACGCCGCGGCCGTCGTGGTACTCCACGCCGTCCTTGCGCTTGGCGTACTCGGAGATGCGGCCGCGCTCGACTTCCTTGATCTGCTTGACCAGGGCCACGTCGATGCCCGCCGGATCGTGGATCCAGCCGGTGGAGTCGGAGAGCGTGACCACCTTGGCGCCGAGCTGCTGGGCCTTCTGCGTGGCGTAGATGGCCACGTTGCCGGAGCCGGACACGGCCACGGTCTTGCCCTCGAAGGAGTCGTCGTGGCAGTTCAGGTACTCCTGCACGAAGTACACCAGGCCGTAGCCGGTGGCCTCGGTGCGCGCGAGCGAGCCGCCGTAGGAGAGGCCCTTGCCCGTGAGCACGCCCTCCCACACGTTCTTGATGCGCTTGTACTGGCCGAACATGAAGCCGATCTCGCGCGCGCCCGTGCCGATGTCGCCGGCCGGCACGTCGGTGTCGGCGCCAATGTGGCGCTGCAGCTCGGTCATGAAGCTCTGGCAGAAGCGCATGACCTCCAGGTCGGACTTGCCCTTCGGGTCGAAGTCGCTGCCGCCCTTGCCGCCGCCCATGGGCAGCGTGGTCAGGCTGTTCTTGAAGATCTGCTCGAAGCCGAGGAACTTGATGATGCCGAGGTTCACCGACGGGTGCAGGCGCAGGCCGCCCTTGTAGGGCCCGAGGCAGCTGTTGTACTCCACGCGGTACCCGCGGTTCACGTGCACTTGGCCCTCGTCGTCGGTCCACGGCACGCGGAACATGATGACGCGTTCCGGTTCGACGATGCGCTCGAGCAGCGCCGCCTTCTCGTAGGCCGGATTGGACTCGATCACCGGCTCAAGGGACGTGAGCACCTCGGTGACGGCCTGGATGAACTCCGGTTCGTTCGGGTTCTTGGCCTTCACCTGCTCGATGACGCGTTCGACGTAGCTCATCTTCGTGGGACCTCCTTCGGGGAATATGTCAGTGCCCCCATTATACGAGGCGGAACTTGACGCCCGCGATGATTTAAACGTTTTGAAACAAAACGCGCGCCCAGGCGGCGCGAGCGGCGGCGGGGCCGAGACGAAGGGACGGGGTATTCGTCTCGATCTCACGAAAAACATCGCTGTGTGTTCCGAACGCGGGACTGTCGAGGCTGCTCCGATAGGGTAGAATCTTCGGAACACGAGAAGGAGCGAGCATGAACGAGATCAAGTGCCCCCGATGCGGGGAGGCGTTCCAGGTTGACGAGGCCGGCTTCGCGGCAATCTTGAAGCAGGTGCGCGACGCGGAGTTCGACAAGGAGGTGCGCCGCCACGAGGAGCTGCTGGCCTCCGAGAAGGAGCAGGCCGTGCAGCTGGCCGTGGCGAAGGCGCTCGCCACGGCGCAGGGCGAAGCGTCGGGCAAGGAGGCCCGCATCGCCGAGCTCGAGGCGCGCCTCGCGGCCGAGAAGCGCGAGCGCGAGGCGCAGGAGCGCCTGGCCCAGGCCGAGCGCGAGCGGGCCCTCGCCGACGCGGCGGCAGCCAAGGACGCGCGCATCGCAGAGCTCCAGCAGCAGGTGAAGGCGCAGAAGGACACCTTCGAGGCCCAGAAGCTCCTGGCCGTGGAGCAGGCGCGCGCGGCGCTCGAGCGCGAGCGCGACGAGCTGGCGGCCCAGGTGAAACTCAAGGAGGCCGAGCGGTTCCAGTGCGAGACCGCCCTCAAGGAGCAGATGGCCGTCGAGCTCAAGGCCAAAGACGAAATCATCGCCTACCGGGAGAGCGAGATCGAACGCTACAAGGACATGAAGGCGCGCCTGTCCACGAAGCTCGTGGGCGAGTCGCTCGAGCAGCACTGCGAGGTGGAGTTCAACAAGCTGCGCGCCGCGGCGTTCCCGCGCGCGTACTTCGAGAAGGACAACGACCAGTCCGGCGGCAGCAAGGGCGACTTCATCTTCCGCGAATGCGACGAGGACGGCAACGAGATCGTCTCCATCATGTTCGAGATGAAGAACGAGTCCGACGACCCGCTGTACCACCACAAGAACGAGGAGTTCTTCAAGAAGCTGGACGCCGACCGCGCGAAGAAGGGCTGCGAGTACGCGGTGCTGGTGACGCTTTTGGAGCCGGAGAGCGAGCTGTACAACCAGGGCATCGTGGACATGTCGTACCGCTTCGAGAAGATGTACGTCATCCGCCCGCAGTTCTTCATCCCGATGATCTCCATCCTGCGCAACGCCGCGCTGAACTCGATGGCGTACAAGGCGGAGCTCGCCGTCGTGCGCGACCAGAACATCGATATCACGAACTTCGAGGAGCAGATGGAGACGTTCAAGGCGGGCTTCGCGCGCAACTTCGACCTGGCCAGCCGCAAGTTCCAGACGGCCATCGATGAGATCGACAAGACCATCACGCACCTGCAGAAGACCAAGGAGGCGCTGCTGTCCTCCGAGAACAACCTGCGCCTGGCCAACAACAAAGCCCAGGACCTCACCATCAAGCGCCTGACCAGGAAGAACCCCACCATGAAGGCCGCGTTCGAGGCGCTTGCGGCCGAGCGGGACGAGGGGGACGATGACGAGTCGTAACGACGAGGGACCCGGCATGCGGATGCTAGCCCGCCGGGCGCGCGTCGTCGCGCTGGTCGTGTCCGTGGGCGCGAGCGCGCTCGCGCTCGCGTTCTTCCTTGCGTGCCGCCACTACGCCCTTTCGCAGGGCCTCGACCTGCGCAACGTCGTCTACGAGATTCCTTCGGTCTGCATCCTTCTGACCTGCTTCGTCGTGATTCCGATCGTGGCCGTGGGGGCGGCGAGGTGCCCGAGTAAGGACTACCAGGTGACAGGCTGCGCGGTTCTCTGCGCGCTCGCGCTGATGGTCGCGCTGTTCTTCACGGTGTTCCGGCTGAGCGCTCCGGAGGAGGCCGTTCTTTCCGACGGCACGATCGAGGTGACGACGCCCGTATGGCTCGACAAGTCGCGCGTGACGCACGCGGTGCCGGTGGGCCTCTTCTTCATGCGCACGCTTCCGGAAGAACCGCCGGTTTCGCAGGACGAGCCTCCGACGCCTCCATCTGGGCAATCGGGCTACTCGTACCACAACACCGGGTCCATCGTCTCGATCGACCCCGAGGCGCGCGTTCTCGTGCTCGCCGTATCCGAGTCCACCGAGGGCATTCCGGTTGCAACGCAGGTGACGGTGGAGTGCGCAGCGGCCGAGCATTTCGACGTGCCGTTCGAGGAGCTGGCAGTGGGCGATTCCGTGCAGATCCGCTCGACCGAGCCGTTCGCGGACGGGGTCATCGTCGCGCAGAAGGTGTTCGAGTCCAAAGCGGAGGTCGACCAGCAGGTCGAGGGCGCGGAGACGCTTGCCGAGGCGCTCGAGGCGTGCGGCTGCGACTACGCCGTCTCGGGCACGGTGACCTCCGCGATTGACGAGAACGGCTTCTCCTTCCGCGTGGACGACGGGGGCGGCTTCATCGAGAACGGGACGGAGCTGCGCGTCTCCCAGGCTTTCGTAGAGCGCCGCCTGTACGGCATGAAGGGGCTGCAATGGGGCATGGACGGCGTCGTGATCGGGTTCTCTGATATGCCGGCCGAGGGCGTTTTGCGGGCGAAGGTGATCGCGGGCAACGACGACACCTCGTCCGATTACTGGGAGAGCATGCCGTCTGCGTGATGTCGGGGTCGAGGAGAGGAGGCGCTATGCCGCGTCGGAACGAGGAAGGGCGGGGGAGCGGGAGGCTCGCGCGGGCGGGCTACGCGTTGGGCGGCGCGCTTGTGACCATGCTCGTGGGATGGGCGGCGTCGCTCGCGTTCCCGCAGCCGCATCCGGGGATGCTCGCGCACTTCGTCGAGGCAGCGGCGATGGCGGCCGCGCTCATGCTGTGGGCGTCGTTCAAGCCGCCATGCTGCAAGGGAGGGTCGACCGCACTCCAAGCGCTGCTCATATTAGGAGTAGTGGTGGCGGCGTGGGCGGTTGGCGACTATCTCAACTCGCCGGGCATGACGGAGTATGTCCGAAACCCCCTCATCTGGATATGGACGTATGTGTTCTACCTGTTCAATGGAAGCTACGGCTTCATCCTGCCGGCGGCGTGGGCGCTGGGCGGCAACGAGCGGTGGTCGCGCCGCCCGCTGCGGTGGACGCTCGTCGAGCTGGCGTTCGCGCTCGTGATGGGCGCGCTGATCGCGGGCGACGCGCTCGGCTTCCTGACCACCTCGCTGCCGACGTTCGTGGTCTATCAGCTCCTTTTTGTGATGGGTGCCCTTGCCGCCGCCGGCGTGGTCCAGCGGCTGGCCTGCGAGCTCGCGCAGCGCATCCGCGCCCGCCGGCCGTCCGCGTGATGCGCTACAATGGGGGCCGCAGACCCCGATGGCGAAGGAGCCCTTTTGACTGCCGAACGTCCTGACGATTTCCCTTACGAGGCGAAGCGCGAGCCGAGCGATCCCGCAGTGCGAGAGGGCTACTGGCGCGTGGCGATGGGTCTGCAGGAGGTCGACGGGCTGAAGCCCTCGCCGTATCTGCGCAAGCTCGCCCGCGAGCATGCGGAGGGCGTGCGCGGCCTGCCGAATGGGATAGCGCGGAGGACGACGGACTCTGCGATGACCTCGTATAAGCCTTCGGTCGGCGATGAGCGGCTGGTTTATGTCGAATTCGAGAACCATCCCGGCCCAGGAAGGGTGCGGCGCCGCCTTGGCGGTTTCCTGTGTCGTATCTCGACGGTAAACCAAGATTGACTGAGAAGGCGTCCCGCTCGACACAAAAACCCGTCGGTTTGGCACGGCGCGCGCCATTCCGTCGCACGTGCGCGAAATGCGACCTGGGCAAATGTCATGAGCTGTACGTCTGAAGGCACCGGAAACCTCCCGAATCGGCACGCCGAGCGCCAAACCGGCCGCTTTTTGTGTTGTGCCGCATGCCGTCAGCGCTCGTCGCGCTGCGACTCCTCCACGAGGCGGCGCAGGTTCGCGGCGAAGCGCTCGCGGTCGTCGTCCTCGAAGGGGGCGGGGCCGCGCGTGCGGCCGCCCTGGCGGCGCACCTTCTTCTCCTCATGGCGGATGTGCATGTCGAGGTCGATGGTCGCCAGCGTGTACACGCGCCCGCGCACGCCGATGGCCCGCGCGGCGCGCCCGAGCGCCATGGCCGCTAGGCCGATGTCCTGCGTGACCACGATATCTCCCGGCGAGAGCTCCTGCACGATGGCGAAGTCGGCCGCGTCGGCCCCCACGCCCACGGGCAGCGTGTCCACCCAGAACCCGTCGCGCGGCGTGCGCGGGTCGCCGCGTCGGATGTGGCGCGCCAGGTTCTGCGTCGAGTTGCCCGCGATGACGGCGGGCACCCCGCACGCGCGCGCGACCGCGAGCGCCTCGACTGTGACCGGGCACGCATCCGCGTCGATGTAGACAGTGGGCTTCATAGGCCTTCCTTCTTTTTCGAGTGGCGACAGTATACGACAGTTGCCGAGCCGGCACGGGTTGAAGAGGGCTTTCAAAATTCTTCTCTAAAGTGGGAACATCCGTCCGTTTTTCTGGTACACTGTTCATATGGAACAGATGATCGAGAAAACGATGCACGCCCGACTCGGCTGTGGGGGCGCGGCGCCGCGCCTGAACGCGGCGCAGCTCGAGGCCGTCACGGCGACCGAGGGGTACGTGCGCGTGATCGCGGGCGCCGGCACGGGAAAGACGCGGGCGCTCACCGAGCGCTTCGCCTACCTGGTGAACGAGCTGGGCATCATGCCGGGCAACATCCTGTGCGCTACGTTCACGAACAAGGCGGCCGGCGAGATGCGGCGGCGCATCCGGCGGCTCACGGGCGACAGGGACACCGGCTACATCAACACGTTCCACGGCTTCTGCGTGTCGGTGCTGCAGGAGGACGCCCATGCCCTCCAGTACCCGAAGAGCTTCCTCGTGCTGGACAACGCCGACATCGACGCCATGCTGCAAACCGTGTACGAGGAGCGCGGGCTCACGCTGCGCGACATGACGTTCGCGAAGGCGCGCGACATGATAGAGGCCATGAAGACGAAGCATCGGCAGGACTACTACCGCGACATGCTGGCCATGCCGCTCGAGGGCCTGCGGCAGAAGTACCTCGACGCGACCACCGCGAACGACATCATCTTCTACGGCTACCTCTACCAGGAGAAGAAGTGCTTCGGACTGGACTACAACGACCTCATCGTGTTCGTGCTGCACCTTTTCGGGCAGAACCCGGACATCCGGGCGAAGTGGCAAAGGCGGCTCGAGTACGTCATGGTCGACGAGTTCCAGGACATCGACGGCCTGCAGCATGATCTCATGGAGGTGCTGGCCGGCTACCATAAAAACCTGTTCGTGGTGGGCGACCCCGACCAGACCATCTACACCTGGCGCGGCGCGGACGTGCGCTTCCTGCTGGACTTCGATAAGCGCTTCCCGGGCACGCGCACCGTCATGATGTTGGAGAACTACCGGTCGGCGCCGCGCGTGGTGACCGTCGCGAACTCGCTCATCGAGAAGAACCGCGAGCGCATGCCCAAGCGCCTCGTCGCCGCGCGCTCGGCCCACGGCCCCACGGTGTGGCACCATGCCAAGAGCGCGTCCGAAGAGGCCGCATGGATCGCCCAGGGCGTCCTCGCGCTGCACGGCGAGGGCGTGGCGTACCGCGACATGGCGGTGCTCTACCGCGCCCATTACGCATCTCGTCCGGTGGAGGAGGCGCTGCTGCGCGCCGAAGTGCCCCACGCGGTGCACAGCGGCGTGCCGTTCTTCGGCCGCCGCGAGATCAAGGACGCGCTTTCGTACCTGCGGCTTATCGCCTACCGGGACGACCTCGACTTCGCGCGCGTGGCGAACGTGCCAAAGCGCAACCTCGGCCAGCGGCGCATGGCGTTTCTGCGCGAGCAAGCCGACGAGCGGGGGTGCAGCCTGTACGAGGCGCTCGCGCTCACGGCAGACGACGAAATGTTCAAGCGCACGAAGGCACGGCAACTGCTCGATCTGGTCGAGCGCTTCCGCGCCTCCTACGAGGGGCGCCCGGTGTCGGAGGTGCTGGCGGCCGTGCTGTCGGAGAGCGGCTACGAGCGCATGCTGCGCACCGAGGGCAGCCAGGAGCGGCTCGACAACCTGGCCGAGCTGAAGCAGTCCATCTACGAGTTCGAGTTGACGTGCGGCGAGGAAGTAACCCTCGAGCACTACCTGGCCCACGTCGCCCTGCTCACGAACGCCGACGTGATGGATGATGCGCAGGATAAGGTGCGGCTCATGACCGTCCATGCGGCGAAGGGGCTGGAATTCGCGCACGTGTTCCTCTGCTCGATGAGCGAGGGCGTGCTCCCGTCGCGCAAGACGAGCACGCCGCAGGGCATGGAGGAGGAGCGCCGCCTGGCGTTCGTGGCCATGACCCGGGCGCGCGACGGGCTGTACCTCACCGAGGCGGAGGGCCGCTCGCACGAGGGCGTGCCGCGCTACCCGTCGCGCTTCCTGCTCGACATCGACCCGGAGGCGCTCGAGTTCTCGAACCGGCCCTCCGACTCCCAGATGACCGACGCGCGCGCCGCCTACGCGCTTACCGACCGCTGGATAGCCGACCTCGTCCGCGACGCGCGCTTCTCCGTGGGCGACTGCGTGCGCCACGCGACGTTCGGCACCGGGCGCGTGGCTGCCGTCGACCCCGAGAAGCGCGCCTACGAGGTGGCGTTCGACGGCCTGGACACGCCCCGCACCATCTCGTTCAAAGTCAAGCTGGAGCAAGCCTGAAGGAGGCTACATTGTCGCCTCGTTTATCGAAAGCAGTTTCCGTCTGGAAAGATCATCATCTTCGACCAAAACACACGCAACAAGCACCCGAGGCGTGTGTTTTGGTCGAAGATGCCGACAAGATGTTTCACGTGAAACATTTGTGCTGTAGAACCTGTTCTTCTCATTGTCGAGTGAGCAAAACTTTCGTTCGCGAGGGCGTTGTCGCCCGAAACGTACGGAATCTCGCCTAAAACCGTACGTTTCGGGCGACAGCGGCTCTTCGACGGTGGATGTTTCGCGTGAAACATTTGTTTGCAAGAGGACAGCCGCAGTTGGCGGGCAGCGGGGGTTTGCTATACTCGTGCCATGGATGAATTGCATGAGAACGCCTTCGAAGGCGACACGATAGACGAAGAGAGCGGCTGGGGCGAGTTTTCCGACGGCGACGCGGGCGGGTTCGAGCGCCTCGAGCCTGCGACCGAGCCCGAGCTCGATCCCGAGGCCGCCGAGCGCCTCGAGCGGGAGGGCCGCCGCCGGCCCGCGCTCGAGCGCGCCGTGCGCGAGCACGCGGACGGCCCCGCGGCGCCCGAATCTCAGCGCGCCAAGCTCGAGCGCATCAAGCAGGAGCTCTCCAGCGTGCCCGCGCTTCCGGGCGTGTACCTGTGGAAGGACAAGTCCGGCCAGGTCATCTACGTGGGCAAGGCCAAGCAGCTGCGCGCCCGCATGCGCCAGTACGTGAACTTCCAGGACGAGCGCGCGAAGATCCCGCTGCTCGTGGATCAGATCGACTCCTTCGACTACATCGTGGTGGAGAACGAGCACGAGTCGCTCGTGCTGGAGAAGAACCTCATTAACCAGCACAGCCCCTTCTTCAACGCCGACTTCAAGGACGACAAGTCCTACCCGTTCATCGCGCTCACCAAGGGCGACGTGTTTCCCGCCATCAAGTACACGCGCGAGAAGCACCGCGCGGACACCAAGTATTTCGGCCCCTACACCGATAGCCGCGCCGCCCGCGACATGGTGGACATCGCGCGGCGCGTCGTTCCCCTGTGCGCCACGTCGTGCGCCGACTGGCGGCAGCTCAAGCGCCGCCTGGAGAAGAACCCGCTTGCGCTCCTCGACCGCGATGCGCGCCCGTGCTTCGACGCGCACGTGGGCCTGGGGCCCGGCGCCTGCTGCGGCGGCATCACGCCCGAGGAGTACGAGGTGAACGTGCGCCGCATCGAGCGCTTCCTGTCCGGCCAGCACCGCGAGTTCGTCGACGAGCTTACCGCCGAGATGAGGCAAGCCGCCGTCGAGCTCGACTTCGAGCGCGCCGCCCGCATGAAGGCGCGCATCGACACCATCAACGGCCTCACCGATAGGCAGCACGCCGTGTCCGCGCGCAACCTCGACGCCGACGTGGTGGGCCTGTTCCGCGAGGAGACGGTGGCGGGCGTGCACGTGTTCATGGTGCGCGAGGGCCGCATCATCAACTCGAACGAGTTCGTGCTGAACCGCGGCAAGGACGTGCCCGACCAGGACCTGCTGCACATGTTCCTGCTGCGCTACTACGACGCCACCACCTCCATCCCGCACGAGGTCATCCTGCGCGACGAGCCCGAGGATAAGGAGGCCATGGAGGCGTGGCTCACCGAGAAGCTGGCCAGCCCCCACGGGGCGAAGGTGCGCTTCACCGCACCGCGAAAAGGCGAGAAGGCCGAGCTCGTGGGCATGGCCGAGACGAACGCCAAGCACACGCTCATGCGCTACAAGGTGCGCACGAACTACGACGACAAGCGCATCAACAACGCGCTCTTGCAGCTGGAGAGCGCGCTCGCCCTCGACGAGCCGCCCCTGCGCATCGAGTGCTTCGACATCTCCACCATCCACGGCTCCTACACGGTGGCCTCGATGGTGGTGTTCACCAACGGCAAGCCCGACAAGAACCAGTACCGCCGCTTCAAGATAAAGACCCCGCTCGACGAGGCGAACGACTTCCTGTCCATGCAGGAGGTCATGAGCCGCCGCTACGCGCCCGAGCGCATGGCCGACGAGCGCTTCGGCAGCAAGCCCGACCTCATCATTCTCGACGGCGGCAAGCCGCAGCTGTCGGCGGCGCTCGAGATGTTCGACCAGATGGGTGTGCGTGATATCGCGATGTGCGGCCTGGCCAAGCGCGACGAGGAGCTGTTCGTGCCCTGGCAGGACACGGGCCCCGTGGTGCTGCCCTCGGGCTCGGCGTCGCTCTACCTGGTGAAGCAGGTCCGCGACGAGGCCCACCGCTTCGCCATCACGTTCCACCGCGAGCTGCGCGGCAAGGGCATGACGGCCTCCATCCTCGACGACGTGGTGGGCATGGGCCCCGTGCGCAAGAAGGCGCTGATGGCGCACTTCAAGTCGTTTCGGAACCTCAAGGCCGCCACGCTCGAGGACATCAAGGCGGCCCGCGTGGTGCCCGAAGAGGTGGCCGAGGAGCTGTTCCGCGTGCTCAAGCAGTATAATAGCGAGCGGAAAGACGAGCGCGTCGTGGGCGGCGAGGCCGAGGCGGCCGACGCATCGGAAGCGGCGGCGCAGGACGATGATGCGACAACGGAAGGACGATAGCATGAGCGAAGAAACCTCCCAGCTGGAGAACATGCCCGAGCTGGTCGTGGTCAGCGGCATGAGCGGCGCCGGACGCACCGAGGCCATGCACTCCTTCGAGGACCTGGGCTACTTCTGCGTGGACAACCTGCCGTCCAGTCTCATCGGGAACCTGCTGGAGCTCACCGGCATGCCGGGCCAGCCCGACGAGAAGCGCCGGCTGGCCGTGGTGTGCGACGCGCGCAACCGCGACTTCTTCGCCAGCCTCACGGCCGAACTCGAGAAGCTGAAGGGCCAGGGCATCGATTACCGCATCCTGTTCCTCGATGCGGCCGACGAGAAGCTGGTCGCGCGCTACAAGTCAAGCCGCCGCCGCCATCCGCTGTGCGCCGACGGCGCGTCCATCGCGCAGGGCATCCAGCGCGAGCGCGACCTCCTGTTCGAGGTGCGCGAGGCGGCCCATCACGTGCTCGACACCACCGACATGCTGCCGGCCCAGCTGCGCGGCGCCATCCGGGCGCTCTTCGCGCCGGGCACCGAGCAGCAGGGCATGTCCGTCAGCGTGTACTCGTTCGGCTTCAAGCACGGCGCGCCGCTGGACGCCGACCTCGTCATGGACGTGCGCTTTCTGCCGAACCCCTACTACGAGCCGCAGCTCAAGGGCCTTACCGGCCTCGACAAGCCCGTGCGCGACTTCGTGCTGTACCGGCCGGAGACCGAGGAGTTCCTGGAGAGGTGGCGCGCGCTGCTCGACTGCGTGATGCCCGGCTACGTGGCCGAGGGCAAGCAGCAGCTCGCCATCGCCGTGGGCTGCACGGGCGGCCAGCACCGCAGCGTGGCGCTCGCGGAGTCCACCGGCGACTACCTCAAGGTGAAGGGCTACCGCGTGAGCGTGGCGCACCGCGACCTCGCGCTCGCCGAGGGCGCCGACGGCAAGCTCGTGGCGGCCGATGCCGCGCCCGCGCCTGAGCCCGCGCGCTAGGGGGGGGCGCATGGCGACGCAGCCCTTCACCCACGACCCCTCGGCCACCGCGGCCTTCGCCGCGCTGCGGCCCGAGCCGCTCGATCCCACGCAGCCGGCGCTGCACGCCGTCGTCATCGGCGGCGGCACGGGCGCGCCGGTGTCCATCCGCACGCTTCTGTCCATGGGGCTTGAGACGAGCGCCGTCGTGGCCATGGCCGACGACGGCGGCTCCACGGGCATCCTCCGCGAGGAGGCCGACGTCACGCCCCCCGGCGACGTGCGCAAATGCATCGCCGCGATGGCCGCCGACGCCGACGACCCGCTCACCAAGGCGTTCAAGTACCGCTTCCCGTTCGCGCGCAACCACACGCTCGGCAACCTGATGCTCTCGGCGCTCGAGGACGCGGCCGGATCGTTCCCCGAGGCCATCGCCATCTGCGAGCGGCTGCTCGGCGCGCGGGGGCACGTGTACCCCTCCACGCTCGACCGCGTCACGCTCACGGCCCGCACGCGCGACGGCCGCTCCATCGTGGGGCAGGCGGTGGCGTGCCACTCGCGCACGGCGCTCGACCGGGTCGACCTGCGCGCATCCCATGCCATCGTGCCGTTCCGCCCCGCGCTCGACGCCATCCGCGAGGCCGACCTCATCGTGCTGGGGCCGGGGTCGCTGTTCACGTCCATCATCCCGAACCTGCTCGTGCCCGGCGTGGTGGACGCCATCCGCGCGTCGAAGGGGGCCGCGCTCTTCGTGTGCTCGCTCGCCGACATGCAGGGCGAGACGTGGGGCCTCACCGCGCGCGAGCACGTGGAGGCGCTCATGGACCACGGCATGCGCGGGTGCCTCGACTACATGCTGGTGCACACGCCCGTGCCCCTGCGTCCCGACAGCCCCGCGACGGGCCTGTTCAGCGCCGTGACCGGGGCCGAGCCCGAGCACGCCTCCACGTCGGACATCTCCGACGCGGCGCTCTCCGGCCGCGTGCGCCCGGTGCGCATCGACCATCATGACGTGCAGGTCATCCAGGCGCAGGGCCCGGTGGTCATCGCGCGGGACCTCGTCGACCCGATGCGGCCCACCTGGCATGATCCCGTCGCGCTGCGCGACGCGTTCGCGGGGGTGTTGAGGCTATGTCGTTCACGGCAGAGGTGAAGGACGAGCTCGCCCGCGTGCCCGCCATCTGCTCGCACTGCGAGAAGGCCACGCTGGCGGCGCTCGTGCGCATCGAGGGCACGCTGTTCTTCAGCGGCCAGGGCAAGTACCGCATCGAGATCGCGACCGACGCGCCGTCCGTCGCGCGCCTCATCATCAAGCTCTTGCACGAGCTGTACCATCTGAAGACGAACCTCACGGTGCGCCGCAGCGTGCTGCACAAGACGCCGAACTACCTGATCGAGGTGCCCTCGCAGCCGCGCCTGGCCGAGGCGCTCGCCGACATGGGCGTGCTCGCGCCCGAGGGGGGCCTCGAGCTGGGTGTGAAGCCCGACCTCGTGGCCAAGGAGTGCTGCGCGGCGGCCTACCTGCGCGGCGCGTTCCTCGGCAGCGGCTTCGTGTCCGATCCGCGCGGCGACTTCCACTTCGAGATCACCGTGGAGGGGGAGGATCTGGCCGAGGGGCTCGTCGAGCTGCTCGAGCGCAAGGGCATCAACGCGCGCGTCATGCAAAGGCGCAGCTCGTTCATGGTGTACCTCAAAAGCGGCAGCGCCATCCTCGAGTTCCTCGCGTTCGCCGGCGCGCATCAGAGCGCCCTTGCCATGGAGAACGCGCGCGTCATCAAGAGCGTGCGCAACGACGTGAACCGTATGACCAACGCCGAGATCGCCAACCAGGCGAAGGCCGCGAACGCCTCGGTCGACCAGCTCTTCGCCATCCGCACCGTGCTCGACGCCTACGGCATGGAGAATCTGCCGCCGGCGCTGCAGGACTTCATCAAGCTGCGCGTGAGCTTCCCCGACGCCACGCTCAAAGAACTCGGCGAGCGCGCCAACCCCCCGCTGTCCAAATCCGCCGTCTACCACCGCGTCCGCCGCATCGAGCAACTGGCCAAGGAGGCGAAAGGCTGATTTTGGCATAAAAGGGGACAGTCCCCTTTTATGCCATTTTACCGACGTGTACGAAAAGGAGGACTTCATGGCACGTTCTGCAAGGGCTGTTTCGGAGTCGGGGTATTACCATGTGGTGCTCCGCGGGAACGGCAAGCAGCTTCTTTTCGAGGACGATCTCGACAGGCATGCCTTCATCGACGCGGCTGCGGAGCAGTTCGCTCAAAGGGAAGTCGTCGTCATCGCATGGTGCCTCATGGACAATCACGTACATCTGCTGTTGCGCGACGACGCGAGGCAGTTGAGCAGGGCGATGCAGGCCCTTGCGACGAAGTACGCTCAACGTTTCAACCGCAAGGGAGGGCATGCGGGCCACGTGTTCCAAGAACGGTTCGCCAGCTTTCCCGTTGAAAGCGATTCCTATCTGCTGGAAGCGGTGCGCTACATTCACAACAACCCTGCGAAAGCTGGCGTCTGCCCGGTCGACGAGCACTGGTGGAGCAGCTATCGCGAATACGTGGGAAAGGCCGAACTCGCTGACACGTCCATCGTGCTGGACATGCTCGGCGGCGTGGATGCCCTCATCGCGTTCCAGGCTGCGGACGCCGCCGGCCGTTACCGTCTTGGCGGCGGGCACCGCATACCTGACGAGGAGATGGGCGAGGTCGCCGCCGCTGTTCTCGCGGAGTCGTTTGGGTGCGCGGCGAACGAGGTGAAGGCTCTCCCGAAACCGCGCAGGAACGAGTGCCTGGTCGCCCTCCATGACGTCGGGCTGTCTATTCGGCAGATCGGTCGCCTGACGGGAATCGGCGACAGAACCATCGCCCGAGTGGCATCTTCAAAAATGGCATAAAAGGGGACTGTCCCCTTTTATGCCAAACGGCTCGGCGAGCGGTTGGGAGCGTCCGCCGCCGGGCCGGCGGGTTGCTTTTTTTATACGCTGGCGAGATAGGGCTTGCCGCAGGGCGGCGACACCCGGTATGATCGGGGCGTTCCTGCAATTCTGATGCAAGGTATCTGAAAGGGGATACGCATGGCAATCAAAGTAGGCATTAACGGATTCGGCCGCATCGGCCGCCTGGTGTTCCGCACGATGGCGAACGATCCGGAGATCGAGGTCGTGGCCGTGAACGACCTCGGCGACATCCCGACGATGGCCCACCTGCTCAAGTACGATTCCATCCACGGGCGCGCCTTCGACACGGTCGAGGTCACCGAGGACGGCTTCGTGGCCGACGGCCATGCGGTCAAGGTGCTCTCCGAGCGCGAGCCGGCCAACCTCCCCTGGGGCGAGCTGGGCGTCGACGTGGTCGTGGAGTCCACCGGCTTCTTCACCGACGCCACGAAGGCCAAGGCCCACCTCGACGCGGGCGCCAAGAAGGTCGTCATCTCCGCGCCGGCCAAGAACGAGGACATCACCATTGTCATGGGCGTGAACGACGGCGACTACGACAAGGAGAAGCACAACATCATCTCCAACGCCTCGTGCACGACGAACTGCTTGGCCCCCTTCGCGAAGGTGCTCATGGACAGCTTCGGCATCAAGCGCGGCTACATGAACACGATCCACGCGTTCACGAACGATCAGAAGATCCTCGACCTTCCCCACAAGGACCTGCGCCGTGCCCGCGCGGCCTCCATGTCCATGATCCCCACCACCACGGGCGCCGCCCGCGCGGTGTCGCTCGTGCTGCCGGAGCTCAAGGGCAAGCTCGACGGCTTCGCCACGCGCGTTCCCACGCCGGACGGCTCGATGGTCGACCTCACGGTGGAGCTTGAGAAGGATGCCACCGTCGAGGAGATCAACGCCGCGATGAAGGCCGCTGCCGAAGGTTCGCTCAAGGGCATCCTGGAGTACACCGAGGATCCCATCGTGTCTATCGACATCGTGGACAACCCGCACTCCTCCATCTTCGACAGCAAGCTCACCATGGTGCTGGGCGGCGAGGGCAACTTCGTCAAGTGCATCAGCTGGTACGACAACGAGTGGGGTTACTCCAACCGCGTGAAGGACCTCGTGAAGATCCTGCTCTAACCGCATCCCCTCAAACGAGCCTGCCTTGGCAGGCTCGTTTTTCGTTTGGACAAGGAGGGCCCCATGGCCGATATCAAAACCATCGACGAGCTGGACGCGCGCGGCAAGCGCGCGCTCGTGCGCGTCGACTTCAACGTTCCCGTTAAGGACGGCGCCGTCGCCGACGACACGCGCATCCGCGCGGCGCTGCCCACCATCAAGCGCCTGGTGGGGCAGGGCGCGCGCGTCATCCTCATGAGCCACCTCGGCCGCCCGGCGGGCGAGGGTTTCGAGGAGGCGTTCTCGCTGCGCCCCGCCGCCCAGCGCCTCTCCGAGCTCATCGGCAAGCCGGTCGCCTTCGCTGCCGACACGGTGGGCCCGGACGCCCAGGCGAAGGCCGCGGCGCTTGCCGACGGCGACGTGCTGGTGCTCGAGAACCTGCGCTTCGACAAGCGCGAGAAGAAGAACGACCCCGCCTTCTGCGAGGAGCTGGCCGCGCTCGGGCAGGTGTACGTGAACGACGCGTTCGGCACCGCGCACCGCGCCCACGCCTCCACGGCCGGCGTCGCCGCGCTCCTGCCGGCGTACGCGGGCTACCTCATGCAGCGCGAGGTGGGCACGCTCACGGGCATGCTGGAGAATCCGAAGCGCCCGTTCGCGGCGATACTGGGCGGCTCGAAGGTGTCGGACAAGATCAAGGTCATCGATGCGCTCATGGACACCTGCGACACGCTCATCGTGGGCGGCGGCATGTGCTTCACGTTCCTGCTCGCGCAGGGCAAGGCCGTGGGAGCCTCGCTCAAGGAAGAGGACTGGGTGGAGCGCGCGGCTGCGATGATCGCGAAGGCGCAGGAGAGGGGCGTGAAGCTGCTCCTGCCCGTGGACGTGGTCGTCGCCGACCGGTTCGCCGAAGATGCCGAGACGCTCACGGTTTCGGTCGACGAGATCCCCGATGGTATGATGGGCCTCGACATCGGACCCGAGACGGCCAAGCTCTACGCCGACGCCGTGGCCGAGGCCAAGACCGTGTTCTGGAACGGCCCCATGGGCGTGTTCGAGATGCAGCCCTTCGAGGCCGGCACGCGGGCCGTGGCCGAGGCCGTGGCCGCCAACGCCGAGGCGGACACCGTCATCGGCGGCGGCGACAGCGTGGCCGCCGTGAACAAGTTCGACTTGGCCGACAAGATGACGTTCATCTCCACCGGCGGCGGCGCCTCCATGGAGCTCGTGCAGGGCGAGGCCCTCCCGGGCGTCGAGGCGCTCAAGAACTAGCAGAATGGCATAAAAGGGGACTGTCCCCTTTTATGCCATTCCCGAGGAAAGGAAGATCGCATGGCGCGCAAACCAATGATGGCGGGCAACTGGAAGATGAACAACACCGTCGCCGAGGCGGTGGTGCTCACGCAGGAGATCTCCAATCAGTACGAGAAGGAGTGGCCGGAGGCGCTCGACATCGTCATCTGCCCGCCCTACGTGGACCTCAAGCCGGCCAAGACCGTGCTCGACTTCGATAAGACGAAGATCGCCGTGGGCGCGCAGAACGTGTACTGGGAGCCGAAGGGCGCGTTCACGGGCGAGGTCTCGGTGCCGATGATCAAGGAGATCGGCTGCGCGTGCTCGATCGTGGGCCACTCCGAGCGCCGCGAGCTGTTCGGCGAGACGAACGAGGACGTGAACCGCAAGGTGAAGGCGCTTCTGGAGGGCGGCCTGTACGCCATCGTGTGCGTGGGCGAGTCGCTCGCCGTGCGCGACGAGGGCACCACCGAGGAGTACGTCACCGCGCAGGTGCGCGCCGCGTTCGCCGGCGTGGACGCGCGCGACGCTGCGAAATGCGTCGTGGCCTACGAGCCCATCTGGGCCATCGGCACGGGCCGCACCGCCACGCCCGAGCAGGCCGAAGCCGTGTGCGCACGTGTTCGCGCGACGCTCGCCGAGCTCTTTGGCGCCGAGGTTGCCGAGGAGATGCGCGTGCTCTACGGCGGCTCGATGAATCCGGGCAATGTGGACGGCCTCATGGCCCAGCCGAACATCGACGGCGGCCTCGTGGGCGGCGCGGCCCTCAAGTGCGAGTCGTTCGTCCAGCTCATCAAGGCGTGCCTGTAACGATCCCCGTCATCCTGAACAAGACCCTTCTGTCATCCTGAGCGGAGTGAACGAAGTGAACGTAGTCGAAGGATCCCGTGCGGCGTCAGCTGATAGCCTCACGCTGCCCGCCTGCCTCATCATCATGGACGGCTTTGGCCTGGCCGAGCCCGGCCCCGGCAACGCCATCTCGCTTGCGGACACGCCGAACCTCGACGCGCTGTTCGCGGAGCGCCCGTGGACGCGCCTCGAGGCGTCGGGCGAGGCCGTGGGCCTGCCAGAGGGGCAGATGGGCAACTCCGAGGTGGGCCACCTCAACATCGGCGCGGGGCGCGTGGTGTTCCAAGAGCTCACGCGCATCAACCGCGCCTGCGCCGACGGCTCGCTGGCTGCGAACCCGGTGCTCGGCGAGGCGTTCGCGGCCGCCGCGCAGCTGGGTGCGGCGCTGCATCTCATGGGCCTCGTGTCCGACGGCGGCGTGCATTCGTCCAACGAGCACCTCTACGCGCTCATGCGCGCGGCGAAGGCGGCGGGTGTGGGGCATATCGTGGTGCACTGCTTCATGGATGGTCGCGACGTGCCGCCCAAGAGCGGCGCGGGCTACCTGGAGGAGCTTGAGGCTGTCGCGCGCGAGCTTTCCGACGATGTGTGCGAGGCGCGCATCGGCAGCATTTCCGGGCGCTACTACGCCATGGACCGCGACAACCGCTGGGAGCGCGTCGAGCAGGCATGGCGCGCCGTCGTAGCCGCCGAGCCCTGCACCGATGCGACGTCTGCCGAGGTTATGGCCGCGTCCTATGAGGCTGGCGTCACCGACGAGTTCGTCGTGCCCACGGCGCTCGACGCGCGCGGGGTGTGCGAGGGCGATGCGGTGGTGTTCTTCAACTTCCGTCCCGACCGCGCCCGCGAGCTTACGCGCGCGCTGGTGGATCCGGCGTTCGAGGGCTTCGAGCGCCCGCAGTTCCCGCAGGTGAGCTTCGTGTGCCTCACCGAGTACGACCCCGAGATCCCGGCACCCGTGGCCTTCGCCAAGGAGTTCCCCGACAACGTGCTGGCCGACGTGCTGGCCGAGGCGGGCCTGTGCCAGTACCACATCGCCGAAACGGAGAAGTACGCCCACGTGACGTTCTTCCTGAACGGCGGGCGCGAGGAGCCCAAGGCGGGGGAGGAGCGCTCGCTCGTCCCGAGCCCCAAGGTGGCCACCTACGATCTCAAGCCGGAGATGAGCGAGCCCGCCGTGGCCGCCACGCTGGCCGCCGCCATCGACGCGGGTGAGGCCGACGTCTACATCGTGAACTTCGCGAACTGCGACATGGTGGGCCACACGGGCGTCATTCCGGCCGCCGTGGCCGCCGTCGAGGCGGTCGACGCGGGCGTGGGCCAGGTGCTCGCCGCGCTTGAGCGCAAGGGCGGCGTCGCGCTCGTCACGGCCGACCACGGCAACGCCGACAAGATGCTGGCGGACGACGGCAGTCCCTTCACGGCCCACACCACGGCTCCCGTGCCGCTCGTACTCGCGGACTTCGCCGGCACCGGCCGCACGCTCGCCGATCGCGAAGGCGCGCTCTGCGACATCGCCCCCACGCTCCTCGAGCTCCTGGGCCTGCCTGCGCCCGCCGAGATGACCGGCCAAAGCCTCCTCGCCTGAAGCCGAATGGCATAAAAGGGGACTGTCCCCTTTTATGCCAAAATGTCCCAGATGGGGACTGTCCCCATTTGGGACATCTGTTGGGCGCGGGCGTGGCTTCCCTGTGGACGCGCGCCGTGCGGCGGGGGATTCGGCTTGCCCGCGCCCACTCGTTCCGCTATACTTGATAACTTGCGTATAGGTTGCAAACGAAAGAAGAGAGAAACCTTGAACCCGCTCCTCATCATCATGCTCATCCTGCTCGTCGTCTCGGGCCTGGGCCTCATCGTGTTCATCCTGCTGCATTCCGGCAAGGGCACGGGCATCTCCGACATGATCGCCAGCTCGGTGTACTCCACGCAGACCGGCACGAGCATCGTCGAGAAGAACCTCGACCGCATCACCATCGCGTTCGCCGTGATCTTCATGGTGTCGCTCATCGTGCTCATGATCATCTACCCGCACGGGTCGATCGCGAATTAGCGAAAAAAGGCCCTTCACAACGCAGGGGGGTTCGGGTAGAATAACCTGCGTTGCGTTTCAGAGCAACCTTTGTCGGAGTGGTGGAACGGCAGACACGCTAGCTTGAGGTGCTAGTGCCCACACAACGGGTGTGCGGGTTCAAATCCCGCCTCCGACACCAGCGAAGTTAGAAGGAGAGTCCAAGCGGCTCTCCTTTTCGTATATGGGCCCGGTAAAGCGGATGCGGAGGAGCAGGGAATGACGAAGGCGTTTGCAGCCAAGGACGCGGTCTCGTCGCGCATGCGCTCCATCCGGCAGGTGCTCTGGATCATCCTGCTTCTCAACTTGGCGGTGGCGGCAGCGAAGTACGTCTACGGCACGATCAGCGGCTCGGCGTCGATGCAGGCCGACGGCATCCACTCGGTGTTCGACTCGGCCGGCAACGTGGTGGGGCTCGTCGGGATATCGCTCGCCGCGCGCCCGGCCGACGAGGGCCACCCCTACGGCCACGCGAAGTTCGAGACGTACGCGAGCCTGGCCATCGGGATGCTGCTGCTCCTGGCGGCGTTCGAGGTGGGCTCGAGCGCGGTGGGCAAGCTCGTCTCAGGAGCGTACACGGCCGAGGTCACGCCGGTCTCCTTCGCGGTCATGATCGGCACGCTGGCGGTGAACCTGGGCGTGACGGCCTACGAGCGGCGCTGCGCGAAGCGCTACAAGAGCGAGGTGCTGGCGGCCGACGCCAACCACACGCTCTCCGACGCGCTCGTGTCCGTGGGCGTCATTGCAGGCCTTGCGGCCGTGGCGCTCGGGTTCCCCATGGCCGACCCCGTCATGGCGCTCGTGGTGACGCTCGCCATCCTGGGCACGGCCTACGATGTGCTCAAGCACGCGCTGGCCACGCTGTCGGACCGGGCGCGCATCCCCGAGGAGGACGTGCGCGCGGCGGTCTTGGCGGTACCCGGCGTGCGCGACGCGCACCGCATCCGTACGAGGGGCACGGAGGGCGAGGTGTACGCCGATCTGCACGTGCTCGTCGCGCCGGAGATGACGGTGAAGGACGCCCACGACCTGTCGGAGCGCGTCGAGCAGGTCGTGGAGGAGCGCTTCCCGAACGTGGTGGAGGCGCTTGTGCACATCGAGCCCGACGACGGGCACGTGGACTAGGGGGATCGCATGATCGAGGCGGTGTTCTTCGACGTGGGCGCCACGCTTATCCGGCCGCGCCCGACGGTGGCCGAGACGATGGGCCGCGTGGCGGCCGCGCGCGGGCATGCGCTCACGGCGCGCGACTTCGAGCGCCACATGCCGGCGATGGAGGCGTATTACGAGGCGGAATACCTGCGCGACGGCGACTTCTGGTGCTCGCACGAGGGGTCGACGGCCATCTGGCTCGACCAGTACCGCTACGTGTGCCACCTGGCGGGCATCGGACACGACGCGGAGGGGATGGCGTTCGCGGTGAACGAGGCGTACCGCCATGCGTCCGGCTGGGAGGTCTACGCCGACGTCGCGGGATGCCTGCGCGCGCTCAAGGAGCGGGGGCTCGCCCTGGGCGTGGTGTCGAATTGGGACGCCGAGCTCGAGGGCCTGCTGCGCGACCTCAAGCTGCTGCCGTACTTCGACACGGTGGTCTCGAGCGCGGCCGAGGGATACCGCAAGCCCAATCCCGTGATCTTCGACCTCGCCTGCGAGCGGCTGGGCGTGCAGCCCGACGCGTGCGCGCACGTGGGGGACCGGCCGGACGCGGACGGCGACGGGGCCGCCGCGGCCGGGGTGCGCCCGGTGATCGTCGACCGTCACGACGCGGAGGAGGGCTGCGGCTACGAGCGCGTGCGCTCGCTCGCCGAGGTGCCGGGGCTGCTCGAAGGGTTCTAGGGTCTCGGCCGTCCGCCGCGGTCCGCCGCCAAGGTTTTTTGAAATTGGGGCTTTGATACCGCCCGGTGTTCTGGTAACATATCAGCTCGCTGGCGCGGATGCGTCCGAGCCGAGCGACCATGTGCGCGATTAGCTCAGGGGGAGAGCACTACCTTGACACGGTAGGGGCCGCAAGTTCAAATCTTGCATCGCGCACCACGTGAATCCAGAAGGGCCTTCGATCTATCGGAGGCCCTTTTCATTGGATGGGAGCGGGAGCGTTCCGAAAAAATCAAAAATGGGGGCTTGCGCGAGTGCGGGCGTTCCAGTATTATATTTCCTCGCGACGCGGACGTGGCTCAGCTGGTAGAGCACGACCTTGCCAAGGTCGGGGTCGCGGGTTCGAACCCCGTCGTCCGCTCCATCGTCATTAAGAGGCCGGTCATACTCAACAGTTTTGGCCGGCCTTTTTCATGACGATCCGCCGCACCAGGGCGACGTGGCCAAGTGGTAAGGCAGAGGCCTGCAAAGCCTTCACCCCCGGTTCGAATCCGGGCGTCGCCTCCAACCGTTTCTTCGGAAGCGGGGGATTGAAAAGCTTATAAGCGGACGTGGCTCAGCTGGTAGAGCACGACCTTGCCAAGGTCGGGGTCGCGGGTTCGAACCCCGTCGTCCGCTCCATTCGACATCGAAGCCCCGCCGGTTTGCCCGGCGGGGCTTTTCCATGCGCCGGCGCAGAGCTTCAGAGCGTCAGTCCTCCTCGACCTTCTCGAACTCGTGGTGCCCGCAGTTGGGGCAGGCGGGCAGCGGCTCGGCGTCGTCGTTGATGCGCACGATGTAGCCGCAGTTCTTGCAGCGGTACTTGCCCGGGCCGGGCTTGTCTCCGGTCTTGTACTCCATCGGATGCTCCTTTCGTCGGAATCCCTTTCCGCGAAGCCTACCGCAACGCGCGCCCGCGCCGGTTGCGCCCGCGAAACGGCTCGGCATCGCCTTGCCGCCGCCCCTTTCCCGCGGGGGGGGGGGCGGGGGGGGGGCTAGCACGCGAAGCGCGTGCGAAGGGGCGCACCACCTCGGGTGCGGGCTTCTTCGCATGCGCTTTTTTGCGTTCGGGACCGAAACAGGGAAGGAGGGCCTCGTGGCGAAGGTGAACGGGGAGGAGCATCCGGAGGCCGACGGCGGCACGCTGGCGGCATGGCTCGCGGCGGCGGGCTTCGACGAGCGGCGCGTGGCGTGCGAGCTCGACGGCGAGATCGTGCCGCGCGAGGAGTACGGCGCGCGGACGCTCGGCCCGCACGACGCGGTGGAGGTCGTGCGGTTCGTGGGAGGCGGCTGATGGACGCGCTCGCAAGCCGCATCGGCGCCGATGCGCGCGAGCGGCTGCGGGCGGCGCGCGTCGGCATCGCCGGGCTCGGGGGCCTCGGCTCCCACATCGCGGTCATGCTCGCGCGCTCGGGCGTGGGCGCGCTGCATCTCGTGGACTTCGACGTGGTGGACGAGGGCAACCTCAACCGCCAGCACTACTTCCGCGAGCACTTGGGCCGCCCGAAGACCGACGCCCTCGCCGAGCAGCTGCTGCGCATCGACCCGCGCCTCGACCTGGCGCTCGACCGGGTGCGCGTGGACGCCGGCAACGCGGCGGCGCTGTTTTCGGGCGAGCGCATCGTGTGCGAGGCCTTCGACGATCCCGCGGCCAAGGCCGACCTCGTGAACGCCCTCCTCGCGCAGGCGCCGGGCACCACCGTGGTGGCGGCGAGCGGCATGGCGGGCGCGGGCCCGGCGGCCGAAGTGCGCACGCGGCGTGTGGGCCGGCGGCTCTACGTGTGCGGCGACGGCGCGACGGACGTGGCCGACGAGGCGCTCTACGCGCCGCGCGTGGTCCTGTGCGCCGCCCAGCAGGCGCTCGTGGTCGTGCGCCTCGCGCTGGGACTGGAAGATCAGACAGGAGACTGAGAGATATGGCATACCAACCCGACACGTGGTCGCTCGGCGGCCGCACGTTCGCCTCGCGCTTCATCCTGGGCTCGGGGAAGTTCAACCTCGACCTCGTGCGCGCGGTCGTGGAGGACGCCGGCGCGGAGATCGTGACGCTGGCCGTGCGCCGCGCGAACACCGCTCAGGAGGGCAGCATCCTCGACGCCATCCCCGAGGGCGTGACGCTTCTGCCCAACACCTCGGGCGCGCGCACGGCCGAGGAGGCGGTGCGCATCGCGCGGCTCGCCCGGGCGATGGGCTGCGGCGACTTCGTGAAGGTGGAGGTCATCCGCGACGCGCGCTACCTCATGCCCGACAACGCCGAGACGGTGCGCGCCACGGCGCTGCTCGCCGAGGAGGGCTTCACGGTGCTGCCCTACATGTTCCCCGACCTCGCGTGCGCGCGCGACCTCGTGAGCGCGGGCGCGGCGGCCGTTATGCCGCTCGGGGCGCCCATCGGGTCGAACAAGGGCCTCGCGGCGCGCGAGTTCATCCGCATCATCATCGAGGAGGTGGACGTGCCCGTCATCGTGGACGCAGGGATAGGGCGGCCCTCGCAGGCCTGCGAGGCCATGGAGCTGGGCGCGGCCGCCGTCATGGCCAACACGGCCGTGGCCACGGCGGGCGACGTCGCCTTGATGGCCGCCGCGTTCGGGCGCGCTGTGGAAGCGGGACGGGCGGCCTACCTGGCGGGATTCGGGCGCGTGCTCGACTGTGCCGAGGCTTCCTCGCCCCTGACCGGCTTTCTGGCGGACTAGGGGGCCGGCCGTGACCGAGAAGGCTCCCGCCTGGGACATCCCGCGCTTCACCCGCCTGACTGAGGTCGATGCCGCCGACATCGCCCGCGACCGGGGGCTCGACCCCTTCGCCTACCTGCCCGACATGGACGGGGCGGGCTCGCCGGTGCTGGACGAGGTGCTCGAGCGCGCCGCCGCCTTCGACTTCGACGCCGTGCGCGAGGCCGACGTGCGCCGCGCACTCGCCGCCGACATGCCGGCCTTCGAAGACTTCGGCGCGCTCCTCGCACCGGCGGCTGAGCCTCTGCTCGAGGAGCTGGCCCTTGCCGCCCGCGCCGTCCGCACGCGCTGGTTCGGCACGACGGCGCACCTGTTCACGCCGCTCTACCTGGCGAACTTCTGCGACAACCACTGCGTGTACTGCGGCTTCAACCGCGACAACGACATCTGCCGGGCGCGCCTCGACCGCGCGGGGATGATCCGCGAGCTCGACGCCATCGCGGCTACGGGGCTCGAGGACGTCCTGCTGCTCACCGGCGAGGATCGTGCCCGCACCGACGTCGGCTACATCGCGGAGGCGGTCGAGCTCGCCGCCGCGCGCTTCCGCACGGTGGGCCTCGAGGTGTACCCGATGAACGTTGACGAGTACGCGCGCCTGCACGCATGCGGGGCCGATTACGTCACCGTGTTCCAGGAGACGTACAACCCCGCGCTCTATGGAAGGCTGCATCTGGCCGGGCGCAAGCGCGTGTTCCCGTACCGCGCCGAGGCCCAGGAGCGGGCGCTCGCCGCCGGCATGCGCGGCGTCGCCTTCGGAGCGCTGCTCGGGCTCGGCGACTTCCGCCGCGACGCGCTGGCCTGCGGGCTGCACGCGCACCTGCTGCAGCGCGCCTACCCGCATGCGGAGCTGTCGCTGTCCTGCCCGCGGCTGCGGCCCGCGCCGGGCATGGAGGGCCTCAGGTCCCGCGGGGTGGGCGAGCGGCAGCTCCTCCAGGCGATGTGCGCCTACCGGCTGTTCCTGCCGCAGGCGGGGATCACCATCTCCTCGCGCGAGCGAGCGGGATTCCGCGACCACGCCATGACGATTGCCGCCACGAAGATCTCGGCCGGGGTGTCCACGGGCGTGGGCGAGCACGCGGGCGGAGCGGAGGCGGGCGACGACCAGTTCGAGATCGCCGACGGGCGCGACGTGGCCCACGTGTCCGCCGCCCTGCGCGCGATGGGGCTCGAGCCCGTCATGAACGATCATGTGCTCGTGTGAGGGCGCGCGCGGCCGCTTCTGGCGCGTGTTCGTCACCGACCGCCGCGCCTGCGCGCGCCCGCTGCCCGACCAGGTGGCGCTCCTCGCGGCGCAAGGCCTCATCGACGCCGTGATCCTGCGCGAGAAGGACCTGGACGAGGCCGCCTACGCGCGCCTCGCGGCCGAGGTGGCCGACGCCTGCGCCGCGGCCGGCATCGCCTTCGCCGTCCATACCCACGCCGCCGTCGCCCGCCGGCTCGGGGCGCGCGCCGTGCATCTGCCCCTGCCGCAGCTGCGCGCGCAGGGCCGCCCCGAGGGCTTCGCCGCCGTGCTCGCGAGCGTCCACAGCCTCGAGGAGGCCGCCGAGGCCCGGGCGCTCGGCGCGGACGTCCTCGTGGCGAGTCCTGTGTTCGCGCCCTCGTGCAAGCCGGGCGTCGCGGGTCGCGGCCCGGCCTTCCTGCGCGCGATCGTCGAGGCGGCGGGCGCGCCCGTGCTCGCCCTCGGCGGCATCACCGACGCCACCGAGCCCCTCGCGCGCGCCTGCGGCGCCGCCGGAGCCTGTCGCATGGCCGATTTCGCACGGCGTTGACGCGGCCTTTCGCGCGAGCGGCGCAAAAATGCAATTCTGACCTGGGAACATACCGTATGCGGGGGAATCCGTGCAAATCCGGGCGTTTTGGGGGATAATGGAGCGTTAGACGACGGGCGGCGCGCTCGCGCGAGGAGACGGGGCGCGCCCATGAGGCATACGGGAGAAAACGGGGGAGGCTCTATGGGGGCTTCTAACTTCAGCGAGGACACGCTCGCGGGCGGCAACGAGGAGTACGCGCGCGCGGTCGAGCGCATCAAGGAGCGCTTCGGCTTCGATTTCGTATCCATCGGGCTCACCGCGTTCATCGGCGCGCCGCTCAAATGGATCTACAGCGCCGGCGCCACCGGCGAGCGCCACCGGCGCATCGTGCTCGCGCCCGGCCACGGCATCGGCGGCATCACCATCAAGGCCGGCAAGCCCATGATGTTCACCGACATCGACGAGGAGATCGACCCGCGCGAGTACTCGTCGTATCCCATCGTGTTCGCCGAGGACCTGCACAGCTTCTGCGCGCTGCCGCTCATGCGCGACGGGCGCGTGGTCGCGGTGCTGCTCGCGGCGTTCCGCACGGTGAGCGAGGCTCACGAGGAGGTGTACCGCCAGCTCATCGAGCACTTGGGCGGCGAGCTCTGCGGTCTGCGCGTGGTGTCGGACGACTTCATGAACTTCGAGAGCATCGCGGCGGAGAAGCGCGCCGACACCTCCGCCAACCCCATCTTCATCCGCTCGGAGCTCTCGCGCGTCATCGCCGCGCAGGAGGACGAGCGCAAGCGCATCTCGCGCGAGCTGCACGACGGCATCGCGCAGGAGCTGCTCATCGTGTCGTTCGTCATCAAGCAGCTCGGCGCGCACGTCGACGGCGAGGGGACGGCGCTTCTGGCCGACGCGAACAACAACATCGACCGCATCCTCGACGAGCTGCACAACATCTCGGTGGAGCTGCGCCCCTCCGCGCTCGACCATCTGGGGTTCGTGGCCGCGCTGCGCTCGCAGGCCGCCGTGTTCGAGCGCACCTACGGCACCGAGATCGTGTTCGAGGGCAGCCTGTCGCGCGAGCGGTTCGACCAGGCGCTCGAGACGCAGGCCTACCGCATCTGCCAGGAGGCCATCCTGAACGCGTGCAAGTATTCCGGGGCCGACAAGGTGTACGTCTCGCTCGAGGACGCCGACGGCTGGCTGCACGCCTCCGTCGTGGACCACGGCTGCGGGTTCGACACCGAGCGGCCCGTCATCAAGGGCAGCGGCTGCGGGCTGTCGGGCATGCGCGAGCGCGCGAGCGTCATCGGCGCGATGCTCACGATGGAGTCGGGTCCTGGGGGCACGACGATCACGCTCGTCGCGCCGATGAACGTCGTCGAGGGCAAGGAGGTCGAATCATGATCCGCGTCATGCTGGCAGACGACCACGAGGTGGTGCGCGCGGGCTTCAAGATGATCCTCGAGCAGGATCCCGGCATCCGGGTGGTGGCGGAGGCGGCCGACGGCGCGCAGGCCTACGCCATCGTGGCGCGCGAGAAGCCCGACATCCTGCTCATGGACATCTCGATGCCGCCGGGGCAGAGCGGGCTCATCGCCTGCGAGAAGATCGCGAAGGACTTCCCGGCCACGAAGGTGGTCATCCTCACGATGTTCGCCGAGCCCGAGTACCTGTTCTACACCCTGCGCGGCGGGGCGGCGGGCTACGTGCTGAAGAACTCCACCTCCGACGAGCTTCTGGCCGCGGTGCACGCCGTGGCCGAGGGCGGCAGCTACATCCATCCCAAGATGACGTCGCTGCTCACCAAGCAGCTCGTGGGCGCGGGCGAGGAGGAGGACCGCTCCTACCAGCAGCTTTCGAACCGCGAGCTGGAGATACTCCAGCTTCTGGCGAAGGGCTTCACGAATAAGGAGATCTCCGAGCAGATCTACCTCTCCGTGAAGACGGTGGAGGCCCACCGCTCGAAGATCTACCAGAAGCTCGGCCTGAAGACCCGCGCCGACCTCGTGGACTATGCCCTGAGGCACAAGCTTCTGAACGTGTGACCTTTGTCATCCTGAGCGGAGGCCGAAGGCCGGAGTCGAAGGATCTTCAACCTGTTTGAACGCGCTTCGTCGAAGATCCTTCGACTCGCTTCGCTCGCTCAGGATGACAAGTGCGACTACGCGGTCTCCGCAGCCGGCTCCTCGGCGGGGGCGGGCTTCGGGTTGCGGCCCAGGCCGAAGGCGAGCGCCTTGGTGGGGCAGGCGTCCACGCATGACCCGCACGCCATGCAGTCGCCCGCGCGCACGATGACGTCGCGCTCGGTGAGCACCGGATCGAGGATGGCCGGATCGGCGAGGCACGCCTGCTTGCACGCGTCGCAGTGGATGCAGGCCTCGCGGTCGAAGCGCACGTTCACCTGTCCGACGCGGCCGAGCGCCTGATAGAAGCCGCCGAGCGGGCAGAGGGCGCGGCACCACACGCGATGCCCCCAGAACAGCTCCGCCAGCACGATGGCCAGAAGCACCCACAGGCCCGTGACCGCGCCGAACAAAAGGCCCTTGTTGAGGGCGCTCACGGGCGAGAAGGCCTCGAACACCGGCACGCTGAACAGCGCGGACAGCACGAGCACGGCGAGCGCGATCCCGAGCTTCGCATGGCGCGGCACCGGCGCCTCGCGCACTTCGATGCCCAGCTTGCGCCGCACGGCGTCCATGATCTCGAGCAGCAGGTTGACCGGGCACACCCAGCCGCAGAACGCGCGCCCGCGCACGAGGCCGTACACCACGAGTACCGGCAGCGCGGCGATAAGCCAATCGAGCGCGAACGTCTTGGAGGCCGCGGCCACCTGCAGCATCGCGAACGGGTCGAGCACCTCGATCCCGAAGACGGTCGACGAGGACAGGCTGCCGAAGAACGGCAGACCCGCCGGCGTCGCCATGGCCTCCTCGCCGCCGGAGCCGAGGCCGAGAAGGCCCCATCCCGCGACGAGCAGCGGCACCGCGAACAACGCGAGGGCCGCTGCCTGCACGGCATGCCGCGCGACGGTCCAGCGCCGCGTCCGCTTCGGCACGTCGCTCATCGCTGCCCGGCCTTCGCGAGCGTGGGGTCGTCCTCGAAGTTCGCGTACACGAGGTTGATGCCGGTCACGCCTTCGATGCCGATGAAAGAGCTCGCGATGCCGTGGGAGTCGTCCACCGTCTCGGCCTCGATGGTGACCACAAGCTTGTAGTCGTTCTTCTCGTGGACCTCCACGCCTTCGCGGCCGGAGAGCTCGCGCGCCACGTCGTCGGTGTGCTCGGGTGCCGTCTCCACGACCAGGCTTGAAATGACCATGATGCTGCTCCTAACGTTCATGTGGGGCTCCCGGAGCCCGCCCTCTGGGGAGAGAGGGCGGGACAAGGGGAGAAAGACGGGCGGGTGCGAGGGAATTCGAGCCGCCCGTCGGGTAAGTCCGTCCCGCTCCGAGCCCAAGCGGCGGGCTCGGAGCGGCAAGAGGGTTTCCTTACGCCTGCGCATGGCAGGTATTGCACTGCTCGTGGGTCGGGTCCATCTCGAAGGAACCCGCGTCGCCGCCGGCGTAGTGGTCGGCGGGCAGCGCCGTGGCGTCCGCGAGCATCGGGTTGGAGCGCTCGGACGCGCCGTGGCAGCCGTAGCACCCGGCGGCCCCGAGCGACTCGAAGCGGCCCTCGTGGCTCGTCGGCATGAGCGGCGGGGCGCCGGCCGGCACGTTCGCGTTCACGTCCTCTTTCGGGGCTTCCTGGCTGCACCCGGCAACCGAGCCCAGGCCCATCGCCATCGCCAGCACGAGGGCGGCGGTTATCATGTGCTTCTTCATCGTCTTCCCCCTACAGCTTCGTGATGGACACGCAGGTCTTTTTGTAATCCGGTTCCTTGGACAGCGGGCAGTACGTGTCCTGCACGGCCAGGTTGACGAGCGTCTCCTCCGCGAAGAAGGGGGCGAACACCACGCCTGCGGGCGGCTCGGTGCGGCCGGCCGTGGACACCTTGATGTCGAACTCGCCGAAGCGCGACTTCACCTTCACCATGTCGCCGTCCAGGATGTCGAGCTTGGCGCAGTCCTCGGGGCTCATGTTGAGCAGGGCCTCGGGCAGCGCGCGGTCGAGCTCGGGCACGCGGCGGGTCATCGTGCCGGTGTGCCAGTGCTCCAGCAAGCGTCCGGTGACGAAGTAGAACGGGTACTCGTTGTCGGGCTCCTCCGCCGGCGGCTCGTAGGGGCGGAACACCACGGAGGGCTTGAGCTTGGCGGACTTGTAGAAGCTGACGCCCTTCGCCATGCCCTCCTTGCCGTACTGCTTCACGCCGACCTCGTCGAAGCCGTCGGCCTGCTTGCCGGCCGCGAAGCGCCACTTGGTGGACATCCACTTACCGTCGACGTTGCGCACGGGCCACGTCATGCCGTGGTGGGCCAGGTACTCCTCGTAGGGAGCCAGCTGCTTGGCCTCCATCTTGAGCTTGGCCTCGAACTTGCCGTCGGCGTCGTCGTTGATGGCCTTGGCCTTCTCGTTCATGTCGGGGTTGGAGAAGATGCGGTACTCCTCCCACAGCAGGCGGTTCGTCTCGCGGTCGTCGTTCTTGAAGTTTGCGGCGTCCTTGTCGTAGATGAAGCCGAACAGGTGGTCGAAGGAGTCCTTGCCGTCGATCGTCTCGCCCTCGAGCACGCGGCGCGCAACTTCCATGAACGCCCACAGGTCCCACTTGGCCTCGCCCGGCGCGTCCACGGCCTTCTCGAAGATGGCGCTGCGGCGCTCGGCGTTGCCGAACTGGCCCTCGCGCTCCACCCAGAGCGCCACCGGGAGCACGACGTCGGCGTACTGCGTGGACAGGGTGGGGTACACCTCGTTGACCACGATGAACGCGTCGAACACGCCCTTCTTGTCGCCGCGTCCGAGGAAGCGGGTGAGGTTGGGCATGGACTGCGCCCAGTTGTTGTGCGCGCTCCACAGAAAGTCGATGTTGCCCTTGGACAGCTCGCGGAAGATCTTCACCGTGTGGAAGCCGGGCTTCTGGATCTCGTCGAGGTAGCCCTCGGGAAGATCCCAGATGGCCTCGGTGTAGCGGCGATGCTGCGCGTTGGCCACCAGCAGGTCGGCGGGCAGGCGGTGCGAGAACGTGCCGACCTCGCGGGCGGTGCCGCAGGCGGTGGGCTGGCCGGTCAGCGAGAAGGGGCCGCAGCCGGGCTGGGCGATCTTGCCGGAGAGCAGGTGGATGTTGTAGATGTTGTGGTTCATCCACGTGCCGCGGTTGTGCTGGTTCACGCCCATGGTCCACAGGCTCATGACCTTGGCCTTCGGGTCGGCAAACACCTCGGCGAGCTCTTTGAGGTCCTCGACGGCCACGCCGGAGAGCTTGGAGGTGTACTCGAAGGTGTAGGGCTCGAGGCGCGCGGCGTACTCCTCGAACGTGATGGGGTTCACCTTATCCACGGACTTGCCGAGGTCGCTTCCGTCATAGCCGTCGTCGGTGGCGTTGCCGATGTTCTCGGTGCCCTGCTTGAACTGCAGATGGTCGGTGACGAACGCCTCGTCGTACTTCTTGTTCTGCACGAGGTAGTTGGCGATGCAGTTTGCGATGGCCAGGTCGGTGTTGGGCTTGAAGATCATGGTCTTGTCGGCGCTCGCGCTCGTGCGCGTCCTGATGGTGCCCAGGTCGTAGTGCTTGACGCCCTGGCCCGAGATCTTGCGGGCGGTCAGGCGCGAGTAGAGCATCGGGTGCGCTTCGGCCATGTTGGCGCCCCAGGTGATGAACACGTCGGCCTCGTCGAGGTCGCTGTAGCTGCCGGCGGGCTCGTCGGTCTGGAACACGTTCATGAAGCCCACGACGGCGCTGGCCATGCACAGGCGCGCGTTCGGGTCCACGTTGTTGGACAGCAGGCCCGCCTTGATGAACTTGGCGCAGGCGTAGCCCTCCGTGATGGGCTGCTGGCCGGAGAGCCAGAAGGCGAGCCGGCTCTTGTCGGCCTTCCACGTCTCCTTGAGCTTGGAGGCGACGAGTTCGAGCGCCTCGTCCCACGTGGCTTCGCGCAGGCCTTCCTCGGTGCCCTTCGTCGACTTGTCCTCGCGGATGAGCGGCGTGGTCAGGCGGTCGTCTCCGTAGAGGATCTTCGCCAGGTAGTAGCCCTTCACGCAGTTGAGGCCGCGGTTGGACTCGTTGTCCGGGTCGCCCGTGACGCTGACCAGCTTGTTGTCCTTGACCTCGCAGATGACGCCGCAGCCGCAGCCGCAGAAGCGGCAGACGGCCGTGTACTTCTGGCCCTCGCCGTCGGCGGAAGCCTGCTGGCCCTCGCCGCTTGCGCATCCTACGAGCGACGACATGGTGCCGGCCGCAGCCGCGCTTGCGAGCGCAACCGCCGTGGCCTTGACGAATCCTCGCCTTGTGATGTCCATGACATCCCTCCTCTTACTCCCGTTATTCGCTCTTCTATCTTCCACCCGTCCTCCAACGGTTTGGAAAACCATGCTCTCGCCGCGCAGGGCGGCTTCGCGCTCAGGCGCCCGCGCCCCGCGCACGCTCCGCGTCGCTCGCGATGCGCACGGCCACCACGGGCTCGCTCACCACGCAGCGCTCGACGCACAGGCCGCAGCCCACGCACTTGTCCTCGACGATGACCGGGGCGAACACCGAATGGATGGCGTCTCCCTCGCGCATGCGGTAATCGATGACGATGGCTTCGTCGATGAGGGGGCAGGCTCGGTAGCACACCTCGCAGCGCATGCCCTGGAACGCGATGCACGCCTCCTCGTCGATGACGGCGACGCCCATGCGCACGTCCGGGCGCTTCTCGATGTCGCGCAGCGCGTCGGTGGGGCACGCGTTCACGCAGGGGAAGTCCTCGCACAGGCGGCAGGCCTGCTCGCGCGCGTCGACGTAGGGGGTTCCCACGGCCATGCCGTCGCCGTTGCCGGCCGCATGCAGCGCCCGGTAGGGGCAGGCCTCGATGCACTTGCCGCACTTGACGCAGCGCGACAGGAAGTCCTTCTCGCCGTGGGCGCCGGGCGGCCGGAGAAGGTCCGCCTCGCCGGCATAGGCGTACGCCGCGGCCTGGAAGGCCACGATAGCGGCAGACGCACCGGCTATGACGCTCGATAATTTCATGGAATCTCCTCTTCCTCGCCACGTATCATGCTCCTCGAAGGCGCCGCGTGCCTATCGGGGTATGTCCGTGGGTTGGGAGGAGAAATCCCTCTGCGGGACTAGGGTTTTATTCTGTTTTTACTTGAGAATAACTTCGACGAGGGAAAACGATGGAGTCCCCCTGTCACGCCTTCACTCTGCCACGCCGCGTCTTACGCGGTCAGGCGGATGCCCACGTAGACGGCCGTGTCGGGCAGGCCGGAGATGTCGTAGACCTCGGAGAGCGCGATGGCCGACACGCGCCACGCGTAGGAGGTCCCGTCCACGTCGACGGTGCCGGTCATGAACGTGTTGCCCACCTCGTCGACGCCCTGGCCGTCCTCGGCCACGGTGGCGGGGTCGAACCCTTCGGAGGCCACGGCCGCCTGGACGGCCGCCTCGACGCTTCCGGAGTCGAAGTCGGCGTAGCGCACGCGCATGTCGAGCGCCTCGCCGCGATCCACCGTGAGGGTCCACGAGCCCTTCAGCAGGCGCGCGGCGTCGGCGGCGCCGAGCGACCCGATGCCCTTGGCGTACATGAGGCCGGCCTCGACCTCGGTCACGTCGGAGGGCAGCTTCACCAGCTCGAAGCCGCCGGTGGGGAAGTCCTCCTCCGAGGACATCTGCACGGTCGTGTAGCCCGCGTCCGTGAACGTCTGCTTGATGGTCTCGTCGTCGAGCGGGGCGAGCGATGCGAGCAGCGGCAGGTCGTAGGACACCTCGCGCGCGAGGTTCTCCTCGACGCTCGCCTGGGTGCGCGCGGCGGATCCGTTGACTGCGTCGAGCACGTTGTGCAGAAGCAGCCACCCGATGGCGGCCGCGGCCACCACAAACAGGACCATGAGCGCCATCTGGGGCTTCGGCGCGCTGAGGGGCCGCTTCAGGCCCGTGTCGTCGAGGTAGCGGACCGGTCCGCCCGCATCCACGTAGTCGTTTCTCTGGGAGTTGAAAAGCATTGCGTCTCCTGCCGCGTATGGCCTGTCTGCCCGAAGGCGGTTTGTGTGCTTTGGGCATTATAGCATTGCCCAGCTGGGGGCATCGTGATAGGATACCTGACGCCCGTGGGGGAGTAGTTGGCATGCGCCGCAGGTGCGTGCGGCACGTTCAACATCATGGCCTTCGGCCTGGCGTGTCTGAAATAACGAGACTCATGGCGCGACCGCACCTGTGCGTGCGGCTGCGCTATGAGTCTTTTTTTGTGGATTCTCTGCGTCCGCGGGCAATGCCGGACTTTGACGATAGGAGCAGACGACCCGTGGACCTTTCAATCTTCTCGACGCCGGAGGCGTGGATCAGCCTGATCACGCTCATCTTCCTGGAGATCGTGCTCGGCGTGGACAACCTCGTGTTCATCTCCATCACCACCAACCGCCTACCGGCGGAAAAGCAGCACATCGGCCGCAAGCTGGGCCTGGCCGGCGCGCTCATCATGCGCATCGTGTTCTTGTGCTTCGCGTCGTACCTCGTGCATATGACCACGGCGCTGTTCACCGTGAGCTTCGGCGCGTACGAGCACGGCTACTCGGTGCGCGACCTCGTGCTGCTCATCGGCGGCGCCTACCTTATATACAAGGGCATCATCGAGCTGCGCGACACGCTGCGCCTCACGGAGGTCAAGGCCGCGCACTCCGAGGACCACAAAGCGCTGCACATGATCACGCTGCCGCAGGCCGTGGGCACCATCATGGTCATGGACCTCGTGTTCTCCATCGACTCGGTCATCACCGCCGTGGGCATGGCCGACCACCTCATCATCATGATCATCGCCGTCATGCTGGCCGTGTTCCTCATGATGGCCTTCATCGACCCCATCTCCAACTTCATCAACGGCCACCCCGAGATGAAGATGCTCGCGCTCACGTTCATCGTGGCAATCGGCGCGCTGCTCGTGATGGACGCCGCCGGCTTCCACACCGGCATCGAGATGATGCACATGCCGCTCGAGAAGCTCATCGTGTACTTCGCCATGGTGTTCTGCATCGTGCTCGAGCTCATCCAGATGCGCTACAACGCGAACTACCTGGCCTGGCGCAAGGAGCGCTGGAAGAACCAGACCGCCGAGCAGATCGACTCGGTGCGCGCCCAGATGCTCGAGGATATGCGCCGCGACGCCGCCGAGCAGGAGAAGCAGGGGAGAAGCGGCGCGAAGCGGGAGGGCGAGGCGCGACGCGAGCGCATCACGCCGGTCATCATCGGCAACAACGTGTACGTCATGATGCCCATGGTGGGCGAGGACGCCACGTCGTTCCGCGAGCTGATGGCCACCTCGGACACGGCCGGCCAGACGTTCAGCGCCCCCATGGAGATCGAAGTGGAGGCCGAGGTCGTCGACGAGGAGCCCGGCGAGCAGAAGTAGCCTTCGGGGCGAGGCAGGGGCGTGACAGGGGGACGGGACGCCCCCCTGTCACGCCCCACACCGCTCACTCCCATTCGGCGAACTGGTTGAAGCCCTCCTCGCTCACGAACAGGCGGGCGGCGCGGGGCATGACGCGCGCGGAGAACGGCGTCATGAGCCGCGTGGCCTCGCCGTCGTACTGCACCTCCATGGGAGGGTCGGCCTCAACGCGCACCTGGCGGGCGCGGTGGATCTCGAGGGCGTCGGTGCGGCCGGGCCAGTCGCCGCCGCGGTCGAGCAGCCCCGCGAACACGGCCGGGATCAGGTCGAAGGCGGTCTTGGCCTTGAGCACCACCACGTCGAACTCGCCGTCGCGGGGCTCGTTGCCGTGCGTGACCGTGATGTCGAACTGGATCTTCGAGAAGTTCACGAGCAGGATGCCCAGGCCCTCGCTCTCCACGCGCCTGCCGTCGAGGTCGATGGCGAAGCGGGACTTCTGCGGCATCGGGTTGGCGATGGCGGCCGAGATGTAGGCCATGGGCCCGAACAGGCGCTTGCCGGCCTCGGCGCCGTGCATGATGGCCGCGTCGTAGCCCGCGCCGGCCATGATGCCGAAGCCGAACCGGCGGCCCGCCACCTCGATCTCGCCCAGGTCGAAGTCGAGCGTGCGGCCCTCGCGCACCATCTTCGCCAGCGCGTGGGGCTCCATGGGCGAGGCCAGGTTGAGCGCGAGCAGGTTGGCCGTGCCCGCGGGGAAGGGCAGCACGGGGATGCCTGATCCGGCCAGCGTGTAGCTCACGGTGGCCACCGTGCCGTCCCCGCCGCTCGCGACGACGGCGTCGAAGGACGAGGCATCGTGCAGAAGGCTGCTCACGGCCGTGGCCCCGTCGGTGGAGCGCAGGCACACCTCGTCGCCATCGTGCACGAACGAGCGCATGAAGTCGTACACGGCGCCTTCGCCGAACCCCGAGGACAGGTTGTTGATGACGAGCAGTTTCACAGGATCCCTTTCAATTGCTATGATGGCATGGTACAACATGGAGCAGGAAACAAGGTAAGGAACCCTCGGTGTACATAGCAAACCAAGAAAACCTCGCGGCGTTCGTCGAGCGCGCCATGGCCTCGAGCGTGCTCGCCATCGACACGGAGTTCCTGCGCGAGAAGACCTACTATGCCAAGCTCTGCCTGCTCCAGCTGGCCACCGACGAGGAGACGGCCATCGTGGACCCCTTCGCGGTGGACGATCTCAGGGTACTCGCCCCGCTGCTGGAGAACGAGAACGTCATGAAGCTGTTCCATGCGGGCAGCCAGGACCTCGAGATCCTGCTGCGCGAGGTGGGCGTGCTGCCCCGGCCGCTCTTCGACACGCAGGTGGCGGCGGCGCTGCTCGGCCACACCCAGCAGATCGGCTACGCGGCGCTCGTCCATGCGGAGTGCGGCGTGATGCTGAAGAAGATCGACTCGTTCACCGACTGGTCGCGCCGCCCGCTTTCGCGCTCCCAGCTGGAGTACGCCGCCGACGACGTGGTGTACCTGCCCCGCATGTACGAGCGGATGCGCGCCCAGCTCGAGCGGAAGGGGCGTCTGTCCTGGCTCGACCGCGACTTCGAGGAGCTGGCCGACCCGGCCCGCTACCAGACCAACGAGCGCGAGCGCTACCGCCGGCTCAAGCGCGTCTCGCAGCTGTCGCGCCGGCAGCTCTCGGCCGCGCGCGAGGTGGCCGCCTGGCGCGAGCTGGAGGCGCAGCGCCGCGACGTGCCCCGCAAGTGGGTGATCACCGACGAGCAGATCGTGGAGGCGTGCAAGCGCGAGGCGCGCACCATCGACGAGCTGTTCATGGTGCGCGGCATGTCCGACCGCCTGGCCACGAAGGACGCGCGCACGGTGGTGGCGCTCATCACTTCGGCGCTCAACGCCACGCCCGACACCTGGCCGGAGCTCGACCGCTGCAGCAGGAACGAGCCCAACGTGGACGCGGAGATGGACCTCATGTGCGCGCTCGTGCGCCTGCGCGCCAAGCAGAACGACGTGGCGTTCCCCACGCTGGCCAGCCACGACGACCTCGCGCGGGTGGCGCGCGGCTACCGCGAGGGAGTGGACCTTTTGCGCGGGTGGCGCCGCGCGCTCGTGGGGGAGGAGCTTCTGGACCTGCTCGACGGCAAGCTCGCGCTCAGCCTGGAGGCGGGCGACGTCAAGGTGGAGCGCCGGGATTGACGGCCCGGCGCGCGTGGGCGCGATGTGTGCGGCGAGTTACGAATCTTTCACGGTGAATCCGCGGGGTCGCCGGGGGCTGTTCCGGCTCCAGTATAATGGCGGGGAACGAAGAGAAGCGGCCCGGACGCGGCCGCGCACGTCACCCCTGAAGGAGTGAGAACGACATGTTTTTCGGAGTCAGCGGCGGCTACTGGATGCTGGTCATCGTCACGCTCATCATCGGCGGGTTCGCCACCTGGTACGTGAACTCGCAGCTCAAGAAGTACTCGCGGGTGCCCATCTCCACGGGCCTCACCGGTGCCGACGCGGCGCGCCGGATGCTTTCGTATTACGGCATCACCGGCGTGGAGGTGCATCGCGGCGGCCCGGGCCAGGACTTCTTCGACCCGCGCACCAACTCGGTCACGCTCTCGCCCGACGCCTACGAGGGCCGCTCCATCACGGCCACGGCCACGGCCTGCCACGAGGTGGGGCACGCCTACCAGTACGCGCAGGGCTTCGCGCCCATGAAGATCCGCGGCGCGCTCGTGCCGGTGGTGAACCTCGCGTCGAACGCCTGGATCTTCCTCTTGATGCTGGGCATCTTCATGCAGATCGCCCAGCTCACGATGCTCGCCATCATCATGTACGCGGCGGTGGTCATTTTCCAGCTGGTCACGCTGCCGGTGGAGTTCGACGCGTCGCGGCGCGCGATGGTCTACATGGGCTCGACGGGCCTTCCGCAGGCCGAGCAGGCCGGCTCGTTCAGCGTGCTGCGCGCCTGCGCGCTCACCTACGTGGCGGCCGCGCTCACCTCCATCCTGCAGCTGCTCTGGCTGCTCAGCCAGAACCGCGAGTAGCGGGGCGGCCATGGGGGAGAGGCTCGCAGGGGAAGCGGGCGCGGGGGCGGCTAAGCCCCTGTCCGTGTCGGGCGCGATGGCGCTCGCGAAGGGCGCGCTCGAGGGCGTGGTCGTGCGCCTCGTGGGCGAGGTGTCCGAGGTGTCCAACAAGCCCGGCTACAAGGCCGTGTACTTCACCGTGAAGGACAGATGCGCTTCTCTTCCCTGCATGATGTGGAACAACCGGTTCCAGGCGGCGGGGGTGGCGCTGCGCGTGGGGCAGCTCGTGGAGCTGACCGGGCGCTTCACGCTGTACGCGCCGAAGGGGCGCATGAACTTCGACGTGTTCTCGCTCGCCTTGGCCGGCGAGGGCGATTTGCGCCTCAAGGTGGCCGAGCTCGCGCGCAAACTGGAGGCCGAGGGGCTGATGGACCCGGCGCGCAAGCGGCCGCTGCCCGCGTATCCCGACGTCATCGGCCTGGTGACGTCCCCGCGCGGTGCGGCCGTGCACGACGTGCTGCGGACGCTGCGCCGCCGGTTCCCGCTCGCGCGCGTGCTTCTGGCGGGCGTGGCGGTTGAGGGCGCGACCGCGCCGGCGGGCCTGGTGGAGGGCATGCGCCAGGTGGTGGTGGCCGGCGCCGAGGTGGTGCTCGTCGTGCGCGGCGGCGGCTCGTTCGAGGATCTCATGCCGTTCAACGACGAGCGGCTGGCGCGCACCATCTCGCGCTGCCCCGTGCCGGTGGTGACGGGCATCGGGCACGAGCCCGACACGTCCATCGCCGACATGGTGGCCGACGTGCGCGCCTCGACGCCCACCGCCGCCGCCGAGGCGGTGAGCCCGGCGCGCGAGAGCCTCGAGGGCCACTTCGCCGCCCGTGCGCGGACGCTCTCCGCCTGCGCCGGGCGCGCCATCGAGCGGGCCGGCGCGGAGGTGCGCCGCTGCGCGACGAGGCCCCTGTTCTGCGACGCGCAGCTGCTGTTCGCCACCGAGGCGCAGACGCTCGATCTGGCGGCCGACCGCCTGTTCCGGGCCATTCCCGCCAACCTCGAGCGCGACAGGCTCCAGGTGGCGCGCCAGCGGGAGCGGCTCGCGCGCGCCATGCCGGCGGCCGTGGAGCGCGAGGGCGCGCGGATAGCGCGATGCCGCGAGCGGCTCGCGGCCTGCGGCGGGGCGCTCGTGCCGCGCTTCTCGCAGCAGGCGGCCGTGGCGGCAGCGCGGCTGCACGACCTGTCGCCGCTCGCGGTGCTCGGACGCGGCTACGCCATCGCGCGCACGCCCGAGGGCGCGGTGGTCAAGAGCGTCGAGGGCGTGTCGGCGGGCGACGCGGTGGACGTGTCCGTGGCCGACGGCGTGCTCGTCTGCCGCGTGGAGGCCGCGCGGCGCATCGATACGGAGATGATCGAGTGGGAGGAGGAGTCATGACGGAATGCGAGGGCCCAAGGCCCATCGAGGAGCTGACGTTTCGCGAGGCCATGGCCGAGCTGGATGGCATCGTGGGGGTGCTCGAGAGCAACACGCTGGAGCTTGAGGAGAGCCTTGGCAGCTACGAGCGCGGCGTGGCGCTGCTCGCGGCGCTGCAGAGCCGCCTCACCGAGGCGCAGCAGAAGGTGGACGTGCTGATGGGCGAGCTGGTGGCCGACGCCGACGACGCCGCCCGCGACGCCACGCTGTCATAGGGAGAAGGAGGAAGCACCATGCGCAAGGACGACTGCCTGTTCTGCAAGATCGTGGCGGGGGAGATCCCGTCGGCGAAGGTGTACGAGGACGAGCGGGTGCTCGCGTTCGAGGACGTGAGCCCGCAGATGCCCGTGCACACCCTTATCGTGCCGAAGGAGCACTACGACAACATCGGCGACTCCATCCCCGACGAGGAGCTGGGCTACCTGTTCAACACCGTGAGGAAGGTGGCCGACATCAAGGGGATCGCCGAGAGCGGCTACCGCGTGATCGTGAACACCAACGACGACGCGCAGCAGTCCGTGCACCACATCCACGTGCACGTCCTGGGCGGCGCCCCCATGAACTCCGGCGACCCGTCGGCCTCGTAGGCTCGAGGGGCTTTTCGGTGAGCGGCGCGCCGCTTGCCGACGGAGCGGTGCGTTTGCGTCCGGGTCATTCCCCTCGCCCCTAAAATAGGTGCTTTAGGAAAACGAAGGAGGCAGGCCGTTGAACGTTCTAGTCATCAATGCGGGATCATCTTCCTTGAAGTACCAGTTGGTCAACGTCGAGCACCAGGAGCTGCTGGCCAAGGGCATCTGCGAGCGCGTGGGCTCGGCCGAGGCGTTCCACAAGCACGGCCTGGACGAGAACGAGGTGGTCATCGACGCGAAGATGGCCGACCATGACGACGCCATGGCGCTCGTGCTCGAGTCCCTCACCTCGGGCTCCACGAAGGCCATCGACTCGCTCGACGAGATCGACGCCGTAGGCCACCGCATCGTGCAGGGCGGCAAGTACTTCGACCGCTCGGTGCTCATCGACGACGACGTCATCGGCAAGATCGACGAGCTGGCCGAGCTCGCGCCGCTGCACAACAAGGCGGCGCTCATGGGCATCCACGCGTGCATGAAGCACATGCCCGACGTGCCCATGGTGGCCGTGTTCGACACGTCGTTCTTCCAGACGCTGCCGCCGAAGGCCTACATGTACCCCTTGCCCTACGAGCTGTACGAGAAGTACGCCATCCGCAAGTACGGCGCGCACGGCACGAGCCATCGCTACATCTCCGAGCGCGCGGCCGCCGTGCTCGATGAGCCGCTCGAGGACCTCAAGCTCATCACGTGCCATCTGGGCAACGGCTGCTCCATGAGCGCCATCGACCACGGCGTGGCGGTGGACACGTCCATGGGCCTGACTCCGCTCGACGGCCTCATGATGGGCACGCGCTGCGGCGCCATCGACCCGGCCATCGTGCCGTTCGTCATGGAGCACGAGGGCCTCTCGGCCGCCGAGATGAACGACCTCATGAACAAGCAGTCGGGCCTCTTGGGCATCTCCGGCATCTCCAACGACCTGCGCAGCGTGCGCACGGCCTCCGAGCAGGGCCACGAGCGCGCGATGCTGGCCTACGACATGTACTCGAACTCGGTGAAGAAGTACATCGGAAGCTACATCGCCGTCATGGGCGGCGTGGACGCCATCGTGCTCACGGCCGGCGTCGGCGAGAACTGCGAGAAGATGCGCCGCATGATCTTCTCGGGCCTGCAGCCCTTAGGGATCATCCTCGACGAGGAGCGCAACCGCCAGCGCGGCTTCGAGCGCGAGATCTCGGCCGACAGCTCGCAGGTGAAGATCATCATCATCCCCACGAACGAGGAGTACATGATAGCCCGCGACACCTACGACATCGTCCACGAGAAGATGCGCGTCGAGGGCGACGTGTTCGACGAGGATGCCATGCTGGCCTAACGGCTACGGCGGCACTCTCAACTGGAAGCCGCTTCTGGCGTTTAAACAGGAAGACGGGCCCGTGGGACCCGTCTTCCTGTTTTCAAGGGAGGGGTGAAGATATCGGCCTACGCTTTCGAGAGCGCGTCTTTCACGGCATCGATGATACCGCGGCTCGACATAGTAGCGCCGGTCACCACATCGACATCGGGGGAGTTGGCATCGATGATGGCCTGCGGAAGGGCCTCCAGCGCCGGGCCGCCGATGCCTGCCGTCTCGTGCTGCTCGACGAAGTCGATCTTCGTTATCTTGCCACCTTCCTTGGTTACCTTCAGGATCATCTGGCCGCCCATACCGGACGTGGAGGAGCCGATGTATTCGTTCGTGCCCGCTGAAACGGTGGACGGATCGGTGTCACGCTGCCCCGAGCCGCTTCCCTGGGTGAACTGGATGTCGGATGCCACATTTGTGGGCAGCGGCGGCAGCGGATCCTTGGGGGCGGCGGCATTGATGCCGGCCGCGCGACCGAAGATGAGGCATTCGGCCATGTTGCCTCCGCCGTTGTACTGGAACGAGGTAATGCCGCCGCACTCGCCTGCGCTGTAGAAATGAGGGATGGGCTCGCCATCGGTGCCCAGCACCTCTGCGTTTCCGTTGCGTCGCGGGCCGCCCTGGGTGTTGAGTATGGCCTGCACGATCTCGAATGCGTAATAGGGGCCGGCATCCGCGAAGGGGCGCATGGACTCGGCCGTGCGGTTGAAATCGGGATCCACGCCGCTCTTCGCCGCGGCGTTGTATCCGGCGACGGTCTGCTGGAGCCGTCCCTCGGGCATGCCGAGCGACTTCTCCAACTCGGCGATGGTGTCGGCCTTTACCAAGGTGTCGCGCTTGTTGTCAGGGATGCCCTTCATGGAGTCGATGTACTCCAGCTGCGCCTGGTCGAACACCACGTAGGTAGTGGCGGGGCGCTTCACCATGACCCATTCGCCGTTGAAGGGCATGTGCCCGTGGCGAGCGGTGGCGCTTTCAGTGAGATAGCGCTGCCCCTCTTCGCCCACCAGGATGATGCTGCCGATGCCCAAGTAGGGGTTGTTGATGCCTGCACGCAGATTGTGCTCGTTGGGCTGAGTGGGGAAGGACACGCCGCCCCAGGTGAAGCAGTTGCCCTCGTAGGCCTCCATGTGCCAGAAGTCGGCGCCTACCTCAGCGCCCAGCTTGATGCCGTCGCCGGTGTTGAAGAGCGTGCCGGAGACGGAGAACTTCGTAAGGCCCAGATACGACTCGGCCATGGCGGCGTTGTTCTCGAACCCGCCGAGGGCCAGCACCACGCCGTTCAGCGCCCGTATGTTCACGGTCTTGCCTTCATGCTCTATCTCGACGCCGATGACGGCTTTGCTCACCGGGTCTTGGAACAGATGGGTTGCCGGGGCGGTGAACCAGACGTCTATCTGATCGGAGAGGCTCATGACCTTCGTGCGGTAGGCGTTCCATAGGTGCGCATACCCCTGCTCTTCGCGCGATACGGTGAGAAGGTCGAGCTTGTCGCCGCCCTCGATCTCCGGATACTCGGGGATGAAGTTCGCGATCAAGGGTAGCAGCTTGCATTCGTCGGTCTTCCAGCTGAGGAAGTTCTCCTCGGGTATGTCAAAGTCGTCGATGAGCATCCGCTTCGTCTCGGTGAGGCCCTGGCAGTATGTCTCGGCCACATCTTCTGGGAAGTCGTGGCCGGCGGCCAGGCCGTTGAAGTACTTCTTCATGGCCTCCTTGTCGTCTGAATACTGGATGAACTGGCCGCAGTAGCGGGTGTTGCCGCCCTCGTTGCCAAGCGGGGCCTTGTCCACCAGCAGGACTTTCGCTCCCTCTTTAGCCGCGTAACGCGCCGAAGCCGCACCCGCTGCGCCGAAGCCGAGCACCACGACGTCGTACTCGCCGTCCCAGGCGATGGTGTCGGCGAATGTGGGGCCGTCTCCTGCGGCAGTGCCGCCCGAGCCGCCGCCCTGGGGCGCGCATCCAGCAAGCGCTCCCAGGCCTGCCATCGATACCGCTCCCAATGCCGACCCCTTCAGGAAATCCCTTCGCGTGAACTCTCCCATTCGAATCCCTCCTAGTGCTCGAATACCCGCGTTCCCTCGAGCCTTGGCATGAAGCCGAGGCTGCCACCAATCGCGGCTTGAGGTGCACCATAAGGCGAGCACGGGGGTTAGCGGGATGGGTAATATGAATGTTTTAGCAGGTCAATTTGATAACCTGGCCCGCTAACCCCCGCTAACCCACCATCGACTTCGATTTAGCACTAGCGCAGCGAAGCGTTATGTGGTTAATTACAGAGGTAATGCCAAGGGGAGGGGATCGCGTATGGTTCATCCGGCATTGCCCCAAACGATCAGGGGGCTGCTCCTAGAAGTCGGGGGCCGATTCAGGGATATCAATTCAGCTAACCTGCTCATGGGGACGGCATGCAATTTCGCATTCGTCGGCTACGTGTTCTTTTCGCCGGCCATGACCCACACGACGGCTCTCATGGTGTCCTATACCGATGCCGCCTTCGTGGCGGGAGCTATGACATCTGCCATTCTCTTGCTTGTCCTGCGCGGGGGCCGTCCGGCGTGTATGCGGACGCCGTCGCTCTGGGTGACGAGCATATGCGTTCTGGTGTCCCTGTTCTTCTATCTCGTGCTGGGTATGGCGAATACAAGGCCTCCTGCCGTGATGGACTGGGTGAGCGGCTTGCTGTTCGGTGTATACCTGCCGTTGGTCACTACTTCATGGCTGCGGGTGCACGCCGCCTTTCCGGTGATCGTCATCGTGTGGAATGTGCTGCTTTCCGCGCTTTTCGGCTCGTTCGGCATGTGGCTCCTCTCAGGCATGGCCGACGTGCAGCGATTCGTCTCGATGGCGGTTCTGCTGTTCCTTGGAACCGGCACGCTGTCGCTGCGCATGAAGGCGTTTTCAGTGGTGGATGCCGAGCGCATCCCCGAAGAATCTTTGCCGCATAAAGGTGCCTTCGCCTATGTGTACGTGGCGATGTTCCTGTTCAGTGTGGCGTTTCAGGTTGGCATCGCCTTCGCGGAGCTAGAGGGCGGCCAGGCGTCGTTTGCGACGGGGGCGTTCTTCGCGCCGTTTCTGCTGGTGTGCGTGCTGTTGCTCACGTTGAAGAGCTTCACGGCGTTTTCGCTGCTGAACATCGCGGTGCCGGTGGTGGCAACCGCCACCATCACGGCATCGTTTCTGCGGGTGGATCCCGTTATCACGTTCGATCTGGCCGTGGTGGGGCTGTTCATGTTCCTGGTGTATGCGGTGGTGCTGCTGTGCGCGCAGACTCAAGGGGACGATCGGCGGGCCTGCCGTGCATTCCTGCTGCTTATGCTCGCATTCTCGTGCGGGTGCATCACGGCCCGCATCGGCGGCATCCTCTGTGCGCTTTCGGGAGAGGCGCACGCGAACGACATCATGGTGCTGCTGTCTATACTCGCGGTCATCGGTGCGATGATCCTTTGCATCAAAAACGGTATCGTTCCGCGCAGGCTGGGCGAGCTGTTCCACTACGGCGAGGATATGGACGAGCAGGCCGCGCTTCCCGTGCGCACGCTCGCTGAGATCGATCGCGTGTCGCAGGAGCGCAATCTGGGCGCGCGTGAGAAGGAGGTGCTCACGCTGCTTCTGCAGAAGCGCTCGGCCAGCGAGATAGCAGCCGAGCTGGTCATCGCCAACGGCACGGCGAAGTCGCACATCCGCCATGTGTACCGGAAGCTGAACGTCCACAGCCGCCCCGAGCTGTTCGACCTGTTCGGGTGAGATTCTGGATATAAGCGATTCCGCTAGCCCTACCGCTTCCGGACGGCTGCGCGCAGGGCTTCGCGCGGCACGTCCGGGCATGCCGCAAGCTCCTCAGCGCGCCGGCGCACGAACGCGGCGAGGCTCCGCAGGTAGCCCTCGGGGAAGGGCGCCTTGTCGCTGTTCGCGAACTCGAAGTCAGCCAGGCGCTCGAGCTGGGCCTTCTGCTCGGCTCCCATAAGGCGGCGCGCCTGCTCCTCGAACGTGACCTGCGGCCAGGACGGCAAGGCGAACCGCGCTTCGCGGGCGAGATCCCCGGCCTGGTCGAACGAGAGGTTGAACAGCAGCGAGCGTCCGTTGTCGAAGATGGGCGCGGTGCCCAGATACGTGCCCGTGCGACTGTCGCGCAGGATGCCGAAGTTCGTGAGGTGGCGGTCGGTGTTGCAGATGAGCGCGTCGAACACCATCATCGACGCGTAGCGCTCGAACTGCTCGTCGTTCCAACCGAGGTACGTCCTGACGGCGCCCACATGCGACGTGTCCCCGAAGGCGAGCGCCTGGGGCACGTAGGAGGTCTCGGGCGTGCAGAAGCAGGCGCAAGTCGAGCATGCAGCCGTGTCCTCTCCGCTCCAACGCGCCAGGTCGTAGCGCACCGCGTCGAGCCCCATCGCCTGCGCGACTTGCGAAGCCAGGAACTCCACGCGCGCCTCGCCCACGCCGTTGCCCTCGTCGGTCGACCCTTTGTACAGACGGCGCGTGCCATCCGCTTCGATGCGCCAGGCCTTCCTCAGGTTGCCGTTCGTGGTGAGCTCGGGCGTGGAGGGCGTGAGGCCCTGCAGGTTGCTGACGACGCCCGTGTACGCCACAGCGGCGAGCACTTCGGAGAACCCGTTCTCGAACAGGTTGCACTCGGCGAAGGTGCCGCCGAAGCCCTCCGGCACGATCCAGTACGAGTCGTTGAGCGAAAGGCCCAAGCTCGCCGCGATGATGCCGCTGCGGTCGTTGGGGGAGAGGCCGAGCGAACGGCAGAGCTCGGTTGCGAAGCGCCGGTTCTGCGGAATGGCGCGGCTGGACAGCCAGCGCCACAGGCCCTCGTCGTCGAGCCGCATGCCGGCGGGCATGACGTCCGTCCGCGATTCGTCGAACTCGTGCAGCACAACGGGGTCGAACTCGCCGAAGGAGAACCGCGCGAGCGTGGTGTCGAAGAGCCGGAGCTCGTATATGTCGGCGCTGCGTATCATAAGGGGATTATAGCAGCGCCGTACGGCGATGCAGGTTGAGGAGCGGCGGATCGCAAACGAGGCGACATCTTTTTCATCACGGAGAATGCGTCCCTCGCCTTCGCTTTTGGATGCGAGCAGCAGTCCTCAGCGTTTTCCCAGTTCGCGTAACTTCGGCGCACGCGCGGATCGCCGAGATCCTTTCACGACGGGGGTTTTCGTGTCAGGCAGCCCCGATTCGCGTGCAGTGGGAAGCGGTCGCCGGATTGCGCGTCAGAAGGGAGTCAGAACCTTCGTTCGCGGCAGAAATCGACGGGAAAGACGGTCGACGAACCGATGCCTTCTCGGGCCGATGCGGGGCTTCCAAATGATCATTCCGTCGATTTCTGCCACAGGCCGGGGTTTTCCGCGCACGGAGGCCGCTCCCTTCGCATGGGCGAGGAGAGCGGCCTCCGCTCGGTTCGCTACTCGGCTTTCTTCGCCTGGGCTTGGACGCAGGTGATGGCGATGACGCCCACGATGTCGTCGGCGGTGCAGCCGCGCGACAGGTCGTTCACGGGCGCGGCGATGCCCTGCGTCACCGGGCCGTACGCTTCGGCGCGGGCCAGGCGCTGCACCAGCTTGTAGCCGATGTTGCCGGCGTCGAGGTCGGGGAACACGAGCACGTTGGCACGTCCGGCCACCGGCGAGTCGGGCGCCTTGCTCGCGCCCACCTCGGGTACGATGGCGGCGTCGAGCTGCAGCTCGCCGTCCAGGTCGAGCTCGGGCGCGAGCTCGCGGGCGAGCGCGGTCGCCTCCACCACCTTGGCCGCGTCGGCGTTCTTCGCGGAGCCGTAGCTCGAATGCGACAGCAGCGCCACGGCGGGCTCGGTACCCATGAGCGTGCGCCAGGACTTCGCGGAGTTCACGGCGATGTGCGCGAGCTTCTCCGCGTCGGGCTGTACCTCCAGGCCGCAGTCGCTGAACAGGAACGTGCCCTCTTGGCCCAGGTCGCAATCGGGCACCACCATCACGAAGAACGAGCTGACCAGCTTCACGCCGGGCGCGGTCTTCAAAATCTGCAGGCAGGGGCGCAGCACGTCGCCCGTGGCGTGGCACGCGCCGGCCACCATGCCGTCGGCCAGGCCCTGCTTCACCATCATCACGCCGAAGTACAGCACATCGTCCATGAGCGCCTCGGCCTGCTCGGGCGTCATGCCCTTGTGGCGGCGCAGCTCGTAGAGGGCGGCTGCGAACCCGGCGCGCTCCTCGGCCGCGCGCACATCGACGATGCGGGCGCCGTCGAGCGCGTAGGGACTCGCCTCGATGGCCTCGGCGTCGCCCAGGATCACGAGGTCGGCCACGCCGTCGGCCAGGATGCGCTCGGCCGCGGCGAGCGTTCGCTCGTCATCGCCTTCGGGCAGCACGATGGTCTGCTTGTCCGCCTTCGCGCGGGCCAGCATGGAGTCGAGGAATGAGCTCATGGCACCGTCCTTTCGCAGCCGCGCGCCGCCGGGCGGGCGCGGTCTTATCCATTCTCGGAATTTGTCCGCTTCGTATGATAATCCACGCACCGCCTCCCCTTTTCGGTAAAATAGCCTCCGGTTCATTTGGCGGGGCGAAGGCGCCCCTTCCAAGGACGGTTCCTGCGGGTTCTCGCCCGCATGATTTCGAAAGACGAGGAAAGGTGCGCCATGGGTGTGCGGTACTGCGACTTCAAGGATCTCGGCGGGGACGACTTCGACGCAGTGGTCGTCGGCAGCGGGTTCGCCGGCAGCGTGATGGCACGCGAGCTGGCCGAGCGCGGAGGCAAGCGCGTGCTCGTGATCGAGAAGCGCCCGCACGTCGGCGGCAACATGTACGACGAGCTCGACGAGGCCGGCGTGCTCGTGCACCGCTACGGGCCGCACATCTTCCACACCAACGACGAGCGCGCCTTCCGCTACGTGCGCCGCTTCACCGAATGGCGCGACTACCAGCACGAGGTGCTGGCCGACTGGTACGGCACCTACCTGCCCGTGCCGTTCAACAAGAACTCGATGGAGATCGCCTTCGGCGAGGAGCGCGCAGGCCGCCTCACCCAGAAGCTCATCGACACGTTCGGCGACGAGCGCAAGGTGACCATCACCGAGCTGCGCGCCCAAGACGACCCGGAGCTCTCCGAGATCGCCGACTTCGTGTACAAGAACGTGTTCCTCTACTACACGCAGAAGCAGTGGGGCCTCACGCCCGAAGAGGTCGACCCCTCCGTCACGGCGCGCGTGCCCGTGTTCATCTCGCGCGACAACCGCTACTTCCAGGATGCCTTCCAGGGCATGCCGGCCGAGGGCTACACGCCGCTGTTCGAGCGCATGCTCGACCACGAGAACATCCGCGTATGCCTGAGCACCGAGGCCGAGAGCGTGTTCGACCTCGAGTTCGCCAGCGACGACGAGAACGCGCCGCTATCCGCCATCAACATCAAGGACGAGCCCTTCGAGGGGCCCATCGTGTACACCGGGCCGCTCGACGAGCTGTTCCTGTCGCGCTTCGGCCGTCTGCCGTACCGCACCCTCGACTTCGTGTACGAGACGCGCGACGCCGAGCACGTGCTGCCCTGCGGCACGGTGAACTTCACGGTGACCGAAGACTACACGCGCATCACGGAGTTCAAGCATCTCACGGGCCAGCAGTGCGCGAAGACCACCATCATGAAGGAGTACAGCCACGCCTACGAGAACCCGAAGGTGCAAACGCCGTACTACGCCATCATCAACGAGGAGAACGAGGCGCACTACGAGCGCTACCGCGCGCTGACGAAGTCGCTGCCGAACTTCCATCCGCTGGGACGTCTGGCCGAGTACCGCTACTACAACATGGACGTCATCATCGGCCGCGCCCTCGATTTGGCCGACCAGCTGGTGGGGTAGGGGGGATCGCCATGAAGACCGTCAGCTTCGCCATACCGTGCTACAACTCGGCCGAGTATATGGACCACTGCATCGAGTCCATCCTCGCGTGCGGCGACGACATCGAGATCATCATCGTGGACGACGGCTCCACGAAGGACGACACGCCCGCCAAGGCCGACGCGTGGGCCGAGAAGCACCCCGGCATCATCAAGGCCGTGCACCAGGAGAACGGCGGCCACGGCCAGGCGGTGAACACGGGCCTCGCGAACGCGACCGGCCTGTACTTCAAGGTGGTGGACTCCGACGACTGGCTCGACGAGCGCGCCATGGCCGAGATCATGGCCTATCTGCGCCGCCAGACGGAAGCTTCCGCGCCCACCGACCTCGTCATCGGCAACTACGTGTACGAGAAGGTGTCCGAGGGCGCGCGCACCGTCATGCACTACCGCAACGTGTTCCCCGAGGGGCGCGAGTTCGGCTGGGACGAGGCGGGGCATTTCGGCCAGAGCCAGTACCTGCTCATGCACTCGGTCATTTATCGCACGCAGCTGCTCAAGGACATCGGCCTTCAGCTGCCCAAGCACACGTTCTACGTGGACAACATCTTCGTGTACGTGCCGCTGCCGCACGTGAAGACCATCTACTACCGCGACGTGGACATGTACCGCTACTTCATCGGCCGCGAGGACCAGAGCGTGAACGAGAACGTGATGATCGGCCGCATCGACCAGCAGCTGCGCGTGACGCGCCTCATGATCGACGCCGTGCGCCTGCCCGACGCCGTGCCCGAGAAGCGCCTGGAGCGCTACATGGAGAACTATCTGTCCATGATGATGTGCATCTGCTCCATCTTCCTGCGCATGATAGACACCGACGAGGCCGAGGACAAGCGCGAGGCCATCTGGGACTACCTCAAGGAGAAGAACCCGGACGTCTACCGCCGCATCCGCCGCAGCGTGCTGAACATGGGCACGAACCTGCCCACCCAGCTCGGCCGCAAGATAGGCATCACCGGCTACCGCATGGCCCAGAAGATCTTCAAGTTCAACTAAGGCGCAGGCCGACATGGGCGGATCGGGCACCTGGCTCGACTGGGCGGTGGAGTTGCAGGCCATCGCGCAGGCGGGGCTCGCCTACGGGCGGGACGACTTCGACATCGAGCGCTTCGAGCGCGTGCGCGAGATCGCGGCCGAGATGGTGGCCCGCGGCGCCGAGATGCCCGTGGACGAGGTGCGGCCGCTCTTCTGCGACGAGGCGGGCTATCAGACGCCGAAGATCGACGTGCGCGCCGCCGTGTTCGAGGGCGAGGGCATCCTGCTGGTGCAGGAGCGCGACGGGCGCTGGTCGCTGCCCGGGGGCTGGGCCGACGTGGGGCTTTCGCTTGCCGAGAACGTGGCCAAGGAGGCGCGCGAGGAGGCCGGCCTCGAGGTGATCCCCCGCCGCGTGATCGCGCTTCAGGACCGCGCCAAGCGCAACGTGCCGAAGTTCGTCCATTCCGTGTGCGTCGTGTTCATCGAGTGCGAGGCCGTGGGCGGCAGCTTCCAGGAGAACATCGAGACTTCGGCGAGCGGCTATTTCCCCTTAGACGCCCTCCCGCCGCTCTGCGAGCCGAAGACCTCCGAGGCCCAAGTGCGCCTCTGCTTCGAAGCCCACCACGACCCGCACTGGGTCACTCAGCTGGATTGAACGGCAGGCAAATCCAGCGCAAATCCAGCGCGAATCAAGCAGAAATCCAGCGTAGATCTAGCGTAGATCAAGCGCAGATCCAGCGGAAACCAAGCGGATTCCAAGCGCAAGTCACGCAAAAAAATAGCTTTTGATCAGGTAAAATAAGGTCATTGTAAAAAGATCCCCATCGAAAGGATCGCCCCTATGACCTTGTACATTGCCGGCCCTTCTGCGCTGGAATATTGGAGGAAGACCCCGTTCGGGCCCAGTCGTCGATCGCGAGCCGCCCTTCCTTTCGGCGGCGCCGATGCCGCTTCCGAGTTCAAGGTTGCCGATGCCGTCTCCATCAAGGAAGCCGGCCTCTCCTGGCTTTCTGAACCCGTCCACCTTCTTGTGTCCGCCGCTTCCTCGCGTCGACGATGCTCAAAGGTGGCGTTCCATGTATGTTCGGTATCCCTCCCGGCCGCCTCCTTTGAACGGGTTTCCCGCGACGTGCTGGTCGCCTCACCTGAACTGGCGTGCGCTATGGCGGCCCCGGAGGAGCGGTTCCCGTTCTTCGTGGAGCTTCTCTACGAGCTCTGCGGATGGTACCGCCTTCCGAACGGCAGAAGGGGGGACTTCATCGAGCGCCCGCCCGCGACGAGCGTGGCCAGCTTGGGCGCGTTCGCGGAGAAGGCGCTCTGCGGAAGGCCCTGCGCTATGTGTGCGACAATTCGCTGTCCCCCGTGGAGACCGACATTGCCGAGGCCATGGTGTTCGACCCGCGCATGGGCGGGTTCGGCGTCGAGAAGCCCTTGCTGAACAGGCGGTTCGAAGTGGCGCGAGAAGACAGGCAGGCGCTGCCCCAGTCGGCGTACGTGCCGGATCTGTGCTGGCCGCGAGCGCGCATCTCGATCGAGTACGACAGCGACCTGCATCACCGTGGCGAGCGCGACATCTCGAGGGATGCGATCCGGCGCAACGGCATACAGCAGCTCGGCACGCGCGTCATCACGCTCACCTGGGCCCAGGCCTCGAACTACTACGAGTTCGAGCGCGTCGCGACGATGGTGGCGAAGGCCTTGGGCAAGAGGCGAAGCGCGGTCTGGGACACGTGGGAGCCTCGGCGCAGGGAGCTCCACCGCTTGCTGTTCGCGCGTTGAGGCGTCTCTGTGGTGCAAAGTCGTCGAGTTATGCACCCTTGCGTCATCGAAAAGGGCCGAAAAATGCAATGTACTCGAGTTATGCACCTTTTGGAAGGCTGTTTGAAGGTCGGTGAAGCGAATGGGCTTTTCGCGACCTGCGGTTTCTCCGCCGAGCGTTTCGATCTGGGTGCGCGAGGGGCGAAATCACTCAACGCGAGGGTGCATAACTCGAGCACATTGCAACGGGGAGCCGGGGAGCACGCTGGGCGCTCCCGGCTCCCGCTCGTCTTTACGCTCCCAGGTCCATGAAGACGGCGGCCAGGGCCACCAGCACGCCGACGATGGACTCGCCGCCGAGCAGGCCGCTCGACACCACGAGGCCGGTCTCGGCTTGCGCCTTCTCGCGGGCGGCGCGCTCATCGGGGGCGAGCTTGGCGCGGCGGCGCTTGCATACGGCGTCGTAGGCCACCTTGGCCATGGCTCCCAGAAACGCCGTGAGCGACATGTAGAAGGGCAGGTAGATGCCCAGTCCCAGCATCATGGCGGGGAACCCGACCAGGTAGAGCAGAAAGCCGCCCGCGAGCCCGATGACGAAGGCGGGCACGCTCGGGATGCCGGACACCATCGTGGCCACCACCGAGGCCTGCGCGGACACGAACGATCCCTGCGGCCCGAACGCCTCGGGGCCGTACGCGCCCACGAGCACGGCCATCACGGCCACGGCGACGAGCGCGCCCAGCACGGCGCCGATCGCCTGGCCGACGAACTGGGCCTTCGGCGAGGTGCCCAGCACGTGCCCCGCGTGGAAGTCGTTCATCACGTCGCCGGCCAAGCCGCACGCCACGGCCACGATGCCGGCCACGAAGAACAGCTGCACCTGCGGCACGCTGGAGACGGCGGCCACGGCCAGAAGCACGATGAGGCCGAAGATCTCCATGGGGTCGATGCCCGTCTGGCCCACGCTCTGCGCGCTCATGGCGGTGGCCACCCAGGCGAGCGCCACTACGACGACGGCCGGCACGGGCCCGAGGCCCAGTCCGAAGCAGATGACGAGCGCCACGGCCGCCACGGCGCAGGCCGCGAGCCCCGCGCTCACGCGCATCCGCTTCCGCGATCTGCCCGCGTTCTCGCCGGCCGCGACGGGAGCGGCGGCCCCGAGCGCGATCGACCCGCGCGTGTCGCGCAGCATGCGGACGGCCTTCGGCAGGATGTTCTTCGCGATCACGCCCACGCCGGCACCCATCATGACGCCCATCCCCAGGCTCGACACGATGCCCTGCGCGCCGGCCACGTCCCACAGGCCCGCGGACGTGCCGCCCACGATGATGCCGAAGTTCGCGAGCACCGCGCCGGCGAACCACACGGCCACCGCACCTGTTCCCACCAGGAACCCGACGGCCAGCAGCATGGGGGAGAGGTACACCCCGAATGCCACGCCGGGGATGCCGACGTTGCCGAAGAGCATGGCCGGGATCACGCCGAAGAAGTCACGCAGCGCCGTGAACGCGCCCGCGAAGCCCATCGACCCGAACAACTTCACGCCCACCTTGCCGCCGGCGTCGCCCGCGATGAGCGTCTGGGCGGCCGCCTCGCCGATGGGGTACTCGAGCTCGGCGTCCTCGATGAAGTGGCGGCGAAGAAGCGCGGTGCACACGAGGCCGAGCACGACGCCCGAGAGCGCCACGAGCAGCATCTCGTAGACGCCCACCTCGTCGGCGAAGCCGAGCATCCAGATGCCGGGGATGGTGAAAGCCAGGCCGCCCGCCACCATGGCGCCGGCGCTCATCACGGTGTGCGTGACGTTGGCCTCGTTGAGGCTGGCCTTGCCGCGCCCGAGCGCCTTCAGGAAGAACAGCGAGATGATGGCCGCGAACACGATGGGCCAGGGAAGCGCCCCCATCTTGAGGGCCGTGTACACCGATGCGGCGGTGATGATGGCGCAGCCGACGCAGCCTATGAGGATGCCGCGCAGCGTCAGCTGCCCTTTGACAGAGTCCATGTCTGCTCCTTCGCGTATATCCGCTTCCCCTCTCTTCGGGAAGTCGGGTTACCTGACGGACGAGTACAGTATAATCGGATGCTGTACGCGGAAACATCGTTAAATTCGCGTGATTGTGGGAAAACGCAGGGAAAGGCGGACGAATTGAGGGGCGAGGAACGCGCGCGCTCGCAGGAGGGCGAAGGGGCGGTGCTGGCCGTCGACGTGGGCAACTCGGTCACGAATCTGGGGCTCTTCGAGGCCGGCGAGCTGGCCGCCACATGGACGGCCACCACGTTCGAGCGCATGACGGCCGACGAGGCGCGCTCGCGCGTGGCGTCGTTCCTGTCCACGCTCGAAGAGCCCGTGGAGGTGGCCGACGGCATCGTGGCCTCGGTGGTGCCGAGCCTCACCGACGCGTGGGTGGAGGCCGTGCGCGCGTGCGCGGGGCGCCGCCCGCTCGTGGTGGGCCCGGGCCTGAAGACGGGCGTGAAGATGCGCTACAACGATCCCGGCGAGCTGGGGGCCGACCGCGTGGCCGACCTGGCGGCGGCGCGCGAGACGTACGAGCCGCCCTTCCTCGTGGTGGACCTGGGCACCACCACGAACTTCGAGGTGGTGGACGCCGACGGCGTGTTCGTGGGCGGCATCATCGCGCCGGGCCTCAGGCTGGCCGCGCGAGCCGTGGCGGATGCGGCGGCCCAGCTCGCGGTCGTCGACCTGCGCGCGCCCGCCTCGGTCATCGGCAAGAACACGCGCGAGGCCATGCGCTCGGGCATCGTCATGGGCGAGGTCGCGCGTATCGACGGGCTGGTGGACGCGGTATGGCGCGAGCTGGGCTGCGAGACGCCCGTGATAGCCACGGGCGAGGACGCCCGCGCGATGGCGGCGCTCTCGGAGCGCGTGACGGATGTGGACGAGCACCTCACGCTGCGCGGCCTGGGCGTGCTGCATGGATTGAACCGACGTTAGCGGAGAAGGGGTCGACGTGGAGAAGGGCAATGTGAAGGCGCTTGCGCCCATCGGGGTGTTCCTCGTGCTTTATCTGGGGCTGGGCGTGCTGTTCGAGTACGGGATGGGCATCCCGATGGGGTTCTACAACATCCCCATCGTGGTGATCTTCCTGGTGGCGCTTCTGGTGGCGTGCGTGCAAAACCGCAAGCTGCCGTTCGATGACAAGCTGGTCATCATGGGGCGCGGCATCGGGGACAAGACCATCGTCACCATGGTGCTCATCTTCATGGTGGCCGGCATCTTCGTGGGCACCGTCGGCCGCGACAGCGCCGAGAGCGTGGCCTACCTCATGTTGTCCATCATCCCTGCGCAGCTGGCCGTGGTGGTGCTGTTCGTGGTGAGCTGCTTCGTGTCGCTGGCCATGGGCACGTCGGTGGGCACCATCACGCTCATCACGCCCATCGCCGTGGCGGTGTCGTCGGCCTCGGGGTTCGATCTGCCCCTGTGCATCGCCTCGGTCATGGGCGGCGCGATGTTCGGCGACAACCTGTCGTTCATCTCCGACACCACCATCGCGGCCTGCCAGGGCCAGGGCTGCCAGATGAAGGACAAGTTCCGCGAGAACTTCAAGATAGCGGTGCCGGCCGCCGTGGCGGCGCTCGTCATCATCCTGGCGCTGTCGCTCGGTTCCGACATCACGGGCACGGTGAGCCACGACTACGACCTGATCCAGCTCATCCCGTACCTCATCGTGCTGGTGGGCGGCATCGTGGGCGTGAACGTGTTCGTCGTGCTTCTGCTGGGCATCCTGTCGGGCTCCATCATCATGGTGGCCACCGGCGCCACCGCGGCCACCGACCTTCTGGCCAGCATGGGCTCGGGCGCGGCCGGCATGTTCGAGACCACGATGGTGGCGGTGCTCGTGAGCGCCATCTGCGCGCTCATCCGCGAGTACGGCGGGTTCACGGCGCTTTTGAACGGCATCCAGAGCCTGTTCAAGAGCAAGAAGGGCGGACAGCTGGGCATGGGCCTGCTGGTGGGCGCCATGGACATCGCCACGGCCAACAACACGGTAGCCATCGTCATCGCCAACCCCATCGCGGCCGACATGGCCGAGACCTACGGCATCACGCGGCGCAAGACGGCGTCCATCCTCGACACGTTCTCGTGCGTGTTCCAGGGCGTCATCCCCTACGGCGCGCAGATGCTCGTGGCCATTTCGGCGGCCACCGAGCTGGGACATGCGGTGTCGGCGTTCCAGATCATCCCGTTTTTGTTCTACCCGTTTTTGCTGCTGGCGAGCTCGCTCGTGTTCATCTTCCTCGTGCCCGACAAGGCCGAACGCTCGTAAGGGCTCGGCTTGCTCTTTGGAGCATGGCGGGCGCGGGTTTTTCGTGACCTGGGGGGATCAGCCGGGCGCGTTCGCATGCGCCGAGGGGCGAACGGGTCGTTCGGCTTTTCGGCCCCTCGAATGCACGGTTTTGGCCGCTGTGAAGCTCGACCGGGCGACACGGCGGAAGCTAGCGCTCTGCGACCAGGGAAAACGCGTCGAGGTTGCACTGTCCGAGCGCGCGGGGAGCCTTCAGACATCCGAAAACCCTTCAGAACGGCGAAAACCGTGCACCGGAAGGGCCGGAAAGCTGAAGACGGCTCCTCCGAGTGCGCTGTGCGCGGATTCCTCGACGCGAGCTTAGCTCCAGCCGCCTTCGCGCAGGACGGCGCCGTCGAGGGTTTTGAGGGCGAAGGCGCTGCGGTCGTAGACGGCGTAGCTGGCCGTGCCGTCCTTCGGGATGGATGTGCTGCCGGGGTTGACGTGCAGCACGCCGTCGCGCTCGTCGAGGGTCTTCACGTGGGTGTGGCCGGTGAGCAGGGCGCTTCCGGGTGCGAGGCTCGGCGCGAGGTCGAGGTGCCCGTGCGTGAGGAAGAGCTCGTGCCCGTCGGCCTCCACCAAGGCGTAGTCGGCCATGCAGGGGAAGTCGAGCAGCATCTGGTCGACTTCCGCGTCGCAGTTGCCGCGCACGGCCACGATGCGCCCGGCCATGCCGTTGAGCACGGCGGCGACCTCGCGGGGCGCGTAGCCTTCCGGCAGGTCGTTGCGCGGGCCGTGGTAGAGCACATCGCCCAGGAGGACGATGCGGTCGGGCGACTCCGCCTCGATGCGCGCCGCGAGCGCGCGCACGGCCGCCGCCGAGCCGTGGATGTCCGATGCGATGACGAGCTTCATGGATGCCTCCAATCGTTGGGGAAGGCATCTAGTTTAGCGCACCGGTTGTCATCCTGAGCGAAGCGAACGAAGTGAGCGGAGTCGAAGGATCCCGTGTGGCGCCAGCCGGAACGCTTCCAGCTGGCGCCACACGGGATCCTTCGACTCCGGCCTACGGACTCCGCTCAGGATGACAAAGGGTTGGCTTCGCGCTCCACTCAGGATGACAAAGGGCTAGTTCTCCAGCTCGTCCATGATGTCGCGGTCGGCCAGCACCTGGTCGCGGGCCATGGCGGCGAGGCCGCGGTAAAGCGGCACGCTCGCGCGCTTCTCCACGTCGTCGCAGAGGGCCGGCACCCAGGCGGCCAGGTGGTCGCGCCCGAACGCGGCCTGCGTCTCCACGAGCCGCTCCGCTTCGTCGGCCTCTCCGGCCGCAAGCGCCGCCGCCGTCCGCTCGGCCAGCTTCGCCATGAAGTCGAACTCGAGCGCCACGTGGTCCTCAGGCAGATCGAAGCCCGCCGGCGCCTCGAGGCCCGCCTCGCGGTAGAGCGCCGTCACCTCGTCGCGCGCCTCCTGCATGAGCAGGTGCACGGGGCTCGTGTACACCGACTCGTAGGGAGCCACCGGATGCGCGCTCATCCCCAGGAACAGCCGGTTGTAGTCGGCCTCCGCGTCGATGCGCAGCCGCTCGTCATCGCCCTGCGCCAGCTCGGCGAAGAACGCGGCCAGGGGGTGGGACTCGTCGTCGCTGGCCGCCGCCCTCATGGACGCGAGGAACGCCGTATCGGGGGCGGCGGCGAACGCGCGGGAGAGGAAGCGGTAGGCGAGCGCGCGATCCTCCATGAGCTCGATCTTCTCGCTCGTGTCCATTGATGCTCCTTATCGTCGGATGGATGGAAAGCCGGGCGCCGCGAAGGGGAGGGAGGTCGGCGGTGCCCGGCTGGGGCAGGGTATGCCCGGGTCGTTCAGCTTACGAGACGTACACGCTCGGGTTCGTGGCGCCCTCCATGCGCGCGCCGCCCTTCGCGGTCGCGGCCTTCTCCATCTCGGAGAGCGGGCCGAACTGCAGCGCCTTCATCGGGCAGGTGAGCACGCAATGCGGCATCTCGAGGTCCTCGCCGCGGCCGACGGACAGGCACGTGTCGCACTTGTCCATCTTGAAGCCGCCGCCCTCCTGCTTGACGTACTGCGGCACGTCGAAGGGGCAGGCCGCCGAGCACGTCTTGCACCCGATGCACTTCTCCAAATCCACCACCACGGCGCCGTCCTCCTCGCGCTTGCTGATGGCGCCCTGCGGGCACTTCTCAACGCACGCGGGATTCTCGCAGTGCATGCACGACAGCGACTCGAAATGGCGCTTGACGTCGGGGAACGTTCCCTCTTCCGTCTCCTGGACGTTGCGGCGGGACACGGTGCCCGCCTCTATCTCGTGCCACTGCTTGCAGGCCACCTGGCAGGCCCAGCATTTGATGCAGCGGCTCGTATCGACGTAGAATCCGTACTGCTCAGCCATCGTCGTTACCCCTCACTCTTCGAAATCTTGACGAGCGTCTGCTTGGCCATGGCCGAGGTGAAGCCGTCGTAGTTGGTCATGGTGTCGTCGTAGAGCACGTTGACCTCGCTGCCGCCGTCGAGCGTGCCGTAGCCCGGAAGGCCCAGCTCCTCGCAGGGCTCCCACCAGCCGCGCTTCGTCATGAGCACGTCGGGCGCGATGGCCTCGAAGTAGCGCGCCACCATCTTGATGGAGCCGTGGGGCGACTCGATGTTCATCCAGCCGCCGTCCTCGATGCCGTACTTCTTGGCCGTGGCCGGGTTGATCTTCACCCACGGCTCGGGCTGCAGCTCGCGCAGGTAGGGCACGTCGTGATAGTAGCTGTGGTTGCACAGGCGGTACGCATGGACGTCGGAGATGACCAGCGGATACTCCGCGGCGATATCCGGCGTGCCCGCGATGCTCTCGGGCGCGCCCGTGTAGACGGGCAGACGCGAGATGGTGCCGGTGTCGGTGGCGTTGGGCTTGTCGCCGATCCAGTCGTTCACGCACTGCACCTTGCCGCCGGGCAGCGACGAGAACATCTTCTCGTAGGTCTGGTACTCGGGCTCGGTCGGCTTGGCGTCGTCGGTGCGCTCCTTGAAGATGTAGCCCTTCTCGCGGAGCTCCTCGAGCGTGATGCCGGAGCCGTCCAGCTGCTCGGAGAGCATCTTGTCCACGTCGCCGTCCCAGAAGTCGGCGCCGTAGCCCATGCGAACGGCCAGGTCGAGGTAGTATTCCCAGTCGGAGCGGGACTCGCCCATGGGTTCCGCGAGCACCTGGTTGATGCCGATGAACGTGCCGGCGGGGCTGTTCTTCGTGGCGAACTGGTCGGCCGCCTCGTACTGCGTGCACGCGGGCAGCACGATGTCGGCGTAGTCGCACGAGGAGTTCCACGCGGTGTCCATCACCACGTAGTAGTCGAGCTTCTTGAGCGCCTCGGCGATGGTCTTGGGCTGGCGCGTGGCCGACATGGGGTTGGACGACTGGCCGAACACGAAGCGCAGCGGGTAGGGGTCCTCGGTGAGGATGGACTGCAGACCCTTGTTGTAGGCGCTCGTGGGGCCGGACTCCTGCGTCATCATGGTCTGGAACCAGCGCGGGGTCTCGGGCGCGACCAGCTTGGCGACGCCGGGCATCCAGCCGTTGGCCTCGTCTTCCTCGCTTGCGGGCAGGCGGTCGGAAAGAAGGTCGACGCCCTTGGTCTTGATGAGGGGCTCCGGCATGACCATGCCCGCCCCGCCGCCGCCGGCGATGCCGAGGTTGCCGGTGATGGCCTCGATGATGCAGGCGCACGCCACGGTCCAGTGGCCGTCGTTGGCCTGGTCGCCGATGCCGTTGCCGATGTTGATGCCCATGGGCTTCACGGTGCCCATGAGGCGCGCGACCTCGGTGATCTGCGCCTCGGGCAGGCCGGTGATCTCGGCGGCCCAGGCGGGGGTGTACTGCTTGATGTGCTCGGCGAGCTCGTCGAAGCCGTTCGTCCAGTTCTCGACGAAGTCGTGGTCGTAGAGGTCCTCGCCGATGATGACGTTCAAGAACGCCATGGCCAGCGCCGTGTCGGTGCCGGGGCGCACGGGCATCCAGATGTCGGCGTGCGAGCCGAGGCCCTCCTGCATCGGGCGGATGTCGACGATCTGCATGCCGGCTTCCTTGGCGTCCATGCGCTTGCAGGGGTTGCCCTGGTTGACGGCGGAGTTCTCGGAGTTGTAGCCCCACACCACCAGAAGCTTCGTCTTGTTCAGCTGGCCGGGCGCCGTGTCGGTGGCCTTGGCGTGCGCGGGGCCGCCGATGGTCACGAGGCGCGAGAACATGCGCTGCGAGTTGCAGATGGCCGAGTGCAGGTAGTTCGGGGAGCCGTGCACGTTGAGGAAGCGGCGGCCGAGCGAGCCGAGCACCGCGTAGAACTGCGGGCTGAGCACGCCGTAGGACTCAGGCCCGTACTGCTCCTTCTGCTCCTTGAGCTTGGCCGCGATGGTGTCCATGGCCTCGTCCCAGGTGATCTTCTCGAACTTGCCCTCGCCCTTCTCGCCTGTGCGCTTCATGGGATAGAGCAGGCGCGTGGGCGAGTACAGCGTGTGCATGGCCGCGTTGCCCTTGGCGCACAGGGTGCGCGAGCCGCGGCCGAAGTTGTTGCCGGCCTCGGGGTTGCCCTCGACGTTCACCCAGCGGCCGTCCTTAATGGTGCACAGCGTGGAGCAGTGCGTGCGGGCGGGGCCGCACATCTTGCACCAGGCGTGCTTGACCTCGACGACGGGCTCGGCGGCGGGCTCGTTGGACGGCGCGCCGGTCCCCTCGGTCTCTTTGAGGCCCTCGTTCGCGCAGCCGCCCAGCACGGCTGCAGCGCCGAGCGCGGCGGCGCCCTTGAAGAACGTTCTCCTCGTCAGTTCTGCCATAATTCCCTCCTGTGGAAACGATGTGCCCCTTGCGCGCACGCCCGGCCTTCCCCTGGCCGATCCCCCTCTCGTGCTCTCCTCGTGCGGCCTGAGCGGCCCGCTCAAGGGGATCGCGTCTGCGATGGCCCGACTGTACGACGAGCGCGCCGTGTTTTGAATCGTAGGTTTCAACGTTTTTCGCGCAAAGCGGTCCATCAGGCGCGACATATGATTCATATGATGAGCGTTTTGCGCTACAATACGTGCCGGGAGGAGCGCCGCGAACATGCGGCGCCGGGGGAGAGGGAACGCCATGGCGTCAGCCGCTAATCGCTTCGCCTGCATGCGCGGGCATTTGAGGGCCGTGACCCTCGCCGATGTGTTCGACGTGCGCGTGCTCGGGCTCGCCTTGAGCCTGGCATGGTCGTCCGTCACGTTCTTCAGCACCGTGGTGCATTTCTCAACGCGCAACGACGTGAGCCACTTCAACAGCGTGGTGGGGTTCTCGAGCCTGGGGATGCTCGCCGTGCTCGTGGCGGCCGCCCTGCTGCCCCGCCTGTTCGCGCGCGTTATGTCTGCGCGGGCCGTACGCTGGTCGGTGCCCGGCATCATGGCGGCCATGACCGTCGTGCTCGTGGTGGTGGACCACGACGTGTTCCGGCAGCCGTGGTGCTCCATCGCGGCCACCTGCGCCGGCGCCGGCCTCGGCGTGCTCTACCTGGCCTGGGCCGACGAGTTCCGCAAGCTCGACGCCGCCCAGTCGGTGGTGAAGGCCGTGTGCTCGTTCCTGCTGGCGGCCGTGGCGTTCGCGCTGGTCGTGGCGCTGCCGCGCGAGCTTGCCGTCGTGCTCACGGTGCTCATGCCCCTCGTCGCCGGCGCGGTGCTGTTCGCGCGCATCGGCGCGTGGCGGGAGATGGCGCCGCCCGAGCCCTCCACGTTGCGCCGCGGCGCGTTCTCCATCCGCGCGGTGCTCTCCATCGGGGCGCTCGCGCTGTCCGAATCGTTCATGCGGGCGCTCTTCCTCAACGCCTCGCCCATCATCAACGAGGGCAGCTATCCGTGGCTGTTCCTCGTGGCCTCCATGGCGTCCGTGGCGCTCATCTGCGGCCCCTTGTTCTCCGCGCGCGAGCTGGACTTCGGCGCGGCCTACCAGGCCACGGTGTTCGCGCTCGGGTTCATCTTCCTTCTGCTGCCCATCCTCGACTTGGGCACGGTGCCGGCCGACATCCTCGCGCTCGTCTCCTACAGCACGGTGACGATGCTCACGTGGATCGTGCTCACGCGCATCATCGGGCTCTACCGGCTCTCGACCCTGTTCGCGTTCGGCATCGGCTGGAGCGCCTACGTCGCAGGCTCGCTCGCCGGCACGTTCGGCGCCGCGCTGCTCAGCTCGTTTTGGGAGCTCGAGCCGCGCGTGCTGAGCATCGTGGAGCTCGTGTGCGTGTGCCTGCTGTTCTTCGCCTACCTGTTCCTGTTCAACGAGCGGTCGATGATGCGTCTGCTCGGCGGCCCGTCCGGCGACGACCGCCGGCCGTTCCGCGCGCGCTGCGAGCAGGTGGCGCGCGAGCACGAGCTCACGGCCCGCGAGGCCGAGATCATGGTGCTCGTGGCAAAGGGCCGCTCGACGCCGCGTATACAGAAGCAGCTCGGCCTCACGGCGGGCACGGTGAACACGCACCTCGCGCACCTCTACCGCAAGCTCGACGTGCATGACAAGCAGGAGCTCATCGACCTGCTGGAGGAGCGTCGGGGCGAGGCGCGTCCGGAAGCTCAGGCCAAGTCGGCGCAGTAGCCCTGCGCGATGATGCGCCGGCCGCTTTCGGGGAACAGGTGCGCGTAGAGCGCCATGAAGTAGCTGTCGGTCATGGAGGCCAGGTAGTCCACGACGATCTGGTTCGGCTCGGTGGCCAGGTAGTCCTCGGCCGTCACCGTGCGCGACTTCGCGCAGAGCGACGCCACGTGGTGCCTGAACACCGGCGACGACTCGTTCCCGGCCAGAAGGTCGTCGAGCAGGCGGGCGTAGAGCTCCTCGAACATCTCCTCGACGATGTTGCCGGCACCGGCCACCACGCCCTCCTGCTCGTAGATAAGCTCGTAGTTCTGGCGCTTGGCGCGCTTGAGGTCGGCGAACACGGCTCCGCTCATGGCGATGCGGTCGGTGCCGTAGCTGGCGTTGACGATGTCCACCGTCAGGTTGTTGATGATGCGCGCGTTGTCGCGGCCGATCACCTCGCTGTCGAACGCGTCGAGCGAGCCGATCACGCCCATGTCGACGGCATCCGCGCGGTCCTTGCCCACGTAGGCGATCATGTCGGCGACGCGCACCACGCAGCCCTCGAGCGTGGAGGGGCGTAGGCGCTTGATGGCCTGCTCGTCCACGTAGCATTCCTCCACGAGCGCGTCGAGCGTCGCGAAGTCGCGCGTGTCGCCGACGCTCAGCACCTGCTGGGCGAACTCGCCGTTGTGGCAGAGCACGCCGTCGAGCGTCTGGAGGCTCACATTGCGGCGGTAGAGCTTGTCGAGCACGCGCACCGAGTGCACGTTGTGGTTGAACGAGCGGCCCGTGCGCTCGCGATAGCACTGGCTGAGGAAGCGCTCGCCGGCGTGGCCGAACGGCGTGTGGCCCACGTCGTGGCCGAGCGCGATGGCCTCGATGAGCTCCGTGTTCAGGCCGAGCAGGCTGCCGATGCCGCGCGCGACGCGGCTCACCAGCTGCACGTGAAGGCCGCGCCGGCTGATGTCGTCGTTCTCCACGAACGAGAACACCTGCGTCTTGTCGGCGTAGCGGTTGTAGGCTGGCACGTTCAGGATCTTCTCGATGTCGCGCGCGAACGCGGGGCGGGCGAGCGTGGCCTCGTCGTGGGGGTTGGCCTCGCGCCGTGCGACGTCCGCGTCGTCGAAGGCGAGCGGGTGCTTGCGCCCCGCCGCGCGGTCGGCGCGGATGGCGGCCTCGATCTCGGGGTCGAGCGTGAGGTAGGGGATGGCCTGCTGTTCCATGTGCGTCCTCTTTCCCGTGTGTTCCGAGGACATTGTAACGCATGGTGCCGGGGAAGCGACGTTCTGGCCTCAATATATAAGTAAGAGCATCATGGACAAGATAGACCTTCGGGACTGATTTCTTGTCGGGAATCCCCGGTTCGACTTATTGCCATCAGGGGTTTCTTCGTTTTCCGTTGGCTATGACGCGGAAAAATCAGTCCCGAAGGCCGATTTTGTCCAAGAGGCCTCGCCAGCAGATTTTCGATTCGGGCTAGTACCTGTACAACGCGGCGACGCCGGCGTCGGTGGGCATGAGGGCGGGGTCCACGAGGTAGACTTCGCCGCCTTGGCGCAGGGTCGCCTGGGCGAACTCGTCCGCGAGGTCGCCGTCGGCAGGGCGGGTCAGGGTGCCGGTCTGCTCGTCGTAGACGCCGGGGATCGCGGCTTCCTCCTCCACGAGCAGCGCGCGCACCTTGCGCTCGAGGAGCGCGAACGCGATGGCGTCGAGGTCGTCGGTCGCCTTGCCCGCCGCCCGCGCGTCGCCGAACTCCTCGGCCACCGCCCGGTCGCGCTTCTCGCGGGCGCGCTCGATGACGGCGGTGGCGTCCTGCAGCAGCTCGGGGAAGTCCACGCCGTCGACGTTCTTCTCGATGCCCTCGTCGAGCAGGTTCGGCACCGTGGAGAAGCTTCGGAACATCGCCTGGTGCTCAGGCAGGCTCACGAGGATCACCGGCAGCGGGGCGGCGTGCTCCAGGTGCTCGGTCACGGCCCTGTTCACCGAGCGGAAGAACTTCTCGGCCTCTTCCTTCTTCACGTCGTTGCGTGACTTGTAGCCGTGGTAGGGCGGCATGTGGTTCTCGAGCGAGGAGTAGTCGAGCGCGCCCTCGTGGCCGTCGTACACCTCGGGGAACTCCTCGCTGAACTCGCCCGGCACGTCGGCGGGCAGCTCGACGCGCTCGAGCGAGCCGAAATCGCCGTGGATGAGGGCGAAGCGGTCGGCCGAGAGTCCCAGTAGGTAGTAGTGCGCGCCGAACAGGAACGTGCGCATGATCGGCTTCAAGGAGAAGCGCTCGCCCACGACGACGCGCTCCTCCACGGGAAAGCCGAGCGGCAGCACGTTCACGCGCTCGTCGCTGGCGAGCACCGCCAGGCCGCCCTGCGCCGCGGAGTGCGCGTAGTCCTCGAAGCGCTCGGCCACGACGTCGAGGTTCGCGACGAGGTTCGCGTACTCGCGGCGCTCGCGCTGCTGCGCCAGCTCGGCCCGCGCCTCCGACACGAGGTCGCGGAACCGCTCGCGGTCGCGCTCGAGGCCGTCGGCGCCCGAGGTGGGCAGGAAGATGGACACGAGGGGAGGTGCGGCCTGCTCGTAGAGGACCGGGTCGAAATCCGTGAGCACCGCGATGTCTTCGTTCATGGGGAACCTCCGTGTCCGTCAAGGGAATCGATGCGCCGCTAGCGGGGGCGCGGCGAAGGCCAGCATAGCAACGCCCGCGCCCGGCGGGCCCGCTTGCAGCGCACCTGTCAACGTCCGGTAGGCGTGCCGGCACGCGATCCGCCCCCGCGCGGCCGAAGGCGGGCGGGCTTGCGGTATACTGGTGCGGAAAACGACGACGGGAGAGGGCGCGCATGAGGAACCGGGAGTGGGTCTACGCGGTCATCGCGGTAATCAGCTTCGTGATGATGGCCGCGAGCCTCGTGTTCGTGTACATGGACGCGGGTGAGGCCGGCCCCGAGCTCGGCGAGTTCGTGCCGGCCATCGGGTTCGCCCTCGTGTTCCTGGTGAACCTCGTCCTGTCCAAGCAGAACCGGCGGAGGTAGGGCGCATCCATGGCGGGCATCAGCGAAGAGGACATCCAGAAGGTTCGCGAGGCGAGCGACGTGGCCGCCGTCATCGGCGAGCGTGTGCCCCTGAAGCAGCGCGGGCATGAGTTCTGGTGCTGCTGCCCCTTGCACAATGAGAAGACGCCCTCGTTCAAGATCGACCCGTCCCGGCAGACGTGGCACTGCTTCGGCTGCGGCAAGGGCGGCGACGTGTTCCGCTTCATCATGGAGACAGAGGACCTGTCGTTTCCCGAGGCCGTCCGCCGCCTGGCCGAGCGGGCCCACATCGAGATAGCCGAGAGCGGCGGGCGACCGGGCGTGGGGGCCGGACGCAAGGCGCGCCTCAAGGCCGTGTGCGAGGAGACGGCCGCGTTCTACCACGCGCAGCTCATGCGCAATCCGGGTTCGGACGCGTCGGTCGCGCGCAGCTACCTGGCCGGGCGCGGGTTCGGCGGCGAGGTGCCTAAGAGCTGGCGGCTCGGCTTCGCCCCGGGGCGCGGCCAGCTCGTGCGCCACCTCACGGCCAAGGGCTTCAAGGGCGACGAGATGGTGCAGGCGAACGTCGCGCTTTCGGGCGACGGCGGCCGTCTGCGCGACCGCTTCTTCAACCGCGTGATGTTCCCCATCAACGACGCGCAGGGGGAGTGCATCGCCTTCGGCGGGCGCGTCATCGGCAAGGGCGAGCCGAAGTACCTCAACTCCCAGGAGACGCCGCTGTTCCACAAGTCGCAGGTGCTCTACGGCCTGGACAAGGCGAAGGCGGCCATGGCCTCCACCGGCGTGGCCGTGGTGGTGGAGGGTTACACCGATGTCATCGCGCTGCACGAGGCGGGGCTGCGCAATGTCGTGGCGACGCTCGGCACTGCGCTCACCCTGCGCCACATCCGCCTGCTCTCGCGCCACGCGCGCCGCCGCATCGTGTACCTGTTCGACGGCGACGAGGCCGGCCAGCGCGCCGCCGACCGCGCGCTCGCGTTCATCGACGACTCCATGACGCCCGAGGCGGGCAAGAGCCGCATCGAGTTGGCGGCCGTCACGCTGCCCGACAACCTCGACCCGGCCGAGTTCGTGGCCGCGCGGGGGGCCGACGCGCTCAAGGGGCTGGTCGACGCCGCGCAGCCTCTGCTCACCTACGGCATCGAGCGACGATTGGCCAAGCACGACCTGAGCCGCGCCGAGGGGCGCTCAGCCGCGCTCGCCGACGCGCTCTCGGTGCTCGCGCCCATCAAGGACTCGATGCTGGCGAAGGACTACGCCGTGCAGATAGCCAGCCGCTGCCGTGCGCGGGAGGAGGCCGTGCTCGAAGAGCTCTCGCGCTTGAAGCCGCCGCGGCAGGCCGTTGAGGAGTCCGGGGAGACGGACCGGACGCAGGACGCGCTTTCGCAGCCCGCGCCCGCGCCGGCCCCCGAGCGCGCGCGGCTCGCCCCCGCCGAGCGCAGCCGCCGCCGCTTCGAGCGCCAGCTGCTGGCCCTGGCGGCGAGCCGGCCCGACCTCGCGCTGCTCCACGCCGACGCGCTCGCGCTGACGCAGTGGCACGATCCCGTGCACATTGCCGTGGCGCAGAGCATGCTCGACACGCTGGCGGACGACCCCGCCGCCTCCACCGCGCGCATCGTGGGCGACGCGGCGCGCGCGCTTCCGGCTGCGGCGGGCATGCTGACGGCCGGCCCCCCTCAGAGCGCCGCGAGCGACGAGGCCCTGGCGGCCTTCCTCGTGGAGGAGCTCGCTATCGGCGACGCGGAGGACGCGGTGGCCGCGCTCAGATCGCAGCTTTCCGACCCCGCGCGCCTGCCCGCCGACGAGTACGAGCTGCTGTTCCAGACCGTGGGCGACATGCAGAAGGACCTCGTCCGCCGCCGCGCCGCCCACAAGCCCGTGGGGTGAGGTTCTAACGCTGATAGCCAGCGCCTGTTTTGGAACATTCGTGCGTTCGGGGGCGAAGCGCCGCCCGCGCGGCGCCGTAGCGTTGGGGGATGGTATACTCTACCGAAAAGAAAGGAGATGCCGTTGAGCCCCTTCATCTGGCTGGCCGTGGCCGCCGTGATGGCCGTCGTCGAGATCGCCTCGCTCGGCCTCATCACCATGTGGTTCGTCGTGGGCGCGCTCGTCGCGTTCGTCGCGAACCTGCTCGGGTTCGACCTGTTCGTCCAGGTGGTTGTGTTCCTCGTCGTGTCGGTGCTGTGCCTGGCGGTGCTGCGCCCCGTGTTCGTGAAGTACCGCGATCGCGGAAAGCAGGAGGAGCCCACCCCCGTCGGCCAGATCGCCGTGGTGGCCGAGGCCATCGACAACGACCGCCTGGTCGGCCGCGTCGAGACGCCCGACCATATGACCTGGGCCGCGCGCTCGGCTGACGGGATGCCCATCCCCGCCGGCGAGAACGTCGTGGTCGTGGGGCAGGAGAGCGTCAAGCTCATCGTCGAAAGGAAACCGTCATGATCTTCCTCATCGTGCTCGTGGTGCTCGTGGTGCTGTTCAGCGTCACGTGCATCAAGATAGTCCCGCAGGCCGAGGCCGCCGTCGTCGAGCGCCTGGGCTCCTACCTCACCACCTGGGGCAACGGCCTGCACGTGAAGGTGCCGTTCATCGACCGCGTGCGCCCCTTCGTGACGCTCAAGGAGCAGGTGGCCGACTTCCCGCCCCAGCCCGTCATCACGAAGGACAACGTGACCATGTCCATCGACTCAGTCGTGTTCTTCAAGATCATGGACCCGAAGCTCTACACCTACGGCGTGGAGAACCCCATCATGGCCATCGAGAACCTGGCCGCCACCACGCTGCGCAACATCATCGGCGATTTGGAGCTGGACACCACGCTCGTGTCGCGCGACACCATCAACGCCAAGATGCGCGCCATCCTGGACGAGGCCACCGACGCGTGGGGCATCAAGGTGAACCGCGTGGAGGTCAAGAACATCACGCCGCCGGCCGCCATCCAGCAGGCCATGGAGAAGCAGATGAAGGCCGAGCGCGAGAAGCGCGAGGCCATCCTTCTGGCCGAGGGCGAGAAGCAGTCGGCCATCACGGTTGCCGAGGGCAACAAGCAGGCGCAGATCCTCGCCGCCGAGGCCGAGAAGCAGGCCGTGATCCTGGCCGCCGAGGCCGAGAAGGAGAAGCAGATCCGCGAGGCCGAGGGCGAGGCGGAGGCCATCCGCAACGTGCAGGAGGCCACCGCGCAGGGCATCCGCATGGTGCGCGAGGCCGGCGCCGACTCGGCCGTGCTCACCCTGCAGGCCTACGAGGCCCTGAAGAGCGTGGCGAACGGCCGCGCGACGAAGCTCATCATCCCCTCCGAGATCCAGGGCATGGCCGGCCTCGCCGCCAGCTTGAAGGAGATCGTGGTGGACGAGAAGCCGACGAGCGCGAAGTAGCGGCGCCCGCGTAGGCGCATAGATGACGAGGTGGGAGGCGTTTTGCGCTTCCCACCTCGCGTTTTGTGGAGCTTTCCCGCAGAGTGCTGGACAAGGGGCGCGCGATTGCGGACAATGGGCGCAAAGACCGATCCCGCGCCGCGCAGAGGCGGCGCGTTTCCTGAGACATAAGAAGGACGTGTTGAGCGTGATCTCCATCGTGCAATCCCCGAACCCCGTCCTGAACACGGCGTGCGAGCCGTGCGACCTGGACGACAAGAGCCTGCGCAAGCTGGCGAAGCAGATGGCGAAGGCCATGTACAAAAACGACGGCTGCGGCCTGGCCGCGCCGCAGCTGGGCGTGACGAAGCGCCTCGTGGTGATCGACTGCGACCAGGAGGATGGCGAGCAGGATCCCATCATCCTGGTGAACCCCGTGCTCGTCGAGACCCAGGGCGAGCCGGTCGTGGAGGGGGAGGGGTGCCTGTCGCTGCCCGGCATCTCGGTGCCCATCGCGCGGCCGCCGTGGGCGCGCGTGCGCTACTTCGACCTGGACGGCGAGCAGTGGGAGATCGAGGGCGACGGGCTGCTCGGCCGCTGTTTGCAGCACGAGCTGGACCACCTGGACGGCGTCACGATGTTCGAGCGCTGCGACCCGGTGGCCCGCATCCAGGCGCTGCGCGACTACGAGGCGGCCCAGGCCGCCGGCGCGAAGCCGGGCGAGACCTCGCTCGAGCCGCGGGTGCGCTGATCATGCGCGTCGTGTTCATGGGCACGCCGGAGTTCTCGGCTACCATCTTAGAAGAGCTCGCACAGCACCACGAGGTGGCGGCCGTCTACACGCGGCCCGACGCCGTGCGCGGCCGGGGCAAGCGCCTCGAGCCCTCGCCGGTGAAGCGCGTCGCCGAGCGCCTGGGCATCGAGGTGCGCACGCCGCGCACGCTGCGCGACGAGGAGGCCCAGCGCGATCTGGCGGCTCTCGAGCCCGACGTCGTGTGCGTGGCCGCCTACGGGGCCATCCTGCCCAAGGCCGTGCTCGACATCCCGCGCCTGGGCTGCCTGAACGTGCACGCCTCGCTCCTGCCGCGCTGGCGCGGCGCGGCGCCCATCGAGCGCGCGGTGCTTGCGGGCGATGCGGAGGCGGGCGTGTGCATCATGCGCATGGAGGAGGGCCTGGACACGGGCGCGTACTGCGTGTGCCGCACGGCCGCGATCGAGGGCAAGGGAGTCGAGGAGCTCGTCGATGAGCTGGCCTATCTCGGCGCGCACGCGCTGCTGACGGCGCTCGTGCACGTGGAGCGCGGTGCGGTGGAGTGGACCGAGCAGGACGAGTCGCTGGCCACCTACGCCTCCAAGATCGAGAAGGGCGAGCTGGACCTCTCGCCTGAGCACGCCGCCTCCGCGCTCGCGCGCAAGGTGCAGGCGTCGAGCAGCGCGCATCCCTCGCGCGCCGTCGTGGCGGGACGCGGAGTCACGGTTCTGCGCGCGGCCGTTCCCGCCGACGCTGCGGGACGCGAGCTCGCGGGGGGCATCGCGCCCGGCGAGGTGCGCTTCGCAGGAAAGCGCCTGTTCTTGGGCGCGGCCGACGGCGCCCTCGAGCTTGCGCTCGTGAAGCCCGACGGCAAGCAGGCCATGGACGCGAAGGCCTTCGCCGCCGGCGTCCAGGGCATCAAAGAAGGCGGCATGACCTGGGAGGAGCCCCGTGCCTGAGAAGAGACCCGAGCGACGCGAGCCCAAAGGCTACGCCGGCCCCAAGAATCCGCCGAAGAAGAAGCCCCGCTCCAAGGCGAGCCCCGCGCGCCTGGCCGCGCTCGACGTGGTGCGCGCCGTGCGCGAGCGCGACGCGTTCGCGCAGGAGGTCATCGGCACGCGCATCGACCGCTCCGACCTCACGTCCGAGGACCGCGCGTTCGCCACGAAGCTGGCGCTCGGCGTGGTGAGCGCGTGCGGCACCCTCGATGAGATCATCGATCGCGCACTCGACAAGCCCTCCGACGTGCAGCCCGACGTGCGCGACGCGCTGCGCGTGAGCACCTACGAGATCATCTTCCTGGGGAAGACCCCCTACGCGGCCGTCGACCAGGGCGTGGAGCTCGTGCGCTCGTTTGCGATGAGCGCCGCGGGCCTGGCCAACGCCGTGCTGCGCAAGATCGTGCTTCTGCGCGGGGCGTTCCCGTTCGGCGATCCGATGCGCGACCTGGAGGCGCTCGCGCGGCTGCACGCGTTCCCGGTGTGGCTCGCGCGCAAGCTCATCGCCGATCTGGGCCCCGAGGCCGCCATCGACTTCATGCGCGCCTCGAACGAGCAGGCGCCGCTGTTCATCGCCGTCAACGCCATCAAGGTGAAAGACGAGGCGCTGGTGGCCGCCTTCGAGAAGATCGACGAGGGGCTCGACCCCATCTCGATCGACGGCGCGCCGATCCCCGGCTGCTATCGGGTGCTCGACACGCGCGCCCTCTTGCTTCCCGAGGTGAAGCGGATGTTCGCGCAGGGGAGGATCCTCGTGTCGGACGCCGCGTCGCAGCTGGTCGCCGCGTCGGTGCTGCCCGAAGCCAAGCCGGCGAGCCTGCTCGAGATCGGCGCCGGCCGCGCCACGAAGACCATCCTCTTGCAGAGCTGCGCGCAGCGCGCCTGGGGCTCGCAGATCGAGGAGCACGTTGCGCTCGACAACCACGCCTTCAAGATGAAGGTGCTCAGGGAGCGCGTCGACCGCTACGGCGCGCAGGTGTCCGAGGCGCTCACGGGCGACGCGCTCAAGCTGGGCGACGCGGTGGGCGAGCGCGCGTTCGACCTGGTGTTCGTCGACGCGCCGTGCTCGGGCCTGGGGACGCTCCGCCGCCACCCGGAGATCCGCTGGCGGCTCGAGCCGGCCGGCATCGCGAGTTTCGCGCGCGTGCAGCTGGGCATGCTCAACGAGGCCGCGTCGCACGTGGCCCCGGGCGGCACGCTCGCCTACGCCACCTGCACGGTGACGCGCGAGGAGAACAACGGCGTGGTGAAGGCGTTCCTGGAAAGCGAGGCGGGCGCGGACTTCAAGCTGGCTCCCGTGAACGGCCGCTCGTGCGTGGCCACCCGCCTGACCGACAACGCCCCCGACGCCCACTTCGCCGTGAGGTTCGTCCGCAAGGGCTGAAGCGCTGCGCTCAGGATGGCAGAAGCGGCCCGGAACCGGCGGGGCGCTTTTTGTTTCCAAATGATTTCATCTTCGGATGAATCGAAGCGGATTGCTATACAATAGACGGACTTTTTCACACCGACGATGCATGAGAAGGAGGTCAAGCGACTGTGGAGCCGAACATCAAAGAGGTGGCTGGGCGCATTCGGGCCCTGCGCGAGGACCTCGACATCACGCAGCAGGAGATGGCCGACGCGACGGGCCGCTCGCTGGCTGAGTACGCCGCCCAGGAGTCGGGCGAGCAGGACCTGTCGTTCACGTTCCTGTTCAAGTGCGCGCAGCGTTTGGGCGTGGACGTCATCGAGCTTCTCACCGGCGAGGACCCGCACCTCACGGGCTACTCGCTCACGCGGGCGGCCGAGGGACTGTCCATCAAGCGCCGCGCGGGCTTCGAGTACCTGCACAAGGCGCCCCACTTCAAGAACAAGCTGGCCGAGCCGTTCCTGGTCATCGCGCCCTACCTCGAGGAGGAGCAGGAGCAGCCCATCCACCTGTCCTACCACAAGGGCCAGGAGCTCGACTTCATCATCTCCGGCAAGATGCGCTTCGCCTACGAGGACCACGTGGAGGAGCTCGAGGCGGGAGACCTGCTCATGTACGACTCCGGCCGCGGCCACGGCATGATCGCCACCGGCGGCGAGCCGTGCACGTTCCTCGCCGTCGTCATGAAGCCGAACGGGGAGATTATCTAGGCGCTGCCGCCCGATCGGCCCGCCTCTCGCGCGGGCTGGACGAGCAGGCTGCGCCCTCGAACCCGATGATCCCATCCGTCTCGCGGCGGACACGCCCGCCGCATCGCTTGCAAGGAAGAGAACGCTCATGAGAAACATCAACCTCCGCTTCGTCGAAGAGACCTACGACGAGGAAGGCCTCCTGACCGATTTCGCCGTCAAATGCCCCGAGGGCTTCAACTTCGGCTACGACGTGGTCGACGACATCGCCGTGAATGACCCCGACCGCCGCGCCATGGTGTGGTGCAACCCCGAGGGCGAGGAGCACGTCTTCACCTTCGCCGACATGAAGGAGTGGTCGGACAAGACCGCGAACTTCCTGGTGGACGCGGGCGTGCGCCGTGGCGACTACGTCATGGTCATCCTGCGCCGCCACTACCAGTTCTGGTTCGTGGCCACGGCGCTCGCGAAGCTGGGCGCGGTCATGGTGCCCGCCACCTTCATGCTCAAGGAGCACGACCTGGAGTATCGCCTGAACGGCGCGTCCATCAAGGCGATCATCGCCACGTCGCTCGGCGACATCGCGAACGTGGTGGACAACGTGGCGGGCGCGTGCCCCACGCTCGAGGTGAAGATGCTGGTGAACGGCGCGGGCGGCGGCCTCACGCCCGAGGACGCGGAGGGCAACCTGGTGTTCCCCGACGACGGCCTGCCGCTGGGCGCGGCGCTCTCCGGACCGGACGGCGTGTGCGCTGTCCCCGCCGAGCGCGAGGGCTGGCTCGACTTCAACACGGGCGTGCGCGCCGCGAGCGCCGACTTCGCCCGCGTGGAGACGCTGGCTGCCGACCCCATGCTCATGTACTTCTCGTCCGGCACGTCGGGCAACCCCAAGATGGTGCTGCACGACTCCGAGTACGCCATCGCGCACCTGGTCACGGCCAAGCACTGGCACAACGTGCAGCCCGACGGTCTGCACTTCACCATCGCCGACACCGGCTGGGGCAAGGCCGTGTGGGGCAAGTACTACGGCCAGTGGCTCATGGAGGCGTGCGTGTTCACCTACGACTTCGACCGCTTCCATCCCTCCGAGATACTCTCGCTCATCGGCAAGTACGGCATCACGACGCTGTGCTGCCCGCCCACGATGTACCGCATGATGATGGCCGAGGACGTGGACGCCTACGACCTGCATACGCTGGCGTACTCCACCACGGCGGGCGAGGCCCTGAACCCCGACCTGTTCGACTTCTGGAAGGAGCACACGGGCCTCACCATTTACGAGGGCTTCGGGCAGACCGAGACGCCGCTCACCATCGCGAACCTCACGGGCTCCGTGCCGCGCCCCGGATCGATGGGCAAGCCGGTGCCGCTGTACAACGTGGAGATCCAGCGCGAGGACGGCAGCCGCTGCGACACGGGCGAGACGGGCGAGGTGTGCATCGACGTGCGCGAGAAGGCCGCCGGTATCATGCTCGAGTACTACCGCGACCCCGAGAAGACGGCCGCGGCCGTGCACGACGGCTGGTACCACACCGGCGACACGGCCTGGTGCGACGAGGACGGCTACTTCTGGTACGTGGGCCGCAACGACGACGTGATCAAGTCGAGCGGCTACCGCATCGGGCCCTTCGAGATCGAGAGCGTGCTGTTGGAGCACGAGGCCGTGCGCGAGTGCGCGGTGACGGGCGTGCCCGACCCCGTGCGCGGCAAGGCCGTGAAGGCCACCGTGGTGCTGGCCGAGGGCTTCGGCGGGTCGACCGAGCTTACGAAGGAGCTCCAGACCTGGGTGAAGAAGCGCACCGCGCCCTACAAGTACCCCCGCATCGTGGAGTACGTGGAAGCCCTCCCCAAGACCGTGAACGGCAAGATCCGCCGCGCCGCCATCCGCCAGGAGGACGAGAAGCCCAAGACCCCCGAGGGGCTGGTGTGATGGGTGCAAATTGTCATCCTGAGCGCAGCGCGCAGCGCGGAGTCGAAGGATCCCGTGCGGCGCTAGCAGGCAATCCTCCGGTTGACACCGCGCGGGATCCTTCGACTCCGCTTCGCTCCGCTCAGGATGGCATCATGCCCAAAGCGCCGGTGCTCGTGGTCACCGGGCATTACGGGGTGGGGAAGACCAACCTCTCACTCAACCTGGCGCTCGACGCGGCGGCGCGCGGGCTGGAGGTCACGGTGGTCGACCTCGACGTGGTGAACCCGTTCTTCCGCTCGAGCGACTACCGCGCGCTGCTCGACGAGGCGGGCGTGCGGATGATCGCGCCCGTGTTCGCCGGCACGAACCTGGACGGGCCGAGCCTGTCGGGCACCATCCTGCCGGCCATCGAGCAGGCGCGCGCGGCGGAAGGTCGCCTGCTCGTCATCGACGCGGGCGGCGACGACGTGGGCGCCACGGCGCTCGGGCGCTTCGCGAAGACGGTGGCGGCCGGCCCCTACGAGATGCTCTACGTGGTGAACCGCAGCCGAAACCTCACGCAGGAGCCCGCCGAGGCGGCCGAGGTGCTGCGCGAGATCGAGGCGAAGTCGCACCTCAAGGCCACGGCCGTCGCCAACAACACGCACCTCCAGGCCGACACTGACGAGGCCGTGATCGCGCAGGGCATCCCCTTCGCCCAGGAGGTCGCCCGCCTCACGAGCCTGCCCCTCGCCTTCACCACCGTGCCTGACGAGACGGCTCGTCAGGACGCTGGCCGGAGATTTTCCCGCTTTGGGCCGAATGCGGGCGTGCACGGGGTCTATCCTGTGCGAGTATATGTGAGAACTCCCTGGCAATAGACGAGAGAGCTGCGGCGGCGCTTCGGCGGCGGCGCGCGAGCATACGAACGAGACGAGGAAGGCGGATCATGGCGAGAATCAGCGTAGACGACTCCTTCTGCAAGGGGTGCGGCCTGTGCGTGGACGCATGCCCCGTGCATATCATCGAGCTTGACAACGACACGATCACGGCGAAGGGCTACCATCCGGCGCACTGCATCGACATGGACGCGTGCACGGGCTGCGCGTCGTGCGCGCTCATGTGCCCCGACGTGGCCATCACGGTGGAAAGGTAGGCGAGCATGGCAGAGAAAGTGCTCATGAAGGGCAACGAGGCGCTCGCCGAGGCGGCGCTGCGCGCGGGCTGCCGCTTCTTCTTCGGGTATCCCATCACGCCGCAGACGGAGCTCGCGGCGTACATGTCCAAGCGCATGCCCAAGGTGGGCGGCACGTTCCTCCAGGCCGAGAGCGAGATTGCGGCCATCAACATGGTGTACGGCGCCTCGGCGGCCGGCGCGCGCGTCATGACGTCGTCCTCCTCGCCGGGCATCTCGCTCAAGGGCGAGGGCATCTCGTACATGGCCGGCGCGGATCTGCCGGGCGTCATCATCAACGTGCAGCGCGGCGGCCCGGGCCTCGGCGGCATCCAGCCCTCGCAGGCCGACTACTGGCAGGCCACGCGCGCGCTCGGGCACGGCGACTTCCGCGTGGTGGTGTACGCGCCGTCCACGGTGCAGGAGATGGCCGACCTCGCGTTCACGGCCTTCGATGTGGCGGACAAGTACCGCACGCCCGTCATGATCCTGGCCGACGGCATGCTCGGGCAGATGATGGAGCCCGTGGTCATGCCCGAGCCGCATGACGAGCAGATCGAGAAGCCCTGGGCCACCACCGGCCACAAGCACCAGCGGCCGCACAACGTGGTGAACTCGCTCTACCTCACGGCCGACGAGCTGGAGCGCCTGAACGTCGAGCGCTACGAGCGCTACGCCGTCATCGAGCGCGACGAGCAGCGCGCCGAGACGTTCCTCACCGAGGACGCCGACGTGGTGGTCGTGGCCTTCGGCGCGAGCGCCCGCGTGGCGCGCAGCGCGGTGGTCGAGGCGCGAGCGAAAGGCGTGAAGGCCGGCCTCATCAGGCCGATCACGCTCTGGCCGTTCCCCGTGGACGCGCTCGAGGCCGCGGTGCCCACCGCCAAGGCCTTCCTCACCGTGGAGATGAACATGGGCCAGATGGTGGACGACGTGCGCCTCGCCGTGAACGGGCGGCGCCCCGTGGAGTTCTTCGGCCGCACCGGCGGCGTCATCCCGACGCCCGTGGAGGTGCTGGCCCAGATCGAGGACCTGAACGAACGCATACGTAAGGGAGGGGAGTAGACCATGGCCGAGAAAGAGACCAAAGTGGTGTTCGAGCGCCCGCATGCGCTCCTTCCCGTGGTGACCAATTACTGCCCGGGCTGCACGCACGGCATCATCAACCGCCTCGTGGCGGAATGCCTCGACGAGCTGGACGTGGAGGGCGACGCCGTGGGCGTGGCCCCCGTGGGCTGCTCCGTCATGGCCTATGACTTCTTCGGCTGCGACATGATCGAGGCCGCGCACGGGCGCGCCCCGGCGGTGGCCACGGCCGTGAAGCGCGTGCATCCGGGCGGCGTGGTGTTCGCCTACCAGGGCGACGGCGACCTCGCCTCCATCGGCATGGCCGAGACGATACATGCGGCCACGCGCGGCGAGAACATCACCGTCATCTTCATCAACAACGCCATCTACGGCATGACGGGCGGCCAGATGGCCCCCACGAGCCTGCCGCACCAGGTGACGCAGACCTCGCCCTACGGCCGCGACACGGAGGAGTGCGGGTTCCCCATCCGCGTGTGCGAGCTTCTGAGCTCGCTCGACGGCGTGGCGTACCTCGAGCGCGTGACGGCGGACACGCCGAAGAACGTGCGCAAGGCGAAGAAGGCCATCAAGAAGGCGTTCCAGACGCAGATCGACGGCGCGGGCTACTCGCTCGTGGAGGTGGTTTCCACGTGCCCCACGAACTGGGGAATGACGCCGCAGGACTCCATCGCGTGGATGCAGGAGAACATGCTGCCGTACTATCCGCTGGGCGTGTACAAGGACGTGCGCGCCGAGGGCTACGCGAACGCGGCCGAGGCTGCGGCGGCCCGCGCGGCGGACTGCCCGATCGCGAATCCTGCCGCGCAGGCGGAAGGGGGTGCGCGATGAGCGAGTCTTTGAACATCGTGCTCGCCGGCTTCGGCGGCCAGGGCGTCCTGTTCGCCGGCAAGTTGATCGCCTACGCCGGCTTGCTTGAGGACCGAGAGGTGTCGTGGCTGCCCTCCTACGGCCCCGAGATGCGCGGCGGCACCGCGAACTGCAGCGTGTGCCTCTCTGACGATCCCATCGGAAGCCCGCTCGTGCTCGCGCCCAACGCGCTCATCGCCATGAACCAGCCCTCGCTCGACAAGTTCGAGGCCAGCGTGGCCGAAGGCGGCGTCGTGGTGGCCGACTCCACGCTCATCGCGCACATCCCGGACATCCCGGGCGTGCGCATGTGCGCCATCCCCGCCACGGCCATGGCCGAGGAGGCCGGGTTCAAGAAGCTGGCGAACATCATCATGGCCGGCAAGCTCTACGCCGAGACGCGCTTCTGCGCCGAGGATACGCTCTGGAAGGCCATCGAGAAGTGCGTGCCTGCCAGCAAGGCCGCCATGCTCGAGATGAACAAGCGCGCTTTGCGGATAGGAATGGACGCGTAAAGACGTTGTCATCCTGAGCGAGCGAAGCGAGTCGAAGGATCCCGAGCGGCGCCAGCAGTGACGCGTTCAGCTATCGCCACACGGGATCCTTCGACTCCGGCCTAGCGGCCTCCGCTCAGGATGACAGTATGTTGGAAAGGAAAGCGATGGTTACCGAATTCGCCGAGATCGGCCTGCGCATCAAGGGCCTGCGCGAGGCGTGCGACGTCACGGTGGAGGACATGGCGCGCGAGCTCGAGGTGCCGGTGGAGAAGTACCTGGAGTGGGAGGCCACGGGCGCGGACGTGCCCATCTCGGCCATCTACCACATGGCGCACCACTTCGGCGTGGAGTTCACGGAGATCCTCACCGGCACGGCCGCCAAGCTGCAAACCTACCAGGTGGTGAGAAACGGCGAGGGCCGCGAGGTCGACCGCTATCCGGGCTACCACTTCGAGGATCTGGCTTGGCGCTACACCGGCAAGATCATGCAGCCGCTGCTGGTGGTGCTCGACCCCTCCGACGAGCCCGCGAAGCTCGTGACCCACACCGGCCAGGAGTTCAACCTGGTCATCGAAGGCACGGTTATCGTGACCTGGGAGGACAAGGAGTTCGAGCTCAACGCCGGCGACAGCATCTACTTCAACCCGGAGCATCCGCACGGCCAGCGCTGCGGCGGCGACGTGCCCGCCAAGTTCGTCACGATCATCGCCGAGTAGGTTGTCATCCTGAGCGAAGCCCGCAGGGCGTAGTCGAAGGATCCCGAGCGGCGTGAGCAGGAAGAGCCCCTGCCGGCGCCATGCGGGATCCTTCGACTCCAGCGGCTGCGCCGCCTCCGCTCAGGATGACAAAAGGAACCGAGAGAAAGCACGACCCGTGAACCATATCCTGAAAAAATACTGTCCGCGCATCGAGTTCGACTCCTACGAGGACTTCTTCGAGAATTTCCGCATCGACGTGCCCGAGGCGTTCAACTTCGGGTTCGACGTCGTGGACGAGTGGGCGCGCGTGGAGCCCGAGAAGCGCGCGCTCGTGTGGTGCGACGACCACGACCATGAGCGCACGTTCACGTTCACCGACCTGTCGCGCCTGTCGAACCAGGCGGCCAACGCGTTCAGCAAGCTCGGCATCGGCAAGGGCGACGTGGTGATGATGATCCTGCGCCGTCGCTGGGAGTACTGGGTGTGCGCGGTGGCGCTGTGCAAGCTGGGGGCCACCATCATCCCCGCGTCGCTGCAGCTCACGAAGAAGGACATCGTCTACCGCGCCGAGAGCGCCAAGGTGAAGATGGTCGTGTGCGTGGACGACGACTACGTGTGCGGCCAGATGGAGGAGGCGCTGCCGGAGTCGCCCTCCATCCGCGAGCGCATCATCGTGGCCGGCGCGCGCGAGGGCTGGACGCCGTTCGACGAGCTGATCGCGGGCGAGTCCGACCGGTTCGAGCGCCCGTGCGGCCCGGCGGGCGTCACGAGCAAGGACATCATGCTCATCTACTTCACGTCCGGCACCACGGGCCTCGCGAAGGCGGTGTGCCACAACTTCGCGCATCCGCTCGGGCACATCATCACCGCGAAGTACTGGCAGCAGGTGGAGGAGGACGCGCTGCACATGAGCGTGACCGACTCGGGCTGGGCGAAGTTCGGCTGGGGCAAGATCTACGGCCAGTGGATCGCGGGCGCCGTCATCTTCGCCTACGACATGGACAAGTTCGTGCCGACGAAGCTCTTGCAGAAGATCCAGGACTACAAGCTGACCACCTTCTGCGCGCCGCCCACCATGTACCGCTTCATGCTGCAGGAGGACGTGGCGGCCTACGACCTGTCGAGCGTGAAGAACTTCGCGACGGCCGGCGAGCCGCTGAACGCCGAGGTCACCATCGCGTGGAAGCGCCTGACCGGCAAGAACATCCGCGAAGGCTTCGGGCAGACCGAGGGCCCGGTGCTCCTGGCCACGTTCCCGTGGATCGAGCCGCGCCCGGGCTCGATGGGCAAGCCGTCGCCGCTGCTCAACGTCAAGCTTTTGGACGACGACGGCAACGAGGTGCCCGACGGCGAGGAGGGCGCCATCTGCGTCACGGGCCTGAAGGAGGCGTACCCGCCGGGCCTGTTCGTGGGCTACTACCGCGAGCCGGAGCGCACGCGCGAGGCCGTGGGCGGGGAGTACTACAACCTGCACGACATGGCCTGGCGCGACTCGGACGGCTACTGCTTCTTCGTGGGGCGCAACGACGACGTGATCAAGTGCTCGGGCTACCGCATCGGTCCCTTCGAGGTGGAGAGCGCGCTCATCGAGCATCCGGCCGTGGTGGAGTGCGCCGTGACGGCTGCGCCCGACCCCATCCGCGGTAAGGTGGTGAAGGCCACCGTCGTGCTGGCGCGCGGCTACGAGCCCTCCGACGAGCTGGTCAAAGAGCTGCAGAACCACGTGAAGAAGACGACCGCGCCGTATAAGTACCCGCGCATCGTCGAGTTCGTGGACGAGCTGCCTAAGACCATCGGCGGCAAGATCAAGCGCAAGCTCATCCGCAACAACGACGGCATAGAAGACTAATCTGTTCCGGCGGTCTGCCGACCGCCGGAACTGCTCGACGCTGCGAAGCCAGGGGGCTTCTCGCTGTTTTACTACGCCAACCTGTGCGCTAGTTTTCGCGCTGTCGCGCGAATCGGCTGGTTCGGTGCAAGCGTCCTTATAGCTCCCGGGCCATGGCAAGCGTTCTCGTGATCCACTCGCGCGCGGCCGGCAGGCGGTATCCGGAGAAGCCGGCTTCCTTCAGCAGCGCGTCCACGGTCTGCTCGGGCACGTCGAGGTTCGCGAGCGAGCGGAGGTCCACGCCGCGTGCGGCGATGTCGCGCAGGTGATCCCAATAGGTTCCGACTGGGCCGAACGTCGTCGCATGCGCTGCCGGATCAGCGACGGCGGCGCACGCCATCTCCTCGGTGTCCTCGTAGAAGAGGCTGCGGCCGTTGTCGTACAGGGGGTAGAACGACTCGCCCATGTCGCTCATCTTGAGCGCCATGTTCGACAGGTGCCGGTCATCCTGGCGCGTCACGAAGTCGAGCAGGATCATGCGGTGGAAGTCGTCGGCGAAGCCGGGCCGCGCTTCGAGCAGGTTGTCGAGCTCGTTCTCGCCGCGCGGCCCGTTGAACAGGCGGCGCAGGTGCACGAGGTACTCTTTGGTGAAGTCGTACACGAACTCGGAGAACACGGAATCGGCGTCGAAGCGGCGGGCAGGGCAGCAGGGGATGCCCATCTCGCGCGCCAGCAGGTAGACGGCGATCTCCGACTCCACGTCGGTGGAAAGCGGGCTGATACGCTGCTTCACGATGCCGTATTTCCCCTGGAAGGCGGCATAGCGCTTGACGTTCACGCCTTCGGGCGTGTTCACGCTTCCGCCCTCGGCGTCGATGCGATGGAGGAACACGGATTCGAACACGTCGGTGGTGGCGTCCGCGAGCTTGTCGTCGGCGCGGGCGGCCATCCACAGCTCGTCCTTCGGGTTGACCGCGTGGGTCGCGTCGGCGATCCTGAACGCGTCGTACTCCGAGAGCCCGCAGCGGAACAGGAGCTTTTCGATGTCGCGGCGCTGAGGGCTCATGATGCGGTCGGAGAGGAACTCGCGGAACTCGCGGGCCGTCCACTCGTGCGAGCCGCGCGTGTAGAGGGAGACGGTCGGATTGTAGTCGGGCTGCGTGAAGGAGACGGACAGGTCGTCGCACACAACGCCGATCACGTCGTCGGCCCATTTGAGGTAGCGGTGCGCGTTGCCGGCCACGTCTTCCATCCTTTCCTCGAGTCGCTGCATCGAGTGCATTCTACCATGCCTCCCACGGCGGGGTAGAGCGCCGCACGTGCTTGTGGGTCTGACGGGGGAAACGAGCAAATGTCCCAAAAGGGGACTGTCCCCTTTTGGGACATTTGCTATGATGCTGCGCATGGATTCGGAGCAGCCGACATACCGGGACTTCGCACGGTGGGCGCAGATGACGCTCGAGGAGATCGAGCGCGACTGCGACATGCAGGCGTTCCGCGCGAGCGGGCCGGGCGGGCAGTGCGTGAACACCACCGACTCCGCCGTGCGCATGGTGCACGGGCCGAGCGGCATCGCGGTCACGTCGCGCGAGTCGCGCAGCCAGTTCCGCAACCGGCAGCTGTGCTTGCAGAAGCTCCGCCGCCTGTTCGAGGCGAAGGCCCGCCCTCCCAAGGCCCGCCGGCCTACGAAGCCCTCGCGTCGCGCGAAGGAGGCGCGCCTGGCCGACAAGCGCCGCCGGGCGCAGGTGAAAGCGCAGCGCCGCCCCGTGGACGGGGAGTGAGGGCGCCGCCGAGCGGCGAAGCGCCTCTTCCGATACAATGGTGCGCATGCGGCGAGGCGATCCTTAAGGAGGAGCGGTGGAAGACGAGGTGCGCGGGCTGACCGCAGCGGAGGTGGCCGAGCGCGTGGCCGCTGGCGCGGTGAACGTGGACGCGAGCGTGAAGACGCGCTCGGTCAAGCAGATCGTGCTGGAGAACATCTGCACGCTGTTCAACCTGATCAACGTCATCCTGGCGCTGTTCGTGCTGGTCACCGGCTCGTTCAAGAACATGCTGTTCATGGTGGTCATCGTATGCAACGTGTGCATCGGCATCGTGCAGGAGATCCGCTCGAAGCGCACCACCGACCGGCTCTCCATCGTGGCCGGCTCGAAGGCCACGGTCGTGCGCGACGGCCAACGCGTAGAGCTGCCGCTTGACGCGCTCGTGCGCGACGACGTGATCGAGCTCGGCCGCGGCGACCAGGTGCCGGCGGACTCCGTGGTGGTGTCCGGCGCGTGCGATGCGAACGAGAGCCTGCTCACCGGCGAGAGCAAGCTGGTGAAGAAGGCGGCGGGCGACGAGCTGATGAGCGGCTCGTTCGTGAACGCGGGCACGGTGCTCGCTCGCGTGGAGCACGTGGGCGCCGAGAACTACGCCGCCAAGATATCCGCCGAGGCCAAGCGCCGCAAGGCCGTGAACTCGGAGATCATGAACAGCCTGAACGGCATCATCAAGTTCGTGAGCTGCATCATCTTCCCGCTCGGGGCGCTGCTGTTCGCGCGCATGTTCTTCAGCGGCGAGGGCGTGGCGCTCAACCAGGCCATCCTCTCCACTGTGGCGGCGCTCGTGGGCATGATCCCCGAGGGGCTGATCCTCCTCACGTCCACGGTGCTGGCCGTGGCCGTGGTGCGCCTCGCGAAGTCGAAGGTGCTCGTGCAGCAGCTCTACTGCATCGAGACGCTCGCGCGCGTGGATACGCTCTGCCTGGACAAGACGGGCACCATCACCACCGGCGCCATGGAGGTGGCCGCCGTAGAGGCGGTGCCCGGCGCGGATGCGGGCGAGGTCGAGGCCGCCTTCGCGTCCATCGCGCGGGCCGACGAGGATCCGAACGACACCGCCCAGGCCATCCTCGCGCATTTCGCGGGTTCGGCCGCGCGGACGCTCGCGCCCGTGCGCATGGTGCCGTTCTCGTCGGACAAGAAGTGGTCGGGCGCGGTGTTCGAGGGCGGGCGCGCCTACGTGATGGGCGCGGGCCGGTTCGTGATGGGCGAGGCGTTCTCGCAGGTAGAGGAGCAGCAGAACGCGCTGGCGGCCGACGCGCGCGTGCTGCTGCTCGCGCGCGTGGAGGGCTTCGACGAGGACGGCGGCATCGTCGGCGCGCCCGAGCCGCTGGGGTTCGTGGCCATCCACGACCAGATCCGCGCCACCGCCGCGCAGACCATCGGCTACTTCAAGGAGCAGGGCGTCGACCTGAAGGTCATCTCCGGCGACGACCCGCGCACGGTGTCCGGCATCGCCGCCAAGGTGGGCGTGCCGCACGCCGAGGAGTTCGTGGACGCCTCCACGCTGGCCGACGACGACGCGTCGGTGGACGAGGCCATCGCGCGCTACAGCGTGTTCGGCCGCGTGAAGCCCGAGCAGAAGAAGGCGTTCGTGCTGGCCCTGCAGCGCGCGGGACATGTGGTGGCCATGACCGGCGACGGCGTGAACGACACGCTGGCCCTCAAGGCGTCCGATTGCAGCGTGGCCATGGCGGCCGGCTCCGACGCGGCTCGCAACGTGGCGCAGCTGGTGCTCGTGGACAACGACTTCGCCGCCATGCCCAAGGTGGTGGCCGAGGGCCGGCGCTCCATCAACAACCTGCAGCGCTCGGCGTCGCTGTTCCTGGTGAAGACGCTCTTGTCCATGTCGCTGGCGGTGCTGTTCGTACTGCTGCCGTGGCAGTACCCCTTCCAGCCTATCCAGATGACGCTCATCAGCGCGTTCACCATCGGGCTGCCCTCGTTCGTGCTGGCGCTCGAGCCCAATAGGGACCGCATCAGGGGGCGCTTCCTGGAGAACGTCATCGTGCGCTCGATTCCCGGCGCGGTGTGCGCCGTGCTCACCATCCTCGCGGTGAACCTGGTGGGCTACGGCTTCCTGCACCTGGACTACGCGCACGTGTCCACGCTGTGCGTGCTGCTCACGGCGTGGATCGGCGTGCTTCTGATCGTGCGGCTGTCCATCCCGTTCACGCCCATCCGCTGGGCCCTGCTGGTCGTGGTAGTGGGCGGCACGGTGCTGGGAGCCACGCTGCTGCACAACCTGTTCGGCATCGAGCCCTTCACGCCGGGCATGACCGCGCTGTTCCTGGTGCTGGCCGCGCTGGCCACGGGCCTGTTTCGCGTGCTGTACGCCAAGATGGACGCCTGGCACGCCAAGCGCCTGGCGAAGATGGTGTAGCCTGTTTCCCCAATGTCATCCTGAGCGGAGGCGCGCAGCGCCGAAGTCGAAGGATCCCGTGTGGGCCTTCAGGCCGCAAAGCCTTGCGGCCGCCCTCGCGCGGGATCCTTGCACCTCGTGCCCAACGTCGCTCCGCTCAGGATGGCAACCTCTGCTAGAATGGGGCGCTATGGGTCGCGAACTGCGGTGCGCGGCCGGGCGACGGAGGCCGGAGGGAGGCGGGGCGCATGGGATCGAGGCGCGAGAAGGCGACGCTTGCGGCGGTGCTCGCGGTCATGCTGCTCGTATGCTTCGCGCTCGTGTTCCTGCGCAACGACTACCGCTTCCAGATCGTGCACCTGGAGGAGGTCGAGTCGACGACCGGCACCTGGGACCTTTCGGACGTCGACTTCTCGAACACCGTGGTGAAGATCGTGGGCGATGTGGAGTACGTGGAGGGCGCCATCCTCACGCCTGACGAGTTCGCCGCGCGCGAGGGGGAGGCGCTCACGGGCGACCCGGGCTACGCGTACCAGGCGCTCACGAGCCGCATCCGCCTTGTGATGCCCGAGGAGCGCACATACGCGCTCTGCGATTCCAGCATCGACTTCGCGCACCGCCTGTTCATCGACGGCGAGGAGCGCTTCGCGGCGGGCGTCCCCGCCGAGACGGCCGACGCCTTCGAGCCCGGCTACCAAACGTTCTCGCTCGAGGCGTACGCGCACGGCGGGCGCATCGAGGTCGTGCAGCAGGCGGCCAACTTCGTCCATCGGGAGAGCGGCGGCCATGACGGCATCCTGGTCGGCCTGCCGCCTGTGGTGCACGCGTTCATCGACGCGAAGGGCGATATCGAGCTGGTCACGCTCGGCCTGTTCCTGGCGCTCTTCCTGGTGAACCTGGCGCTGTGGGCGTTCTTCCGCTCCTACAAGAGCAACCTCATCTTCGCGCTGCTGAGCCTGGTGTGGGCCGTGCGCACCGGCATCACCGGGGCGAAGATGCTCTACGAGGTGTTCCCTATGCTGCCGTGGGAGGCGGCGTTCAGGGTGGAGTACCTCACGCTGCCGCTCGGATGCATCCTCGTGGTGCTGCTGGTGGCCGACCAGTTCCCCGGCGTCATGCGCACCTGGGCGCGCCGCGCGGCGCTGGGCGCGTCGGCGGCGTTCGCGCTCGCGTTCCTGGTGGCCGACACGCTGTGGATGAGCCATGCGCTCACCGCGTACTACGCGGTGTTCACGGCCATCATCGTCTACCTGGTCGTGCGGTTCGCCCGCACGATCCCGGCGCAGGTGCGCGCGCGGACGCTCACGGCGGGGCAGGCCGTGGCGCTGGCGGCGCTCGCCGTGTTCATGTACGCCGCCGTCCACGACGCCCTTTACTACCTGGGCATCTACTTGTTCGGGGTGAAGCGCGCCCTCGCGGAGCCCGCCATGCTGGTGTTCGCGCTCTTCCAGATGGCCGCGAACTTCCACGGCACCATGCGCGAGGTGGCCGAGGCGCGGCTGCGCGAGGAGCGCGCCGAGAGCGAGCGGGCGGCGCTCGCCCAGGTGAACGAGCTGAAGAACGGATTCTACGCCGACCTGTCGCACGAGATGCGCACGCCGCTCACGGTGATAGCGGCCAACGCGCAGTTCGTGGCCGACGCGCTCGAGGAAGGGCGCACCGACGGCGAGACGGTGGACGACCTGCGCGCCGTGTCGGCCGAGGCGCGCCGCCTCTCGCAGCTGGTGTCGAGCATGGTGGACGTGAGCCGCATGCAGGAGGGCGCGCGGGGCCGCGCGACCGTGAGTGTGGAAGACCTCGTGCGCGACACGGCGCAGCTGTACCGCTCGCTGCTGGCGCGGCGGCGCAACGGCCTGGAGGTGGAGGTGGAGGGCGGCCTGCCCGAGGTGGGGGGCGACGCCGACCAGCTGGTCCAGGTGCTCGTGAACCTGCTGGCGAACGCGAACCGCCACACCGCGCACGGTACGGTGAAGGTACGCGCCGAGCGTGCGGAGGACGGCGGCGTACGCGTGAGCGTGTCCGACGACGGCGAGGGCATGGACGCCGCGACGCTGTCGGCCGCGTTCGAGCGCTACGCGCGCGGCGACGAGGCGGGAAGCGGCCTGGGGCTTCCCATCTGCAAGGGCATCGTGGAGCGCCACGGCGGCAAGATGGGTATCGAGAGCGAGCCGGGAGCGGGCACGCAGGTGTGGTTCACGCTGCCGGCGGCGAAGGAGGACGCGCATGGGTGAGGGCCGACGGGCGGGAACGGTGCTTTTGGTGGAGGATGACGAGAGCGTGCTGCGGACGAACCGCCGCGTGCTCGAGCATGCGGGCTACGCGGTGCAATGCGCGGCCACGCTCGAGGAGGCGTGGCGGTTCTTGGGCGAGCAGCCGCCTGACGTCATCGTGCTCGACATCCTCATGCCCGACGGCAGCGGCATCGACTTCTGCGAAAAGGCGCGGCCCCTCACGCCCGCGCCGGTGTTGTTCCTGACGGCGCTCGACGAGCGGAGCGAGGTGCTGGAGGGCCTGCGCGCGGGCGGCAGCGACTACATCACGAAGCCCTATGACGTGGATGAGCTGGTGGCGCGCGTGGACGCCCAGCTCTCGCTCGCGCGCATGAACCGCGTGGCGCAGAGCCGGACGCTCGTGCGCGGCCCGCTCGTGTGCGACCTCGTGGCGCACCGCGCCTACCTGGGAGGGCGCGACCTTCTGCTCACGTCCAAGGAGTTCGCGCTTTTGCTGGTGCTGGCGCGCAAGCCCGGCTGCACGCTCTCGCCCGAGCACCTCTACGCCACCGTGTGGAACCAGCCCCTGGTGAGCGGCGCCGCCACGCTGCGCCGCCACCTGTCGTCGCTGCGCCGCAAGCTGGAGGAAGCCGGCGGCGGCTGCACCGTCGAGGCCGTCTACGGCAAAGGCTACCGCTTCGAGGAGGAAACCCCGTCATCCTGATCGGAGCATCGCGGATTGTCATCCTGAGCGGAGCGCGTCGGCGACGTGCCCTTTGTCATCCTGAGCGGAGGCGGCGAAGCCGCCGGAGTCGAAGGATCCCGTGCGGTGCCAGCCGGAAGTCTCCCGGCTATCGCCGCGCGGGATCCTTCGACTACGGCGCTACGCGTCTTCGCTCAGGATGACAACCAGGCTCCGCTCGCTCAGGATGATAACCAGCTCCGCTCGCTCGGGTGGTATCCTGTGAATCGTGAAATTGCCGTAACCTTTCCCGTCGATTCCCTTTCCTATGGTTTGATGCCTCGATAGGTGAAAACGAGGAAAGGGTTCACTCATGACGGGATGCACGACAGGCACGAGGGTAGGTCGGCGGATGCTCGCGCTGGCGTTCGCGGGGATCCTCTGCGCGGCCGCGAGCCTGGTCGCGACGATTCCGGCGTTCGCCGCCGACACCCACACCATCACGATCAAGGCGGACAACGGTGCCGTCGTCGATCCTGCCGGCTTGCCCCTCGGGGCGCCCACGAGGTACTATGAGGCGCAAGCGGGATCCGATCTGACGTTCATGTTCTACCCTCATAACCCAGACGGGCCGCAGTTTCGCATCGATAAGGTGCTGGTGGACGGCGTGAATGTCACTAAAAGCCTTGACTGCGGCACGTACACGCTGAGCAACATACAAGCGGACCATACGATCGAGGCGAGCTCCGTGTCGAGCACGATCGACGTGGAGGGCTTCGGCTTCACGGGTGATATCGCGCTGGGTGATACCATGACGATCACGCCCTCGCCCGCGGGTGGGAACTGGTGGATTTCGGATCGATCCGTGCTCGGTTTTCAGTCGAACGGCGAGGGCTCCTACACGCTCACAGGATTGAAGCCCGGCAACGCCTACGCCATGTACTCCGTCGATGACGGCAAAGGCCCCTTGATCCGTCGAATCTCCATCAAAGTCACCCACATCGCGTTCGATGTGGGCAACCTCAAGTACGAGGTGGTCACGGAAGGCGCTCCCGGCGGAGCGGGTGCGCCCGGCGAGAACACGGTTCGGGTGATCGGGGGAGCTGACGGGGCGTCGCTCGAGAGCATCGTCATCCCTGCGCGGGTTTCGGGTTACGTCGGCAGTCCCGGAACCGTGTTCGAGGTGGCGGGCATCAAATCCTCTGCCTTCTCGGACAACACGACTCTCGAGAGCGTGGATTTCTCGAGCTGCGATGTCGGCAATTCTTTTTCCGTTGGCAACGATGTCTTTAGGGGATGCACGAGCCTCAAGCAGCTCGTCTTCGGGCAAAAGACCGCTCCCACGATAGTCAATGCGTTCTACCTTGCACCCGATGACGGCACGGTGTACTACCCTGAAGGCGCCCAAGGCTACCGAACGGGTATGTTCAAGGCTGTGGACGGCGGCAACCAGCTGCCTAACTGGACGTTCGAGTCCTACCCGGCCCCCACCGCGCCGCAAAGCCTCTCCGCGGTTCCCGGAGACGGGAAGATCGGCCTCTCCTGGACCGCGCCGGCGGGCGTCATGGGCATTCAGAAGTACCAGTACTCCGTTACGGCCGAGGGCGGCGCCGACTCCTGGCAGGACGTGCCCGGCTCCGACCGCTCCACCGCAAGCTACGAGGTGACGGGCCTCGAGAACGGCACCGGCTATACCTTCAAGGTCCGCGCGATCAACAGCGTGGGCGCGGGCGAGGCGGCCAGCGTCACGGCCGCGCCGCCGGTCAAGCTGGTCGCAGTCGTGACGCCGCGCGCGGTGGCGGGCATCGCGAATGGCACGCCGCTTGCCGACATCCCGCTGCCGAGCCAGGTGACGCTCAAGACCGAGAAGGGGGACAGGCTCGCCGACGTCGCGTGGGACAGGACGGCGACGAAGCCCGCCTACGATCCGGCATCCCCGTCCAAGCAGACGTTCGCCGTGTCCGGTACCGTGACCCTGCCCGCCGGCGTGTCCAATCCGGGCGACGTTCCCCTCGAGACGAGCGTCTCCGTGACCGTGGACGCGAAGGTCGCGCCGGCGAAGCCGCAGCCGTCGGATCCCTCGCAGCCCAAGCCCCTTCTGCGCACGGGCGACGGCGTGCTGCCGCTCATACCGCTCGGCATCGCGGTCATCGCCGGCGGCGCCGTGCTCGCGGCGAGGAGGCTCCGCCTGCGCTAGGTCGCTGAAGTCGGCGGCGCATGCCTGATCGAGGCGAGGAAGGCGGCGTGGACGGCATCGGAGGCGTCCAGCTCGGGATGGAAGGCGAGGGCCCATTGGTTGCCGTGGCGCGCGGCCACGGTGTTGCCGTCCACGCAGGCCAGCACTTCGACGCCCGGGCCCGCCGCCTCCACGTAGGGCGCGCGGATGAACGTGCACGGCACCTGCCCGACGCCCGCGAGCTCGGCGTGCGTGCGGAAGCTCTCGAGCTGGCGGCCGTAGGCGTTGCGGCGCACCGTGATGGGCATGGTGGCCAGGTGGGGCTCCTCGCGCGGCTCGATGCGCTCGGCCAGGAGGATCATGCCCGCGCAGGTGGCGAGCACGGGCAGGCCGGCCTCGATGCGCTCGCGCAGGGGCTCGAGCATCCCCAGCTCGCGGAGCAGCCGGCCCTGCACGGTGCTCTCGCCGCCGGGCAGCACAAGCGCGTCGAAAGGGCGCTCCAGGTCGGCGCGCTGCCGCAGCTCGAAGCAGGTCGCCCCCAGCCGATCCAGCTTGCGCTCGTGCTCGACGAAGGCGCCCTGCACGGCCAGCACAGCGACGACTGTTCCCATCGCGGCGCCCTTACTTCCCGCGCTCGGCCATGAGCACGTCGATCTCGTGCTCGTTGATGCCCACCATGGCCTCGCCCAGGTTCTCCGACAGGTGCGCGATGAGCTCGGCGTCCTCGAAGTTGGTCACGGCCTGCACGATGGCGCGGGCGCGCTTAGCCGGATCGCCCGACTTGAAGATACCGCTGCCCACGAACACGCCCTCCGCGCCCAGCTGCATCATGAGCGCCGCGTCGGCCGGGGTGGCCACGCCGCCTGCGGCGAAGTTCACCACGGGGAGCCTGCCCTCGTCGTGCACCTCGCGCAGAAGCTCGAGCGGCACCTGCAGGCGCTTCGCCTCCTCGTAGAGCTCGTCTTCGGCCATCGCCGCCACCGCGCGGATCTGGCCCATGATCAGGCGCATATGGCGTACGGCCTGCACGACGTCGCCCGTGCCCGGCTCGCCCTTCGTGCGGATCATGCTCGCGCCCTCCGCGATGCGGCGCAGCGCCTCGCCCAGGTCGCGCGCGCCGCACACGAACGGCACGGCGAAGGCGTTCTTGTCGATGTGGAACACGTCGTCGGCGGGGGAGAGCACCTCGCTCTCGTCCACGTAGTCGATGCCTAGGGCCTGGAGCAGCTGCGCCTCCACGAAATGGCCGATGCGGCACTTCGCCATGACGGGGATGGACACGGCCTCCTGTATGCCGCGGATCATGGCCGGGTCGCTCATGCGCGACACGCCGCCGGCCGCGCGGATGTCGGCGGGGATGCGCTCGAGCGCCATGACCGCGCACGCGCCGGCGTCCTCGGCGACGCGCGCCTGCTCGGGGGTGGTCACGTCCATGATCACGCCGCCCTTGAGCATCTGGGCGAGCGAGCGGTTCAGCATGCGGCGGTCGGCCTGCGGTTCGGGTGCGGTTTCTGCCATGAGTAGGCTCCTTCTTCTTCGCGGTTTTATGTCGAACGAGGATAGAGTGAAAGTGGGTATGATAGTATGTCCAAAACGAAAGCAATCGATAAGGCCAGAAGTAGGCCAGCTGAGGAAGTCGTCATGCTCACGTACTCGTTCGACGACCGGGAGGGGGAGAGCCTCTACGGGCACCTCTACCGCTGCATCAGGCGCGACATCGAGTCGGGCGCGATCCCGGCGCATGCGAAGCTGCCCTCGAAGCGCGCGTTCGCGAAGCACCTGGGCGTGAGCCTCATCACGGTGGAGGGCGCCTACCAGCAGCTCATGGCTGAGGGCTACGTGCGCTCGGAGCCGCGCCGGGGCTACTTTGCGAATCCCATTGCCCCTCCGCCCGACCCCGCACCGGAAAAATGGCATAAAAGGGGACTGTCCCCTTTTATGCCATTCGGGGCATCCGAGCCGGAGCTTCTGGCCGACCTGTCCGGCGGGTCGGCGGCTGCGGAGCTGTTCCCGTACGCCGTGTGGGCGCGCACGATGCGCGAGGTGCTCTCGCGCGAGCCGGAGCGCGCGCTCTTGGGCGCGTCGCCGGCCATGGGAGCGCTTCGGCTGCGCGAGGCGCTGGCCGGCCATCTGCGCGCCTTCCGGGGCCTGGAGGTCGACCCCGCGTGCATCCTGGTGGGCTCGGGCGCGCAGACGCTCTACAACCTGCTGGTGCAGCTGCTCGGTCGCGGTCTGCGCTACGCGGTGGAGGATCCGGGCTACCCGCGCCTCACGAGCGTCTATCGGGCGAACGACGTGGAGCTCGACCACGTGCCGCTCGACGCGGGCGGCATCGACGTGGCGGCGCTCGCCGAAAGCGGGGCGCAGGTGGCGCACCTCATGCCGTCGCATCAATACCCCACGGGCATCGTCACGTCCGTGAGCCGCCGCTACGAGCTTCTGGGCTGGGCGAACGACGCGCCCGACCGCTACGTGGTCGAGGACGACTACGACTGCGAGTTCCGCCTGGCGGGACGTCCCATCCCCGCCATGAAGAGCATCGACGCGGGTGGGCGCGTCGTCTACCTCAACACGTTCGCGCGCAGCCTCGGGCCCGCCTTCCGCATCGGCTACGCGGTGCTGCCCGCGCCCCTGGCCGAGCGGTTCCAGCGCGAGTTGGGCTTCTATTCCTGCACGGTGTCCACGCCCGAGCAGCTGGCGCTCGCGCGGTTCATCGAGAACGGCGACTTCGAGCGCCACGTCAACCGCATGCGCAGCCACTACCGCGGCGTGCGCGACGAGCTGTTGGCCGCGCTGGCGGCGTGCCCCGCGGCCGGGCGGCTGTCGGTCGAGGGGGCGGAGGCGGGCCTGCACTTCCTGCTGCGCGTCGATTCCTCGGCGTCCGAGGCCGACCTCGCCGCCGCGGCGCAACGCGAAGGGGTGGCGCTCGCGCCGCTCTCGGCGTTCCGTCAGCGCCCGGTCGAAGCCGCCGCCGAACAAGACGCGCCCGCCTTCGTGGTGAGCTACGCCGCCCTCGACCGTGCCGCCGTCCCGCACGTGGTGGAAGCCCTCGCCCGCGCCGTCGCGGCGGCGGGCTGAGGCCGGTCTACCTGCGGCGGCCGAAGCCGGTGGGGTTGCGGCGCAGGGAGCGGGAGAACGCGGCGCTGCCCACGGTGGTCTTGGGCACGAACTGGTTGGCGAGCGCGCGCTCGGCCTCGGTGGCGTCGTAGCCCTCCACGGCGAGCGTCGGGATCTTCGAGCCCAGCAGCTTCTCGATGTCGAGCAGCTGCGCCTTCGCCTCGGGGCTCACGAACGAGATGGAGCAGCCGGCCTCCCCGGCGCGCCCGGTGCGGCCGATGCGGTGCACGTAGTCGTCGGGGTTCTCGGGCAGCTCGTAGTTCACCACGTAGGCGATGTCCGGCACGTCGATGCCGCGCGCGAGCACGTCGGTGGCCACGAGCACGTCCACGTCTCCCTTGCTGAACGCGGCGAGCGCCCGCTTGCGCTGGACCTGCGTCTTGTCGGAATGGATGGACTCCGCGCTGAAGCCCGCGCGCTTGAGCTGGCCCACGCAGATCTCGGCGCGCGTCTTGGTGTCGGTGAACACGATGACGCGCTTGCTGCCGCGCTCGGCGAGCAGCAGGCGCAGAAGCTCGGGCTTCTTCATGGAGCCCACGGGCACGATGAACTGCTCGATGGTGTCGGACGTTTCGCCCTTGTGCGCCACCTCGACGAACGCGGGGTCGCGCAGGATGGCCGAGACGCTCTGCATGACCTTGCGGTCGAGCGTCGCGGAGAACAGCAGCGTCTGGCGCGAGGCGGGCGTGGCGGCCACGATCTTCTTCATGGCGGGCCAGAAGCCCATGTCGAGCATGCGGTCGGCCTCGTCGAGCACGAGCATCTCCACGTCGCGCAGCTTCACGTCGCCGCGCTCCATGAGGTCTTGGAGGCGCCCCGGCGTGGCCACGAGGATGTCCACGCCGCGCGAGAGCTTCGAGAGCTGCCCCTTGTAGGGCACGCCGCCCACCACGGTGACCACGCGCAGGTCCGAACCCTTCGCCAGCTGCGTGCAGGCGGCGTCGATTTGCAGGGCCAGCTCGCGCGTGGGGCTCACGACGAGCGCGCGCGGCGAGCCGGGCTTCTTCGCGTGGCCGATGCGCTCGATGACGGGCAGCGCGAAGGCGGCCGTCTTGCCGGTGCCGGTGACGGCGGCGGCCACCACGTCGCGGCCCTCAAGGGCGATGGGGATGGCCTGCTCCTGGACGGGGGTGGGGGTGTCGTAGCCTATCCGCGCGACGGCGGCGAGGGCGGTCTCGGACAGGCCGAGGTCTTCGAATGTCGAACTCAAAGCGTATCTCCAAGCTGTGCGCGGGTCTCGCGCGGCGCGACGGCTTTGCGGGCCGACTCGCGTCGTGCGCGGCGCGGGGAAGGTGCGCGCCGATCACCTGCGACTATGATAGCGCATCAGGCGCGTTCACGGGAAAACTGCGCGAACAAGCCGCAAAGGGGAGTGGCGCGGGGAGCGGGAGGCGGGGAGCGAGCGCGTTGCCTTCGCGATGCGTAGGGGTTGAAGGGTCGTTGGTTGCCTCGCATGTCGCAGGAGCGCGACAATGGGAAGCGAACGAACGCTACGCGCGCGACAGCCCGCGCGCTTTCCGGAAACGAGGCCCCTCATGATCCCGAACCAGTGGTACGCCGTCCTGTCGTCCTCCGAGGTGAGGCGCGGCCGCCCCGTGGGCGCCGTGCGCTTCGGGAAGCGCCTGGTGTTCTGGCGCGACGAGGACGGAAACGTCGCCTGCCTGGACGGCACGTGCTGCCACCGCGGCGCGGATTTGGCGGCGGGACGCGTGGAGGGCGGCCACGTGCACTGCCCCTTCCACGGCCTGCGCTACGCCGCCGACGGGCGCGTCGTGGCCATCCCCGCGAACGGCCTGGAAGCCGAGGTGCCCGAGAACTTCCGCGTGCGCCCGTGGCTCGCGGTGGACGCCTTCGGCTTCATCTGGGTGTTCAACGGCAAGCCCGAGGACGCGCCCGACGACCTGCCGATGTTCGAGGAGCTCCGCCACGGCTTCCCCTACGCCGAGCGCTCGGAGGTGTGGGACGTGCACTACTCGCGCGCCATCGAGAACCAGCTCGACGTGATCCACCTGCCGTTCGTGCACTCCAACACCATCGGACGCGGTCACAAGACCCTGGTGAACGGCCCGGTGACCAGGTGGGACGACGAGACGCTCACGTTCTACGTGAAGAACGAGCCCGACCACGGCCAGACGCCGCAGAAAGCCGACGAGATCGAGGATTGGCAGGAGCTCACCAGCCTGCAGTACCGCGTGCCGAACCTTTGGCAGAACCGCATCTCGGATGACCTGCGCATCATGGCGGCATTCGCGCCCATCGACGAGGAGCACACGAAGATCTACCTGCGCCTCTACCAGCGCATGGTTCGCGTGCCGGTGCTGCGAGGCCTCGTGTGCGCCGACGGCAACGTGGCCAACGGCGTGATCCTGCACCAGGACCGCCGCGTGGTGCTCACCCAGCGCCCGAAGAAGACCGAGCTCCAGATGGGCGAGAACCTCCTGCGCGGCGACAAGCCCGTCATCGAATTCCGCTCCCGCCGCGACGAACTCAAACGCGCAGGGAAGGGGCGTTAGCCCTCCGCGAGCTTGCGGTAGGAGGTGGCGGCGGTCTCCCTGCCCAGCTTCGAGACGTCGCCCTTCATGAACGCGCGAAAGCAGGTCTATTTTGTTTGTGCTCTGTTCAAAATTTGCGTCTGTGCGAGCTGTTAGATTAGACTAACACGCTCATGCGAGTGCGGCGGTTCTTGCGACCAGGCCTTATGGACGAAGGCGAGGCGAATTTGGAAGTTAGCCATAAGAAACAGCTCGCACAGACGCAAATTTCCCGCCCGTCTCTTATAAACATCTCCGAGTCCACGAGACGGAATCCCATCTCGTCTGCCGTCTTTTGGTTGAAAAAAAACAAATTTCCACTTCTTTCGCTCTTTTTTTATTTCTTTTCTTTATTCTGTTATTCTCTTTTATTGTTCTCATCTCTGGGCTGCGGCGCGGGCGGGCTTGCCGGGCGCTGCGGGACGGACGACCCGAGCGCGACGCCGGCGTTGAAGGACATGGGGTGCAGCGACGCCGAGAACGTGAGCGCTCTCGGGTAGTCGGTGCGCGCGATGTTCTGGAACAGCATCTGCACGGTGGAGTTCATCACGTACATGAGCAGGCATACCGCCGCGATGTCGACGAGTCCGACGGCTCCCAGCGGCAGCGCGGCCGCAAGTGGCGCCAGCGCGGCCGGAGCTAATACATGTCCCAAATGGGGACAGTCCCCATTTGGGACATTACGCCAAGGCGGCGTACTCCTCGTCGGTCACGGGCTCGAGCCATTCGTTGGAACGGCCCTCGCCGGGAACCTCGATGGCGATATGGCCGAACCAGCTTCCGGCCTTCGCGCCGTGCCAGTGCTTCACGTTCGCGGGGATCATAACCGTGGTGCCCGGCGTGAGGCTCCGCGCCGGTTCGCCTTTCTGCTGGTACCAGCCCTCGCCGGCGGTGCACAGCAGGATCTGCCCGCCGCCCGATGCGGCGCGGTGGACGTGCCAGTTGTTGCGGCATCCCGGCTCGAACGTGACGTTCACCACGGAGATGCCAGCGGCCTGCGCGTCCACCAGGGGGTTCAGGTACGACTGCCCGGCGAAGTACCGCGCGAACCCGTCGTTGGGCGCGCCCGTGCCGAACATGTTCTCCCGCTCAAATTCCTCTTTGTCCATGGTTGCCATCTCGCGATTCCCTTCTCGTGGTTTGATCGGTTCGGCCCTCATTGTGCGCCTTGAAGCGAACTCCAAGTCAAGAGGCTCTTGACTTGGAGCGGACTCCAGACGGTATCTTGTTTCGGAAAGCGATGCGACGAAAGGCGGCTTGATGGAAAAGCGATGCTTGGACAGGCGCACGTTCGTGATGGGCGCGGCCGCGCTCGGCGCGACGGCGCTCGCGGGCGGGGCGCTCGGCGGGTGCGCGGCCGAGGAGCCCGCAGCCGTCGGGCCGGCTGCGCCCGAACCTGCGGCCGAGGCGCTGTCCTACGACTCCATGTTCCCGCCGCATGAACCCCTCGGGCGCGGCATCGGCGCGATGCCGGGGCGCGTCGCGTGGGTGCGCGACGGGGCGGCCGTGAACTGGGACGGGTCGGGCTACTGGTGGCAGCGCGAGCACTTCGATGAGGACGTGGTGCGCCGCATGGTGCCCGACGGCATCGCGGCGACGGCGGGCGCGGACGACGTCGCGGCCGGGTGGCGGGCGCTTTTCGAGGCGCACAACGCGCGCAGGGGCCGCGAGGGCGGCTACCTGCCCGGCCAGAAGATAGCCGTCAAGGCCAACATGAACGGCGCGGGCACCAACGGATCCGACGAGGACAGCGCCATGAGCTACACGACGCCCGTGCTTTTGCGTGCGCTTCTGCTCTCGCTCGTGGAGGACGCGGGCGCGGCTCCCGATGACATCACAGTGTACGACGTATGCCGCATCTTTCCGCGGCACATGATGGAACTGTGCTCGGAGGGCGCGCTCGCCGGCGTGCGCTTCCGCTACAACGACGCAGGCGGCCAAAACGACGCGGCCGGCGACGAGGACGCGCCCATCGCGTGGTCGGCCAACGTGGCGGGCGACGCGAACGTCGTGCCGCGCTGCGTGTCGGAGGCCGACTACTTGGTGAACCTCGCCAGCCTCAAGGGCCACAGCTACGGCCTCACCCTGAGCGCGAAGAACCATTTCGGCTCGCTCGTGAACTCGAGCCGCACGCGCCCGCCCGAGGCGGCGGGCATCCACCGCTATGCCTCGGGCCAGGTCATGGGCATGTACACGGTGCTTGTGGACCTGCTGGCGAACGCGAACCTGGGCGGCAAGACGGTGCTCTGGATGCTCGACGGCCTGGTGCCGGCCTCCTCCGAGGGTGCGAGCGTGACCCCCGAGGCGGCACGCTGGGAAGGCTCTCCCTTCGACGGCGGGTTCTGCGCGAGTGTGCTGTTCTCGCAGGATCCCGTGGCGCTCGACTCGGTGGGCGCCGACCTCCTCATCAACCAGCCGGCCGTCACCAGCAGGAACGCCGCGCTCGCGGGCAACCTCGGCGTGGAGAACTACCTGCACGAGGCTGCGCTCGCCGATGCCGCGCCCTCGGGCACGGCCTACTTCGACGGCGCGGGCAACCCGGCGGCGAGCCTCGGCGTGCACGAGCACTGGAACAACGCGACGGAGCGCCTCTACAGCCGCGACCGCGGCGAGTCCGAGGGCATCGAGCTCGTCCGCATCCTGCGCTGAACGGGTACGCCGCCTCATGATGCGAGCAGTCGGGGCCTTCTTCGCGAAAAGCGGCCCTCAGGTGCACCGTTTTGGCCGCTCTGAAGCTCCTGAGGAGGGTTGGAGGGCCCGGCGCGCTTCGTCGGAGGACAAGCCGCGTGCGTTTCCCCAGGTGACTTGTTCCCCTATCTCTCAAAGATCGCTCTCGGAGCTTCAGAGCGGCCAAAACGGTGACTGGGAAAACCGTTTTTGTCGAGGTATGCCGTCTGCCCCCGCTCGCGGCTGCGGTGCCGGATCGGGGCGCTTACGAAACGGTGTATTTGGGCCATCCCATCTGGTGGGGCTAGCTGCCTTACGTAGTGCGCGCGTTCTTGCAGTAGCACGCCATGACGGGTAAGACGGTTGCGCTGTTCTCCACGAGCAGCGGCAGCGGTATCGAAGGCGCGCTCGGCGATGTTCGCGCGCGACATCCCGATGACGATTTGCGCAAGCCGCTGGCCTGCTCGACGCAGGAGCCGCAGCCGGCCGAGGACGCGGGCGCGTCCGCTACATGGTGTCCCAGGAATGAGTCTGCTTGTACTCGTGGATGTCGGCCCACATGCCCGAGCGGATGGAGTAGCCGCCGTCGCATACGAGCGTCTGCCCGGTGATGTTGCACGCCTTCGAGCTGACCAGGAACAGCACCGAATTGGCGATGTCCTCGCCGGTGCCATAGCGCTTGAGCGGCGCATGGCGCTTCAGCATGTCGAACTGGAACTGCACCGATTCGTTCGTCTTGGCGTATTCCAGGATGCCCTCGCTTAGGATGGAGCCCGGCACCACGGTGTTGCAGCGCACGTCCGCATCGCCGTACTGCACGGCCACCGAGCGCGTGAGCGCGTTCACGCCGGCCTTGGCGCACGCGTAGGCGGCCGTGTTGTCCTCGCCCGTGAGCGACGCCGTGGAGCTCACGTTGACGATGGCACCGCCCTGCTTCAGCAGGTGCGGCAGACTGTGGTGGATGGTGAGGAAGTCGCCGCGCAGGTCCACGGCGATGATGCGGTCCCACACGTCGGCCGGCGTCTCGTGTACCTGACCCTCTTTGAGCTGCATGAAGCCGCAGTTCACTAGGATATCGAGCTTTCCGTAGCGCTCGACCGCCGTGCTGACGAGCGCCTTGATGGACTCCTCGTCCGCAAGGTCCATCTGCACGAAGCACGTGTCGAAGCCCTGGGCGTTCAGCTTGTCGGACTCCTCCTGGCCCGTCGGCTTGATGTCGGCCAGCACCACCTTGGCGCCCTGCTCAGCAAGCAGCTGCGCGATGCGCAGGCCCGTGCCGCCCGCTCCGCCGCCCGCCGCTCCCGTAACGATAGCAACCTTGCCGTCCAGCTCGTAATCGACCATGCGACGTCCTTCCTCCCGTGCCCGCGGATGATGCGATCCAGTATAGAGCACGGCCTCCGGAGTTCTTTGCCGGGGGCCGCGAGCGAGCGGAACCGTCGCCGACGGGCCGTTTCCGGTGGCTCAGCAGAGGATTCGGAGGAAGGCTTTCCAGCCGGCTTGGCCGGCGGGGTCGCGTTTGAAGACGCCGGCGGTCTCGAGGATGGCGGCGAAGGCTCGGGCGACCTCGTCGCGCAGAATGGGGCCGATCGCCCCGCCGTGCGGCTCGCGGGCGAGCTCGGCGGCGCGGCGGGCGAGGATGGCGGCGGCCCAGGCGGCGTGCGGGGCGGCGTCCTCGTGCGCACGCAGGCGCGCCTCGGCCTCCTGCGGCGTGCGTCCTGCGCGGGCGGCGTCCGCCAGCTCGCGCTGCACTTGCGGCAGCTCGCGGGCGAGGCGCGGAGGCAGGATGGCGAGGCCCATGATCTCGATGAGGCCGATGTTCTCCTTCTTGATGTGGTGCAGCTCGGCACCGGGGTGAAAGACGCCCCCCGGGCGCTCGGCGTCGGCGCGGTTGTTGCGCAGCACGAGGTGCATCACGTAGTCCGAGCCCTCGCGGTGCACGATGGGGTTGAGCGTATTGTGCCGCCCGTCCGCGTCATGCGCGACGATGCCGCACGGCTCGAAGGAGAAATCCTGCCATGTCTCAAGGATACGCGCGGCAGCGCGCGCGAGGGCGTCGCGGTCGCACGAGCGCAGACGCAGCGTCGAGGCCGGCCAGCGCACGACGCCGCAGCGCACCTGCGGCAGCCCCGCCAGCGGCACCTCGCGCTCAATGGGTACCCTCATCAGGGGGAACGTGTGCCGTCCTCCCTGGAGGTGGTCGTGCGAGAGTATCGAGCCGCCCACGATGGGCAGATCGGCGTTCGACCCGACGAAGTAGAACGGGAACAGGTCTGCGAAGTCGAGCAGCCGCGCCAAGCAGGACAGGTCGATCTTCATAGGCCGGTGCTCGGCCGAGAGCGCGATGCAGTGCTCGTCGAAGTACGCGTAGGGCGAGAACTGGAGCCCCCAGCGCTCGCCGCCGAGCTCGATGGCGGCGATGCGCAGCCCGGGCTTCGGGAGACGTCCGGGCGCGCCGGGGAAGCCCTCGTTCTCCCAGCAGAGGTCGCAGCGGGGGATGCCGGGGCCTGCGGGCGCGGACGTTCCGGCGTTGCGGGCGGCTGCTGCGATGGCGCGCGGATCCTTCTCGGGCTTCGAACGGTTGATGGTGATCTCCAACTCCCCGTAGGGGCTCCCCGCCGTCCAGCGGATGGTGCGCGCCACGGCCGCCTCGTCGATGTAGCCGCTCGACGTGCCCAGGTCGTGCAGGTAGGCGACGGCTGCCTCCGCATCCTGCGCCCGCAGGCGGTCGAACTCCGCGCGCACCTCTTCCGGCGCGGGCAGCGCCGCGCCCATCAGCCGAGCCTCCGCGCGCACGCGCCCGGCGCGCCGATGGCCACGGGCAGGCAGGCGTCGTAGCCCAGAAGCGCGTCCATGCGCGTGCGGAACGCGTCGGCCTTCTCCTCGGGCACGAACGCGAGCACGCTGCCGCCGAACCCGCCGCCGTGGATGCGGAACGCGCCCTGTTCGCCCAGCAGGTGCGCGCACAGTGCGAGCACCACCATGGCGGGCTGCTCGGCGCCCGAGCCGTTCGCGCGCGGCGACACGTTCTGCAAGAACTGCGCCGACGACATCCCCGATTGGCGCACGAGCGCGAGGAACGCGGGAAAGTCGCCGTTCGCAAGCGCCTTCTCCTGCGCGTTTACGCGCCGCGTCTCCTCGAAGTAGTGGAGCGCGCGCAGGGCCGCGCGGTCGCCCAGCTCCGCGCGCACCCCAGGCAAGTCGGAGAGGAACGCCTGATAGGGCACGTCCTCCAGCCGCTCGCGTCCGAAGCGCCGCGCGACGGCGAACATGTCGGCGGGGACGGCAAGGAACTCGTCGGTGTGGCGCGAGTGGTCGCAGCGGCTGTCCACCAGGAGCAGCGCGTGCCCGCTTGACGCCGCGTCGAAGGCGACGGGGGAGACGAGCGGCACCTCGCGCGCGAAGTCGAGCGCCACGATGCCGCCGTGCACGCTCGCCAGCTGGTCCTGCGCCCCGGTGGGCTTGCCGAAGTAGACGTCCTCTGCCCAGGAGCCGGCGAGTGCGAGATGCGTGAGGTCGCGGCGCAGGTCGGAGCCAGGCGGGTCGCACACCGCGCGGATGACCAGGCCCATCATCATCTCGAAGGCGGCCGACGACGACACGCCGCATCCCGGCGGCACGTCCGAGCACGTGACCGCGTCGAACCCCGCGATCTCGCCGCCCGCCCGCGCGTAGGCGGCGGCCATGCCGCGCACGAGCGCCGCCGACGTGCCGCGCTCCTCGGCGCGCGCCTCGAGGTCGCGGATGCGCAGCGCCGCCTCGCCGAAGCCCTCCATGCTCATGCGGATCGCGTCCGTGCCGTTCGGCGCGGCCAGGGCGAACATGCGCCGGCCGATGGCGGCGGAGATGGTGCGCCCGCCCTGGTGGTCGGTATGGTTGCCGGCCAGCTCCACGCGCCCCGGCGCGGACGCGAACGCGAAGGAACGGCCGTCCACGTCGCCGAAGCGCGCGATGAACCGCTGCTTCAGGTGCTCCAGCGCCTCTTCCTCGCTCCGCATCACAGCCCTCCCTCTTTCGCGAGCTTGCTCACGCGTCGATCGTACGTCAGAAGCCCGTTCGTCTCCTCCTCCACGTCGGAGAGCTGGGTGTACACGTACCCGGCCAGCCCCTCGGCCTCCAGCGCGTCAGCCTGGGCGAGGATCTCGCGCACGCCCGCGCGAAACGACGCGAGGTCGCCCGAGGAGCCGTACCCGTACGACGTCTCGAGCGAGCAGTGCCCGTCCACGTGATAGGAGAGCCCGCCGAACTCCGAGATCACGAACGCGCGCGGCGGCCGGGCGTGGTCGGGGTACACCTCGAGCGGCCGGAAATAGTTGTGCACGCTCAGGAAGTCGCCGCAGCGCTGGTCGTACCACCCGCTCACCGCGTCGATGGGCCGCGTCGGGTCGAGGCCGCGCACGAGCTCCGTCGCCCGGCGCGCCTCGAACTGCCCCCATGCCTCGTTGAACAGCACCCAGGCGACGATGCACGGGTGGTTCCGCAGGTGCTCGACGGTGCCCGCGCACGTCGCCGTCCACTCCGCGCGGAACGCCGGGTCATCGGCGGCAAGGCCGGGCAGGTGGCGCGGATCGTCGTCGGCGTGGCGGCCCCACGAGCTGCGGAAGAACGTGGGCTTGTAGCTGGACTGCCACGCATCGGGCGCGCCGCCGCCGCTCACCATGTCCTGCCACACGAGCATCCCCAGCTTGTCGCACCACCAGTAGAAGCGGTCGGACTCCACCTTGATGTGCTTGCGCAGCAGGTTGAAGCCCGCCTCGCGCATTGCGCGCACGTCGTGAGCAAGCGCCTCGTCGTCGGGCGCGGTCATGAGGCCGTCGGGCCAGTAGCCCTGGTCGAGCACGCCGCGCAGGAAGAGCGGCTCGTGGTTGAGGCAGAAGCGGGGCACGCCGTGCGCATCCGGCTCCACGCCAACGGTGCGGAAGGCGCAGTAGCTGGCTGCGCGGTCGCGGCCGAAGGAGAGCTCGAGGTCGTAGAGGTGCGGGTCGTCCGGGCTCCAGAGATGCGGGTTCGGCACGTCGAGCGAGAGCATGCAGCGGCCGTCTTCCGCAGGGGCCTCGCCTCGCGCGGCTTCGCGGCCGCCGTCGAGCAGCCGCGCGGCCAGCACTGCGTCCCCGCGCACGGTCGCCTCCAGCAGAAGCTTTCCCTCGTCGGGATGCGGGTCGATCTTGAGCGCGACGATGCGCTCCGCCGGCACCGTCTCCAGCCACACGCTCTGCCAGATGCCGCTCTGCGCGGTGTACCAGATGCCCCCGCGCGCGAGCCGCTGCTTGCCGCGCAGCTGGGTGCCGGCATCGCTTGGATCCCATACGCGCAGGACGAGCTCGTTCCCGCCGTCGGCCAGCGCGTCGGTGACGTCGAACGAGAACGGCAGGTAGCCGCCCCTGTGCTCGCCGACGCATGTCCCGTTCACATAGCAGGCGCAGGCGTGGTCGACGGCGTCGAAGTGCAGGATGATCCGCTCGCCGTCTGCAGGCTTGCCGCACGTCAGCGCGCGCCGGTACCACAGAAGCTCGTCCGGCCGCACCTGCCGGCGCACGCCCGAGAGCGGCGCCTCCGGCGAGAACGGCACGCGGATGCGCCCGTCCCACTCCGCCGGCGGTTCGGCTTCCCCGGCTGCTGTGATCGCGTAGTCCCACCACCCGTCCAGCAGCTCGAAGGCCTCACGCGCGAGCTGCGGCCGCGGATGGACGCGCGTCCGCTCGTCCCCCGCCGCGAGCGCCTCGCCCCACGGCGTGAGAAGCTCCCGCAGCTCCACGTCCTCCGGCTTGCGCGGCGCGCTCGCCAGCACGCGTTTGATATCGAGCATCTTCGCCTCCTCAAAAAATGGCATAAAAGGGGACTGTCCCCTTTTATGCCATTTTGCTCTTCTTGATGAACGGCAGCACGACGAACGTCAAGAGCGCCACGGCCGCGCCGCCCAGGAAGATGAGCGACGACGGCGTGAACCCGTCGCCCACCACGCCGAACCCGAGCGCGCCCGACCCCGCGCTCAAAGCCGAGCCGATCCACGGCCCCACCAGCATCGGCACGAGCACCGCCATGAAGATGCGCACGCCCTGGAACGACCCCACGCGCCCGGCGGGGGTGTTGTTGCGCACCTCCGCGCCGAAGCACGCGACCGCCCCCAGGTAGCCGCAGAGCATGAGCACCGACCCCGCGAACACGCCCGCGAGCCCTGTGAGCAGCGTGAGCACGACGCACCCCGCCACGAACAGCGCAAGCGGCAGCACCACCGCGCGCGAGAACCCGCGCCTGTCCACCCGCTTGCCGTAGAGGATGGTGAACACGGCGGCGATGACGATGCCCGGCGCCATCACGAACACGTAGCTCTCGCCCAGGATATAAGGAAGCCGCAGGTACAGCACGTAGTAGGGCATGAACACCTGCAGCGCCGTGGCGAACACGAGGTAGCCCAGAAGCACCAGGTAGAGCGTTCGGTTCTCGCGCACCGCCTGCGGGCGGAAGCCGTAGAGCGCATTCGCCAGATAGCCGCCCGCGGGCGCGCGACCGGGCGCGGAATCGCGCATGAGCAGCAGCACCGCTGCCCCGAGCGCCATGACCGCCACGCCGGCGATGGTGAAGAACAGCGGGTAGTCGTAGGTCACCGTGCCGTCGGGCCCCACGATCATGAAGAACATCGCGCCGCCGAACACGGCCAGCATCGCGAGCAGCGGCATGGCCGAGTTCACGCCCTCCACGCGCCCGCGGTTCTCTTCCGTGGTGATGTCGGTGACCCAGGCGTTGAAGCACGAGTCGTTCGCCAGGCTGCCGAAGAACGTCATCACGCAGTCGAACACGATGGTGAGCGTCACGCCGAACGCCATGGCCGCCGCAGCCGTGCCGGCGAGCGCCGACGAGATTGATTGCAGGTACGCGAACACGATGATGGACGCGCCCCAGAGGATGGTGCCCACGCCGATGAACGCTTTGCGCCGCCCGACACGGTCCGACCACGCGCCAGCGAACAGCGTCGTGGCCGTGGCCGTGAGAGCCGAGGCGGACACCATGAGCGCCACGTCGGAGAGCGACGCGCCGAACGCGTCCTGGATGAACAGGTTGAAGAAGTTGTTCTCGAGCGCCCAGGCCACCTGCCCGAAGAACGACAGCAGGATGATGAGCGCCCACGAGCGCCTGGACAGGCCGGAGCGGGCGGGGGAGACGTTTTCAGCAGACATGGCGTCGTCGATTCTCTCGAGGGAAACAACCTAGTGCCATCCTACCGGATTCCCCGCTCCGGCGCACCCTCCTTTACGCCCGGCGCACCGGGCGCACGTACTTGCAGAAGCGGGCGGGATCGAAGTAGAAATAGATCACCTTGCCCGGCGTCGTGTCGAACTCCCAGCCGTTGTCGGCTGCTTCGAACGCGGCCATCGCGGCCTCTATCTGGCTTTCTACGGTGCGCATTTCCTGCTCGTAATCGAAGGGCCCGTGTTCGAACACGGCGTACTCGCCCGCGTCCACGTCCATGAGCTGCAGGTTCGGCGGCACCTCGCCTGCCCAGTCGGCGGGAAGGCGCGCGCCGTGGCACTCCACGCGTGGGAAGCCCCACTCGCACAGACGCCCTTCGGGGTCGCTCACGTAGGCCATCACCTGGCCGCCGCCGGCGTTCGCCTCCGCGCCGCCCTCGTCGTCGAGCTTCCCCTTCACGCTGTCCAGCAGGCCGCAGACGGTGGCCCTGTCCTGCCCGGGTATCTCGGCCTGCCTCTGCCAGAAGTCCCAATAGCCGTTGCTCTCGTAGTTGCGCACGTGCAGGAGCTTATGCGCGGGCACCGTGACGAAGTACGGCTCGATGCGATCGTTCGATTCCGCCATGCCGATCTCTCCCATTCCCAGCACGTAGCGGTCGAAGGCGGTGATCTTCGTGCGCAGCACCACGGGGCGCGGGTCCGCCCGGTACGCGCTCGGCGTCACCCCGAAGGCGCGCTTGAACGCCCGGGTGAACGCCTCGTGCGACGAGAACCCATGCGCCAGCGCGATGTCGAGCAGGCTCTTCTCGCTGTCGCGGACCTCCTTGAGCGCGAACGCCAGCCGACGCCCCCGCAGGTAGTCGCGCAGCGGCATGCCCGAGACCTCCCGGAACCTCCGCGTGGTGTGGAACTCGGAGTAGCCGAGCCGCTCGGCCAGGGCGCGCAGCGTGAGCGCCTCGTCGTCGCGGTTCGCGATGCTCTCGTCGATCGCGTCGACGATCTGCTGCACCTGCCTTCGCCATTCGTGCATGTCGTGTTCGTTCCTTTCGGGTCGCGCGCGCTGATTCCCACTATAGGACAACGTGCCCGCCCTCGCTTGATTCGACTTGCGGTCGTTGCCTGCGCGTTCCGAGGGAAAGCCGTCCTACTGCTCGACGGAGACGAACGGGGGGAAGCGGTCGGAGCCGCCGCGCCTCTGCATGGTGTCGGCGTCCACGTCGAAGGAGGCGCCGTCGTACTCATAGCGCAGCTTGCCGCCTTCGCAGCGGAAGCGATGCTCCGATTGGAAGGCGACGGGCTTGAAGCGCCCGTCCTGCACCGGCTGGTCGCGGTAGAGCGCCTGATCCTCCCTGAGCTTCAGCACGCCGTCCTCGAGGCGCACGTCGTAGATGCCGCTCACGACGGCCTCCGCGGCGACGTCCTTCCCCGAAGCGGAGACGCAGCGGAAGCTGCCGGTGATGCCGCCCGTGCTCCTGCGCCGCGCCAGCTCGAAGCGGAACAGGGACACGGCGCTGAAGTCCTTCCGCAGCTCCTCGCGTTGCCCGTCTTCCCCCATGAGCCAGACCTTCTCGTTGGACACGATGAACATGTCGAGCTGGAACCCGCTCGACGAGCGCTTCAGGTTGCAGAAGGACATCTGGTCGGAGTACACGCCCTGCAACGCGCCGCCTTCCAGCTCGTAGACCAGCTCCTCCGTGCGCAGCGTCCTGCCGTTCACGTTCGCCTCGATGAAATCGACGATCTCATCCATCCCCATCCGTCCCTTCGTTGGAGGATTCTTCTCGGGCGAAGCATACGCATCTTCGCCCGCAGCGGCAAGAGGGTTGCGGCGTTTCATGTGGAACATTGCTCCGTGGGCGTCTCAAGCTTTTTCACGCGTCAGGATGATTCCGAAGATCGCCCCGATGAGGGCGAGGGGCGCCAACCTGACGAATAGCCATTCGAACACGTGGAAAGCCGCCCCGAACACAGCCGTCTCGGGATCGCTGTAATCCCAACCCAAGTAAGGGCTGTTCATCACCACGAGAGCTGCGGAAACCAGCACAAGCACCGCGCAGAGCGAGATAAGCAGCCAGCGAACCATCTTCCGCCTCGCGGTCTTCCTTCGCGCAAGCTGCAAGTTTATGACTTCCAGTTTTTCGGAAATCGCCTTCAAGTCGTCGGCCGCGGGCTCGACGACGGTTTCCCCCAGCAAGGTGCTCACCGGCGTCTCGAGCGCTTCCGAGAGGGCGACCAGCAGATCTGCGTCAGGGACGGATAAGCCCTTCTCCCATTTCGAGATCGTTTGCCGCACCACGTTCAGCTTGACGGCGAGCTCCTCCTGCGAGAGCCCCTTCGATTTCCTGATGGCTTGGATGTTCTCGCTCAGCATGGGGACTGCATCCTTTCTCTCGGCATTGCCGCCATTGTGCGAGAAAGCGCCTGTTGCCGCAAGCAACGCAAAGCAACATTCAAGCCGAGGAGGGGAAAATTGCTGGTCCACTGGGCTGTTCTTTAAGTGATGTTCGTGGTATTTCTCGAAGCGCGCGCCAAGTCGTGGGGCGCGGAGGGTTTATCGCGAGGATCGCCCTCCGCGCCGGTGGCGCTACATCACACGGTGGCCGAAGTCGGCCATGGACTCCACGAAGTTGGGGTCGTAGTGGCTGAAGAACAGGCTCTCTCCTGTGTCGAGCGCGATGCCCGCCTCCCCCCGCCGCGTGCTGTGCGACCTCGCCGACTGGCTCGAGCGACGGTTGAGGCTTCAGAACTGACTGATAAAATTTCTATCAGTTTCAAGCGATAACCGATATAGAATTTTTCAGTTTGCAGGCCTTCGTCTTGCAGCGAAGGGGTTCGCCGCGCCCTATGTTTCACGTGAAACATATGTGCTGAAATCCCCTATGTTTCACGTGAAACATTTTGATGGCGCGGAGCCGATTCGCGAGGGGGACGATGGGGAAGGGCGTCGCACGTTCGTGGGGAGCACGGCACACAGGGGTCCGCGCGGTTGACCGCGCCGCATGTTCGCCATGAGGGGGGTAGGTGCTTTCGCTCAGCCGACGAACTGGCCGCATCGGCGTGCGCGTCCGCTTCCCGTTTGACTTCCTGCTTGCCGACGCGTATTTTATGGATGAGAAAATGCTCATCCAACGGAAGAGGGGATGCCGTGCCGAAGTCGGCGGAGCGGTGCGCGGAGATGCGGGACGAGATGCGGGGGCGGATACTGCGTGGGTCGCTGCGCTATTTCGCGCGCAACGGGTTCGCGGGCACGAGGATCGCCGACCTGGCGCGCGGCATCGGCATCGCGCAGGGGACGATCTACCGGTACTTCGACTCGAAAGAGGACCTGTTCGCGGCCCTGCACTCTTTGGTGGCGAACGGCGACGACGTGCGGGAGCTCAAGCTGCTTGCGAAGCTGCCGCTTCCGGCGAAGGCGAAGATCCATCGCCTGTCCGCTACCGTCCTTGAGCGTCTGGCCGACGACGAGCTGTTCGCGGCCTCGGTGGTGCTGAACGCCCAGCTCATGCTGGAGGAGGAGCCGAACGCGGACGATCGGCCCGCTCCCTATCGCTCGGAGCTGTACACGCACACGGCGCGCATCGTGGAGCAGGGCCAGCGCGAGGGGAGCGTGGCCGCGGGCGACCCCTTCAAGCTGGCCGACTACTTCTGGGGCGTGGTGTACCTCTACGCGCTCAAGCGCCTGTTCACCGAGGGCTACGCCATGATAAGCGCGGCCGACCTGGAGCGCACGCTGCTGGAGGGGGGCCGCTAATGGGCGCGCGCATCGTCATCGTCACGGGCGCGACCGGAGGCATCGGGCGGGCCTTCGCGGAGCGCCTGCTGCAGGAAGAGGGCGTGGACGAGCTCTGGGCGGTGTCCCGCACCCCGGAAAAGCTCGAGCGCCTGCGCGGCGAACGGGACGAGCGCGTAGCGCCCCTTGCGGCCGACCTCTCGACCGCCGAGGGGCTGCGCGCCGTGGAGCGCGCCCTGCTCGCGCAGCCGGAGCGCCCCACGGTGGCCTACCTGGTGAACAATGCGGGCGCGGCCAAGATGGGCGCGTGGGACGAGTTCTCCGTCGGCGAGATCGAGCGCACGGTCGCCCTCAACTGCACGGCCGTCGGCGCCCTCTGCCGCATCTGCCTGCCGTTCATGGGAAAGGGGAGCCGCATCCTCAACATCTCGTCGGCCTCCGCGTTCCAGCCCACGCCCTACCTGGCCCTTTACGCGGCCACGAAGGCGTTCGAGCTCAGCTACTCGCGGGCGCTCGGCGCGGAGCTCGCGGGCACTGGCGTGACGGTGTGCGCCGTGTGTCCGAGCTGGGTGGATACCGATCTGCTCCTGCGCGAGGTGAACGGCCGCCGCGTGGCGTTCCCCGGCCTCGTGCCGCCCGGGAAAGTGGCCGACCGCGCCCTGCGCGACGCGCGGCGGGGCCGCGCGCTCTCTGTGTTCCCCCTGTACGCGAAGTACCTGCACGTGGCCGCGAAGCTCATGCCGCAGCGCCTCGTCATGGCCACGTGGCTGCGCATGCTCAAGCGCTACGAGCGCTGACCGGAGCCCGTGTTTCACGTGAAACACCCGTGCTGAAACCCCAGATATTCCACGTGAAACATCCGGGAGGTTTCATTTGACTTCGCCGCAAAATCTCGCAATCTCCGAGGCGTTCTACTCCTAGCCATCGAGTGATATCGATGATATCATGAGGCGAGGCGAATAGAGAAAGAGGAGTGCTATGTCGGATCTGCTCATCAGGAACCTCGAGAGCGCGACGAAGGACGCGCTCCGGGCGCGCGCGGCGAGGAACGGCAGGTCTCAGCAGGCCGAGGCCCGTGCGATCCTCGAGGCGGCCCTCGAGCCCGAGCCGCGAAGCTGGGTGTCGCGCCTGCGCAAGGCCGCCGCAGCGGCCGAAGGCATCGAGATCGAGCTTCCCGAGCGCCATCCTGCCCGCGGCATCGACACGGGAGGCTGGCTGTGAAGTACGTCGCCGACACTAACGTCGTCTCCGAGCTGATGAAGCGCGACCCGTCGCCCGACGTCGTCGATTGGTTTTTCGACCACGAGGGCGAGGTGCTTCTCACCGCCATCACCGTCAAGGAGCTGTACTTCGGCATGCTGCGCCTGCCCGACGGACGGCGCAAGCGCGCCCTGGAAGAGGCCATCACGGCCATCGTCATGGATTGCGCGGACATGACGCTGCCCTTCGATGCGTTCAGCGCCTACCTGTGCGCCCGGATGCACGAGGCCGCCGTCGCAAGCGGCCGGACGCCGACGATCGAGGACTTGATGATCGCGGCCATATGCCAGCGCAACGACGCCGTGCTCGCAACGCGGAACACGAAGGACTTCGATTTCCTCGGCATCGAGCTCGTGAACTCCTTCGATCCGCGCTAGCCCGCGCCTCCAACGGTTGCGCAACGGGTCGGCGACTGCGGGCGCGCAGGGGTTACCGTGTGCGCGATAGGCAACGACGACCGCGGCGGCCCTCCCCGAAGAGGCCGCAGGCGATAAGGAGGCACACATGGCGGAATTGACGAGCGCGAAGGACCGCATCGAGCTGCGCAACGGCTACGGCATCCCGTGCGTGGGGTTCGGCACCTGGAAGATGCCCGACGGCGAGACGGGCCTCGAGGCCGTCCACCAGGCGCTCGCCGACGGCTACCGGCACATCGACACGGCGGCGGCCTACGGCAACGAGGAGACGGTGGGCAAGGCGCTCGCCTCCTCGGGCATCCCGCGCGAGGAGCTGTTCGTCACCACCAAGGTGTGGAACACGGACCGCGGCTACGATGCCACGCTCAAGGCGTTCGAGGAGTCGCGAAGCAAGCTCCACCTGGACTACGTCGACCTCTACCTCATCCACTGGCCCGCCGCGCGCGGCGCCGAGGCCGACTGGCAGCGCACGAACCAGGAGACGTGGCGGGCGCTCGAGACGCTCTACCAGGAGGGCAAGGTGCGCGCCATCGGCGTGAGCAACTTCAAGCCGCACCACCTCGAGCCCCTCATGGACGCGGCCGAGGTGCTGCCTATGGTGAACCAGATCGAGCTGCATCCCGGCTGCAACCAGGAGGTCACGCGCGAGTTCTGCAACCGCCACGACATCGTGGTGGAGGCGTGGTCGCCCCTCGGCAGCGGGCGCGTGCTGCAAAACCAGCTGCTCATCGACATCGCGGCCTCCTACGGCTGCACGGTTGCACAGCTCTGCCTGCGCTGGTGTTTGCAGCGCCGCGCCATCCCGCTGCCGAAGTCCACGAATCCGGCGCGCATCGCCGAGAACGAGCGCCTGTTCTGGCTCAACCTCACCGACCTCGACCTGCAGCGCATCGACGAGCTCGACCCCCTCGGCCAGTCCGGCCTCGACCCGGACGCCATCGACTTCTAAGCGCGCCGATCGGGGGCGGCCCGGGCCGGCTGCGCGCCCGTAAAAGAGGCGCGGCTTCGGCCGCGCCTCGAAACCCTCTGCGAGAACTTAGCTGACAGCTAATGTTTTCGCCCTCCTCTTTCTTTAGCATGATTGGCACCTTGTCGGAAGAAGGCTGCTCAGCCTTGCAGGAGGAAGGATCCCTCATGAACGAATACCAAACGCCCGGAGCTCCGGGAGGCCGTCGCTACGAGGCGCCGCAGCCGATGACGGCAATGGGCATAGCCGGTCTGGTGCTGGGCATCCTCGCGCTGCTCACCTCCTTTCTGCCGTTCATCAACAACTTCTCGTTCGTTTTGGCCCTGCTGGGGCTGGTGTTCGCCATCGTGGGCATCGTCGGCACGGTGCGCGGCAAGCGCCGCGGGAAGGCCCTCGCCATAGCCGCCCTGGCCATCTGCGTCGTATCCATCGTCGTGGTGCTTGCAACGCAGGCGATGTTCAGCGCGGCCCTCGACGAGGCTGCCGGCAACGCAAGCTCCTCCTCGACAACGCCGCCCGCTGCGACCGACGCGGGGCAGCCCGTGCCCGCAAGCGGGTCCGACGAGGGCAAGCAGGCGAAGTACGCGGTGAGCATCGACGATTGCCAGGTGACGCAGGATTACTCGGGCGCGCCCGCCATCGTGGTCACGTACACGTTCGCCAACAACTCCGACAAGCCGCAGAGCTTCATCGTGGCCGTCTCGGCGAAGGCGTTCCAGAACGGGGTGCAGCTCGATACGGGCATCGTGCAGGACATCGATGCGCAGAGCTCCATGAACGAGGTCAAGCCGGGCGCGACCGCCACCGTGCAGATGGCCTACGCTCTGGACGACCAGTCCGATGTGAGCGTGGAGTGCACGGAGCTCATCAGCATGGATGATGCCGTGCTGGCCCAGAAGACGTTCTCGGTCGCCTAAGCGCCGCGGCGGCGCAGGGGGGGGGCGATCCGCCCGTGCGCCGCTTTCTGCTACCATGGAGAAGAACATCAAGCGAAGGCGAAGGAAGCGACGAGTGAAAGAGCCGTTGACAGAGGAGCTGTTGCAGGAGCTGCTGGCGGCGCCCGATCCGCGCGCGTTCGCCGACCGCCATCGGCTCGCCAAGCGCACCCTGCCGGAGTACCTGCAGGAGCTGCTCGACGAGAAGGGCCTCGAGCGGGTCGACGTCGTCCGCGCGGCGGGACTCAACGAGACGTTCGGCTATCAGATCTTCATGGGGCAGCGCGGCGCGTCGCGCAACAAGGTGCTGCAGCTCGCCTTCGCCATGAAGCTCACGCTCAAGGAGGCCGACCGGCTTCTGCAGGCCGCGGGCGCGAACGAGCTGTACTGCAAGAACCGGCGCGACGCCATCATCATCTTCTGCCTGGATCGCGGCTGCAGCCTGCAGAAAACCGACGAGGAGCTCTACCGGTTCGGCGAGGAGACCATCTGTTGAGCATGCGCCCGCGGCCGCATGCGCGCGCCGACGCCGACCCTGATGCCGAGGCCGCTGCCGGCGCTTCGCTGGTCGCGGCAGGCCGGGTGTCGGCTGCGGGGTATGCGCGATCTGCTACCATGGATGCCATGCATGAAGAACTAGCCGAACACCTCGACTCCCTCGCGCGCGACGACTGCTACCGCGTGGATGCCGTGCTGAAGGAAGGCCCCTTCGAAACGACGCAGCGCGTGTTCTTCGTGGGTGCGAATGGCGCTGAGCAGGGGCCGTATGTGCGCAAGTACCTCGATGGCGAGGCGGGGCTTGGCGCGGCCTACGAGCGCATAGGGCAGGCGCAGCGCGCCGGCCGGCGCTTCCTCCACCTGCCGCAGATCATCGACTGGTATGCGGTGGGGGATCGGCGCGCGGTGGTGATGGAGCATGTGCGGGGCGAGACGCTTGCCGATGCGGTGTACCGCTGCGACCCATCGGTGGAGTTGGCCTACGATCTGTTCCCCCGTCTGTGCGAGGCGGTGCGCGAGCTGCACGAGGGCTTCGACCCGCCCATTATCCACCGCGATCTCAAGCCATCGAACATCATGGTCACACAGGATGGCCTCACCGTCATCGACTTCGGCATCGCGCGCACCTTCGACGAGGAGGCCGAGGAGGATACGCGGCGCTTCGGCACGCGCGCCTACGCGCCGCCCGAGCAGTTCGGCTTCGGGCAGACCGACGTGCGCTCGGACGTGTACGCGCTCGGCATGCTTTTGTACTTCTGCCTGACGGAGAAGACCCCCGACGCGAAGGCCCGCAAGGAGCGCTTCCGCTCGCCGCAGGTGCCCGAGCCGCTGCGCCTCGTGATCGAACGGGCGACCGCGTTCGACCCGGAGGCGCGCTACGCGAGCGTCGTCGAACTCGAGCGCGCGTTCGCGGCGGCCGAAGGGGCGCTCGGGGTCGGCGGTGCCGCCACGCCGCAGCCCGCTCCCGCCCCCGCGCCCTTGCCCGCTGCTAAGCCCGCCGCGCCGAGGTCCGTGAGGACGACCGAGCGGCTCCCCCTGTGGGTCGGCGTCGTGTGGGACATGGCGATCCTCCTTCTGCTCGCGCTGTTCGCCCTCGTGGCGGGCAGCCTGGCGCTCCAGCCGGAGGCGGGCTCCTCGATGGCTGCCGAATCGATCGCCTACCGGGCCGTGGCCTATGGCTCGCTTGTCGTCCTCTTCTTCTGGCCGGCGCTCCTCGTCCTGCGCGACCGCCGTCCGCTGCGCCGGATCGCGCCGCATCTGCCCGAGCCGCGGCTGCGCACGGAGCTTCTCGTCGTGCTCGCCGGGTTCGCCGTCTGCGTGCTCGTGTTCGGCGTCCTCGACCTCTTCGGCATCTGACAACCGCGCCACGCCTGGTCAACGCCTTGGCGCGAGAGGTTGGACGCCCCCTGCCTTCCCGCTAGAGTTACGGGAATCGATCCGCGCGCGAGCCGCGCGCCTCCCACCCTGGCGAAAGGAGCCGGCGCATGGCCGACGACACCCATACCCGCGCCTCCGCGCGCAGCACCCAGCACGTCCGGCATGCCGCCGAGCCCTCCAAGCGCGCCGCCGCCTTCGAGGTGCGGCCCGCCGATGCGGCGCCGGCGCGCACCCCCGCCGCGTCCGAGGAGGCCTCCGCGAAGCCGGGCGGCTCCGGGCTCAAGCGCGTGCTCACGGTACCCGACCTGGTGGTATACGGGCTCATCTTCATGGTGCCCATCGCGCCCATGGGCATCTACGGCGGCGTGTTCCAGGACTCCGGCGGCATGCCGGCGCTCGCGTATCTGGTGGGCACGCTCGCCATGGTGTTCACGGCGCTGTCCTACGGCATGCTCATCAAGGAGTTCCCGGCATCGGGCTCGGTGTACGCCTACACCACGCGCGGGCTGGGCAAGGGCATCGGCTTCGTGTCGGGCTGGACGCTGCTTTTAGACTACATCCTCTCGCCGGTGCTTCTGTACGTGGTGGCCTCCACGGCGCTGCACGGCATCATCCCCGAGATTCCCGTGTGGGCGTTCGCGGTGGCGTTCGTGGTGTTCAATACGTTCATCAACGTGCGGGGCGTGCAGCTGGCCAACGTGGTGGACCGCATCGCGCTCGCACTTGAGATTCTCGTGCTTCTGGTGTTCGTGGCGCTGGGTGTGTACTGGCTGGCTACGAGCCCCGACTCGCACGGCTTCACGCTGAAGCCCTTCTACAACCCGGCCACGTTCGACCCCAACGTGGTGATCAGCGCGGTGTCGCTGGCCGTGCTGTCGTTTCTGGGGTTCGACGGCATCGCCACGCTCTCCGAGGAGGCGAAGGACGGCCGGCGCGGGCCGGGGCGCGCCATGATGATAGCGCTCGCCGTGGTGGGCACGTTCTTCGTGCTGCAGACCTACATCGCGAGCGCCATCAGCCCCGACGGCGCCGTGTTCGCGCAGGACTCCAACAACGCGTTCTATCTGGTGGCGCAAGTGGTGGGAGGGCGGGCGCTCTACGTGGTGTGCGCGGTGGCCACGGCCGTGTCGTGGGGTTTGTTCACGGCGCTTGCCGCGCAGACGGCGGTGTCGCGGATACTCTTCGCTATGGGGCGCGACGGCAACCTGCCCCGGCCGCTCGCGAAGATCCACCCGAAGTACCGCACGCCGTATATCGCCACCCTGTTCGTGGGCGTGCTCACGCTCGTGATCGTGCTCACGTTCGGACGTCTTGGCACCGACACCATCTCGCTGTTCGTGAACTTCGGCGCGCTCACGGCGTTTCTGCTGCTGCACGTGACTGTCATCTGGTACTTCTTCATCAAGAAGCGCGACGGACGCTGGGTGGCGCACCTGCTGGTGCCGCTCGCGGGCCTCGCGGTCATCGGCTACACATGGTGGGGCCTCGACATCCAGGCGAAGACCATCGGCCTCATCTGGATGACCCTCGGCATCGTCTACTACCTGGTGCTGCGCTTCGTGCTGAAACGCAACGTGCGGATAGGGCAGTAGGGAAGGATGATTGTCAGCATCATGGACAGAATCGAAGGCTGTGGGAACGCGCTGGCGCGGTTGGCGCAGTGAAGTTTCTCGCGACCTGGGGTTTCCCCGTTCTCGCATGACCCCGAATCGCGTTTCCGTTCCCATATCCTTCGATTCTGTCCAGCACGCTCGTCCGGGATGCCATCCTGAGCGGAGCGACCGAAGGGAGCGAAGTCGAAGGATCCCGCGCGGCGACAGCTGTGGCGTTTCCGGCTGACGCCAAACGGGATCCTTCGACTCCGCGCTTCGCGCTCCGCTCAGGATGACAAGGCGTCTGACATCGTGGGGGTTGTGATACGATGCTTGCCGAAGGATAGTCGTTCGGAGGAGCGCGGGGACGGAAGCGGGACGGGACATCGACGCCGTCGTGGCGGCCATGACGCTGGAGGAGAAGTGCGCGTGCCCGGTGGGCGCGGACTACTGGCATCTGGGCGGCTGCCCGCGGCTGGGGGTGCCCCCGCTCATGATGGCCGACGGCCCGCACGGCCTGCGCAAGCAGGAGGGGCCGGCCGACAACCTGGGGCTTTCCGCCAGCGAGCCGGCGGTGTGCTTTCCCACGGCGAGTGCGGCGGCGTGCTCGTTCGATGAGAGCCTGCTGCGCGAGGTGGGCGCGGCGCTCGCCTGCGAGGCGCGCGAGCAGGGGGTGTCGGTGGTGCTGGGGCCCGGCGTGAACCTCAAGCGCGACCCGCGCTGCGGCCGCAACTTCGAATACTTCAGCGAGGATCCGCTGCTCTCCGGCGAGTTGGGCGCGGCCTACGTGGAGGGCATGCAGGAGGCGGGCGTGGGCGCTTCGCCTAAGCACTTCGCCGCGAACAACCAGGAGACGTACCGCCTCATCTCGGATTCGGTGGTGGACGACCGCGCGCTGCGCGAGCTGTACCTGGAGCCGTTCCGCCGCGTGGTGCAGCGCGCCCGCCCGTGGACGCTCATGGGCGCGTACAACCTGCTCAACGGCACGTACTGCACCGAGAACGCCTGGCTCATGCGGGACGTGGCGCGAGGGGAGTGGGGCTTCGACGGCGCGATGGTGGCCGATTGGGGTGCGCAGAACGACAACGGGCGCAGCCTTCCTGCGGGCCTCGACGTGGTGATGCCGGGGCCTCGGCGCGACTACCAGGCTGATGTGGCGACCGCCGTGCGCGCGGGGCGCATCGAAGCGGCGGCGCTGGACGACGCCGTGCGCCGGGTGCTCGAGCTGCACGAGCGGTGCGAAGGCGCGCGCCCGCCCGCTGAGCCGCTCGACGTCGCGGCCCGTCTCGCGCTCGCGCGCCGCGTGGCCGCGGAGAGCGCCGTGCTGCTACAAAACGATGGCACGCTGCCGTTTTCGCCGGGCGCGACCATCGCGGTGATCGGCGCGTTCGCGAAACGCCCGCGCTACCAGGGCGCAGGGTCGTCGAAGATCAACCCGGTGGCGCTCGATAATGTGTGGGACGCCCTTGCGACCGCGGGCGCGCGCTGCATCTTTGCCGAGGGATACGACGCGGTTTCGGGCGAGGCGACCGAGGAGCAGCTGGCAGAGGCCGAGGCCGCCGGTGCGGCGGCCGACTGCGCGCTGGTGGTGGTGGGGCTGCCCGACGCGGCGGAATCCGAAGGCGCCGACCGCGCGCACCTGCGCCTGCCGAAGGGCTGCGACCGCCTGGCGGAGCGCGTGTGCGCCGCGAACCCGCGCACGGCCGTGGCGGTGCAGGCAGGCGCGCCCGTGGAGCTGCCGTGGCGCGCGGCGGCCGGGGCGGTGCTCGCCGTGTACCTGGCGGGCTGCCAGGGCGGAGGCGCGCTCGCCGATATCGTGCTGGGCGCGGCGAATCCTTCGGGCAAGCTCGCCGAGACGTGGCCCGCGCGCCTGGCCGACGTGCCCTGCGGAGAAGAGGGCTTTCCCGCGCCGGGCCGCCAGGCGCGCTACCGCGAGAGCATCTACATAGGGTATCGCTACTACGACGCCGCGGGCGTGGAGCCGGCGTTCCCCTTCGGCCACGGACTCACCTACACCGCGTTCGCCTACCGCGACCTGCGGGTGGACCCGACGGCGGGGGCGGCGGGTCCCGGCCCCGACGGCACTCTCGGCCTGGACGCGCCCGCCTTCCATGTGTCGCTCACGGTGGAGAACACGGGCCCGCGCGCAGGCGCCGAGGCCGTGCAGCTCTACGTAGCGCCGTGCGAGCGCGAATCCGGCGCGTTCAAGCCCCCGCAGCAGCTGGCCGCGTTCGCGAAGGTGCGCCTGGAGCCCGGCGAGGCCCGGCGCGTGCAGCTTGCGGTGCCGCGCCGCGCCTTCGCTTACTGGGACGCGAAAGCGGGCGCGTGGCAGGTGGAGGCCGGTGCCTGGGAGCTGCGCGCCGCCGCCTCGAGCCGCGACGTGCGCCTTACGCAGAAGGTGCATCTGGCCGGCGCGCCCGCCGCAGACGACGGCGCGCCCGAAGCCTACCGCCGCCCGCGCCCCGGCGGCTTCGATGACGAGGCGTTCCGCGCGCTCTACGGCCGCCCGTTCCCCAAGCAGATCGTGCCTTTGCGCCCCTACACGGCCAACGCCACGGTGGGCGACCTCAAGTCGTCGCTCATCGGGCGCATCGTGCACGCCGTGCTGCGCCACGAGCTGAAGCTCTTCGTGCGCGGCGACGCCGACCTGCGCGACGTGGCCTACCGCACGTTCATGGACCTGCCGCTGCGCGCGCTGGCCATGTCGGGCATGGACATGAGCGTGATCGACGGCATCGTGGACATCCTCAACTACCGCTTCATCCGCGGCTTCAGGAAGCTCTCGCGCCTCAAGCGCCCGAAGAGCGCCGCGCAGGCGGCCGCCTCCCGGGAGGGGTAGGGAAGCCTCACACGTCGGGCAGGGTGCGCTTGAGGATGGTCTTGTCGAAGCTCTTCACGCGGTAGCCGCGTAGGACGTTGCGCGCCACCAGCATGCTGTCGGTGAAGTCGAGCGGGTAGGCGCCGAAGTAGCGGCAGGCCAGCCTGATGATATCCTCCTCGCTCACGCAGATGTCGTCGAGCAGCATGTTGAGCGTCTCGCCGATCATCGTGCGGGGCACGTGGTACACGTCGCGCAGCGTCACGGCCACGCGCGCGATGATCTCGGGGTAGGTGTAGGCGCGCCCGGTGGCGATGACGGCGGCCGCCTCCTCGGCGTGGCGCTTGTTGTCCTTCAGCACGTAGCGCAGTATGACCGTCTCGTCGATGATGGTGAACATGGCTTCCCCTCTCCGCTACTTCTTATTGCGCAGCTCGCTTTCGGCCTTCATGCTGAGCGAGGCGATCCAGGCGTCGCGCTCCTGCTCGCGCTTCGTGGGGCTGGCGAACACGTTGAGCACGCCGTAGGCCCGCCCCGAGCCCTTCTTGTTCAGGCTCGTGGGGGTGAAGGGCATGCGCTGGTCGAGCAAACTTTGGTTGACGAACATCCTCACGGCCTCCGAAAGGCTCGTTCCCATGGAAGCGTACAGCTGCTCGGCGTCGCGCTTGTCCTGCGGGTCGATACGCACCTGAAGAAGCGCCTCTTTGGCCATTTTCCGCACCCCTCTCTTCGTAAAATCCACAATTTGTACTTCAATTATCATACACGAATATTCAGACGAAGGGAACCCTTCCCGACAGCGGCGTTGGGCGTAAACTTTTTGCTGAGGGGTCGATAAAACGCGATACATAGCTATTCATCAGGTAAAATGAATTCCACATCGACATGCTTCCGTTTTTGAAAATCATCCTTGACAACCTGATCGACGCACCCTATATTCGCCGACAGGTAGTTATGAATTATATGTGCAGCCAACGATGGGGGAAGGCGGTGAGCACGAAGGGGGCTGCATCCGGTCTGAAACCGAAGCAGGGAAAGCCGCGCGGGGGCCGTGCACAAGGCGCGCCGGGCGGGCTTTCCTCAAGCGAGACGAGAGAAGAGACTATGGGCAACAAATTCGTCATAGCGGACCCCGGGGTCTGCATAGGGTGCAAAACCTGCATGGCGGCCTGCCTCTCCAAGCACGATGTGTGCGACGACGTGGCGCAGGCCCGTCTGAACCTGGTCACCACGCTTAACGTGTCGGCGCCCATCGTGTGCCACCACTGCGCCGACGCTCCGTGCGCCGCGGCGTGCCCCACGGGCGCGCTGTACCTGGACGCGGAGCACAACCGGGTAGGCGTGCGCGCGGAGCGCTGCATCGGCTGCAGCGGCTGCGTGATGGCCTGCCCCTACGGAGCGGTCACCATCGCCACGCGTCACGTGGTCACGAAGCTGGGCAGCCTGGTCATCGGCGAGTCCGACAAGCCGGTCGTCATCAAGTGCGACCTGTGCGTCGACCGTCCCGAGGGCCCGGCCTGCGTGCAGGCGTGTCCCACGAAGGGCCTCGTGCTGGTGGACGAGGATGTGCTGGAAGCGGGCATCAAGCAGAAGAACCGCGCGGCGGCCGAGGCGGCGGAGTCCATCTCCAGCCTGCCGCTCAACCCGGTTCTCGCGTAAGAGGAGAAGGGAGCACCATGGAAAAGCACATGGCCGTATGCCCCTACTGCGGAGCGGGCTGCAAGCTCGACCTGCTGGTGGACAACGGCAAGGTCGTGGGGGCCGAGGGCCTCGACGGCATCACGAACCAAGGCGAGCTGTGCCTGAAGGGCCTGCACGGCTACGACTTCATCAACGACACGAAGATCCTCACGCCCCGCATCTACCACCCGATGATCCGCCGCACGAAGGATGCGGAGCTCGAGCGCGTGTCGTGGGACGAGGCGCTCGACTTCACCGCGAAGAAGCTCATGGAGATCAAGGAGAAGTACGGCCCCGACTCCATCATGCTCACCGGCTCCTCGCGCGGCCCGGGCAACGAGGCCAACTACGTCATGCAGAAGTTCACGCGCGCCTGCATCGGGACGAACAACATAGACAACTGCGCGCGAACTTGACACGGCCCCACTGTCATCGGTCTGATGGACACAGTAGGTTCCGGTTGCATGAGCTGCTCGATCCCCGGTATGGAGGACGCGGGCTGCATTTTCCTGTTCGGCTACAATCCGAGCGCATCGCACCCCATCGTGTCGCGCCGCATCGTGCGCGCCAAGGAGAAGGGCGCCAAGATCATCGTCGCCGACCCGCGCGTCATCGAAACCGCGCGCATCGCCGACATCTACATGCAGATCAACAACGGCTGCAACGTCGCGTTCCTGAACGCCTTCATGAACGCCATCGTCACCGAGAACCTGCATGACAAGAAATTCATCGAAGAGCACACCAACGGCTTCGACGAGTGGTGGGAGACCATCAAGAACTACACGCCGGAGTCCGTCGCCCACATCACGGGCGTCGATCCCGAGACGATGCGCCGCGCGGCGCGCATGTACGCCACCGCCCAGCCGTCGTCCATCGTGGGCTGGGGCATGGGCGTGGCCCAGCAGAAGCAGAACGTGCTCACCGTGCACTCGCTCGCCGCGCTCGCCTGCATCTCGGGCCAGATCGGCAAGCCGAACTCGGGCCTGGCGCCCGTGCGCGGCCAGAACAACGTGCAGGGCTCCTGCGACATGGGGATGCTGCCCAACCTCTATCCGGGCTACCAGAAGGTGGAGGACCCCGCCATGCGCGAGAAGTTCGCGAAGGCATGGGGCGTGCCGGTGGAGAAGCTCTCCGACCACGTGGGCTACAAGCTCACCGACGTGGGCCACAACGTGGACGAGGGCAAGGTGCACGCGTTCTACAACTTCGGCGAGGATCCGCTGCAGACCGAGCCCGACGCCATCGAGCTCAAGCGCCAGCTGAAGGACCTGGACCTCTTCATCTGCCAGGACATCTTCATGACGCAGACCACGCTCATCGCCGACGTCATCTTCCCGGGCACGTCCTGGGGCGAGCACGACGGCGTGTTCACCGCGTCGGACCGCACGTTCCAGCGCTTCACGGCCGCCGTGCCGCCGAAGGGGGAGTGCAAGCACGATTGGCAGATCTTCCAGGAGCTGTCCACCCGCATGGGCTACCCCATGCACTACGAGGACACGAAGGAGATCTGGGACGAGGTGCGCGAGCTCTGCCCCACGTTCTACGGCGCCACCTACGAGAAGATGGAGGGCACCGGGCACGCCCAGTGGCCCATCCCCACGCTCGAGCATCCCGGCTCGCCCGACATGTTCCCGGGCGGCACGTTCACCACGCCCGACAACCGCGCCAACCTCATGGCGCACGATTGGGAGCCGCCCACCGAGCTTCCCGACGAGGAGTACCCGCTCATCCTGTGCACCGTGCGCGAGGTGGGGCACTACTCCTGCCGCTCGATGACCGGCAACTGCCGCGCGCTGTCGCTTCTGGCGGAGGAGCCCGGCGAGCTGCACATCAACCCGATCGACGCCGAGGCCCGCGGCATCCGCGACGGCGAGCTCGTGCGCGCCTTCTCGCGCCGCGGCGAGGCCATGAGCCGCGCGGTGGTGGACGAGCGCATCAACAAGGGCACGGTGTACATGACCTACCAGTGGTGGATCGGCAAGTGCAATAACCTGACGCTCCACGCCGTCGATCCGCGCTCGCACACGCCCGAGGATAAGTTCAGCGCCTGCCAGGTCGAGGGCATCGAGGACCAGGTATGGGCCGAGCAGCATCTGCAGGAGCTCTACGGGGCCCTCAAGCAGGAGCTGGCCGACACGGCGGCCCTGCAGGACGTCGATCCGGCCGCTGCGAAGAGCCTCGAGGAGGCTGCGCCGCAACCGGTTCTCGCGTAGAGGAAGCGCGCTCGCGCGCAACGGGCCCGGAAGCCTCGCAGGCTTCCGGGCCCTCGGAAGATCAAGGAGCGGATGTGAATCGATTCATCGCCATACATCCTGACAGGTGCATAGGCTGCGGCACCTGCCGGGCGGCGTGCAGCGAGGGGCATCGCGCGGTGGGGCTGCAGGGCGAGCCGCGTCTCGCCATGGTCATGACCCGCGATATCTCGGCAGCTGTCACCTGCCATCATTGCGAGGGGGCGCCGTGCGCTGCGGCGTGCCCCGTGAACGCCATCTACCGCCAAAAGGGCGCGATCATCGTGAACGAGCAGCGCTGCATCGGATGCAAGCTGTGCGGCATCGTGTGCCCGTTCGGCGCCATCCATCCGGCCGGCACGTCCGTCGCGGGCGTAGCGGGCACGATGGTGAAGACGCCGACGTTTCCAGCCAGCTTGGATCCGCTGCTGCAGTGGGAGATAGGCGTGTACACGTGCGCGGTCAAGTGCGATCTGTGCGCGTACGACCAGGAGGGGCCGCACTGCGTGCCCGCGTGCCCCACCAACGCCCTCGAGTACGTGACCACCATGGATGCGGACGCGTCCGTGAAGGGCAAGCGCCTCGAGGCTGCGGGTAAGAACGGGGTCATGGGCCCTGAGATCGCGGCCGTGAGGAGGGCGAAATGAGCGCGACTGCTTTGCTTTTGACATCGGTGTGCATCTCGTGCGTCGGCGGGGTGGCATCGCTTCTGCTGAAGCGCTCCGAGCAGGTCTCCAAGGCCGTCGGCTGCGTGTTCGGCGCGCTGGCCGCCCTCGTGGGCATCGCCGCGGCGCTCGCGGCCATCTTCGGGCCGGCCGAGCTTTCCAGCGTGGCCACGCCGTTTTCCTTCGCGGCGTTCACGCTTCTGCTGAACCCGCTTTCGGGCCTGCTCATAGGCGTTATCTCGCTGCTCGCGCTCGCGGCGTGGGTGTACGGCCTCAAGTACTTCGACGAGTACCGGGGCAAGGGACTCGGCGTGGCCGGGTTCTTCATGAACCTGTTCGTGGCGTCGATGATGCTGGTCATCTGCGCGGACAACGCGTTCTGGTTCCTCGTGTTCTTCGAGCTCATGTCGCTGAGCTCGTACTTCCTCGTCATCATCGAGCAGGACGAGAAGTCCATCAAGGGCGGGTTCCTCTACCTCATCATGGCGCATGTGGGCTTCCTGCTCATCATGATCGGGTTCTTCACCATGGCGGGCATCACGGGCAGCTTCGAGTTCCAGTCCTTCCGCGAGACCGCCTTCGCGGCCCCGGTGGCCGGCACGGTGTTCATGCTGGCCTTCATCGGCTTCGGCTGCAAGGCGGGCATGGTGCCGTTCCATTCGTGGCTGCCGCAGGCCCACCCCGCGGCCCCTTCGAACGTGTCGGCCCTCATGTCGGGCGGCATGATCAAGATCGGCGTGTTCGGCATGATCAAGGTGGGGCTCGACCTTCTGCAGTCCTGCCAGGTGGAGCTGTGGTGGGGCATCGTGGTGCTGCTGTTCGGCGCGGTGTCCTCGGTGCTCGGCGTGGTGTACGCGCTCGCGGAGCACGACCTGAAGCGCCTGCTCGCGTACCACTCCGTGGAGAACATCGGCATCATCCTGCTCGGCGTGGGCGTGGGCTTCATCGGCGTGGCGCTCGGCCAGCCGGTGCTCGCCGTGGTGGGCCTCATGGCGGGGCTCTACCATCTGCTCAACCACGCCCTGTTCAAGGGCCTGCTGTTCCTGGGCGCGGGCTCGGTGCTGCATGCCACGGGCACGCGCAACATGGAGAAGATGGGCGGCCTGGCGCGCGTCATGCCGGTCACGGCGATGTGCTTCCTCATAGGCTCGCTCGCCATCTCCGCCATCCCGCCGCTCAACGGCTTCGTGTCCGAGTGGTTCACCTACCAGTCCATGTTCAGCGCGGCCTTCGGCGGCGACGCCGTCGTGAAGATCGTCGCGGCCATCGGCATCGTGGCGCTTGCCCTGACCGGCGCGCTCGCCGTCACCTGCTTCGTGAAGGCCTACGGCGTGTCGTTCCTCTCCGCGCCGCGCTCCCAGGCGGCCCGCGACGCCCATGAGGTGCCCGGCGCCATGAAGTTCGGCATGGTGCTTCTGGCCGCGCTCTGCGTGATCCTGGGCGTGGGCGCTCCGTGGATCGCCCCTGCGATGGACGGCATCGCCCGCTCCGTCATGGCACCGGTGGCGGCCCTGGCCGATGCGCCGGTGGTCCTGGGCGCCACGCTCGTGAACCCCGATCTGGGCTCCATCGTGTCCACGCCGTTCATGGCCGTGCTGCTCATAGCCCTGGTGGCCCTGCCCATCGCGCTGCGGGCGCTCCTGGGCCGTGGCGGCGTGGCCGAGCGGCGCGACCCGTGGGCGTGCGGCTACCATCCCGAGGGCGAGATGCCCGTCATCGCGACGAGCTTCGCCTCGCAGGTGAACATGTTCCTGGAGCCGCTCTACCGCATGCGCGCCATCGTGTCGCGCCAAAGCGGCCGGTTCGTGGCGCTGTTCGAGGGCACGGTGAAGGGCGCGTCGGTGGCCGAGACGGTCGGCGACAAGTACCTCGTGGACACCGTGGCCGCGCTCGTCACGTGGGTCAGCCATCAGGTGCAGAAGATAGAGGGCGGCGACTTCCGCAAGTACATCGTGTACATCGTGGCGGCGCTCGTGTTCTTCCTCTGCCTGTCCGTTCTGGTGAAGTAGGGAGGTAGCGCAAATGACTGAGATCATCATAGCGATCGTGCAGTGCCTCCTGCTGGTGCTTTTGGCCCCGCTCGTGTCGGGAGGCGCGCGCTGGCTGCGGGCCAAGATGCACACGCGCCGCGGGCCGTCCATCCTGCAGGACTACTACGATATATTCAAGCTGCTCAAGCGCCAAGACGTGCACACGGCCGATTCGAGCTTCGTCTCGCGCCTCATGCCGCCGCTGTTCTTCGGCACGATGCTCGTGCTGGCGTGCGGCGTGCCCATGATCACGCGCCTGTGCCCCGTGCCGGTGCTCGGCGACATCATCACCATCATCTACCTCATGGCCCTGCCGCGCTTCTTCTTCGCGCTGTCCGGCGTGGACAGCTCCAACGCCTATGCGGGCGTGGGCGGCATCCGCGAGCTTCTGGTGGGCGTGCTGGTGGAGCCCTCCATGATGCTGGCGCTTCTGGTGGCGGCCCTCGCGACGGGCACCACCAACATCGGCGGCATGGGGGCCATGATCGGATCGCTTTCGGCCGGCGCCCCCGTGGCCGTGGTGGTGGCGGGCGCGGCGTTCGCCATCGCCTGCTACATCGAGCTGGGCAAGCTGCCCTACGACATGGCCGAGGCCGAGCAGGAGATACAGGAAGGCCCTTTGGCCGAGTACTCCGGCGCGTCGCTGGCCATGGTGAAGATGTCGCTGTCCATGAAGCAGATCATCGTGGCGAGCCTGTTCATCGCCGTGTTCCTGCCTTTCGGCAGCGCGGTGGAGCCCACGCTTCCGGCGCTCGCGCTGGGGCTCGTCGCGTACGTGGCCAAGCTCGCCGTCGTGTTCTTCGCCTGCTCGCTGGTGGAGAACCTCGTGGCGCGCGTCCGTTACAAGCTCATGGGGCGCCAGACGTGGACGGTGGTGGGCGTGTCCGCCCTCGCGTTCGTGTTCTGCGTCCTGGGCGTCTAGGCGATAGGGAGGATTGGAAACCATGGAGACAACTTTGTCGGTTCTCGCCATCGCCTCGATCGTCGTCCCGTTCATCGCGGCCGTGGTCATCGTGATGGCCCCGCAACGCGCCGCCAAATGGCTGTGCGTTGCAGCCGCCGCCGCCTCGACGGCGCTCACCGCGGGTTTGTGGGCCGCCTTCGCCGGCAGCGGCCTCGATTCGGTCACGGTCACGTTCGCCATGCTGGGCGACGCCGAGATCCTGGGATTCGTGTTCGACAAGATGAGCGTGATGCTGGCCCCGTGCTTCGTCGGCATCGGCCTGCTCATATCCATCTACTCGGTGGGCTACATGAACAAGGGCAACCGCGAGCATCCCGACGCGCCGCGCCGGAGGTTCTACGCGTTCTTCACGGTGTTCATCGGCGCCATGGCCGGCGTCGTGTTCAGCTCAACCGTGGTGGGGCAGCTCGTGTTCTTCGAGATCACCGGCGCGTGCTCGTGGGCGCTCATCGGCTACTACGACACGCCCACGGCCCGCAAGTCGGCCATGAAGGCGCTCATCCTCACGCATCTCGCCTCCATCGGCCTGTACGTGGCGGCCGGCGCGCTCTACCTGCAGACCGGTACGTTCGCGGTGGACGCCATCGCCCAGCTCGACGGCTGGTGGAAGGCGTTCGTCCTGCTGTGCGTGCTGTGGGCGGCCTGGGGCAAGTCGGCCCAGCTGCCGCTGTACATGTGGCTGCCCTCCGCCATGGAGGCCCCTACGCCGGTGTCGGCCTACCTGCATGGCGCGTCCATGGTGAAGGTGGGCGTGGCGGTGTTCGCCCGCGAGGTGCTCGCGGCTGCCGGCGTGCCCGAGATCGTGGGCTGGGTCGTGGTCGTCGGCGCCATCGCCACCATGCTGTTCAGCTTCTTCATGTACCTGCCCCAGAAGGATATGAAGCGCCTTCTCGCGTTCTCGACCATCTCGCAGCTCTCCTACATCTTCCTGGCGTTCGGCTTCTTCATCTTCGGAAGCGATCTGGCCTTCGAGGGCGGCGTGATGCACATGTTCAACCATGCGTTCGCGAAGACCCTGTTCTTCCTCGTGGCCGGGGCGTTCAGCTACACGCTGGGCACCCGCATGCTGCCGCAGATCAAGGGCGTGCTGAAGAAGCAGCCGCTGCTGGGCGTGGGCTTCGCCTTCGCCGCGCTCGCCATCGCGGGCGTGCCGCCCCTGAACGGCTTCTTCAGCAAGTTCGCCATCTTCTCGGGCAGCTTCGCGGCGGCGCAGGGCAACTGGGTGCTCATGCTCATCGTGATCGTGGCCCTGGTGGAGACGGTGGGCTGCTTCGCCTGGTTCCTCAAGTGGATGGGAAGCGTGCTGCCTGGCCAGCCGTCCGAGACGGTGGCCGACGCGGCCCCGCTGCCCAAGCCCATGGCCGGAGTGCTCGCGGTGTTGATCGTCATGGCCGTGGCGTCGAGCTTCATCGCCGCAGCGTGGCTGGGCTAGGAGGAGAGATATGACTGGATTCTCGATAATCAATATTCTCGGAGGCCTGCTCGTCGTCACCTCGATGCTCGTGGTGCTGGCGCGGGCCCCCAAGAGGGCGGCGTACCTCTACGCGGTGCAGTCGCTCGTCATCGTGGCGCTGTTCGCGGCGCTGGGCTCGGTCACCGGGTCGAGCGAGCTGTTCACCTGGGCGGGCACGGCCTTCGTCACGAAGGTGCTCGTGGTGCCCGGCATCATCCTGTTCACCGTGAAGAAGCTCGGCGACGCCGGAGCGGGTTTGGAGTCGCGCCTCTCGCCGGTGAAGACCATCGTGGTCATCGCCGTGGAGGTGTATCTGTGCTTCGTGGTGGCCCAGGGCGTCGAGCTGCCCATCGTGGCCGAGGTGAAGCCGGCGCTGGCCATCTCGCTCGCGCACTTCTTCATCGGGCTCACGTGCATCGTCACGCAGCGCAACATCGTCAAGCAGATATTCGGGTACTGCCTCATGGAGAACGGCTCGCACGTGACGCTGGCGCTGCTCGCGCCCCAGGCGCCCGAGCTCGTGGAAGTGGGCATCGCCACCGACGCGTTCTTCGCGGTCATCATCATGGCGATCATGGTCGTGCGCATCTACAGGAACGCGCGCACCTTGGACGCCGACGACCTCATGGAACTGAAAGGCTAGGGTGCCCTCATGGATTACTCAATGCTGGTAGTCGTGCTGATGGCGGTGCCGCTGGCGGCCTCGCTCCTCATGGCCGCGCTGCCGTCCAAAACCGTGCCGCGCGCCGTGTACGAGGCCGTGCACCTGGCCTCGCTCGCCGCGGTGCTGCTGCTGTCGCTCTACCTGGTGGCCCAGGTCATGACGTCTGGCACTCCCATCGACGCCATAGGCCTCTGGTTCCACCTCGACGCTCTGGGCAGCGTGTTCGTGGCGCTCATCGGCGTCATCGGGTTCCTCACCGGCTTCTACTCGCTCTCCTACATCCGAAACGACGTGAAGATCGGCCACATGAACCCCTCGCAGGTGAAGCAGTACTACGCGTTCTTCAACCTGTTTGTGTTCACCATGCTCGTGGTGGCCATGTCCAACAACATCATCATGATGTGGGTGGCCATCGAGGCCACCACGCTGTCCACCGTGTTCCTGGTGGGCGCCTACACCACGAAGCTGTGCATGGAGGCCGCGTGGAAGTACATCATCGTGTGCACGGCGGGCGTGGCGTTCGGCCTGTACGGCACCGTGGTGGTGTACGCCAACGCCGCCGACGTGATGGCCGACGCGCACCAGGCCGTGTTCTGGACGTCGCTTCTGCCCTACGCCTCGCAGTTCGACGTCATGCTCATGGAGATCGCGTTCGTGTTCGCCGCCATCGGCTTCGGCACGAAGGCGGGCCTGTTCCCCATGCACACCTGGCTGCCCGACGCGCACTCCGAGGCGCCGAGCCCGGTGTCGGGCCTGCTGTCCGGCGTGCTGCTGAAATGCGCCATGCTCATCATCATCCGGTTCTACATCCTGGCCGTCCAGGCGCTCGGCCCTGCGTTCCCGCAGACGGTCATGCTCATCCTGGGCATCTGCTCGGTGGGCATCGCGGCGCTCGCCGTGTTCTCGCAGGACGACCTCAAGCGCAAGCTGGCGTACCACTCCTGCGAGAACGTGGGCATCGTGGCGCTGTGCCTGGGCTTCGGCGGGCCGCTCGGCGTGGCCGCGGCGCTTCTGCACTGCGTGACCCACGGCATGACCAAGGCGCTTCTGTTCTGCGTGTCGGGCAACGTGCTCATGAAGTACGGCACGCGCGACCTGAACAAGATCAGCGGCATCCTGAAGGTGGCCCCGGTCACCGGCGTGGTCATGGCCATCGGCTTCTTCGCGCTGGCGGGCTTTCCGCCCTTCGCGATGTTCATCTCCGAGGTCCTGGCGTTCATCTCCGGCGTGGTGAGCGGCAACTTCGTCATCGTGGTGGTGTTCGCCATCGCGCTGACCATCGTGATCGCCGCCTGCGTGCACGTGGTGACGCAGGCCGTGATGGGCACGCCGCCCGAGGGCATGGAGAAGGGCGACGTGGGCTGGGTGGCCCTCGCGCCCGAGATCGCGCTCGTGGCCATGCTCCTGTGGTTCGGCGTGGCCCTGCCGCAGCCGGTGCTCAACGGCATCGAGTCGGCAACGGCCATCGTGCTGCAGGAGGACACCGACGTGCTGCATGAGGCGCCGCTGTTCAAGGATCTGTTCGCCATGACCGACCAGGCGCAGGACTCGCCGTCGGCGGGCGCGTCGGTTAAGGAGTGAGGCCCTCATGAAGAAGACGACTGAAAGCGCCCGCATCGGCGCCTCCCACGTCGAAGCGGTGCGCAAGCGCTTCCCCGGCGTGATGAAAGATGCCGCCTGGCAGGCGGAAGACCAGCTCACCATCACGGTGGCCACGGATTCGCTGCCCGACGTGATGGAGTTCCTCTACTGGCAGCGCGGCGGCTGGCTGCCCATGATGGTGGGCAACGACGAGCGCGCGATCAGCGGCGTCTACGCGCTGTACTACGTGCTGTCCATGGAGGAAGAGGACAAGTGCTACCTCACGGTGCGCGCCGAGGTGGATCCTGAAACGTGCTCGTTTCCCAGCGTGACGCCGCGCGTGCCCGCCTGCGTGTGGAGCGAGCGCGAGGTGCGCGACATGTTCGGCCTGGTGCCCGTGGGGCTGCCCGACGAGCGCCGCCTGGTGCTGCCCGACGACTGGCCCGACGGCCTCTACCCGCTGCGCAAGGACGCGATGGACTACCGCCGCCGTCCCGCGCCGGTGTCCGATGTGGAGAACTACTCGTTTCTGGCCGAGACGGACGGGCGCGAGACCACCGAGATACCCATGGGGCCCTTGCACATCACCTCCGACGAGCCGGGGCACTTCCGCCTGTTCGTGGAGGGCGAGGAGATCGTGGACGCCGACTACCGGCTGTTCTACGTGCACCGCGGCATGGAGAAGGTGGCCGAGGCGCGCCTGAACTACGACGCCGTCACGTTTCTGGCCGACCGCATCTGCGGCATCTGCGGATGCGCGCACTCGGTGGCCTACGCCGAGGCGGTGGAGAAGTCCCAGGGCATCGAGGTGCCGCTGCGCGCGCAGTACATCCGCGCCATCCTGCTCGAGGTCGAGCGCCTGCATTCGCACCTGCTCAACCTGGGGCTCGTGTGCCACTACTGCGGCTTCGACACGGGCTTCATGCACTTCTTCCGCGTGCGCGAGAAGTCCATGGACCTGGCCGAGCTGCTCACCGGCCACCGCAAGACCTACGGCCTGAACCTCATCGGCGGCGTGCGCCGCGACATCCTGGCCGAGCAGAAGACGGCCACCCTGCGCCTGGTAGGCGAGCTGCGCCAGGAGGTGGCCGCGCTCGTGGACGAGCTCATGTCCACGCCGAACTTCCTCGCCCGCACCGAGGGCGTGGGCATCCTCGACCCGAAGGTGGCCCGCGCGTTCAGCCCGGTGGGGCCCTGCGTGCGCGGCAGCGGCTTCGCCCGCGACGTGCGCTTCGACCATCCCTTCGACGGCTACAAGAGCCTCATGGGCTCGTTCAAGGCGGCCAGCCACGACGGCTGCGACGTGAAGAGCCGCACGCTCGTGCGTATCGACGAGTTCTTGGCCTCGCTCGACATGATCGAGAGCATGCTGGAGAACGCGCCGGCCGGCCCCATCCTCACCGAGCACTGGACGTACACGCCGCATAAGTTCGCCCTCGGCTTCACCGAGGCGCCGCGCGGCGAGGACACCCACTGGGCCATGACGGGCGACAACCAGAAGTGCTACCGCTGGCGCGCGAAGGCGGCCACGTACAGCAACTGGCCCATCCTGCGCTACATGTTCCGCGGCAACACCATCTCCGACGCCGCGCTCATCGTGGGCAGCATGGACCCGTGCTACTCGTGCACCGACCGCGTGACCGTGGTGGATGTGAACAAGCGCACGAGCACGGTGCTCACGAAGACGCAGCTGGAATCCTACTGCCGTCGCCGCACCCACTCTCCGCTGAAGGATTAGGGGGACGCCATGCTGAAGACGTTGCGCAACATACTGAAGACCGGCGACGCCACGGTGAAGTACCCGTTCGCGCCGCTGGAGACGACGCCGGACATGCGCGGCAAGCCCGAGCACGACCTGGAGCGCTGCATCGCCTGCGCCGCCTGCGCCGTGGCCTGCCCACCGAACGCCATCCAGATGGCGGCCGATGAAAAGGCCGGCACCATCACCTGGTCCATCGACTACGGCCGCTGCATCTTCTGCGGCCGCTGCGAGGAGGTGTGCCCGCTCGAGGCCATCCGCCTGGGAAGCGAGTTCGAGCTGGCGGTGATGTGCAAGGACGACCTTGTGGAGTCGTGCACCTACCAGCTGCAGACGTGCTCGGAATGCGGCCGCTACTTCGCGCCGCGCAAGGAAGTGGACTATGCGGTGAGGCTTCTGGGCGGCATGGAGTCGTCGCCGGAAGGCGAGGCGGCCGTGGAGCTGGCGGGCGTGTGCCCTGCCTGCAAGCGCCGCGCCGACGGTTTGGCCGCCAAGCGGGCGACCGACGCGCAAGGAGGACGATAATGGCTGAGATCGCAACGACGGCGACGGCGCCGGTCCGGGCGGGCGCGGGCAAGGGCATCGTGTTTCCCGAGAGCCTGCAGCATCGCCTGGACAAGAAGGAGCTCGACGACAAGATAGTCGCCGCGAAGGCCGCGCTCTTGAACGACATCAAGCGCTCGGTGTACATCTACCGCGTGGACTGCGGCGGCTGCAACGCGTGCGAGATCGAGATATTCGCCACCATCACGCCGGTGTTCGACGCCGAGCGCTTCGGCATCAAGAACATGGCGAGCCCGCGCCACGCCGATATCCTGGTGTACACGGGGGCGGTGACGCGCGCCATGCGCATGCCGGCCCTGCGCGCCTACGAGGCCGCCCCCGACCCGAAGCTCGTGGTGAGCTACGGCGCGTGCGGGTGCACGGGCGGCATCTTCCACGACAACTACTGCGTGTGGGGCGGCACCGACAAGCTCATGCCGGTGGACGTGTACATCCCGGGATGCCCGCCCTCGCCGGCGCAGACCATCTACGGGTTCGCCGTCGCGCTGGGGCTATTGGGCCAGAAGCTGCACGCCAAGGCGCTCGTGGAAGGGGAGGGCGAGCAGGCGCCGCTTCTGCACGCCGACATCCCCTACAAGCTGCGGGTGGAGCTGGAGCGCGAGGCGCGCCTCATGTCGGGGTACCGCTACGGGCGCGATCTGGTGGATAGGTTCATGGAGGCGCTCTCGCCCGAGGACGGCGGGGACGTGATGGCGTCGCTTGCCGCCCTGGTGGCCGCCGAGCAGGATCCCCGCAAGGCCGAGGTGTACGCCGACCTGAAGGACCTCGTGGCCGCCAAGGTCGTGGGGGTGCGGCCGTGAGCGCGGTGCCCGCAGCCGTCGACGCCGTGCGGGCCCAGGGAGAGGCGGTGTCGTTCTTCCGCCTGACGCGGAAGTTCGTGGACAGCGCCGCCTCGGTGCCCGAGGACGCGAGCGACGTTTTGTACTACACGCTGGCCGTGGGGCACCACACCGGCGTCATCGACTGCTTCGAGCGGGCGCTTGCCATGCCGCTTGCCACCTACGAGAAGCTCGTGGCGCTCATGGACGACGAGGAGGCGCGCTACAAGCTTGAAGGCGTATCGCGCTTCGGCGAGATAGAGATCGACAAGGCGCACGTGGGCGTGCTGCTGCCCGCGGCGCGCGCGGCCCTGGCCTCGCTCGACGTGTTCAACGAGCCCGGCAAGACCCGCATCGCGCTCTCGGCCGACGAGACGGCGGCGCTCATGGGGCTCGTGGATCTGCTGCTGAAGGTGCGCGACGAGCCGTCGGTGTACGTGATGGCGAGGCGGACCTCATGAGCGGCATCGTGTTCACGGTTGGCAGCGTGCTGCGCGGCGACGACGCTGCGGGGCCGATGCTGGCCAAGATGCTCGAGGACGACCCGGTGGAGGGCTGGGACGTGGTGGACGGCGGGCAGACGCCCGAGGACGACCTCGCGGTGATCCGCCGCGCCGCCCCCGAGCGCATCGTGCTGGTGGACGCGGCGCAGATGGGACTCTGGCCGGGGGCGGTGCGCCGGCTCGGCGTGGACGACGTGGCGCGGCAGTTCCTCATCACCACGCACTCGCTGCCCATCTCGTTTCTGCTGGGCGAGCTGCAGGGCATCTGCGACGACGTGACGTTTCTGGGCATCCAGCTGCGCTCGACCGAGTTCTTCGAGCCGCTGTCGCCCGAGGTGCGCGCCGCGCTCGACGACATAGCGGCCTGCCTGCGCGCGGGCGGGGACTTCTCGGGGTACGCGACCATGGACGGCTGACGGAGCCTTTGGCATAAAAGGGGAGACCCCTTTTATGCCAAAACGAGATGCTACGCGAATCAACGGTTTCAAACCCCGTTTTCGGCCGGGGCAGGCGGTAGCTTTGCGCCGAAACGGGGATCGAGGGGTTGGAAAACGGGCGTCCGGCACGAGCCGGGCGCCGCGAGAGAAAGGAGCCATCGCTATGGCACCGGAAGATCTGAAGGGGCTCAAGCCCGACGCGCTGTCACCGGCGGAGACCGAGTCGAAGGCCGAAGGGGTAGGCTGCACGAAGGCGTCCATGTCGGGCGGCAAGTGCTTCGTGTCGGCCATACTGGCCGGCGCGTTCATCGGGTTCGGCGCGACGTACTTCTGCCTGTTCCTCGGCGACACCACCATGCCGTTCGGCGCGCAGCGCCTGGTGGGCGGCCTGTGCTTCTGCCTGGGCCTGGCGCTTGTGCTGTGCTGCGGCGCGGAGCTCTTCACCGGCAACGCGCTCATGCTGTGCGCGAAGGCGTCGAAGAGGATAGGCTGGAGCGGCCTTTTGAAGAACTGGGCGGTCGTGTGGGTGGGCAACCTGGTGGGCTCGCTTCTGGCCGTGGGGCTCGTCTTCATGGCGAACACGCAGGGCATGGCGGGCGGCGCCGTGGGAGAGGTGTTCGTGAACGTGGCCGCCGGCAAGGTGGCGCTCGACGTGGTGCCCATGTTCTTCAAGGCCATCATGTGCAACATCCTCGTGTGCCTGGCGGTGTGGATCGGGTTCTCGGCCCGCACGGTCACCGACAAGGTCATCGGCATCCTGCTTCCCATCTCGGCCTTCGTGGCCATCGGCTTCGAGCACAGCGTGGCCAACATGTTCTTCCTGCCCATGGGCTTCCTGCTGAACTCGGTGGGCATCGGGGCGGCCGGCGCGGTGACGCTGGGCGGCATGGCGTTCAACCTGTGCATCGTGACGCTGGGCAATATCGTGGGCGGCGGCCTGGTGGGCCTGGCCTACTGGTTCATCTACCACAAGAAGGCGGAGAAGTAGGGAAGCGATGGACGCCTGCATGCGACAGGATCGCGACGAGAGGGATCCGGCGGCGCGCGCCGAGGCCTGGGAGGTGCCCGACGAGGCGGGCGCAGCCGGCATGCGCGAGGTGGAGGCCCTGCTGGTGACGGAGCAGGGCGCCGCCCGGCGCACCGAGGTGGTGGCCGTGGAGATGCGGGCGGACATCCTGCTGGACGGCGAGTACTGGGCCTCGGCGGCGCTCACGCCCTCCGACCTGGAGGACTACGCCTTAGGCGCGCTGTTCGGGGCCGGCGCCATCGCCCGCGCCGCCGATGTGGCCTCGGTGGATGTGCGTGCGGCGGAGGGGGCGGCCGTGCTCGACGTGCAGCTGGCCCCCGGCGTCGCGCACGCCGCGCCGCGGCGCTGCTGCGGGCTCGCCGCCCCGGCGGGCGCGGTGTTTCCGGGCTGCACGCTGGCCGGCGCCCTGCGGGAGGGCGGGGCGCCGGGGGCGGCTGCTCGCAAGCGGCGCGGGCTGCCGCTTGTGGAGCCCGAGGCCATCTGGCGCATGAGCCGCGCGCTTCTGCCCGTGCAGGGCATGCACCGCGCCACGGGCGCCACGCATGCGGCCGTGTTCGCCGGCTTGGACGGACGCGCGCTGCTCATGCGCGAGGACGTGGGGCGCCACAACGCGGTGGACAAGCTGGTGGGCGCGCTTCTGCGCGCGGGGATCGACCCGGCGGAGGGCTTCGCCTACCTGTCGAGCCGCTGCGCGCTCGAGCTGGTGGCGAAGCTCGCCCGCGCGGGCGTGCGGCTGGTGGCCACGGTGTCGGCGCCCACCACGGCGGTGCTCGACTTCGCCGAGCGGGAGGACGTCACCCTCTGCGCGTTCGCGCGCGAGGGCCGTTTCACCGTGTACGCGCATCCCGAGCGCATAGCGCGCTGAGCGAGAGGAGCGGCTTCATGAGCGGGAGGGCTGAGAGGGCCGAGGTCCAGCGGGCGGCGGCCCCGGAGGGTCGCTGACGCCGTGCGCGCCCGTGCGCGGATAGGCGCGGCGGCGCGCTGGACGGCCGCCGCCGCGTTCGTGGGCGTCGCCGTCGGCGCGCTCACGGTGGCGCTCGGCTGGGCGGTGGAGGCTTCCGTCGCGGCGTTCTTCGACGCGCAGGACGTGCTGAAATGGCTCCTGCCCCTCTCGGGTGCGGCGACGTTCGGGCTCTACCGCCTGCTTCGCCTCGACTTCTCACTCGGCACCGCCGACGTCATCGAGGCCGCCCGCGCCTCGCGGCCGGTGCCCCTCGCGCTGGCCCCCGGCATCTTCGCCGGCACCTGCCTCACGCTGCTGTGCGGGGGCTCGGTGGGCAAGGAAGCTGCGGCCCTGCAGCTGGGCGGCAGCGTGTCGTCGCACGTGGGACGCTTCTTCGGGCTGGGCTCCGAGGACTGCCGGCAGACGCTCGTCATGTGCGGCATGGCGGCGGCCTTGAGCGCCGTGCTGCTCGCGCCGCTGGCCGCCGCCGTGTTCGTGGCGGAGGTCATGCACCGCCGCCTTCCCCATGCGCGCTGCTTCCTGGCGCCGGCGGCCTCGGCGCTCGTCTCGTACGGCGTGGCGCGCCTCGCGGGCGCCCGTCTCGTGCCGCTCGACCTTCCGCCTGTGGACCTGGCCGGTGCCGACCTTCTGGCCACGGCGGCGCTCGGCGCCATGGCCGCCGTGTTCGCGGCCGCCTTCTGCATCGCGCTGCGCACGTCGCGCCGCCAGCTCGCGCGGTTGGGCGCGCCGCTGCTCGTGCTGGTGACGGGCGGGTCCCTCGTGTCGATGGTGCTCGGGTTCACCGACTGGTCGCCCTACGGCGGCACGGGCCTCGTCCAGATAGACGCGGCGCTCGCGGGCGAATCCCTGCCCGCCGAGGCGTTCCTCGCCAAAGGCGCGGTCACGCTGCTCGTGCTGGCGGCGGGGCTCAAGGGCGGCGAGATCATGCCGGTGCTGTGCATGGGGGCGTGCCTGGGATCGTCCTTCGCCGCCGCGGCGGGCCTCGACGGCGCGTGCATGGCGGCGCTCGGCATGGTGGGCCTGTTCTCCGCGTGCTCGAACTGCCCCGTCGCGTCGTTTATCCTGGGGATGGAGCTCTTCGGCACGGCCGGCGCGCCCGCCCTGCTCATCGTGTCGCTCGTGGGCTTCGCGCTGTCGTATCGCTGCGGGCTGTACCAGTCGGCGGTGATCGACTGGACGCCGGCCGGCATGCTGCGCCGGTGGCGCGAGCGCGCCGAGGGCGGTGAGCCGCGCGGATGAGGCGCGCTCCCCGGTCAACGTCTGCGTGCCAGAAGGGTTGAGCGGCGGCCGATCGGCTCGCGGCCGGAGGGCGGGCGGTGTACAATGGCGGTCAAGATGCCCGTCGCGCGCCGCAGCGTGCCGTGCGCGGCGGGCGCTCCCGCGAGGTTAGGAGCCGCCATGAGCATCGTCGCCGCATACGCCGTTCCGCATCCGCCGCTCATCGTGCCCGAGGTGGGGCGCGGCCAGGAGCGGGCCATCCAGGCCACGATCGACGCGTATCGCGAGGTCGCGCGCCGCATCGCCGCCCATGAGCCCGACACGATCGTGGTGTCCTCGCCCCATGCGCCCCTGTTCCGCGACTGCTTTCACCTATCCACCGGCGAGGCGGCGCACGGCGACATGGGCCGTTTCGGTGCGTGGGACGCGGCCGTGAACGTGGGCTACGACGAGGAGTTCGTGGCCGCGGTCGCGGCATGCGCGCGCAAGCACACGGTGCCCGTCTGCGGCAGCGGCATGGCCGACGCCGAGCTCGACCACGCGACGTTCGTGCCGCTCCACTTCATCGGCGAGGCGTGCCAGGGCTTCCGCCTCGTGCGCACGGGGCTCTCGGCGCTCTCGCCCGAGACGCATCGCGCGCTCGGCCGCTGCATCGCGGAGGCGGCGCGCGACCTGGGCCGGCGCTGCGTGTTCGTGGCGAGCGGCGATCTGTCCCACAAGCTTGCCGCCGACGGGCCCTACGGCTTCGCGCCCGAGGGCCCCGTGTTCGACCGCGAGGTGACCGCGCTCTTCGATTCAGGCGACCTGGAGGGGCTCTTCGCCATCGACGCGGCGTTCGCCGACGCGGCGGCCGAATGCGGGCTGCGCTCGTTCCAGATCATGGCCGGGGCGCTCGAGGGTCTGCCGACCACCCACGAACTCCTGAGCTACGAGGGCCCCTTCGGCGTGGGCTACGCCGTGGCCGCGTTCGAGGTGGAGGGCCCGCAGGGCGATGGCGCGGTGAATTCCGCCGTGGATGCCGAGGCCGATGCGCGCGCGGCGGCCGACGCTGCGGCGGACGAAGGCGCGGTCGACCCCTACGTGGCGCTCGCGCGGGCGAGCGTGGAGGGCTTCGTGCGCACGGGCCGCCCCATCGACCGCCCCGCCGGCCTGCCGCCCGAGCTGATGGACGAGCGGGCGGGCGTGTTCGTGTCGCTGCACGAGGGCGGTGACCTGCGGGGCTGCATCGGCACCATCGCGCCGGTCACCGGGTGCGTCGCCGACGAGATCATCCGCAACGGCGTGGCGGCCGCAAGCGAGGACCCGCGCTTCCCGCCGGTGCGCGAGCGCGAGCTGGACGCGCTGTCGTACTCGGTGGACGTGCTGAGGCCCCCGATGCCCGTCGGCTCGCCCGAGGAGCTCGACCCCGCGCGCTTCGGCGTGATCGTGACGAAGGGCTGGCGGCGCGGCCTTCTGCTGCCGAACCTGGAGGGCGTGGACGACGTGGCCGACCAGCTGGCCATCGCCAAGCGCAAGGCGGGCATCGACCCTGCGGACGACGACGTGGAGCTCGAGCGCTTCGAGGTGGTGCGCCACGCTCGGGGAGGGGAGGCCTGCCGTGGGTGAGTTGCGCGCCGTGTGCGGCGCCTGCCCCCATGCCTGCTCGCTCGCCGACGGGCAGCGGGGCCTCTGCCGCGCCCGCGTCGCTCGCGGCGGACGCGTGGTGGACGAGAACTACGGCCGGGTGACCGCGCTCGCGCTCGACCCGGTGGAGAAGAAGCCGCTCGCCCGGTGGCGCAGCGGCTCGAACGTGCTCTCGGTGGGAAGCTACGGCTGCAACCTGCGCTGCCCGTTCTGTCAGAACGCCGACATCGCCTGCGCCGGGCCCGACGACGTGCGCTGGCGCGAGGCGTCGCCTGAGGCGCTGGTGGACCTCGCGCTCAAGACGGGCCCGGACAACGTCGGCATCGCCTTCACGTACAACGAGCCGCTCGTGGGCTGGGAGTACGTGCGCGACGCGGGGCGGCTCGCGCACGAGGCGGGGCTCGCGAACGTGCTCGTGAGCAACGGCATGGTGAACGAGGGCCCGCTTGCGGAGGTGGCGCCCCTCGTCGACGCGGCGAACATCGACCTCAAGGGGTTCGACCAGGGCTTCTACGATGTGGTGGACGGCGACTTCGCGGCCGTCAAGCGCGCGATCGAGACGCTGGCGGCCCTGCCGAGCTGCCACCTCGAGGTGACGACGCTCGTGATCCCCGGACTCAACGACGACGCGGAGACGATCGACGCGGCCGCCGCCTGGCTCGCCTCGCTCGACCCGTCCATTCCGTACCACCTCACGCGCTTCTTCCCGTGCCACCGCATGGCCGACCGCCCGCCCACGCCCGTGGAGACGCTTCGCAAGCTCGCGGCCGTCGCCCGCCGCCACCTCGACGACGTCCTGCTAGGCAACTGCTGAGCGATCCGAGCCCCCTACTTGTCATCCTGCTAGTTAATGACGCAGGTTGATGACGCAGGACGGGGATAGCGTCATCATCGCAAGGCTTCTTCGCGTTTTCAGCCTCCTCGAGTCACGGTTTTGGCCGCTCTGAAGCCCGCGCGAGCTCGGTTCAGGCTGCATGTTATCTCCGACCTGGGCGAACGCTTCCAGATGCTTCGCCATGCCGCCGGGAGAGGCCCTTCGATCAACGGGAAACGCTTCAGAGCGGCCAAAACCGTGACTTGGAGGGGTGTTTCAGGAGATGGTCGGGATCGGGCGGATTCCCCGCACGGGGAGGGTGCCGGGCACGGGCCCCTCCTTGCACCTTCCTTCCGCGCGTCCTTTGTGAAAAAATGCATGGAATCGCTGGATTATGCGGTATCATATTCAAGCGCTGATTCGGCGTATCGATTATGCGGAGATGGATGGGTCCTGGTGGGCCCCGCGGCCTTCAAAGCCGTTGTGAGGCGCGCAGAACGTCTCGGGTGCGTTCGATTCGCACGCATCTCCGCCAATTTCCCTCTTCACCCTTTGTCATCCTGAGCGTAGGCGACGAAGTCGCCGGAGTCGAAGGATCCCGTTTGGCGACAGCTGGAAGCCTCACGGCTGGCGCCGTAGGGGATCCTTCGACTCGCTTCGCTCGCTCAGGATGACAAGAAGGGCGCTTCGCTCGCTCAGGATGACAGGGGGGGCGCTTCGCTCGGGCGAGGGTCACTTCTTGTTGAGGACGCGCACGTCGCCGTCGCGGCGGGTGAGGCCGCGGGCGTCGAAGTGCTCGAGCAGGGGGATGGCGTACTTGCGGCTCGTGCCCATGGCGTCCTTGAGCTCGGCGGCGGTTGCGGGGCCCTCGGCCAGGCGTGACCGCGCGGCGTCCTCGAGGGCGTCGTAGGCGGCCGCGTCGAAGTAGAACTCGCCGCCCACGCGCCGGGCGCGGCCCTGCTTCTCCAGCATGCCGAGGGCGCGATGCGCCATCTGCGCGTCGAGGCCCGACTCCTTGACCAGATCGGCCGTGGTCGGTGGCGCGCCGGCGGCGGCCGCGAGCTTCGCGTGCAGGGCCTCGGCGGCCTCCTCCTCGCGCTTCTTCGCGCCCGCGCCGGCCTTGGGGTGGCTCGCCTCGCCGCCCGACACTACGGCCGATCCGCGCGCCGCCGCCTCGGCCAGGAGGTCGTCGAAGCAGTCGGCGCCCGCGCGCGGCAGACAGCGCCGACGCAGCGCGTCCTTGGCGATGCCGGTGAGCGAGGGGTTCTCCATATGGAACTTCAGAAGCGCGTTCTCGATGGCTGCGCAGTGCCGCTGCAGCTGGGCCTTCGCCGCGAAGCGCCCGCCCGTGCCGAGGCGCACGGCCGCGCCCGACGCCGCGAGCGCCTCGAGCTCGCGCAGCGCCGACTCCTCGTCGAGGCCCGACGACGCGGCCAGTTCCGCCGCCGTCACCGGGTAGGGCTCGAGCGCGAAGGCCGCGCGCGCAACGGCCGCCTCGTCGTGGGCCTTGAGCGCGTCGAGCAGCGCGAGCGCCTCGGGCGGGAGCGCCGTCGTGCGCCGAGGCCGCGTGCGCAGCACCTCGCCGCCGCCGATCACGTGGACGGGGGAGTACGAGCGCACGACGAACCGGTCGCGCCAGGCGGCGGGCAGGGGCTCGTCGAGGCGGATCTGCGCGTAGGCGCGCTCGCCGGGGGCAAGCGACTCGCGGCCGCCCATGAGCAGCACGCGGCCGCACACCTCGCGCGTGCCGTGCGCCACGTGCACGCGCGCGCCGCTCTCGAGGGGCTTCGGCTTGCCGGGCAGGCCCAGGTAGGAGAGCGTCGCGTCGAAGCGGTCGGTGGCGAGGGCGGCTCCGGGCGCGGCGAGGAAGTCGCCGAGGCGCACCTCGTCCACGGACACCGCGTTCAGGTTGAGGGCCACGCGGTGCCCGGCCTCGGCGCGCTCGACGGGCTCGCCGTGCACCTGCACGCCGCGGATGCGGGTGCGCAGGCCCCGGGGCAGCACCTCCGCCTCGTCGCCCGCCTGCGCCGAGCCGCTCCACAGCGTGCCGGTGACCACCGTGCCCGCGCCCTTGATGGTGAACACGCGGTCCACGGGAAGGCGCAAGCGCTCGCCGGCCTTGCCGCGGCTCGCAGTGCGCGCCGCACGTCCGAGCTCGGCCTTGAGCTCGTCGAGCCCCTCGCCCGTGCGCGCCGACACGGCCACGATGGGCGCGCCAGCGAAGGGCGTCCCGGCCAGGCGCGCGCGCACCTCGTCGGCCATGAACGCGGCCCATTCCCCGTCCACGAGGTCGCTCTTCGTGAGCGCCACCACCAAGCGCTCGATGCCCAGAAGCTCGAGCACGGCCAGGTGCTCCTCGGTCTGCGGCATGACGCCGTCGTCGGCGGCCACGCACAGGAGCGCCAGGTCGATGCCCGTGGCGCCCGCTATCATCTGGCGCACGAAGCGCTCGTGTCCCGGCACGTCCACCACGCCCATGCCCGTGCCGTCCGGCAGCTCGAGCTGCGCGAACCCCAGCTCGATGGTGATGCCTCGGCGCTTCTCCTCGGCAAGGCGGTCGGGGTCCACCCCGGTGAGCGCCCGCACGAGCGAGGACTTGCCGTGGTCGATGTGGCCCGCCGTGCCCAGCACGACGCTGCGTCCGCCGCCGTCCGCCGCCGTCATGCCCGTGCCTCCTCGAAGTATTCCGCAAGCCCTGCGGCGATCTCGGCCATCTCGTCTCCGTCGAGCACCGTGCGCGCGTCCAGCAGCAGGGCCTCCTTCTTGATGCGGCCCACCACGGGCATGGCGCGCCCGCTCACGAGGTGCCGCTCGCAGGAAAGCGCGTCGCCGCAGGCGAACTCCACGCGCACGGCGAAGGTGGGGATGTCGCACATGGGAAGGGCCCCGCCGCCCGCCCGCGCGATCTCGTCCACCACCGAAAGGCGCGCGCACCCCTCGGGCAGCGCGGCCGCGACGGTCTCCAGCAGCCGCTCGGCACGGGCGCGCACCGCCTCGGCGGGCTCGGAGAGCATGCGCAGCGCAGGGATCTCCGCAAGCGCGCGCTCGGGCTCGAGGTACAGGCGCAGCGTCGCTTCGAGCGCGGCGAGCGTCATCTTGTCCAGGCGCAGCGCGCGGGCGAGCGGGTTCTTCTTCAAGCGGCCCACCAGCTCGCGCGATCCCGCGACGATGCCCGCCTGCGGCCCGCCGAGCAGCTTGTCGCCCGAGAACGACACGAGGTCGCAGCCCGCGCGCAGCGACTCGGCCACGGCCGGCTCGGCGTAGGCGCCGAAGCAGTCGAGCCGCAGGAACGCGCCCGACCCCTGGTCCTCGTACACCAGCACGCCGCCGCGCTCCCCGCGCCGCGCGCCGCGCCGCGCGTTCTCCTCGTCGGCGAGGCGGCGCAGCTCGGCCACGCCCACGCTCTCCACGAAGCCCACCATGCGGTAGTTCGACGGGTGCACCTTCAACAGCATCGCCGTGTCGGGCGAGAGCGCGCGCTCGTAGTCGGCGAGGTGGGTCTTGTTCGTCGTGCCCGCCTCTACCATGGCGGCGCCCGAGAGGGCCATGATGTCTGGGACGCGGAACGACCCGCCGATCTCCACCAGCTCGCCGCGCGAGACCACGGCCTCGTGCCCGGATGCGAACTCCGTGAGCACCATCATGACCGCCGCGGCGTTGTTGTTCACGGCGATGGCGGCCTCCGCGCCGGTGAGCGCGCAGATGAGGTGCTCGACATGGTCGTGGCGGCTGCCGCGCGCCATGGCCCGGGTGTCGTATTCCAGCGTGGAATAGCCGCGCGCCACGTCGACGACCGCGTCCACGGCCTCCTGCGCCAGCGGGCTGCGGCCGAGGTTCGTGTGCACGATGACGCCCGTGGCGTTCACCACGCGGCGCAGCGACGGCTTCAGGCACAGGAGCGCGCGCAGGCAGGCGTCCTCGGCCACGGCGCGGGGGTCCACGGCCGTGCACGTGCCCGCGAGGACGGCCCGGCGCGTCTCGTCCACGGCCGCCCGCACGCAGTCGGCCAGCATGGCGCGCGGTACGAGGGCCTCGAGCGCGCGCAGCTCCGGCTCATGGAGCGTCTCCTCCACCTGGGGGAGCGATCGGAGCAGGTCGGTCGGGGGAGTGATCGCCATGGGGCGGGCCTTTCTTCGCAAGGGGCAGGGCGGCGCCGCCGGGGCGCCTTGCAAGATTATAGTGCAAAATCGCGCGAATCCGGCGGCGGTGCGCCCGCTTGCACGCGCCGTTGTGGCATACTGTCGCAACGGCGCGCAAGGCCGCGCGGCTTCGACGGAGCGGGAAGGCGGAAGGGGCGGACGGAATGAGGATCCTCAACGTCACGGCGCAGAAGCCGGACAGCACGGGAAGCGGCGTGTACCTGGCCCAGCTCGTGCGCTGCCAGGTGGAGGCGGGCCACGAGGCGGCCGTCGTGTGCGGCGTCGCGGCCGGCGACGAGGCGGCGCTGCCCGCGGGCGTTCCCGTGCGCCCCGTGCGCTTCGAGACGGACGCGCTGCCCTTCCCCGTGTGCGGCATGTCCGACGAGATGCCCTACCGCTCAACTCGCTACCGCGATCTGACGCCTGGGATGGCCGAGCGCTTCGAGCGCGCGTTCGCGGCCGCCCTGGCGGAGATGGACGAGGCGTTCCGGCCCGACGTGGTGATCTGCCACCACCTGTATCTGCTCACGGCCATCGCCCGCGAGCTTCTGCCGCACCGCCCGATGGGGGCCGTGTGCCATTCCACCGACCTGCGCCAGATGGCGACGCATGGGCTGGCGCGCGAGCGCATCGTGGCCGACGTGAGGGGGCTCGACGTCGTGCTTGCGCTGCACGAGGAGCAGAAGCGCCAGATCGAGCGGGTCTACGGGGTCGATCCCGGGCGCGTGCAGGTGGTGGGCACCGGCTACGACGCCGCGACGTTCTCGCGGGAGGGGCGCGCCCTCGGCGCGGGGCCGCTCGCCGAGGGACGGCCCGCCGAACTCGTGTACGTGGGAAAGATCGCGCGCAAGAAGGGCCTGCTCAGCCTGCTGGAGGCGTTCGATGCGATGGATGCGCCCGCCGGCGCGCGGCTGCGCCTCGTGGGCGGGGCGGGCGATGCGGCCGAGCACGCGCTCATCTGCGAGCGGGCGCGCGCGTGCCGCCGCCCGGCGGAGCTCCTCGGCCGCAAGGCGCCGGCGGAGGTCGCGCGCATCTGCCGCGGCTCCGACGTGTTCGTGCTGCCGTCGTTCTACGAGGGGCTGCCGCTCGTGACGGTGGAGGCGCTCGCGTGCGGGTGCTCCGTGGTCATGACCGACCTGCCGGGCGTGCGGCCGTGGCTCGACGAGCGCATCCCCGGCGCGCCCGTCTCCTACGTGGAGCCGCCGCGCATGGAAGGCATCGACGAGCCGGCTGCGGACGACCTGCCCGCCTTCGAGCGGCGCCTGGCCCGCGCGCTCGAGGACGCCGTCGCGCGTCCGCCGCGCTTCTGCGACACCGAGGGCGCGTGCTGGGAGCGCTTGTCCGAGCGCATCCTCTCGCATATGGAGCGCGCGGCCGCGGCCCGGGAGTGCTAAAGTGGACGGGTCGGTGCAAGATGGGAAGAGGGAAGGCGAGCGGGGCATGATCTATTTGGACAACGCGGCGACGACGCTCATGAAGCCGCCCGAGGTGGCCGAGGCGGTGGCGCGCGCCATCGGCTCGTTCGGCGGCGTGGGGCGCGGCGTGCACGAGGCGTCCATCGCGGCGGGCATGGCGGTGTTCGACGCGCGGGAGCGCACGGCGCGGCTGCTCGGCGCGCCCTCGGCGGCGCGCGTCGCCTTCGCGGCCAACGCGACGGAGGCTCTCAACATCGCCATCGAGGGGCTGCTGCCCGACGGCGGGCGGGCCGTGACCACGGCGGCCTCGCACAACTCGGTGCTGCGGCCGCTGTTCCGCGCCCGCGACGAGCGCGGCTGCTCGGTGGAGGTGGCGCCGCATGGCGCGGACGGGTCGCTCGACTTCGCGGCTTTGGAGCGGCTGCTCGCGGGCGGGGCCGACCTCGTGGCCGTCGCGCACGCGTCCAACCTCACGGGCGACGTGTACGATGCGGCGCTCCTGGCGCGCATGGCGCACGAGGCGGGCGCGCTCATCGTGCTGGACGCGGCCCAGACGGCGGGCGCGCTGCCGGTGGACATGGGCGCGCTCGGCGCGGATGTCGTGTGCTTCACCGGCCACAAGAGCCTGTTCGGGCCGCAGGGCACGGGCGGCCTCGCCGTGGCGGAAGGCGTGGAGGTGTCGCCGCTTCTGGAGGGCGGCTCGGGCACGCACAGCTTCGACGAGCGCCACCCGCGCTTCATGCCCGAGGCCCTGGAGGCGGGCACGCTTAACGCGCACGGCCTGGCGGGCCTCGCGGCGGGCATTGCCTATCTGGAGGGCGTCGGCGTGGACGAGGTCGCGCGCCAGGCGGCGGCCCTCGTCGAGCGCTTCGAGGCGGGGGCGCTCGCCGTCCCCGGCGTGCGCGTGCTCGGCGGGCACGGCGGTATCGCGCGCTGCGGCATCGTCGCGCTCAACGTGGGCGGGGCCGACTCGGCGCTCGTGGCCGATCGGCTGGTGCAGGATTTCGGCATCTGCGTGCGCGCGGGCGCCCACTGCGCGCCGCTCATGCACCGCGCGCTCGGCACCGAGGGGCAGGGAGCCGTGCGCTTCAGCTTCTCGCACTTCAACACTGAGTACGAGGTGGACCAGGCCCTCGAGGCGCTCGAGGCCGTCGCCCGCGACCTGGCATGACGACGAGGAAGGAAGCATCGTGAAGGTGATCGACGCGTTCGGGCTGCAGTGCCCCAAGCCGCTCGTGCTGGCGAAGAAGGAGATCGACGCGGGCGTGCGCGAGCTCGCGGTCAAGGTGGATAACGACACAGCGGTGAAGAACCTCTCGCGCCTTGCCGGCACGTCCGGCCTGGGCGTTTCCGTCGAAGGCATCGAGGGCGGGTTCCTCGTGACGTTCTCCGAGGGCGACGGGCCGGCTGGGCAGGCGCCGTCCGCTCCGGCTGCCGCCTGCCCGGCGTCCGGCGGCTGCGGCTACGCGGTGTTCGTCGGCAAGGACCACGTGGGGGAGGGCGACGGCGAGCTCGGCTACAACCTCATGAAGATGGCGCTCTACACCCTGGCCGAATGCGGCGAGCCGCCCGCGTCGCTTTTGTTCATGAACGCGGGCGTGAAGCTGGTGGCCGGCGGCGAGCAGCAGGTGGTCGACAGCGTGAGGAGCCTGATGGAGCAGGGCGCCGAGGTGCTCGTGTGCGGCACGTGCCTGGACTTCTACGGCCTCAAGGACAGGCTCGCGGCGGGCGAGGCGTCCAACATGTACGACATCCTCGGGCGCATGCGCGAGGCCGCCAAAGTGATCTCGCTGTAGGCCGCGCCATGGGTTTCGATTACGTGCTGGCCTTCGAGTCGACGCATGCCGCGATGGCCGCCGACAAATTCCTCTCGCCTGGAGGGGCGAAGCTCATCCCCACGCCGCGCGCCGTGAGCGCCGGCTGCGGCATGTCCCTGCGCTTCACGGCCGCGGACGACGCCGAGGCCCTCGCCCGCGTGCGCTCCGTGGAGGCCGCGCGGGGCCTGGCCGCCCTCTACCGCATGGAAGACGGCGCATGCGACCTGGTAGAGCGCCTGTGAGCATTGTCATCCTGAGCGGAGCGAACGAAGTGAGCGCAGTCGAAGGATCCCGTGCGGCGACAGCCGTGACGCTTACTGCTGGCGCCGCGCGGGATCCTTCGACTCCGCGCTGACGCGCTCCGCTCAGGATGACAAGGGGGGGGGCGCTGACGCGCTCCGCTCAGGATGACAAGGGGGCGAACCGTATCGTCCCCGCCTCGCCCTCGACGACGCAGCCGATGAGCGCGGGGGGCCGTCCGGCGGCCTCGCGGAAGGTCCTCTCGAAGGCAGCGGCACGCTCGGGCGCGACGGCGGCCAGGATGCCTCCCGACGTCTGCGGGTCGCAGATGACGGCCATGCGGTTGTCGAACTCCTCGTCGTCGAGCGCCCCCTGCGCCACGTAGGCCTCGGCCCGGTCCATGATGGCGAAGGTGCGGTTGGGCCTGCAATAGGCCGCCGCATGCTCGAACACCCCTTCGAACAGGGGCAACGCGTCGAAGTCCAGCTCGGCCGCGCAGCCGCTCGCCGCGAGCATCTCGTGGAGGTGCCCCGCCAGCCCGAACCCGGTGACGTCGGTGGCCGCGTGCGCCCCGGCAGCCCGGCACGCCCGCCCGCCGGCGGCGTTGAGCTCCATCATCGACTCCACGACAGGGCGCAGCCCCTCCTCGTCTGCGAGTCCGCACGACTTCGCCGCCACCATGATGCCCGTTCCCAAGGGCTTCGTCAGGTAGAGCGCGTCGCCCGGCCGCGCGCCGGCGTTGGCCAGGATGCGGTCGGGATGCACGGTGCCGAACACGGCCAAGCCGTACTTCGGCTCCGCGTCGTCGATGGTGTGGCCGCCCGCCACGAACGCGCCCGCCTCCCGCACCGCGTCCGCGCCGCCGCGCAGGATGGCCGCCGCCACGTCGGGCCCGAGCGCGCAATCGAGCGCGAGCAGGTTCAGCGCCACGTGCGGCACGGCTCCCATGGCGAACACGTCGGAGAGCGCGTTGGCCGCCGCCACGCGCCCGAACTCGTAGGGATCGTCCACGATGGGCGTGAAGAAGTCCACCGTGAGCACGGCCGCTGCGTCGTCGGAGAGCTTCCAGACGGCGGCGTCGTCGCTCGTCTCGAAGCCGAGCAGCAGCCGCTCGTCGGGAGGCATGCCCGCCGGCGCGGCGATCTTCGCCAGTATGTCCTCGAGGTCGCCCGGACCCCACTTCGCCGCTCAACCGCCCTTCGACGTGAGCGTGGTGAGCATGATGCGCTCCGCTTCACTCATGGATGCTTCCTTCCGTCGCGTTTTTGCCCGCCTGCTCGCTTATCGCGTCGACGAACTCCAGTATGGCATCGTTGCAGTCCAAAGGATAGATGAGGCTTATGGTGACGCGCCCTCCTTCTTCGAGGGGGATGAAGTCGAAGAACGGGTGCGCGCCCGCCCAATCCTCGCAGACGATGACGATGGAGCCGTCCTCCGCCGCCGTGTTGAGGTCGCCCACGTCGTAGGGGGCGCATTCGGCGAGCCGGATGCGCGGATGCTCGGAGACGATGCGGGCCCGCACCAGGTCGTAGGCGGGCGTCGTGTTGGGCGGGCCGAGCAGCACCTTCTCGTCGTGCAGATCCGCGAACGTGAGGCGCTCCTTCTTGCACAGGCGGTGCCCCTGCGGCACCGCGCAGACCACCGGGGTGGTGTAGATGTCCCTGACCCGGCATTTCTTGAACCAGCTCCAGCCTTCGCCGGGCTTGATGGCCGCGGCGACGTCGATCTCGTTCCCCAGTTCGAGGAAGTATTTCTGCCACTGCTCGAACTCGTCGGGGATGGAGACGATGGTCAGCTTCAACGTGGGATGGTCGACCTCGATGTCCTTCCACCATGCGGCGATCTTCCTCGTGGGCCTGAGAAGCGACGTCGCGAGGCGGATGACGTGGGTTTCGGCGCTGCCTATCCGGCGGGCCTCCTCCGTGGCTTTCTGCGATTCCGCGATGAACGCCTTCGCCTTCTCGTACAGGTACTCGCCCGCGGGGGTGGGCTTGATGCCGCGGTTGGTGCGCGAGAGCAGCTCCACGCCGACGTCCCTCTCGAGCAGGTTCACCTGCTTGATGAGCGCGTTGGGCGAGACGAACAGATCCGCCGCCGCTTTCGAGAAGCTCCCGCGCTCGACGACGCGAACGAATCCCTCCAAATGCCGGTCGTGCATCCCCCGTGCCCCCCTCATGCGACTCCAGCCGCATATGAACCTTTTGGTTCAGGCGATTGTACCACATCGGGACTTCCGGATGCTCTGTCCTCCTTCTACCATTGTGAGGCGAAGGCGGTCAGAACGCCTGATGGGGAAAGATGTTGGGGATTCAGGAAGGAGAGGGATCATGTCCAGGCAATTCATCGAGATCGACGAGGAAGTCACCCCGCAGGGAGGCATCAAGCGGCGCGACTTCCTGAAGTGCGCGGCCGTCGGCGCCATGGGGGCGTCCATGGCCTCGCTGTTCGGCTGCAGCCAGGCGCCCGGCGACGCGAAGGCCGCCGAGCCCGAGGGGGCGGCACCTGCGGCTCAGGTGAAGGCCCCCGCGACGACGGGCGCGGTCGCCAGCGGTGGACGCGTCGACCCCCTGACGAGCGACGCGCTCATGCAGCAGGTTCTGGAGGAGTCGGAGGTGGCGGGCGACGTCGTCATGTCGGACGGCACCGTGATCCCCGAGATCTACGTGCGCATGCGCAACCGCATCAACCGCATCGGCAAGGGCATCGGCTCGCATCCCGCCAAGGAGAGCTGGGACATGATCATGTACCTGTTCAGCGAGGAGGACGCCGAGCATTACCTTGAGATGCTCATGCACGAGTTCTTCACGGCGGCCAACTACTCGGTGCTCTCCGGGCGCTCGGAGGACGAATGCGCGGAGATCCTCGAGGACATGGCGGACCGCTGTTTGATCTACCGCGTGCGCCGCGCCGGCCTGACGTACTTCCTGCTGTTGCCCCATATCAACGGCTTCTGGGAGTTCTACGAGCTGAAGCTGGCCTACGAGAGCGGCGACCCCTACAACACGCAGCCGGGAGGCCCCATCGCCGAGTTCAACCAGCAGGGGATCATGGCCGATGCGAACGACTACGACCTGACGTTCCCGCTGTTCCGCTCGTATCCCATCAGCCTCGACGTCATCGAGGGCGACGCCTTCGAGCCGTGGCAGGACTGGCGGGCGCTTATCAAGCGCAACAAGACCATCACGGTGTCGCCGTGCCAATGCCGCACCATGTGGAACGCCCTCGAGGTCGACTATCCCGAGGACCATCCCATCAGGACGTGCCTGTCGCTCGGCGAGATGGCCGAGTACTTCATCGAGAACGGCATCGGCGACCAGATCGCCCAGGATGAGGCCATCGCCGTGGTGGAGGACGCCATCGCGCACGGCATGGTGCCCGAGTCGGTGTGCGCGCAGAATGCCGACATCATCTGCTGCTGCCACGGCGACAGCTGCGGCAACCTCAAGGGCTACCTCGCGGCCGGCGGCGGCAACTGCGGCACGTACTTCAGCGCCTACACGTTGAAGTACGACGCCGAGAAGTGCATCGGCTGCGGGAAGTGCGTCGACATCTGCCCGATGCACTCCGTCACGATCGAGGACGGCAAATGCGTCATGGACGCGCTCTGCGTGCGGTGCGGCCACTGCGTCGAGGCCTGCCCGCAAAGCGCCCGTATCCTGACCCCCACCGAGGGCTATCCGGATCTGCCCAACGAGTACATCGACTGCAACCGCTACTTCGCGAAGGACCGCATGGCTCGCGGGTTGACGGAGGACTTCACCGACACGAAGCTCCAGGTGGAGGCGTAGGGCGAAGGCGATGAGCTGCGGCGGGGGCGTGTGCTTCCGCCGCAGGCTCGGCACGCAGGGGAGAAGGGGTGCTTCATGCATGAGATGTCGCTTGTCCGCAACGTGATGGACATCGTGCTCGAGCGGGCGGAGGCGGCGGGCGCGTCACGCGTCGTCGCCGTGCACGTGCTGGTGGGCGAGGGACGCGATGTGGTCAACGAGCTGTTCGAGGGCCTCTTCCGGTTCCTGGCCCGCGGCACCATCGCCGAGGACGCGGAGCTCGTGCTGGTGGAGATGCCCTATATGGTCCGGTGCAATCGATGCGGCGCGCCGTTCCACCTGAACGTGATGGATGAGGGGACCTGGACCTGCCCTCGCTGCGAAGCGGCGCGGGACTACGCGCTCGTGAGCGGCATGGAGCTGACCATCTCCGAGCTGGAGATCGAAGTCGAGGAACGCGAGGCGCTCATGACCTGCGGCCAGCCCTCGAGCGGTTGAGCTCTTCCTGTCGTCTGAGCGGGTGAAGCGCCGCCCGGGCTGCTGCCCGGACGGCGCTTCGAGGAGGGAGGGACTCGCGTCGAGCAGATGTTTTCGGCTCAGCTGCGTGAGAGGGCGTACTCCGCCGCCTTTCGTCCCGCGTGGGTCGAGATGGCATAGCCGCCGGAGCAGCCGGTGCCGCTCGCGATGTAGTTCTCGCTCGCATAGTTGATGAACACCATGTCGTTCCCGCCGCCGTACACTCCCGGGATGGCCTTCCCGTGTATGTCCATCACGCGCGCGTCCTCGTCGATCTTGATGCACATGGACAGGGCCGTGCCGCCGACGCCGTTCGTGCCCGTCGAGCCGTAATACGGAGGCGCAAGCTCCCTCATGGTTTCGGCTTTGCGGCCGAACGGATCGCTGCCCGTCCTCGCGGCCTCGTTGAACTCGTCGATGGTCTGCTGAAGCACGTCCTTGTCGAGGTATAGCTTCGCCGCCAGCTCCTCCACGGTGTCGGCCTTGGCGATCGTGCCGTCCTCGACGGCGGAAGCGAGCGCGCTCTTCGACCAGGTGGTGATGAGGGTGAACTCCTCATCGTCGAATTGCGTCTGGTCGAAGATGTGGAAGCTGGGGACGGTGAGCAGCTTCCCGTCGACCTGGACGTAGCTCACGGTCTCGTCGCGGTTCCGTTTGCCGGTGTTGTCTGCGATGAGGTAGGAGCGGGGCCCGGTCCAGAACACCGAGTACATGTTGTGTGAGTAGACCCCGCCGGTCTTCTGCTCGACCGTGTTCGAGGGAGATATCGTGCTGTGCCCCGTCACGGCCGCATCCAGGTCGAAGAGCATGCGATGTCCGTCGCCGGTCGCCCAGCCGCCGCCGATGAGCCCCCATCCGTCGGTCTCGGGGTTGTATTGCGCGCGCATGCGCAGGTTGGCCGCGTACGAGCCCGTGGCGACGACGACCGCCTTCGCCTTGTACCTCGTCTTCTTGCCGGAGCTTCTCGCCTCGACCCCGATGACGTTTCCTCCATCGTCGGCGATGAGCGAGAGGGCCGTCGTGTCGGCCACGAGCTCGGCGCCGGCCTGCCTGCATTTCTCCTCGAGGTAGGAGGTGTACACGGCTCCGCCGAGGAGCTTCCCGTCGTCGCCGATCACGCTGTGGCCGCGAGCCACCGGGACGGGGGAGCCGGGGATCTCGGTGTAGAAGCTGTATCCCTCGGCGAAGAGCTGGTTGATGAAGTTTCGCTGCTCCTCTAGGACGATCTTGGCCAAAGTGGGGTCGCAGCGTCCCGCAGCCGCCTCGATCCAGTCGGCGTAGGCCCCTTCGATCGTGTCGTCAGCTCCGGTGCGGGGGTCGATGTCCCCGTTGGCCTTCATGGCATCGGTGGCGGCTGCGTAGAACACGCCCTGGTTGATGGCCCAGTTCCCTCCGAACGTCGAGTTCTTCTCGATGCCTATCACCTTGGCCCCCGACTCAGCGGCGGCAAGGACGGCGGCGAGCCCGGCTCCGCAGCCCACGACCACGACGTCGGCCTCGGCGTCCCATTCCTGGGCCGAGTCCGAAGGGTCGCTCTTCCCCTGGGGAGCGCATCCCGCCAGCGCTCCGGCGCCGACGGCCGCGGCAACCAGTCCTCCGGTGACGAAGTTCCGGCGGGTGAGGCCCTCGTTCTCTTGATTTCTCTTCATGTCCCCTCCTTTTGGTTTCGACGTGCCTGACGCCATGATTGTAGGCTCGGCGGCGCGGACGCTTCCCCGCATATGTCGGAAGGCCTTTTCGCGAAACGAAAAGCGCGTTGCAAATTCTGCGATGCGTTTGCGCTGCGTGCAAACGCCGAGTACTATTGTTGCGGAATCCGGAAAGGGGTCCGAATGGACATCGAGATACTCAGGGAGTTCATGCTGTTCTCACGGGGCGAGGGCCTGTCAAAGACGGCGCGGCAGCTGCACATATCGCCCTCCTCGCTCAGCCGGCACATCGCCCGGATGGAGGCGGACCTCGGCACGCGGCTGTTCGCGCGCAAGGATCCAGCGAAGCTGACGGCCGCCGGCGAGATAGCCCTCGAGGAAGCCTCGCACATCGTCAGCATCTACGACGAGATGGTGCGCAAGATCCATGTTTTGGAGGAGGGCGCCGCAAACAGGATCCGCATCGTCTACCGCCAGGAGGATCGGGCGATGTCCGACGTCGCGTGCATGGCGAAGGCTCTCATCGAGAAGGAGCATCTGCAAGTCGACGTCGAGCTGCTCACGCCGCGCGACAGCTCCATGCGGTCCATGGTCGAGGGGGGAGAAGCCGACGTGGCCCTGATGTACCGCCCCTCCGATCTGGACGAGGAAAGCCTCGGCAGCAGGGTCGTCTTCCATGATCCCCTGGTCATCGGCGCGAATGTGCGCAATCCCGTCGAGCGCAAGGCGAAATACCGCCTCGAGGACTTCTCGGGAAGCGTGTTCTTCTACCCGCTCTGCAAGGCGTTCTCGGATTACTACGATTACGCTCTGAGGCTGTTCGTGGACCGAGGGATCGACTTCAGCGTGCGCTACGTCTCGATCGACACCTCGGACCAGTACTACACGTTCGACGACGATAGGCGCATATGGTGCTTCACCAAAACGTCGTTCCAGGAGGGTCGAAGCCCCATGCCCTCGGTCGCGGAGAGGCGCAGCGTCCTGTGCGAGGTGGCTGAGCCGGGAGTCAATGCCGACCGCCATGCGATCTTCCGAAGGAAGAACGCTCCCGCGTGCCTCGCCCTCGTTCTGGAGAAGCTGGTCGAGGCCAGCCGCGAGAGTAGTCGGCAGCTGGACAGAGGGGAGTGAGCCTCAATCCCCCTCCCTGCATACTTTTTTCGAAAAACTGCATAAAGGGGGTTACCAAACCGTTTCAAACCGCATATACTGCATCCAGTCCTTTAAAAGCGGTACAGAGAGACCGACAAGGTAACACCCTCAAGCGTTCACCTGAACAAGAACGCGCGCGAGCTTGAAGCCTTCGTCTGTCGGAGGTTTTTTTCATGCCCCCGCGCAGACGCCGCCAACTCGGGGGAGGCGCGAGAGCGCCGCCCGGCGGATGAGCAGGTCCGTCTGTACGCGCCCGACGAAAGAAAGGGTGTGTATGAACGACGCAGCAACAGTCAAGACCGTCTGCATGGACGCGGACGAGATCGAGCGGTCGCTGACGCGCATCGCGCATCAGATCCTCGAGGCCAACAAAGGCGCGGGCAACATCGCGCTCGTGGGCATTGTGACCAGGGGAGACCTCCTGGCCAAGCGCCTGGCCGAGAAGATCGAGGCCATCGAGGGCACCAAGGTGCCGCTCGGCAAGCTGGACATCAGCTTCTATCGCGACGACTTCGCGACGCACTTCGCCCCCGAGGTGCACTCCACCGACATCCTCTTCGACCTGGACGGGAAGGACATCGTGCTCGTGGACGACGTCCTCTACACCGGCCGCACCATCCGCGCCGCGCTCGACGCGCTCATGGACATCGGCCGCCCCAAGACGGTTCAGCTGGCCGTGCTGGTGGACCGCGGGCACCGCGAGCTGCCCATCCGCGCCGACTTCGTGGGCAAGAACGTGCCCTCGGCCGCCGATGAGAACGTGCGCCTGTTCCTGGAGGAGACGGACGGCAAGTCCGAGGTGGAGATTTTGGAAATCGCACCGGGCACCCGCGCGGGCTCGGCGCCGCTGGGAGGTGAATAGGGCATGGCCTTCAACCACAAGCACCTGATAGATATCACGGAGTACTCCGCCGACGATATCATGACCGTCCTGGAGACGGCCGTCCGCTTCAAGGAAGTGAACGAGCGCCGCATCAAGCAGGTCCCTACGCTCAAGGGCGTCACCATCGTGAACATGTTCAACGAGCCGTCCACGCGCACGCGTTCGTCGTTCGAGATCGCCGAGAAGCGTCTCTCCGCTAACAGCCTGAACTTCGGTGGCTCGTCCACCTCCACGGTGAAGGGCGAGAGCCTGGTGGACACGGTGGAAACGCTCTGCGCCTACAAGATCGACATGATCATCGTGCGCGACAAGCACGCCGGCGTGCCGCGCAAGATTGCCGACGTCTCCGGCGCGCACGTCATCGACGCGGGCGACGGCAAGCACCAGCACCCCACGCAGGCCCTGCTCGACCTGTACTCCATCTGGGAGGTCAAGGGCGACCTGGCCGGCCTCAAGGTGGGCGTCGTGGGCGACATCGGCCACTCCCGCGTGTGCGGCAGCCTCATCCCCGCGCTGAAGATCATTGGCTGCGAGGTGACGGTCATCGCCCCGCCCACGCTCCTTCCCGCGCGCCCCGACATCCTGGGCGCCGACCACGTGACCACGAAGCTCGACGAGGCGCTGCCGGAGCTCGACGTGGTGTACATGCTGCGCATCCAGCGCGAGCGCCTCGAGGGCGCGCCGTACCCCAGCCTGCGCGAGTACAACCTGCTCTACGGCCTTACCAAGGAGCGCGAGCACCTCATGAAGCCCGACGCCCTCATCTGCCACCCCGGCCCCATCAACCGCGGCGTGGAGCTGGACAGCTACATGGCCGACCATCCGAAGCGCTCGGTCATCCTCGATCAGGTGTACGCCGGAATTCTGACCCGCATGGCGGAAATGTATCTTCTTCTGGGAGGGAGCGAAGATGGCCTTACTGCTTAAAAACGCCCACGTGATCGACCCGCAGGTCGGTCTGAACGAGACGGCCGACATCCTTGTGCGCGACGGGAAGATCGTCGAAGTCGGCCAGGGCCTCACGATGGAGAAGGGCGTCGAGCGCGACCTTTCCGGCAAGATCGTCGTGCCCGGTCTCGTGGACATGCACGTGCATCTGCGCGAGCCCGGCTACGAGCAGAAGGAGGACATCGCCTCCGGCACGCGCGCCGCAGCCCACGGCGGCTTCACGGCGGTGTGCTGCATGCCCAACACCAAGCCCGTCATCGACAACGCGGTGGGCGTCGAATATGTGAAGGCCCGCGCGGCGGCCGTCGGCAAGTGCCGCGTGCACGTGGCCGGCTCGTGCAGCCAGGGGCTCAAGGGCGAGACGCTCTCCGAGATGGGCGACATGGTGGCCCACGGTGCCGTCGCCTTCACCGACGACGGCCGCGGCGTGCAGGGCGCGGGCATGATGCGCCGCGTCATGGACTACGCCGCCCAGTTCGACCGCGTGGTCATGAGCCACTGCCAGGACGAGGACCTGGTGGGCGCGGGCCAGGTGAATGAGGGCGTCGTGTCCACGCGCCTGGGGATGCTCGGCTGGCCGGCCGAGGGCGAGGAGATCCAGATCGCCCGCGACATCGCCGTCTGCCGCCTGACGGGCTGCCCGCTGCACATCCAGCACCTCACCACCGCGCGCGGCCTGGAGCTCGTGCGCGCCGCGAAGGCCGAGGGCCTGCCCGTCACCTGCGAGGTCACGCCGCACCACCTGTTCCTCACCGAGGATGCTATCGGCGACGACTACAACACCTTCCTCAAGGTGAACCCGCCGCTGCGCACCGCCGAGGACGCCGCCGCGCTGGTGGAGGGGGTCGTGGACGGCACGGTGGACGCCATCGTCACCGACCATGCGCCGCACACCGAGTACGAGAAGAACTGCGAGTTCGAGCTGGCGCCCTTCGGCATGACCGGCCTGGAGACGTCGCTTGCGCTCGTCATCACGAACCTGGTGGCGCCGGGGAAGATTACCTGGGAGCGCGCCGTGGAGCTCATGGCCGCGAAGCCCCGCGAGATCCTGCGCGTCGAGCGCGTGGCGCTCGAGCCGGGCGCGACCGCCGACCTCACGGTCATCGACCCCGAGGCCGCCTGGACGGTGGACGCCGCCGAGTTCCTGTCGAAGGCGGGCAACTCCGGCTTCATCGGCGCTGAGCTCACCGGCCGCGCCACCGACGTCTACGTGGGCGGCTACGCCACCCTCGAGGACGGCGCCATCGTCGAGTAACCCTCGCTTCGCATGTCGTCGAAGGCCCGCGCCGCACCTCCGGCGCGGGCCTTCGCGTTTTCGGGCACCCGAAGTCACGGTTTTGGCCGCTCTGAAGCTCGGTCGCGCTTCCTGCGCCGAACGCTTTCAAGAAAGCCCAGGTCATGGGTTATCTGGATCTTCATGCGTCGCGCGGACTCTCTTGTAACCGCCTTTCGGGGCGCGAAAAGGCTTCAGAACGGCCAAAACTGTGACTCGCGCGCCCGTTTTCCGCGTGGTACCATAGGCGCATCAAAGAGCCAGTGCAGGCGCGCTTCCCCTTCGGACGCCGCCCATGCGGAAGCCGTCGCCCTCGCTTCCCCTACCACACCTGCAAGATCCTCTCAGAACCTGGGCGTTCGGAGGGGGTAGTGCGCCTATGACGGGCACGCGGGTCTACTTCAGTCATCTAACTTCGCTTCAAGTGTTGCGGGCGCTGAGCCCTGCGGAGCGCGCGCCGCTGCGAGGCGCCGTTCGCGTTCTGCCCGATCATGCGCCGGGCAAAGCCGAGCTTGAGGAGGTCGTCGAACGTCTGCGGGAGACGCATCCCGGCATGCGCATCGACTGGCCGGCTCACGTGCTCGTGAGCGACGATGCGCATCGCCGTCTGGCGAGCGATTGCCGCGAGCACGTATGCGCTGCGCCGCTGGCGGGTAGGGAGTTCTGCCGCGTGATGGAAGGCGTGTACGCGGCGTGCCCCCCTCTCGCGATCGCGCAGACCGCGGTGCATGCGGCCAGTCAGGCGGCTCTGCTGGAATTGGTGTACGAGGCCTGCGGAACGTACCAGACGCGTCGCACGGGCGTCGATTCGGCCTACGACGTTGCGCCTCTCGCGTCGGTGGACGATCTGCGAGCGTTCGTCGCGCGCAATCCCTCGCTCAATGGAGCCGGCAAGCTCGCCCGCGTCCTGCGCTACGCGGCCGACGACTCCGCCTCGGCGCGAGAGACGAAGCAGGCGCTCGTGTTGGGCTTTCCGCTGCGGCAGGGCGGTGAAGGGCTCGGCATTCCCCGCATGAACTTCGTCGTGCGGGCGAGCCCGGCGGCGCGCGTCATCTCGGGGCGGTCGAGCTTCCGCTGCGATTTGTGCTGGCCGGAGGCCAAGCTCGACGTGGAGTATCAGAGCCGCTTCGCTCACGAAGGCGAGGGCAACCGTCTGAAGGACTCGCGCAGGACGAACGCCCTCATGTCGATGGGCTGGACGGTGATCGGCGTCACCAACGACGAGCTCGACAGCCTCGCGGCGACCGAGACGATCGCGCGCACGATACGCCGCCACCTCGGCAAGCGCGTGAGCGTTCGCTACGACGACCTCCATGCGCGCAAGCTCAAGCTCAGGCGCCAGCTGGGGCTGGGCGTGGGCTACGATTAAGGCGTCTCCGCCCGCAAGCCGCCGAAGAACCGCGCCGCGATCGCTCGGCGCGGTTCTTCGCGTTTTCAGGGGTTCCGATGCAGCAAATTCACCGCTCTGAAGCTCTCTTGCGGCGTGATTGCATGGCCGAGCGCGACGCTGTCCGAGAAATGCCAGGTCACAAGCTCGCATGCTGGGATGTGCTTCGCAATCGGCCCCCTGTTGGCGTTTTCCAAGGGTGAAAAAGCTTCAGAGCGGTGAATTTGCAGCACTTGAGAGGCGAAAACGGAGAAGTATCGAACATCCGCGCAGGATCCCTCGACTCCGCACCTGCGGCGCTCCGCTTAGACAAACGCAGGCCGCCAGCCGGGGAGGGGGGGCGGCTGGCGGCCTGCCGGTATCGACCGTGAGCGCTCGACCAGGAATAGGATCGTTCTCTCCGGCGGGACGCGCGGGGCGCATGCTATCATGGTCGCGGAATCGAGCGAAGGGAGAGCGGGGCATGGCGAAGGTCACGGCGAAGGGGTGCCTGGGCGGCATAGGGGCCTTCCTGTGCGGTGCGTTCGGCCTGCTGCTTTTGCTGGCGCTGCCGCGGGCGTGCGCGACGTCCCTGAACGACGAGCCCTCCTGCCCCGAGCCTCTCCCGCCTTCGGCGGTGGTGAAGACCCCGTACTACGCCGACGAGGACGGCGGCTGGATCAGGTATCCGAACCAGCTGGTCACGGGCATGCGCGCCTTCCAGGACGAGACGGGCGTGCAGCCCTACCTCCATATCCTGTCCGACGGCGCGAGCGCCTCCTCCGCCGACCTCGACCGTCGCGCGCAGGAGCTCTACGGCGAGCTTTTCGAGGACGAGGCGCACTTCCTGGTCGTGTTCTGCGACGATGGGCGCGGATCGTACTTCTTCGGCTACGCGGTGGGAGAGAAGGCGCGCGAGCTGGTGGGCGACGAGGCGATCGCCGCCTTCGAGGAGGAGTTCGACGAGGCCTACTATCGCTACTCCACGCGCGCGTTCGAGGAGCAGATGTTCTCGGAGGCGTTCGAGAAGGCCGGCACGGTGGCGATGGGGGAGTACCGCGGCGCCGAGCGGGTCGGATCCGCTCTCGGCGTGTTCATCGCGTTCTCCCTCACGTTCCTGCTTGCGGTGGCGCTTCTGGGCGTGGCGGCGCTGTACGTGTACGCGCTGGTCAAACGCCGCAAGAACAAGGAGGAGCGCATCAGCAGGCTCATGTCGGAACCCCTGCGGAAGTTCAGCGACGCGCGGATCGAGCGCCTGGCGCGCAAGTACGAGGACTCCCCCGGCGACGACGGCGGGCCCGCGCCGCGCGTGTGAGCGCAGGGGTGCACCCGCGGTGGAATCGTGCGGGCGCGCGGCGTGCTTCTGTCCGCGTTCTAGTACAATAGGCCCGAGAGAGAGCGCCGCCGTCGGAACAGTGCCGGACGCGGCGAATCGGAGGAGAAGGAGCGCCATGGGCAGGTCGGGCGGCGGAGGATTCGGGGGAGGCGGCTTCGGCGGCTTCTCCGGCGGCGGCCGGTCGTCGGGCGGCTTCTCGGGCGGAGGCGGCCGCAGCTCGCTGCCGTTTGGCGGCGGTCGCAGCAGCGGCGGGCCCTCCTACGGGGGAGGCGGCTTTGGCGGCAACGGGCTCGGCATGGGCATGCTGCTCGGCCACCTGCTCAGCTCGCAGCGCTCGGGCGGCGGAGGCGGCGGCTTCTTCCCGCCCGACGACCCCCGGCCGCCTCAGGTCGACGGCCCTTCCGGCGGCAGCGGACGCGGTTGCGGCTGCGCCATCGTGGCGTTGTCGGCGGTGCTCCTGTTGCTCGTCGTCTTGGCGCTGTTCCCCGTCGGCTCATGCTCGGCGGGCTCGAGCATCGACGCCTCCACCCACGAGCGGCAGGCCCTGCCCGCCTCGGCCGTGACCGAGACGGCCTACTACACCGATGAGGACGGCGGCTGGGTGTCCAACGGGAGCCAGCTGGAAAGCGGCTTGCGGGCGTTCCAGCGCGAGACGGGCGTGCAGCCCCACGTCTACATCCTGCCGAACGGCGAGACGACGTCGGTGCAGGCGCTCGGCGAGCGCGCCGCGGCGCTCTACGACGAGCTGTTCGCCGACGAGGGCCACTTCCTGCTCGTGTTCTGCGACGACGGCCGCGGCTCGTACAACTGCGGATACGCGGCGGGCTCGCAGGCGCAGACCGTCATGGACGACGAGGCGGTGGGCATCCTCGCCGACTACCTCGCGCGCTACTACGCGGATTACTCGCTTTCCGAGGAGCAGATATTCTCCAAGACGTTCGAGGACACGGGCGCGCGCATCATGACCGTGACGCAGTCGCCCGTCGTGCCCGTCGTCGCGTGCCTGGCCGTCGTGGCCGTGGCGGCGCTCGCGTTCGCGGCGTTCAGGGCGCGCCAGAAGCGCAAGGAGCGCGAGTCGCAGCGCGTCGAGCAGGTGCTCAACACCCCGCTCGAGAAGTTCGGCGATCAAAACGTGGAAGACCTCGCGCGAAAGTACGAGGAGAGCGAATAGAGACGGCCGAAGGGCCAGACAGGAGAAGAATATGGGCATACTGGACCGCTTCGCCGACATCGTGAAGGCGAACATCAACGAGCTGCTCGACCGCGCGGAGGACCCCGCCAAGATGATCGACCAGTACCTGCGCGACCTGACCGAGAGCCTTGCCGAGGTCAAGCAGGAGACGGCCGGCGTCATGGCCGAGGAGGCGCGCACGAAGCGCCTGGTGGACGACAACGCTGAGGAAGTCGCCCGTTACGACGGCCTGGCGCGCAAGGCGCTCGAGGCCGGCAACGAGGGCGATGCCCGCACGTTTCTGGCCAAGAAGCAGGAGCTGGCCGCGAAGGGCGAGGCTCTGGCCAGCGCCTACCAGGCCGCGAGCGGCAACGCCTCGAAGATGCGCGAGATGCACGACAAGCTGGTGAGCGACATCGAGACGCTCAACGGCCGCCGCGAGGCCATCAAGGCGAAGGTGGCCGTGGCCAAGACGCAGGACAAGGTGAACGACCTGACCGGCGCCGCCGACAAGGCCGAGGGCGCCATGAGCGCGTTCAACCGCATGGAGGCCAAGGCCGACGAGATGCTCGACCGAGCGAACGCCATGGAGGAGCTGAACGCCCAGCCCGTCGACGAGGCGGCGACGCTCGAGGCGAAGTACGCGAACGCCGGCAGCGACGCGTCGGTGGACGACGAGCTTGCGAAGCTGAAGGAGGAGATGGGGCTCTAGCCGCCTTCTCCGTCCCGGGCCCCGGCCGCCGATGCGCGCCCGGGGCTCTTTTTCTGCCCTGGGAGACCGCTTCTTTGCATAAATCTACCTCCAATCATAGAAATACTGCATTTTCAGACCGATCGATTCGAAATAGTCGTATACTTGCTTGCAACCTTTAAGGCGGTACGGAGAGACCGGCAAGGTACGCGACCTATCAGCTTGCATGCGCCGCCTCCTGTCTTCGGATGGAGGCGTTTTTTGTAGGCCGGGGCGCCCGACGGAAAGGAACAGGCTTGAGCAAGAAAGCGGACGAGCTGCTGGCGGGAACATCGAAGGCCGCTGGAGCGCCGGCGGCGCTCGTGCTGGAGGACGGCGCCGTGTTTCGCGGCACGTCATGCGGGGCGGCGGGGGAGGCGTTCGGCGAGATCTGCTTCAACACGTCGCTGGAGGGCTACCTCGAGGTGATCACCGACCCGTCCTACGCGGGGCAGATCGTGACCATGACATACCCCCAGATCGGTAACTACGGCGTGAACTCGGACGATACGCAGGCGGCGCGCCCGGCTCTGCGGGGCCTCGTGGTGCGCGATATGTGCGCCACGCCGTCGAACTGGCGCAGCGAGATGTCGCTGGGCGACTATCTGCGCGAACAGGGCGTGGTGGCGGTTGAGGGCGTGGACACCCGCGCGCTCGTGCGCCACGTGCGCGACCATGGCGCGCAGCGGGCGGTGATCTCCACGGCGGACATGGACGAGGCGAGCCTTTTGCGGAAGGTGCGCGCGAGCGCGTCCATCGTGGGGGCGAACCTCGCGGCTACGGTGTCGTGCGAGGCGCCCTACGAGGTGGGCGCGGGCGACCTGCCGGCGAGCCAGGCGTTCGCCGTGGCGCCGCCCGCCGAGGCGCGCTTCCGGGTGGTGGCCTACGATTGCGGCGCCAAGCGCTCCATCCTGCAGAACCTCGTGCGCGCGGGCTGCGCCGTCACGGCCGTGCCGTGGGATACGCCGGCCGAAGAGGTGCTTGCCATGGAACCCGACGGCGTGTTCCTGAGCAACGGCCCGGGCGACCCCGAGGCCGTGGAGGGCACGTACACCCAGGTGGAGAAGCTGCTCGGCCAGGTTCCCGTGTTCGGCATCTGCCTGGGGCACCAGATGATGGCGAAGGCGGCGGGCGCCGAGATCGAGAAGCTCAAGTTCGGGCATCGCGGCGGCAACCATCCCGTGATGAACCTGCTCACGGGCCGCGTGGAGATCACGGCGCAGAACCACGGCTTCGGCCTGGTATTCCCGAGCCTGGGCGAGCTCGTGCCCAGCCTGTCGGGCGGCTTCGACGCGCACGAGGCCGACCTGCGCGCCTGGGTGGAGCGCGGCGTCGCGCCGGTCGTGGACAACCCGCGCTTCGGCCGCATCCGCCTCACGCACGTGAACCTCAACGACGGCACCGCCGAGGGGGTGGCGTTCCTCGACATCCCCGCGTTCAGCGTGCAGTACCACCCCGAGGCCTCGCCCGGCCCCACCGACGCCCACTACCTGTTCACGGCGTTCACGCGTTTGATGGAGGGCCAATCCGTCATCCTGAGCGAGCGAAGCGAGTCGAAGGATCCTTCCAAAACCTCCGCCTCCTTCACCGGCGAGGACTACCTGGACATCGATATCGCCGCCGACCGCCTGGCCGGCTGGACCTTCGGCGAGCAAGCCGCCACCGTGGCGGGGGCGAAAGGAGGCTCCCATGCCTAAGCGCGACGACATCAGCACCATCCTCGTCATCGGGTCCGGTCCCATCGTCATCGGGCAGGCGTGCGAGTTCGACTACTCGGGCGCGCAGGCGTGCAAGGTGCTCAAAGCCGACGGCTACCGCGTGGTGCTCGTGAACTCCAACCCCGCCACCATCATGACCGACCCGGGCCTGGCCGACCGCACCTACGTGGAGCCCATCACGCCCGAGTTCGTGGAGCAGGTCATCGCCAAGGAGCGCCCGGACGCCCTCCTGCCCACGCTCGGCGGCCAGACCGGCCTCAACACGGCCGTCGACCTTGCGCGCGCGGGCGTCCTCGACAAGTACGGCATGGAGATGATCGGCTGCGACCTGGCCGCCATCGAGCGCGGCGAGGACCGCAAGCTCTTCAACGAGTGCATGGCCGAGTTGGGCATCGAGACGTCGAGAAGCGGCTACGCCTACTCGCTGGCCGACGCCGAGGCCATCGTGGCCGAGCTGGGATATCCCGTGGTGCTGCGCCCCTCGTTCACGCTCGGCGGCGCGGGCGGCGGCATCGCGCACGACGAGGCGGAGCTGCACGAGATCGTGGGGCAGGGCCTGGAGCTGTCGCCTGCCGGCGAAGTGCTCGTGGAGGAGAGCATCGAGGGCTGGAAGGAATTCGAGATGGAGGTCATGCGCGATAGGGCCGGCAACGGCATCATCGTGTGCTCCATCGAGAACTTCGACCCCATGGGCGTGCACACGGGCGACTCCATCACGGTGGCCCCCGCGCAGACGCTCTCGGACGTGGAATACCAGCGCATGCGCGCGGCGTCGCTTGCCATCCTGGAGAAGATCGGCGTGGAAACCGGCGGCTCCAACGTGCAGTTCGCCGTCAACCCGGAGAACGGCCGCATGATCGTGATCGAGATGAACCCGCGCGTGTCGCGCTCCTCGGCCCTCGCGTCGAAGGCCACGGGCTTCCCCATCGCGAAGGCGGCGGCGAAGCTGGCCGTGGGCTACACGCTCGACGAGATCGTGAACGACATCACGAAGGCCACGCCCGCCTGCTTCGAGCCCTCCATCGACTACTGCGTGGTGAAGGTGCCGCGCTTCGCCTTCGAGAAGTTCGCCGGCACCGACGATACGCTCTCCACCCGCATGAAGGCCGTGGGCGAGGTCATGGCCATCGGCCGCACCTTCGAGGAGGCGCTCGGCAAGGCCATGCGCTCGCTGGAGAACGGGCGTGCGGGCCTCGGTGCCGACGGCAAGGACGCGGACCTGCCGGATGGCGAGGCGTTCGACGACCTCGTGGCGCGCCCGACGGCCGACCGCATCTTCTATCTGGCCGAGGCGCTGCGCCGCGGTTGGACGGTGGACGAGGCGCATGCGGCCACGGGCATCGACCCCTGGTTCATCGCGCGCATGGCCGACATCGTGCGCGTGCAGGAGAACCTGCGCGGCACGCGGCTCGACGAGCTGGACGCCGACGCGTTCCGCCTGCTCAAGCGCATGGGGCTCTCCGACGCGCAGATCGCGCACCTCACCGGAAGCGACGAGCTCACGGTGCGCACGTGCCGCAAGATGCTGCACGTGGTGCCCGCGTTCAAGACGGTGGATACCTGCGCAGCCGAGTTCCCCAGCTCAACGGCCTACCACTACAAGACCTACGACGCCGATGAGACCGAGGTGGCGCCCAAGTCGCGCCGCCGCGCCATGATCCTGGGCGCGGGGCCGAACCGCATCGGCCAGGGCATCGAGTTCGACTACTGCTGCGTGCACGCGAGCTATGCGCTTGCCGAGGCCGGCTTCGAGACCATCATGGTGAACTGCAACCCCGAGACGGTGTCCACCGATTACGACACCTCCGACAAGCTGTATTTCGAGCCGCTCACGTTCGAAGACGTCATGGACATCGTGGACGTGGAGCGTCCCGACGGCGTGGTGGTCACGCTCGGCGGCCAGACGCCGCTCAAGCTGGCGAACGCGCTGGCCGAGGCCGGCGTGCCCATCATGGGTACCTCGCCGGAGGCCATCGACCTGGCCGAGGATCGCGACCGCTTCAGCGCCATCTTGGACGAGCTCGGCATCACCTACCCGGCTGCCGGCATGGCCTCCACGTATCAAGAGGCCTGCGTCGTGGCCGACCAGATAGGGTTCCCGCTGCTCGTGCGTCCGAGCTATGTGCTGGGCGGGCGCGGCATGGGCATCGTCTACGACGGCGCGCAGCTGGAGAAGTACATGGCCGAGGCCGCGAAGATATCGCCCGATCACCCGGTGTATCTCGACCGCTTCCTGGAGGGTGCCGTGGAGGTGGACCTCGACGCGCTCTGCGACGGCGAGGCGGTGTACGTGGGCGGCATCCTGGAGCACATCGAGATGGCGGGCATCCACTCGGGCGACTCGGCCTGCTGCACGCCGCCCTTCGCGCTCTCAGAGGCCGTGCAGGCCCAGCTCATGGCCATCGCGCGCCGCCTGGCGCTGCGCCTGGGCGTAGTGGGGCTCATCAACATCCAGTTCGCTATAAAAGACCAGGTCATCTACATCATCGAGGCCAACCCGCGCGCAAGCCGCACCGTGCCGTTCACGTCGAAGGCCACGGGCGTGCCGCTCGCGAAGATGGCCGCGCGCATCATGGCGGGCGAGAAGATAGCCGACTTGGGCCTGCCGCCCGATGACCGCCGCCTTGAGCACTTCAGCGTGAAGGAGGCCGTCATGCCCTTCGGCCGCTTCCCCGGCGCCGACACCGTGCTCGGCCCTGAGATGAAGTCGACCGGCGAGGTCATGGGCATCGCGCGCAACTTCCCCTGCGCGTTCGCGAAGACGCAGCTGGCCATCAGCTACGCGCTGCCCGAGGGCGGCACGGTGTTCATCAGCGTGTGCGACCGCGACAAGCGCGCCATCGTGTCCATCGCGCGCGACGTGGTGCGCCTGGGATTTCGCCTGGTGGCGACCGGGGGCACGGCGCGGGCCCTGCGCGCGGCCGGCGTGGAGTGCGAAGAGGTGAAGAAGATTCACGAGGGCGAGCCAAACGTGCGCGACATGATAGCGGGCGGCGAGGTGTCGCTCATGATCAACACGCCGTTCGGCCACGCCACGCGCGCCGATGGCTACGAGCTGCGCCTTGAGGCAGTGAAGCACGGCGTGACCCACGTCACGAACCTCGCGAGCGCCCAGGCGATGGTCACCGCCATCGAGGTCGCCCGCGAAAGCGGCCTGACCGTAGTAGCCCTCCAAGACCTCCCCCAGTGGGAGTAGGCATTTCGGTCGAGCGGCGATTCTTCGCCGCTCGACCGTTGCTCCTAGACGCCATTCAGTTGGCTAGAAACTCTGTGAGCAGGCGGTCTGGGTTCTCCATGAAGCGTTTGAGGACGTCCCATTCCAGCGTTTCCTCTGCGTCTACGCGGCGCACCTCGTCATCGAACTGGTAGATGACGGCTCCTGGCGCGGTGAGCAGGATGGGGGAGTGGGTGGCCACGACCAGCTGCGAGCCCGCCTGAGCCAGCCGCACGATCTCGGCCAAGAGTGCCACCTGGCCCAGCTGCGAGAGCCCCGTCTCGGGCTCGTCGAGCACGTAGAACCCCTCGCCGCCGAAGCGGCGCGACACCAGTGCAAGGATGCCCTCGCCGTGCGAGCGGGCGTGCAGCGACCGCCCGCCGAAGTAGCGCATGTCGTCCTCGAGTGCGTCCATCTCCGAGATAAGGTTGAACATCGTGTCCGAGCGCACGAAGAAGCTGTCGCGCGGCCGGCAGATGCCCCTAAGCAGACGCATGTGGTCGCAGAGCTCGGAGTGGGTGTCGCGCACCGAGAACGTGTAGTTGCGCGAGCCGCCTTCGGGGTTGAGGCCGTAGGCCACGCCCATCGCCTCCAGCAGCGTCGATTTGCCCGTGCCGTTCTCGCCGCAGAAGAACGTGACGCGCTGGCCCAGGTCGAGCGCTCGCAGGCTCGCGATGGCCGGCACGTTGAACGGGTAGACGCACCGGTCGGGGACGCCCGTCCAGTCGATGGCGAGCGAGGTCACGAAGACGTCGTCGCGCATGTCCATCTCCTTTCGTCTGCTCGCGTCAGGACGTGCGCGGCTCGTCCACGCGCTCCATCAAGTAGGCGGCCACCTCGGGGAAGTCGCGCACGACGCGCATGAGCGTGTCGGCCGTGCGGTTCTGGAACACCGAGCCGTTCTCCCAGCGCACGACCGTCTTCGGCCCCGCGCCGATGAGCTTCTCGAACTTGGCCTGCGAGAGCCCCAGGCCCTGCCGGAGCTCCCGCACCTCGTCGCCCGAAAGCAGCCCGTTGTCCCGCTTGTACTGGTCGACCGCGCGCCGGTGGATCTCACCCGCGAGCCCTCCGGCGAAATACGACTCGCCGCATTCGCAGCACATGTCGTAGGTGACGTCGTCGACGACGATGGGCTCGCCTTTGACGTCCCATTCGATGGGCCCGTGGATCTGCGAAATCTTGCCTCCGCAGATCGGGCATTTCTGCAAACCTACCATGCGTAACCCCATTCTTTGCACGACATGACGATGACTTCGCCAAAGGTGTCATCGACGATGAACTTCACGTAGAAGACTCCGCGCAGCCCTCCTTCGTCGTAATGGCATCGGTACACGTCGGCCCAAGCGCCGTCTACGCTTCGGGGAGGGGAGGACTCGAAGAACTCCGCGCTCTCCAGCGAAAGGATCATGTCGCACGAAGCCTCGGCGTAGTGCCCGTGGGCGATGAGCCAGGAGCAGCTCTTCCTTGTCGTGCGATACCGGCCTTCCCTTATCAACCGCTTTACTTCCGCGAGATCGTAGTGCGGCTCTTTCCCGTTCATGGTAGCACCTTGCTACCACTAGCAGTATACGAAACAGGAATGCGGATTGCAAGAGGGCAGAGCATGTTGCCACCTCCTCGTCGAGTACGGCTGTCCCCGAACGGGTTAGGAGGTTGCTCCAGCCACTATAAGAACTTATGTTCGTATAGTACCATAGCATGCACAATAAGGGAACACCTGTTTGTAAAAAATGAGCTCATTTCGCGCTTGCCTTCAAGAACTCCACGATCTCGCGCTCCTGCTCGGGGGTGAAGGCGCCCATATGGGCGCGGCCGGGCATGAGCCGGCAGGTAACGTTGGGGATGATGCGCTCGGCCTGCGGAAGGACGCGGGCGGCGGGGAAGAGGTGGTCGGCATCTCCCGCCATCACGAGCGTGGGCGCGGTGCAGGCGGCCATGCGCTCGGGGTCGACGTCGGTGGGCATGCCGGCCTTCACCTTGGAATGGTCGATGGTGGCGCGCGCCGTGGCCAGCGTCTCGGCGTCGATGACGTCGGGCGTGCCCGCCATGGGCAAAAGCGTCTTCACGAACCACGACTCCTGGTGCGTGAGCATATACATGATCATCGGCCCCATCATGGAGGCACTGTTCAGCAGGGGCGCGTTCTTGATGCCCGACGGCACGAACAGCACCGCGCGCTCCACCTTCTCGGGCGCGACGCACATGAGCTTCGCCAGGATGCCCGCGCCGAACGAGCCGCCGATACAGCGCATGCGCGGGAATCCCAGCCCGTCGATCACCTGCGACGCCCACTCGCCGTACGCGTAGCCGGACGCTGGCAGGCAGGTCTCGTCGCTCTTGCCGGGGTGGCCGATAGTGTCCACCGCGAACACACGGAAGTCTCCGCGCAGCAGAAACGGGGACGTGACCAGGTTGTGCGCCGTCGTCGAGTTGCCGCCGTGGAACGACAGCACGGGAATGCCGTCCGGGTTGCCGGTGACCACCACGTGCGTGCGCCCGAACGCCGTGTCCACGTAGACGTCCTCGAACGGGCAGCCGATGCGGGCCATCTGCTCGTCGTACAAATCGAGGACGGCGCGCTTGCCTGACGCGCTCTTGTAGATGGATTTCATGTCGCTCACGCTTTCTTCGCTTTCGGCGGCCTCGCGGATCCGCGCTTGACGGTCACGTCGAGCGCCGCGAGCGCGTCCAGCACCTCATGGGCGGCCGCGTCTGCCTGCGCGGCGTCCAATCCGCGTGCGTCCACCACCTCGCGCACGGCCGCCGCATAGTCGCGCTTGTGCCGCTCGTTCAGCTCGGTCCAGTCCACGTGCGCAAATCCTTCGGCCACCTGGCGGTCGAAGGGCAGCCGCCCCTGCGCCATGAGCACAGCGATGACCGGATAGCCCGCGTAGCCCTGCCAGTACGTGGCGTTGTCGTTCGACGAATACGCAGAGCCGTCCTCGCTCCACGCCACCGTGTACGCCTTCGCGCCGTTCGACGAGGCCACCGTCGCGCGCCGCCCCTCTGCGTCGAACGCCACGCGCCCGTCCGCCAGCGCGCTCCACGCCTCGAACACCTTCGCCAAAGGCGGCAGCTTCTCCATCATCGCTCCTGTTCGCTCGTTGCCCGTCGAGGGAAGTATACGCCTTGAGAGCGGCGGGTCGAGCTCGGGATCCTCCGACTCGCTTCGCTCGCTCAGGATGACATGCTGTACTACATCAATCAGCCTTCCCTTAGCGCTCGAAGGCCATGAGGCCGCAGTCGCAGGCGTGGTCGAGGAAGACCGCCTCGTCGCCGGCCGGTTTGAAGCGCAGGAGCTTCAGCACGACGGCCAGGTCGCCGCCTCCTCCGAGGATCATGAGCGCGCCCACCCCGAACCACACGAGCGACCCGGTGGCGTAGGATACGAGCACGGGAAGCAGGCCCAGCACGACGGTGGGCGCGAGCGCGCCGATCACGTAGGCGTGCTTCGGCAGCGGCTCGGAGCACGTGCAGTACGGGGTGAGGTACTGCCAGATCACGCCGAACGACACCGCCTTCCAGCCGCTCTTCGCGAACGCGCTCCACACGAGCCCGTGGATGAGCTCGTGCACGGCGGCCAGCACGAGGAAGGACGCCGACAAGATGAGGAGGCCCCAGGGTCCGAGCGATCCCGCGCCCGAAGGGTGCAACGCGAAGAAGCCGACTCCCAGCACGGCGATGATCGGCAGCGAGAGCACGACCGCGCCCAGGTTGGCGGCCACGACGCCGATGACGAGCGGGTGGGATCGGAAGCCCTGCTCCTCGAAGTCCGCGCACGTCCGCTCGAACGCCTCCATGCGCGCGAGCTCCGCCTTCGTGAGCGTGCGCTCCTTCTGTCCCATGCGCCTTCCTTTCCGTTCGGCAGCCCGTCCGCCTCAGGCACGCGCGACCATGATATCGGTAAGCTCCAACCCCCGGAAGGCCGCATGCTCCTCGGCGAGCGCTCGCAGCACGCCCTCGTCCGGCCCCGCCTCCCAGAGCTCGGCCTCCACGTCCAGCTTCCCGCCGCGCTTGCGGCCCTTCCACAGGCCGACCACGGCGCCGCGATGCACGACGGCACCGGGGTTGGACACGGTCGTCCACACGCGGCGCTGCCGCGCCTTGTCGGCCAGCAGCACGGCGCGGTCGCGCTGGTCGAGGTAGGGGTCGTGCGGGCCGAGGAGAAGCGTCTCGCGCTCGAGCGGCTCCGGGCGCAGCAGGTGCTCGAGGTCGCAGGCCAGCACGAACGCGCGCTTTCCGTCCACGGCAACCGGCGCGACCTCGTCGGCGACCTGCGCCCACATGCGCCGCGCTTGCGCGCCCGAGCAGCCGAGCCATGACGCGAGCATCGCCGGGGTGGCCGGCCCGTAGCAGCGCATGAGCTTCCGCACGAGCTGCGCGGCCGCGTCGGGAGGCGGCTCCAAGGCGCGCCCTGTCCAGCTGCCATACGACGTGAATGTCGGCGCCTGTCCCCGCCGCTCGCCGAACACGACGCGCCCCTCGAAGGCGCACGGCCGCAACAGGAACGACGCCACCGCGCCGCCCACCGTCTGCACGTCGGGCCTTCCGTACATCGACGGCGCGCGCCACGCCTCCAGCTTGCCCGTGGGGATCGACGGCTCCATCCACGAGGCCACCAGGCGGTCGAGCTTGGGCTTTCCCTCCACCACCAGGCCGTCGAGGCGCCCCATGGCCGACCGCTGGACATCCAGAAGCTCGTCGAAGCCCAGCCCCAGCGCGTCGAGCGCGAGCCCGATGCCGTCCGTGTATATCCACGGCTCGCCCGCTTCCGGCACAAGCGCCGAGAGGAACGCACCAGCCTCGGCCTCCGGGAACACGTAGGGCGCGCCCCGCAGGCTCCACGCCTGCACGAGGCCGCCGCCGCGCGCGAGCAGCCGCGCCGTGCCGTCCGCGCCGAGCGACGGCGCGCGGTTCGCGAGAGCGGTCTCCCACGCGCCGGGAGGGGAGTTCTGCATGCCGCACGCCCCGACGAGCGTGAGCGCATCCGCCGCCGGGTACGCCCGATCCAGATGGTGCGCGCGCAGTCGGAAGCTCCTCACCTGCTCCACGCTCGCCTCGTCCATGGGCCGCCTCCTTTCCGTCGCGCCCTAGTATATAGGTAGCGGGAGTCCAGCGCAGCTTGGCGCGCATTGTCGCACCGTGTTGCGACAAATGCTTCATGTGAACCATTTGTTCAGACTCCCTGTTTGACGCGCAATCGACCGCCTTGGGGGGGGGGTGCACGCGAATCGGGCCTCTTGAGCACGAAAACCCTCGACGTGAAAGGATCCCGGCTGGCCGCGCGGGCGCCGGATTTTTGCGACCTGGGAAAACGTCGGGAGCCTTCAGCTTGGGGAGCCGATGCGCCCCCTTTTCCGCCGCCGAACCTTTCACGTCGAGGGTTTTCGTGTCGGGCGGCCCCGCTTCGTGTGCGGCGGCAGCTGGAAGCGTCACGGCTGGCACCGCACGGGTTCCTTCGGCTCCGATCCCTTCGGTCGCTTCGCTCAGGATGACGGGGGCGGGCGCGTCTGGCAGCGTTCCTCGTGCACTTTCCTTGGCATTTCGGCCGCTCAGATGCGTGCGCCTCCGTGCAGATGCTACAATCGGCCCTCGAGAGACGAAGACGCGCCCCGGCGGCAGGCCGGCGGCGACGGATCGAAAGGTATGAACGTGGCACTCGTCAACGAGCGGGCGCGCATCCTCGCCAACGGGGAAGTCGGCCCGAACCTCTACCTCATGGAGCTCGCGGCCCCGCGCATCGCGGCGGCCATCGAGCCGGGGCAGTTCGTGCACATGAAGGTGCCGAACATGGAGGCGCACATCCTGCGCCGCCCGTTCTCGGTGTACGCGCGCGACGCGGCTGCCGGGACGCTCGAGATCCTCTACCAGGCCGTGGGCTTCGGCACCGACCACATGACGCGCATCGAGCCCGAGCGCGCCGAGCACCTCTGGGGCGCGGAGCTCGTCGGCCCCGTCGGCCGCGCGTGGCAGCCGCCCGCTGACGTGCGCCGGGCGCTCCTCGTGGGCGGCGGCGTGGGCGCGGCCCCGCTGTTCATGCTGTGCGAGCAGCTGGCGGGCGCGGGCGTGCGCACGGACGTCGTGCTCGGTGCGCAGACGCAGGCGGCGCTCACGTGCCGCGCGCGCTACGAGGCGCTGCTCGACGCGCCGCCGCGCTGTGCCACCGACGATGGCAGCTTCGGCCGCGCGGGCTTCTGCACCTCGCTCGTGGAGGAGGCCCTCGCCGAGGCGGCGGCAGCGGGCGACCCCTACGGCTACCTGGCCGTGTGCGGCCCCGAGCCCCTCATGAAGATCGTCGCCGGCATGGCCGACGCTGCGGGCGTTCCCTGCGAGGCGTCGCTCGAGAAGCGCATGGCCTGCGGCGTCGGGGCCTGCCTGTCGTGCGTGGTGGACACCGTGGACGGCAAGAAGCGGGCCTGCGTCGACGGCCCGGTGTTCGACGCACGGAAGGTGGTGTGGTAGATGACGGCGAACGCGAGCGCGACCCCGCGCACGACGGCCCCCACGGACGTGCGCATGGCCGTGAACCTGGGCGGCCTCAAGATGAAGAACCCGGTCACGACCGCCTCAGGCACGTTCGCGGCCGGGCGCGAGTACGGCGACTTCGTGGACGTGGCCGCCCTCGGCGCGGTCACCACGAAGGGCGTGTCGCTCGCCGGCTGGGAGGGCAACGCCACGCCCCGCATCGCCGAGACGCCCTCGGGCATGCTCAACTCCATCGGCTTGCAGAACCCCGGCGTCGGGCACCTCAAAGAGCACGACCTGCCGTGGCTGCAAGAGCGCGGCGCGACGGCCATCGTGAACGTGTCGGGCCACAGCTTCGACGAGTACGTGCAGGTGATCGAGGCGCTTGAGGACGCGCCGGTGGACGCCTACGAGGTGAACATCTCGTGTCCCAACGTGGACGCGGGCGGCATGACCATCGGCACCTGCACGGACAGCGTCCAGACCGTTGTCTCGCGCTGCCGCGCCGCCACGAAGCGCCCGCTCATCGTGAAGCTCACCCCCAACGTCACCGACATCACCGAGATCGCGCGCGCGGCCGAGGCCGCCGGCGCCGACGCGCTGTCGCTCATCAACACGCTCATGGGCATGGCGATCGACGCCGAGCGCCGTCGCCCGGTGCTCGCGCGCGTCGTGGGCGGCCTTTCGGGCCCGGCCGTCAAGCCCGTGGCGCTGCGCATGGTGTGGGAGGTGCGCAAGGCCGTGGACGTGCCGCTGCTCGGCATGGGCGGCATCTCGTGCGCGACCGACGCCGTGGAGTTCATGCTGGCCGGAGCCACGGCGGTGGCCGTCGGCACCGCGAATTTCGTGAATCCGCACGCCACGGTTGAAATCATCGACGGAATAGCGCAGTATTGCGAGAGGCACGGAGTGAAGGACGTGCAGGAGCTGATAGGAGCGTTGGAATGGTGAATTCGTTCGAGGAGATCCCCGCGAGGGAGCGCGTGATCGTGGCGCTCGACTGCGGCATCGAGGAGGCCTTCGACCTCGCCGACCAGCTGCAGGGCAAGGCCACCTGGATGAAGGTGGGCATGACGCTGTTCTATGCGAACGGCCCGGCCATCGTCTATGCCCTCAAGGAGCGCGGCTTCAAGGTGTTCCTCGACCTCAAGTTCCACGACATCCCGCATCAGGTGGAGGGCGCCGCGTACGCCGCTGCCGGCAGCGGGGCCGACATGCTCACCATGCACACGGTGGGCGGCGTGGACATGATGGCGGCCGCGCAGCGCGGAGCCGAGCGCGCGGCGGCCGAGTACGGCCACGAGGTGCCGGCCACGCTCGGCATCACGGTGCTCACCAGCATGAACGATGCCGCGCTGGCTGAAACGGGCGTCTCCCGCGCCATGGCCGACCAGGTGGTGGTGCTCGCCGAGCAGGCCAAGCGCGCCGGCATCTCCGGCGTGGTGGCCTCGCCCCAGGAGGCGGCGCGCTTGCGCGAGATCCTGGGCGCGCACGCCTACATCGTCACCCCGGGCGTGCGCCCCGCCGGCAGTGCCAAGGGCGACCAGAGCCGCGTGGCCACGCCGGCCGAGGCCTTCGCCAATGGCGCGTCGCACATCGTGGTGGGCCGCCCCATCACGCAGGCCGACGATCCGGCGGCCGCGTTCGAGGCCATCGCGGCCGAATTGTAGGGCGGCAGAGGGCTTTTCGCGGTTTCGCCTGATCGCTCGTCGAAGGTGACGATTAGGCGACGAAACGCCCTCAGAAGGGCGCGGCGCTCCTACAATGTGTGTCAGCGTGTTGAAATTTTTGGATTTTGTGGCAATCGACAAGGTGAAACGGCAAATTGCGTGATAGTATCACGGCATTGTTCGGAACAGAAGGAGAGAAACACGATGGCTATTCCTCAACTCAGCCCTGAAGAGCGTCAGGCCGCTTTGGAAAAGGCGAAGGCCGCTCGCATCAAGCGCGCCGAGGTTCGTGACGAATTGAAGTCGGGCAAGCTCACCCTCGAGCAGGTTCTCGAGATGAAGAACGATTCGGTCGTGGGCCGCATGAAGGTGTCCACCCTGATCGAGACGCTTCCGGGCTACGGCAAGGCCAAGGCCGAGAAGATCATGAAGGAGCTCCAGATCGCCGAGAGCCGCCGCCTGCGCGGTTTGGGCGAGCGCCAGCAGACCGCCCTCTTGGAGCGTCTGGGCTAAACCTCCCGCATGAGACACGGCAATCTGTTCGTTATCTCTGGGCCATCGGGTGCCGGCAAAGGCACGCTGGTGGCCCGACTTGTGCGCGAGGTTCCCGACGCCTGGGTGTCCGTCTCGGCGACGACGCGCGCGCCGCGTCCCGGCGAGGTTGACGGCGTCCACTACCGGTTCGTCTCCGACGAGGAGTTCGACCGCCTCGTCGCGACCGACGGGCTGCTCGAGTGGGCGGTGTACGGCGGGAACCGCTACGGCACGCCGCGCGCCACCGTCGAGGAGCACATCGCGAAGGGCGACCAGGTCATCCTGGAGATCGACGTCCAAGGCGGCTTCCAGGTGCGCGACAAGATGCCCTCGGCCCGGCTCGTGTTCATCGAGCCGCCTTCGCTTCAGGTGCTCGAGGAGCGCCTGCGCGGGCGGGGAACCGAGACGGAGGAGGCCGTCGCCGAGCGCATGGAGACGGCGAAGGTGGAGCTTTCACGCAAAATGGAGTACGATGTACGGCTGGTGAACGACGATCTGGACGGGGCCGTCCGGGCCCTGGCGGGCTACGTCGACGAGCAAGCCGAGAGAACACGAGGTTAGCACCCTATGAGCATTATCGAACCGAAGATCAACGTCCTTCTGGACCGCGCCGACAACGACCGCTTCCTGTTGTGCGCCCTGGCGTCGAAGCGCGCCCACGACATCAACGACATGATGCGCGGCCAGCGCGACCGCGCCATCCAGCTGCAGACGGCCGTGGAGATCGCCCGCGCCGCCGACAAGAAGCCGCTGTCGCTGGCCTTCAACGAGATCGCGCGCGGCGAGGTGTCCTACGACCCGGCGTCCATCGACGTCAACTACCACTAAGCCGCAGGTTTGATCGAGTCTGCGCCATCCGGCCGCGCCAGGACCCTGGCGCGGCCTTGCTGTGTCCGCATTCGGAAGACGAAGGCCGTCCATGACTGAATTCCAACGCATCTGCCTCGTGCACTACCACGAGATCGGGCTCAAGGGCCACAACCGCGCCACGTTCGAGATGCGCCTGCTCAAGAACCTCGAGGCGCTCCTCGCGCCGTTCCCCGTGGTCACCATCCACCGCATCGCGGGCCGGCTGCTCGTGTTTTTGCGCGAGGGCACCGACTGGGAGACGGCCAAGCGCGTCGCCGACGCCATCGGAGGGGTGCCGGGCGTCGCGCGCGTGTCATGCGGCTTCAAGTGCGCGCGCGACCTGGACGTCATGGCCGAGGCGGCGCTGGCCGCGATGGCCGAGGCGGGGGAGTTCGACTCGTTCAAGGTGGCGGCGCGCCGCAACCACACCGACTTCGCCACAGGCTCGATGGACATGAACCAGATCATCGGCGCGGCGCTGTGCGCTGCATACCCCGACAAGCGGGTGCGCATGAAGAACCCCGATATCACCGTGGGCGTCGAGGTAGTGCAGAACGCGTCGTATGTGTACGCGCGCTCGCTGCCGGGCATCGGCGGCCTTCCGGTGGGCAGCTCCGGCGCGGTGGTGTGCCTGCTGTCGAGCGGCATCGACTCGCCGGTGGCCACGTGGAAGCTGGCGCGGCGCGGCGCGGTGTGCATCGGCGTGCACTTCTCGGGGCGCCCGCAGACCTCGGACGCGAGCGAGTATTTGGTGGACGACATCGCGCACGTGCTCGAGCGCACGGGCTGCATCGCACGTGTGTACACGGTGCCCTTCGGCGACTACCAGCGCGAGATCGCGCTCACGGTGCCGCCGGAGCTGCGGGTCATCATGTACCGCCGCCTCATGTTCAAGGTGGCCGAGGAGATCGCGCGCCGCGAACGGGCGGGCGCGCTCGTCACGGGCGAGAGCCTGGGGCAGGTGGCCTCGCAGACGCTCGACAACATCCGCTGCACCGATGCGGCGGTGGATCTGCCCGTGTTCCGCCCGCTCATCGGCACCGACAAGCTGGAGATCATCGCCGAGGCCGAGCGCCTGGGCTCTTTCGAGGTGTCCTCGCAGGACGCGCCCGACTGCTGCACGCTATTCATGCCGCGCAGCCCGGAGACGCACGCGAAGCTGCCCGTGGTGGAGGAGGCCGAGAGCGCGCTGCCCGTCGAGCGCTGGGTGCCCGAGCTGGCCGACGCCGCCGAGGTGCGCGACTACGCCTGCCCCGCCTACAAGCCCAAGAAGAAGCGCCCCTGAGAACGCCCTCCTTCTGACCTGGGGCGCTGTATCCGCGCTTGATTCCTGCTGGAAACGCGCTGGATCCGCGCAAGGTTCTCGCTGGATTCGCGCTGCATTCCCGCTTGATCCGCGAAAGATCCGGACGGCTATCCGCTTGACGCACGCCATATCCGTGCAAGGTCCGTGCGGTATGCTGGATGCGGACCGAAGGGGGTGGGGCGGATGCCGTTCGTCGAGCAAGCGGAGTCGTGGCGTTCCAAGGCGCATCTGGGCGGCGCGCGGCTGCCCGTGCTCGTGGGCGTGACGGCGCTCGCGCTCATCGTGCTGCTCGTGGCGGGCAAGGCGCTTCTCGACGCGGCGTCGTCGGAGGCGTTCTCCATCGAGCGCGCTCCGGCGCAGCAGGAGCAGGGGGAGGGAGAAGGCGCAGCGGCGGAGCCCGCTCCCGCCAAGACGGTGGTGGTGCATGTGGGCGGCGCGGTGGGAGAGCCCGGGGTGCGCGAGCTGCCGGAGGGCGCGCGCGTGCAGGACGCCGTCGAGGCCGCCGGCGGGTTCGCCGAGGGAGCGGCCACCGACGCGCTCAACTTGGCGCGCGTGCTCGTGGACGGCGAGCAGGTGATGGTGCCCACGCTCGAGGAGGCCCAGGCTGCCGAAGCGGCGGCTCCCGCGGCGCCGGGGACGGCGGCGGGCGGCAAGGTGAACATCAACCAGGCCTCGGCGGTCGAGCTCGACGCGCTGCCGGGCGTGGGGCCGGCCACGGCGGAGAAGATCGTCGCCGATCGCGAGGCGAACGGGCCCTTCGCCGCGATCGAGGACCTCAAACGCGTCTCGGGCATCGGCGACAAGAAGCTCGCCGAGCTCGCCGACCTCGTATGCGTCGGCTGAAAGGGCGCGGGCGCGCTGCGGAGATGCCGCCGCGCCCGTCGCTGCCGCCGACGCTCGGCTGCGCGCTCGGGATGTGGGCGGCGTGCGCGGCGGCGCTGACGGCTGCGGAGGGGTGGTCGATCGGCGCATGCCTCGCCGTCGGGGCGGCGGGAGCGCTCGGCGCCGTCGCCGCCGCGGCGGGCCTCTGGCGGGGGAGGGCGGCGCAGGCGTGGGCGCTCGCCCTGGGCGCGGCGCTCGGGCTCGCGTGCGCATGCGGGTGCGCGGCCGGCCTCCATGCGGCCGGGGAGGCGGCCGAAGGCGCGTCGGGGGAATGGCGCTTCGAGGCGGTCGAAGACGGGCGGGACGGCCTGTTCGGAGCCTCGTGCGCCATGCGGACCGCGCTTCCCGACGGGCGCGAGGCCCTCGTGCGCGTGCGCTTCGACGGCGATGCGGCCGTCCCGCGCTTCGGCGACGTGGTCACGGCGCGGGCGGTCCTTTCCGCGCCGGGCGCGTCGGCTGCGGACTACTGCTGGCGCTCGGGCATCGTGGCCGAGGCGCGCGTCGTCGAGGCCGAGCCCGCCCGTCGCGCCGATCTGGTGGGCGCGCTCGTCTCCGCGCGCAACCGCGCCATCGACCTTATCGCCTCCTCGGGAGAGGGGGACGGCCCCGCCGTGCTCGCGGCGCTCGTGTGCGGATGGCGCGGCCTGCTCGAGGAGGCCGGGGCCTACGACGCCTACAAGGCGACGGGCCTCGCGCACCTGGTGGCGGTGTCGGGCGCGCATCTGTCCATCGTGGCCGCCGTCGCCATGGCGGCCTTCCGGCTCATGCGTCTGCCGCGCTGGGCGGCGTGCGCGGCCGAGGCGGCGCTCCTGCTCGCGTACCTCGCGCTCGCGGGCGCGCCGGTGTCCGCCGTGCGCGCGGCGGTCATGGCCTTCGCGGGCATGCTCTCGTTCATGGCGTGCCGCCGTCCCGCCGCCCTCGGCGCGCTCGCCGCGTGCATGATCGGCTGCATCGCCCTCTCGCCGAGCACGGCCCTCTCGGCGTCGTTCGCGCTCTCGGCCCTCTCCACCCTCGGCATCGTGCTGTTCGCGGGCCTGGCCTCGGCCTGGATCGGGCGGTTCGCCCCGCAGGCCCCGCGCATGGCGCGCGACGCGCTCGCCCTCACCTGCGCGTCGAGCATCCTGGCCACGCCGCTTTCCGCCGCGCTGTTCTCGCAGCTGCCCTTGCTCGCGCCGATCGCTAACGTAGCGGTGGCGCCCCTGTTCCCGCTCGCGTGCGCTGCGGGCCTCGCCGCCTGCTCGCTCTCCCTCCTCGTCCCGCCCTTGGCGCCCGCGCTCGTGGGCGCGGCCGCGGGCCTCGCAGGGGTTATGACGGCCCTCGTGCGCCTGCTCGCGGGCATCCCCCATGCCAGCGTGCCCGCAGACGTGCCCCTGCCGCTCGCCCTCGTAGCCTCGGCCGTCCTCGCGGCGGCCCTCTGGCTCGCCTGGCCGCGCCCCGGCGCGCGCCTGGCCGCGGCGCTCGCCGCCGGATCCCTGGCCGTCGCGGCATGCGCGCTCCTCGTATGGCCGCGCCTCGCCGGCGACGAGATCGTGATGCTCGACGTGGGGCAGGGGGACGCCTTCGTCGTGCGCAGCGGGGGCGCCGCGGTGCTCGTGGACACGGGCAATCAGGATCGCCTCCTGCGCGAGGCCCTCGCCCGCCACGGCGTGCTGCGCCTCGATGCCGTCGTCGTCACGCACGGCGATGACGACCACATGGGCTCGCTCGCGTCGCTTGCGGGCATCGTGGAGGTCGACCGCGTGCTGGTGGCGAAAGACGCGCTCTCCTGCGGCTGCGACGCGTGCGGCCGCCTGCTCGCCGATGCCCGCGCGCTCGTCGGCGAGCAGGGAGTCGCGGGCCTCTCGCAGGGCGACGTGCTGCATGTGGGGGCGTTCGACCTGACGGTGGTGTGGCCCGCGTCGTTCTCGGATGCGGGCGGCAATGCCGACAGCGTGTGCCTGCTCGCCGACGCGGACGTGGACGGCGACGGGACGCGGGACTGGCGGGCGCTCTTCACGGGCGACGCCGAGCGCGACCAGCTGCGCGCGCTCATCGATGCGGGCCTCGTGGGCGCCGTTGACGTGTACAAGGTGGGGCACCACGGCTCGAAGAACGCGCTCGACGACGAGGAGGCGGCCGTCCTCTCGCCGCGCCTCGCCCTCGTGAGCGCGGGCGCGGGCAACCGCTACGGCCATCCCGCTCCCGAGACGCTCGCGCGGCTCGAGGCCGTGGGCGCCGCCGTCCGCCGCACCGACGAGGAGGGGGACGTTTCGTGCGAATTCAAGCCCGATCGGATGGAGGTGAGCGCCCTGCGCTAGAATAGGCGGCATGACTGCTCAAACCAAACAAGAAGCGCCGCTTCTGCCCGTGTACCTCGTCTCGGGCGAGGACGCCCTCAAGCGCGACGCGGTGGCGAAGCGCCTGCGCGCGCGCCTTTCGAAGATGGGCGACCTGTCGTTCAACGCCGACGAGTTCAACGGCGAGACGGCCCTCGGCGCCGACATCGTCGCGGCATGCAACACGGTGCCGTTCGCGAGTCCTGTGCGCCTCGTCGAGGTGCGCGGGGCCGACAAGCTCAAGAAAGCCGACGCCGAGGCGCTGGTCGCCTACCTGTCCTCGCCGAACGAGACGACCGTGCTCGCCCTCGTGGCCGAGAAGCTGGCCAAGAACACGCGCCTGTACAAGGCCGTGGCGGCGCACGGCAAGACCGCCGTCATCGACTGCACGCCGCCCAAGCGCTACGAGCTGCCGCGGATGGTGCGCTCCATGGCCGTCGGGCACGGCGTGACGCTCACTGAGGGCGCGGCCGCCAAGCTCGTCGACCTCGTGGGCGAGGATACCGTGCACCTGGATAGCGAGCTCAAGAAGATCGCGCTGGCGCATCGCGGCACCGACGCGGTGAACGAGCACGAGATCGTAGCGATGGTGAGCCGCACGGCGGAGGTGAAGCCCTGGGAGTTCGTGGACGCCTTCGCCGCGCGCGATGCGCGCAAATGCCTGCTCTACCTGGGACGGATGGACTCGGTGTCGCCGCACGCGCTCATCGCGATGTGTACTTCCCGCCTGCGCGAGCTGGTGTGCGCCCGCAGCTTAGCCGAGCGCGGCAACCCGCGCGGGGTGGCCGCCGCCCTCAAGATGCCCGATTGGCGCTGCAAGAACCACGCGGCCTGGGCGCGCGGGTTCACCGCCGCCGAGCTGCGCGGCGCCATCGTGTCTGCCCGCGACGCCGAGCGCGCCATGAAGAGCGGCGCGGATCCGCGCGCGACGTTCGTCGACTGGATGCTCGCGGTCGTCGTCGGCCGCTGAGCCGACCGCCCGCGACGAAGGCCTGAACGAGAGGAAGCCCCGGGATCCGGGGCTTCCTCTCTCTTGATATGCGGAAGGATCGCGGGGCGATTCTCCGATGGGGTGGGCTACTCGGCGGCTTCCTCGGCGGGCGCCTCGGCCTCGGCCTTGGCGGCCTCCTCGGCCTCCTTCGCCTTGCGCTTCGCGGCGGCGGCCTCGTCCTTCAGCTGCTTCTCGCGGCGCTTGGCCTTCTCCTTCGAGGCGGCCTCCATCTCGGCCTTGCGGGCGGCCTTGCGCTCAGCCTTCTTGGAGCCGGTCTTCTGCTCCTTCTTCTCCGGCTTCACGTAGGCGGCGCGGTCGGCCTCGGTCACCACGTCCTTGATGAGCAGCATGATGCCGCTCTTGCGGTTGGCGGCCTGGTTCTTGTGGATGACGCCCTTGCTGGCGGCCTTGTCCATGAGGCGGCAGGCGGCGAGCGCGGCGGCGTAGGCCTCGGCGCCATTGCCGGCGGCCACGGCCTCCTTTACGCGGCGGGTCGCGGTCTTGAGCTCGCTCTTGACCGCGCGGTTGCGCATGCGGGACTTCTCGTTGGTGATGTTGCGCTTCTTCTGGCTCTTGATGTTCGCCATGTGTGTTCTTTCCTCCAATGAATCACGAGCTTGTTCTCTGCGGAGCCTTCGGGCCCCCTCGCGCATCCGGCGAACATACCGCCGCAGGGCGTCCGATAGCTCGCGCATGCGATCCACGGGGATCGGCGCTCCGCGGGGCGGAGGCGTTCGTATGCACGTTGAGCAGGCGGGATTTCTCTGCTCCTCGACCTATCGGCCACCCAGCGATCACGAATCGTAAAGCGCAGCCACGTCTGCCGACTCGGCGATGGAAGCCATCGCGCGCACGTGCCGCTGGATACACAATGCGATAGAATACCAAAGGATCCGCGTCATTGCACGCGGAAATGCAAAAACACATCTTGCACCCGTTCGAAAGGAAGCCCAGGTTGGTTGCAAAAGTAGCTGCAACACTGCATGAGTTATCGCAACAGTTGCGGTTTCACGTGCAAAACAGGGGGAATCGCGTTGCGCTTGCCCTTGCAATCGGCGCCGATCCGCCTCAGACCGCCCTTTGCCCCACAGCATCTCGAGAGGATTCGGGCGCGCTCGCGCAGGCCCCCGCCTCGGAAAGTGCAGAGGAAAGCGCAACGCGCGGGGCCTTGGAATCTAGGATATGTTTACGCGCACTGCTTCCCGGGCTTTATCGAAGCGCGGCGGGCTACTGCTCCACCGCGTGGGCCATCAGATACGGTTTCAGCACGACCTCGTCGGCGGGCACCCGCTCGTAGCCCAGCTCGTCGAAAAGCACCCTGGGGATCAGCCCCTCGGCGACCTCGAAGGGGCACTTGCCCGACGCGCGGGCGAGCGGGTAGGAGTTCACGTGGCTCGCGCACACCGCCACGTCCCACACGCTGAGCGCGTCGAAGTCGCTGCGGTGCTTGGGCAGGATTCGCCTGAGGCGCTCGTGGTTGCGCTCCGCCTGGGCCTTCTGGTTGGACTGCATCGCGTCGCAGTAGAACACCCGGGCCCGGCGCGCGCCCTCCACCAGGCACGAGCGCTCCACGCCGGCCCAGTCGTCGAACTCGACCCCTCGGTCGAAGAGGAGGATTCCGAAGATCTCCTCGAAAGCCGCAGGCGAGCCCAAGGCGCGCTCTATGACGTCGAGCCATGCGACGACCGCCGCGGGGTCGCCATGGCGCTTCTTCAGGTAGAATTGGAAGGAGCGGGCGACGACGTGCAGGCTCAAAATATCCGTGGCGTTTCCCTGATACCCCTCCACCGAGTCGCCCTGCACGACGCGGACGCGCTCGGCGAGGGCGAGCTCGAGGAAGTCGGCGTAGGCGCGCCCCGCGCGGTCCACCCTCTCGCGGGGCGCGTCGGCGTCCCCGCCCTTCCCATTCGGCTTCCGGCGCGGGAGCAGGCGCGCCTTGCGCGGCATGTCGAGGCTCGTCAGGCCGACCTCTCCTTTCGCCTGGTAGTTGTAGGCGCTGCGCACGCACACCGGCAGCTCGGGCGCATGCGCGGCCCAGATCGCCTCGAAGCTCTGCCCCTGCTTGGAGAGGGGGACGACGATGGCGTTCATCGCGTCGAGCTCCTCTTGCGAGATGCAGATGCCGCTCCTCGACGCGCTCAGCGTCCCGCGGTACGCCGCGTGGGCGTCGCCCGCGTCGTAGGAGCACTTGGGGTAGGCGCACCACCCGCGCTTCGGGCAGCCCTCGGGGCAGACGTAGGGCCACTTCTGCGTGGTCGGGCACATCTTGGGCTCGAAGTCCGGGCACGCAAGGACGCACGGGCGCGTCTTGCACCTCTTGCATGCCGTGAGCGCGGTCGAGCACCTCTTGCAGGCGGTGCCGCTCGCCTGGCACGACTGGCTTTTGGCGCACCTCGCGGAGGCGTTCTCGCCCCTCGACATCTTCCTCTGCCTCACGGTCCTGTGCGCCCTGGCCTCGCGGGTCACGGTCGAGGGGCTGACGTCGATCCTCTTGGCGATAGCCCTCGCCGAGTCGCGGCTGCGGATCCCCTCCTCGATCACCTCCCTGTTCTCCTTCGTGAGATGCCTTCCCTTCGATTCAGGCATCGCCTCCTCCTTCCCGCCCGGGAAACCTGCACGGGAAAGATTGTAGAAGAGAAGGGAAAAGCCCCTTTCAGCGGCAGGCCTTACGACCTACGCGCTGAAAGGGGCTCCAGGCTTCGCCTGCAAGAGCAAGCGCAACAGCGTTGCGTTTAAAAATTCAACCTACCGAAAGGAAGCCCATGAAGACCTCCTCTGCCCGCGTCCTTGCGGCCGCTTGCTCGATCGTCGTCGGGGCGCTGCTGCTCGCCGGCTGCTCGAGCGCGGCCCAGCACCAGGTGGTGGGCGCGGGCGAGGAGTGCTCGTCGTGCCACTCGGAGGAGAAGGCCGTCTACGAGCGGGGCGCCGACGTCCCCTCGGGCGCGGTTGAGAGCGGGATCCGCGTGGCCGTGAGCTCTGATGCGGACGCGGTGTCGGTCTGCGTGCCGAGGTTCACGGCCGAGGATGGGTCGCGCTACGTGCCCGTCGAGGCGTCCCGCATGGCGCTCGACGCCGGCTCGGCGACGCTTGAGCTGGAAGAGGGCCTGTGGGCCATCTGCGTCGACGACGGCGATTCGGCCCGCGCCCAGCTCGTCCGCGTTGACCCCTCGCGCTCCGACTCCGCCGAGATCAAGCTTTAGGGAAGCGCTGATCAATGCCAAGGATGCGGGTGCGCCGTAGGGCAAGGGCAGAGCCCTTGCCCTACGGCATCAGTGGACCGCGCATCGATCAGCGTTTCCTAGCGCCGAGCCCGCTCCGGCCGCCGCCTTCCGTGGGTTTTCAGCGAGCGCCGCTTCCGGATGCGGCGCTCGCTGGTAGAATAGGCTCCGTTTTCCCGCAGCGCCCGCGTCTCGCGCGGCGCGCGCACGACGTGAAAGACAGGACATGACCGACCCGAACCTCATCCGCAACTTCTCCATCATCGCGCACATCGACCACGGCAAGTCGACGCTCTCGGACCGCATCCTCGAGCTCACCGGCACCGTGGCGCATCGCGACATGCAGGAGCAGCTGCTCGACACCATGGACATCGAGCGCGAGCGCGGCATCACCATCAAGAGCCAGGCCGTGCGCGTGGACTACACGGCCGACGACGGCCAGACCTACCAGTTCAACCTCATCGACACGCCGGGCCACGTCGACTTCACCTACGAGGTGAGCCGCAGCCTGGCCGCGTGCGAGGGCGCCGTGCTCGTGGTGGACGCCACGCAGGGCGTCGAGGCGCAGACCGTGGCCAACGCCATGATGGCCATGAACGCGAACCTCGAGATCATCCCGCTCATCAACAAGATCGACCTGCCGGCCGCCGAGCCCGACCGCGTGCGCGAGGAGATCGAGGAGGGCCTCGCCATCCCCGCCGACGACGCGGTGCTCGCCTCCGGCAAGACCGGCGCGGGCGTCCACGACCTGCTCGAGGCCGTGGTGTACAACATCCCCGCGCCCGAGGGCAAAGCGGACGGGCCGCTGCGCGCGCTCATCTTCGACTCGTATTTCGACCCCTACCGCGGCGTGGTGGCGCTCATCCGCGTGGTCGACGGCTCGCTCAAGAAGGGCGACCGCGTGCGCATGATGGCCACCGGCACCGAGGTGCTCGTGGAGGAGGTGGGCGCGCGCCGCCCGGCCGAGACTGCCATGCCCGAGCTCTCGGTAGGCGAGGTGGGCTACCTGGTCACGGGACTCAAGGATGTGCGCCAGGTGAAGGTGGGCGACACGATCACCGCCGTGCGCGGCGGGGTGGACGAGCCCCTGCCCGGCTACCGCGACGCCAAGCCCATGGTGTTCACGGGCCTGTTCCCCATCGACGGCGACCAGTACGAGCCCTTGAAGGAGGCGCTCGAGAAGCTCTCGCTCAACGACCCGGCGCTTGCCTGGGAGCCGGAGAAGTCGCACGCGCTCGGCTTCGGCTTCCGCGTGGGCTTTTTGGGGCTGCTCCACATGGAGGTCATCAAGGAGCGCCTCGAGCGCGAGTTCGGCCTGGACCTTCTAGCCACGGCGCCCTCCGTGGAGTACCACGTGTACCGCGCCGGCGGCGAGATGATCAGCCTGCACTCGCCCCAGGAGATGCCCGACCCCGGCGAGATCGAGCGCATCGAGGAGCCCTACCTCAAGGCGAAGATCCTCATCCCGCCCGACTACGTGGGCGCGGTCATGGAGCTCACCACGGCGCGCCGCGGCACGTTCGTCACCATGAACTACCTCTCGCCCACCACGGTGGAGATGCTCTGGGACATCCCGCTCTCAGAGCTCATCATGGACTACTTCGACAAGCTCAAGTCCAACACGAAGGGCTACGCGAGCCTCGACTACGACTTCGACGGCTACAAGCCCTCGAAGCTGGTGAAGCTCGACATCCTCCTGTCCGGCAAGCCGGTGGACGCGCTGTCGTTCATCATCCACAAGGACAAGGCCTACGACCGCGGACGCGTCCTCACCGAGAAGCTGCGCGGCATCATCCCGCGCCAGATGTTCGAGGTGCCCATCCAGGCGGCCATCGGGGGGCGGGTGCTCGCGCGCGAGACGGTGAAGGCGAAGCGCAAGGACGTGCTGGCGAAGTGCTACGGCGGCGACATCAGCCGCAAGCGCAAGCTTCTGGAGAAGCAGAAGGCCGGCAAGAAGCGCATGAAGAACATCGGCAACGTGGAAGTGCCGCAGGAGGCGTTCATGGCCATCCTCAAGGTGGATGATTGATATGGCGCGCAGAAACGATGAGTTCGACTGGCTGGACGACCCGTTCGACGAGAAGAAGGCCGCGCGACAGCCCGAGGGCATGAGCGGCCGTGCGAAGGCGGCGGTCGGCTGCGGGTGCTTGGTCGCCGTCGTGGGCTTCGTGCTGCTCATCGCCTTCTCCCTGGTGAACATGGCCGACATCCTCATGGGCTAGGAACGCGTCCGCAGGGATCGTTTTGGCGGGCCGCCTCGTAAGGCAAGGGCCCTGCCCTTGCCGCAACCTGCGGAACGATCCCGCCCGATACGCGCATTTACAGAAAGGCATCATGCACGAGTTCTTCCGAAAGCACCGCCTGCTGCTCGCGCCCATGGCGGGCGTGAGCGACGAGGCGTTCCGCGCCCTCTGCCGCGAGCAGGGGGCCGACCTCGCCTTCACCGAGATGGTGTCGGCGAAGGGGCTCTCCTACGCGAACGTTAAGACACGGCATCTGCTGCGCCTCGCGCCGGGGGAGGACCAGGTGGCGGTGCAGCTATTCGGCCACGAGCCCGACACGATGGCCGCGCAGGCCGCCTGGATCGAGGACGAGATGGGGGAGTCGCTCGCGTACCTCGACGTCAACATGGGCTGCCCCGCGCGCAAGATCGTGTCGAAGGGCGACGGCTCGGCGCTCATGAAGGAGCCCGAGCTGGCCGCCGCCATCGTGCGCGCGGTGCGCTCGGCGGTGGCGCACCCGGTGACGGTGAAGTTCCGCCGCGGGTGGGCGCTGGGGGAGGAGACGGCCCCGGAGTTCGCGCGGCGCATGGAGGATGCGGGCGCGTGCGCCGTCGCCGTGCACGGGAGGTACGCCGAGCAGCTCTACCGGGGCAGCGCCGACTGGAGCGTGATCGCGCGGGTGAAGCAGGCCGTGAGCGTGCCGGTGGTGGGCAACGGCGACGTGCGGACGGGTGCCGACGCCGTTGCGATGATCGAGCGCACGGGCTGCGACGCCGTGATGATCGCGCGCGGTGCCGAGGGCAATCCCTGGGTGTTCGCGCAGGCCAAGGCCGCGCTTGCGGGCGAACCCGAGCCGGCGGCGCCCGCCGTGGAGGAGCGCATCGCCATGGCCCGCCGCCATGCGCGGCTGCTCGCCGAGCGCGAGGGGAAGAACATCGTGCGCATGCGCAAGCACGCCATGTGGTACATGGCCGGCCTTCCAGGAGCCTCGGCGGCCCGCGCGAAGATCAACGCCTGCGTCTCGGTGGAGGACTTCGACCGCGTCTTCGACGAGCTGCTGGATTATGGAGGGCCGTCCGCGTGAGGAGGGATCGGCGGGCACGCCGTGCTCAGACAGTCCTCGCTTCGCTGCGGAACTGCGCGCGGCATGCCCGCCGATCCCTCCTCACGCTGCGTTCTTCGTCATCCTGAGCGAGCGGAGCGAGTCGAAGGATCCGTCTAAAACAACCGCACTATTCTCCCGGCGGGGGAGGCTCCCGGAAGCCTCGGCTGGGGGAGGGGGGGGGGACCTGTAGCATGCCCCACGATCCGTACAAGGCTCTTTACTTGCACGTGCCGTTCTGCGTGAAGCGGTGCGCTTACTGCGACTTCGCGACGGCGGCGGTGCCGGCTGGCTCGCCGGAGATCGACGCGTACGTGGAGGACCTCTGCCTGCAGATCCGCCGCAAGGCGAAGGAGGGGGAGCTCGGCGCCATCGAGACGGTGTATATCGGCGGGGGCACGCCTTCGCATGTGGGGCTCTCTCGGCTCTCGATGCTCCTCTATACGCTCTCGCTTTCGATGCATCTTACGCCCGAGGTGGAGTGCACGATGGAGGCCAATCCGGAGAGCCTCGACGAGCGCATGGTGCGCGACATCTGGGCGCTCGGGGTGAACCGCCTGTCCATCGGCGTGCAGAGCTTCGACGACGAGGTGCTGCGCGTGCTCAGCCGCGCTCATGACGCGGATGCGGCCCGGCGCGCCATCGAGGCCGCGCGGACCCGCTTCGAGAACGTGAGCGTGGATCTCATGTGCGGTATCCCCGGGCAGTCGGAGGCCAGCTTCGAGGCGAGCGTGCGCGAGGCCGTCTCACTCGGCGCGACGCACGTGAGCGTGTACCCGCTGACCATAGAGCCGCACACGCCCTTCGACGCGGCGGTGCTCGCCGGCGAGCTGGACGAGCCCGACGACGACGTGGAAGCCGCGCACATGGAAGCGGCCGCGCGCGTGCTGGGCGCGGCGGGCTTCACGCGCTACGAGGTGGCGAGCTACGCGCGGCCCGGCTTCGAGAGCAGGCACAACACCGCGTACTGGACGGGCGTGCCCTACCTCGGCCTCGGGCGCTCGGCCGCCACGATGACGCAGAACGCGAGCCGCCGTATGCGCATGCAGGACGGCGAGGTGACCGACGACCTCGACGCACGCCAGATGGCCGCCGAGGACCTCATGCTGGGCATGCGCATGTCGCGCGGCGTGCCCGACGCGCAGGCAGAGCGCGCCGATGCGCTCGGCCTCGGGGCGACGCAGGCCTTCGCCGAGCTCGCGGAGCAGGGCCTCGTCGTGCACGAGGACGGCCGCTGGAGGCCCACCGAGCGCGGCTGGCTCTGCGGCAACGACCTCTACGGCCGCCTCCTCGACCTCGCTCCATGATAATGCCCCGGTTGTCATCCCTGCCGTCTTTTGGGACATTTCAGAGAATCTTCCAGGTTTTTTAGCACTCTCTTGCGCCGGCTGCTAGAATGGTGCGTTGGCGGAACGGTCAAGTGAAAGAGGAAGGTGGAGAGGCGTGCTTTCAGATCGAAGGCAGAGGGTGCTCGCGGCCCTCATCGAAGAGTACGTCGCGCGCGCTCTGCCGGTGGGCTCGCGCACGCTGACGGAGCGCTACCAGCTGGGCGTGAGCCCGGCCACGGTGCGCAACGAGCTGTCGGTGCTCGAGGACGGCGGCTACATCGCGCAGCCCCACACCTCCGCGGGCCGCGTCCCCACCGACTTCGGCTACCGCGCCTTCGTCGACAACCTGCTGGCCACCGACCTCGCGGCCGACGACGAGCGCTACCGTCCCGTCGTGGACGAGCTGCGCCGCAGCGCGAGCGAGCTCGACGCGCTTCTGGAGCAGACGTCCTCGGCCCTCACGCGCCTCACGGACTGCCTGTCCATCGTGCTGGCGCCCTCGGTGCTCAACCTGCACATCAAGCAGCTCTCGCTCATCTCGCTCGCGCCGCATCGGGCGCTCGTCGTGCTCGTCACCGAGGACGGCCAGGTGTTCAACCGCCAGATGGAGTTCGCCGACGAGGTGTCCCCCGACGACCTGGCGCGCGTGCAGCGCTTCCTCGGCGAGGTGTTCAACGGCAAGTCGCTGCAGGATATCGAGGACGGCCTGGGGCAGGGCATGATGGAGGCGTTCCGCGACCCGCTCGTGCGCATGGCGCTCGACGAGGTGCTGTCGTGCCTGCAGGAGAGCGAGCTGTCGCGCGCGCACCGGCTGGGGGTGAGCTCGCTGCTTACGAAGCCCGAGTTCAGCCAGGCCGAGGCGCTCCTGCCCGTCATGCGCGTGCTCGAGGACGACACCGTGCTCCTGCACATCCTCGACGACGCGGCGACGCAGGGCGCGGGCGTGCCGAGCGTGCGCATCGGCCGCGAGAACGACGCGGCGGCGCTGTCGGGCGTGTCGGTGGTGGCCAGCCGCTACGGGCGCGGCGCGTCGGCGGGCGTGGTGGCCGTCGTCGGGCCCACGCGCATGGATTATTCGAAAGTCATCCGGGCGGTGCGCATCGCGAGCGCGGCGCTCGAGGATGTGTAGGAACCGAGAGCACGGGCGGCGGCGAAGCGTGCCGCGCGCCCTTGGAGGAAAGGTAATAATCGCAGATGGCCAGGGACCTGTACGAAGTTCTGGGAGTTTCCCGAGAGGCGACCGAAGAGGAGATCAAGAAGGCGTTCCGCCGGCGGGCGCGCGAGCTGCATCCCGACGTGAACAAGGCGCCTGACGCCGAGGACCAGTTCAAGGAGCTCAACGAGGCCTACGACGTGCTGAGCGACGCGACGAAGCGCGCCCAGTACGACCGCTTCGGCACCATCCCCGGCGCGGCGGGCAGCGGAAGCCCCTACGGGGGCGGCGGCTACGTCGACTTCGAGGACCTGTTCGGCGGCGGCTTCGGCATGGGCGACATCTTCAGCTCGTTCTTCGGCGGCGCGGCCGGCGGGCGCGCCCCGCAGCGCCGCGAGGGCCGCGACATGGGCGTGGGCCTGCGCCTCACGCTCGAGGAGGTGGCCGCGGGCGCCAAGAAGGAGATCGTCTACGACCGCCTGGCGCCGTGCCCCGACTGCGACGGAACCGGCCTCGGCCCCGACGGCCGCGAGATCACCTGCCCCGAGTGCCATGGCCAGGGCCGCGTGGTCACCATCCAGCACACCTTCCTCGGCGACATGCAGACGTCCGCCACCTGCAAGGCTTGCGGCGGTACCGGGCGCACCATCGAGAACCCGTGCCCGGAATGCGAGGGCCAGGGCCGCGTGCCCGACCGCCAGCGCGTCACCGTGGAGGTGCCGGTGGGCATCCGCGACTCCCAGCAGCTGCGCCTTTCCGGCTTCGGCGAGGCCGGCATGCACGGCGCGCGCCCGGGCGACCTCATCGTCACGGTGCGCATCCAGCCCCACGAGTTCTTCGAGCGCGACGGCGACAACCTGCACGCGCGCGCGAACATCTCCATCGTCCAGGCCGCCCTCGGCGCCGAGATCGAGATCGACGGCATCTTCGCCGACGAGAAGGTGCAGGTGCGCATCCCCGAGGGCTGCCAGAACGAGCAGGTGGTGCGCGTGAAGGGCTACGGCATGCCGAAGTTCCGCAGCGAGTCGCGCGGCGACATGTTCGTGCACGTGAACGTGGTGGTGCCCAAGAAGGTGACGAAGAAGCAGCGCGAGCTTCTGGAGCAGCTGGCCCAGGAGATGGGCGAGGACGTGGCCGACGAGCGCTCGCCGCTGCAGAAGCTGCGCGACGCCTTCAACTAGCGGCGAGCCTCCCATGTCCCTGCCTCATTTCTACCTTGACGACCAGGTGCTCGCCGATGAGCCGGGCGAGGTCTTCTCCCTGCGCCTCTCCGCGGGCGACGCCAAGCACGCCCGCGTGCTGCGCCTGGCGCCCGGCGAGCACGTGGCCGTGGTGGACGCCGGGCGGGATTACTTCGAGTGCGAGGTCGTCTCGTTCGACGGCATGCTGCCCGACGTGCGCATCGCCCAGCGGCTCGAGCGCGCCGCGGCCCGCCCGTCGGTCGTGCTCGTGCAGGGCCTCGCCAAGGGCGACAAGATGGAGACGGTCATCCGCCACGCAACCGAGCTGGGCGTGGCCGAGTTCCTGCCGCTTTCGTGCGAGCGCTCCGTGGTGAGGCTCGATGCCAAGAAGGGGGTCGCGAAGGCCGAGCGCTGGCGCGCCATCGCGAAGAGCGCGGCCATGCAGTCGGGGCAGCCGGCGATCCCCGAGGTGCGCGAGCCGATGGCGCTCGCCCGGGCGTGCGGGCTGCTCGCCGACGCGGACGCCGTGCTCGTGTGCTGGGAGGAGGCCCCCGGCACGGCGCGGATCGAGGACGCCCTGGAAGGTTCGCCGCCCGACGCGCGCGTGGCCGTGGTCGTGGGGCCCGAAGGGGGCCTCGCGGCCCGCGAGGTGGACGCGCTCCTCGCCTGCAACCCGCGCGCGTCGCTCGTGACGCTCGGGCCCTCCATCCTGCGCACAGAGACCGCCGGCATCGTGGCCCCGGCCCTCGTGCTGTACGAGCTTCGGCGGGCCGCGCGATGAACTTCGCCGTCGTCAATCTGGGGTGCAAGGTGAACCGCGTAGAGTCCGACGACACGGCGGCGCTCCTGGCCGCGCGCGGCATCGAGACGCGCGAGGAGGACGCCGACCTCATCGTGGTGAACACGTGCACGGTCACGGGCGAGGCCGAGAAGAAGACCCGCAAGGCCGTGCGCCGCGCCCTGCGCGCGAACGAGAGCGCCCGCGTGCTCGTCACGGGATGCGCTGCCGCCATCGACGCGGCGTTCTACGAGGGCCTCGACCCCCGCGTGGAGTGCGTGGGCAAGGCGGCGCTGCTTTCGCGCGCGGCCGAGCTGGCCGATGAGCTGGACGACCGTAGGGCAAGGGCTCTGCCCTTGCCGTCGGCTGGCGAGGAAGCCTTGGTTGAACGGCAAGGGCAGAGCCCTTGCCCTACGGGGGATTCGCAATCAGCTCCTTCGCTGCGCGTGGGGGAGGGCTTCCGCACGCGCGTGGGGGTGAAGGTGCAGGACGGGTGCGACAACGCGTGCACGTACTGCATCGTGCACGTGGCGCGCGGAGCCGCCACGAGCCGGTCGGCCGACGACGTCGTGCGCGAGTGCCGCGCCTATGTGGAGGCGGGCGCTAAGGAGATCGTGCTCACCGGCATCAACCTGGGGTCGTACCGCGATGGGACCCTGCGCCTCGCGGGCCTGCTGCGCCGCCTGCTCGACGAGACGGCCGCGCTCCACGCGCCGGGCGAGCCGCCGTGCCGCTTCCGCGTGTCGAGCATCGAGCCGCGCGACGTGGACGGGGCCTTCATTGGCGTGCTCGCGGAGGAGGGCGGGCGCGTCTGCCGCCACCTGCACCTGCCGCTCCAGGCGGGCAGCGACCGCGTGCTGCGCGAGATGGCGCGCCCCTACGACTCGGCGCGTTTCGCCGCGCTCGTGGAAGAGCTGCGCCGGCGGGTGCCCGGCATCAGCCTGTCCACCGACGTCATCGTGGGCTTTCCCGGCGAGACGGACGGCGACTTCGCCCGCACGATGGACCTCGCGCGCCGCTGCGGCTTTTCCAAGATCCACGTGTTCCCGTACTCGCGCCGCGAGGGCACGCCGGCCGCCGCGCGCGCCGACCAAGTGCCCGCCGAGGTCAAGGCCGCCCGCGCCGCCGCCCTGCGCGCGCTCGGCGACGAGCTACGCGCCGCCGACTTCGCCCGCCGCGCCGGAACCGCGGAGCTGGCGCTCGTGGAGGAGGACGGCGCCGCCATGACCGAGAGCTACTTCGAAGTGCCCGCTCCCGCAGGCGCCGCGCTCGGCGCCCTCGTGCCTGTGAAGCTGGGGAAGGGAGGCGCGGATGTCTGAGAGCGAGGCGCGCGAGCGGGCCCGCAGAAGGCTCGAGGAGCGCCAAACGCGCCTGCATGGAGGCGCAGCCGGGCCGTCCGCGCCGGGACGCCGCCCGCCCAATCGCGCCGCGCCGGCCGGCCGGCGCTCCCGGGAGGCGCAGGGGCCCGAGGGCCTTCCCGCCCTCGCCGACGCCGCCGCGGGCGTCCTGCGCGCGATCGGGCCCAAGCGGCTTGCGATCGGCGCGACGGCGCTCGCCCTCCTCATCGCCCTCGTCATGGGCGTCCGAGGGTGCCTGTCCGCAGGCGACGGAGCGGCCGTCCCGGAAGAGCCCGCCCCGGCTCCCGCCGCGCAGCAGCCCGATGAAGCGAAGATAGACGAGGCCGTCCTCTCCTCGATCCTCGGCGACGAGCTGGCGGCGCAGCTCGTCCAGGCCGCCTCGGCCAGCGACGACGTCGCATGGATCGCCTCTCATCCGGACGCCTACGCCGCAGACGGCGAGGCCGTGCAGCGCAAGCTCCTCAAGCTTGCCGCCGTCGAGCCCGAGGCCGTGCCCTTCGTGCGCGCGTTCCCCGAAGCGTATCCCGCCGAGGACGCCGCAGGGACGGGCGATCCCTCCGCAGGCGAGGTGCCGCGGCTCTACCAGTGGGATCCCCGCTGGGGCGCCACCGTGTACTCGTCCACGACGTTCGCCCTCACCGGCTGCTGCCCCACGTCGCTTTCCATGGTGTACCAGGGCCTCACGGGCAAGGGCGACCTCTCGCCCTACGACATGGGCAGGCGCGCGGCCGAGGGCGGCTACGAGACGCAATACGACGGCACCGACGCCTCCTTCCTCGTGAACGAGGCCGCCGGCCTGGGCCTTACGTGCGAGTCGCTCTCCGTGGACGCCGACGCCCTGCGCGCGGCGCTCGAGGGCGGCGCGGCGGTCATCTGCAACGTCGGGCCGGGCGACTTCACCGAGGCCGGTCACTTCTTCGTCATCACGGGGATCGCCGAGGACGGCGCGCTTTCCATCAACGACCCGTATTCGGCCGAGCGCTCGAAGCGCGGCTGGGACGTCGGGGACGTGCTCGGCCAGACCATGGCGCTCTACGCGTACCGCCTCGCCTGAGGCGTCCCGCGCGCGGCCGGCCTGCCGGTTGCGCTCGGCACTCCCTCGGTTTACCATGTTCGGGACATCGAACGAGAAGCTCGCAGCGTCGGCAGACACCGGCGGGCGGGGAAGGAGCCGCAGCATGGAAGAGACACGCGTCATCGAGGTGAAGCGCAGCATCCTGGCCGCCAACGACGAGGCGGCCGACGCCTTCCGCGACGCGCGCAGGCAGGACGGCACGTTCTTCGTGGACGTGATGGCCTCGCCGGGCGCGGGCAAGACGACGCTTTTGCTCGCGCTCATCGAGCACCTGCGCGCGGCGGGCGAGCCCGACGTGGGCGTCATCGAGGCCGACCTGGAGTCGGACGTGGACGCCCTCAAGATCAAGGAGGCCGGCGTCGCCTCCGTCGAGCTCAACACCAAGGGCATCTGCCACGTGGAGATGGGCATGGTGGAGCGCGCGTGGGAGGCCTTCGGCGGCGCGGACTTCGGCTATCTGTTCCTCGAAAACATCGGCAACCTCGTGTGCCCGGCCGAGTTCGACACCGGCGCGCATGCGCGCGTGATGCTGCTCTCCGTCCCCGAGGGCTGGGACAAGGTGATGAAGTACCCGCCCATGTTCGCCGTGGTGGACGCCCTCATCGTGACGAAGAGCGACTACCTGCCCCTGAACCCCGACTTCGATATGGAGGCCTTGAAGGAGCGCGCCCGCGCCCTGAACCCGCGCCTCGAGATCTTCGTGACGAGCGCACGCACCGGCGAGGGCATGGAGGAGCTCGCCGACTGGATGCGCGCCCGCCGCGAGGCCGCGCTCGCGTAGGAGCCGGCCGATCGCCGAGTTCTGCCGGGCTCCGCGCGCCCCGGGCCCTTGTCGGTTCGATGACATCGGCCCGGGTCGGGCGGGGTCGTGGTACAATGGCCGCATGACAGACCAGACCCAAATCACGCTGACGGCCCCGCAAAGCGTGAACATGGCGCTCATCGTCGGGCCGGCCGATGAGATTCTCCACCTCGTGCAAGATGCCTTCGCGGCGCGCATCACGGTGCGCGGCGACACCATCGTGCTCGAGGGCGATCCGCTCGAGGTGCAGTCGCTCACGGCGCTGTTCTCCGACCTCATCAAGCTGGTGGAAGGCGGTGGCGAGCCCAGCGTCGACTACGTGCGCCGTGCCATCGACCTTCTGCGCACGGCCGAGTTCAGCCCGACCGCGCTGCGCGAGGACATCCTGCTCACGTACCGCGGCCGCGCCATCCGTCCGAAGACGGCGGGGCAGAAACGCTACGTGGACGCCATCCGCGAGAACACCATCACGTTCGGCATCGGGCCCGCGGGCACCGGCAAGACCTACCTCGCCATGGCTATGGCCGTGGCCGCGCTCAAGCGCAAGGAGGTGGGGCGCATCATCCTCACGCGCCCGGTGGTGGAGGCGGGGGAGAGCCTGGGCTTTCTGCCCGGCACCCTCACCGAGAAGGTGGACCCCTACATCCGCCCGCTCTACGACGCGCTCTTCGACATGACCGACATGGAGCGCGCCAACCAGCTCATCGACAGCGGCGTCATCGAGATCGCCCCGCTCGCGTTCATGCGCGGGCGCACCTTGAACGACAGCTTCATCGTCCTCGACGAGGCGCAGAACACCACGCCCGAGCAGATGAAGATGTTCCTCACGCGCCTGGGCTTCGGCTCGAAGATGGTGGTCACGGGAGACGTGACCCAGCTCGACCTGCCGCACGGCGTGTCGGGCCTCAAAGGCGTGCGGGCCATCCTCGAGGGCGTCGACGACATCGCGTTTTGCGACTTCACCGGCAAAGACGTCGTGCGCCATTCGCTGGTGGCCGCCATCGTGGCCGCCTACGACGAGGCGAGCAGAAAGGCTTGACGACCATGGACATCCAGATCAACTACGACTACCGCAAAGACGAGCTCGAGAAGCTGCCGCTGCACGAGCTCACGCAGTTCGTGCTCGCGCGCGAGGACAAGCCCTTCAACACCGAGGTGTCCGTGAGCTTCGTCACCGACGACGCCATCGCCGAGCTCAACGAGAGGTACCGCCACAAGGAGGGCCCCACCGACGTGCTGTCGTTCGAGTGCGACGGCGTGGACGAGGACCTCGCCGCGACGACGCTGGCGGAGGACCCGGTGTTCGAGCTGGGCGACGTCGTCATCGCGCCGGACGTGGCCAGCCGCCAGACGCGCGAGTTCGGCACCACGTTCGAGGAGGAGATCAGCCTGCTTCTGGTGCACGGGCTTCTGCACCTGTGCGGCTACGACCATATCGAAGACGACGAGGCCGAGGTCATGGAGAAGCGCGAGGCCGAGATACTCGAGGCCTGGTCGAAGCGCTGACGCCGGAAGGGGGCTGGCATGGACGCGTCTGGAGAGGCCGAGGAGGGCTTCGTCCGCAACAAGGCGGCGAAGGAGTCGCGGGCGCGCTTTCCGCTCGTGAGCGCTTTCAAGTGCGCGTGGGACGGCATCGCCTACGCCGTGCGCACGCAGCGCAACATGAAGATCCACCTGGTCATCGCCGTGGCGGCGGTGGCGCTCGGCTTCGCGTTCGGCATCGACGGGGCCTCGTGGGCGGCCGTCATCCTGTGCATCGCGGCCGTGTTCGCGGCCGAGTGCGTGAACACGGCGGTGGAGAGCGTGGTGGACCTCGTGTCGCCGGAGTACCACGAATTGGCGCGCCGCGCGAAGGACACGGCGGCGGGCGCGGTGCTCATCTTCGCCGTGGTCGCCCTCGTCGTGGCCGCCGTGGTATTCGGCCCCCCCGCCTGGGCCCTGCTGTTCGGCTAAGCACAGTCGTCAATTGAAGTAAGGATCGCACATGGATTTCCAAACGGACGTCGAGGGGTTCAAATCCGGCTTCGTCACGCTTGTGGGCAGGCCGAACGCCGGCAAGTCGACGCTGGTGAACGCCATCATGGGCAAGAAGATCGCCATCACGTCGGACACGGCGCAGACGACGCGCCACCGCTTCCGCGCCGTGCTCACGCGCGAGGACTTCCAGCTCATCCTGGTGGACACGCCGGGCCTGCACAAGCCCCACGATGCGCTCGGCGAGGAGCTGAACACGTCGGCCCTGAAGGCGCTCGAGGACGTGGACGTGGTCGCCATGCTCATCGACGCCTCGCAGCCCATCGGGCGGGGCGACGAGTGGGTGGCCGAGCAGCTCTCCCGCGTGCGGTCGAAGAAGATCTGCGTGTTGTCGAAGGTGGACCTGGCGAGCCCCGCCCAGATCAGCGCGCAGCGCGAGGCTGCCGAGCGCTTGGGCACGTGGGACGCCATGGTGGGCCTGTCGTCTGCCACCGGTTACAACGTGGAGGCCTTCGTCGAGGAGGTCGTGCACCTGCTCCCGGAGGGCCCCTCGTGGTTCCCGGCCGACATGGAGACCGACCAGCCCATCGAGGTGGTGGTGGCCGAGTTCGTCCGCGAGAAGATCCTGCGGACGTTCCACGACGAGGTGCCCCACGCCATCGGCGTGCGCGTCGACGAGATGGAATACGACCGCAAGAAGGACCTCCACCGCATCTTCGCCACCGTGTACGTGGAGCGCGACAGCCAGAAGGGCATCATCATCGGCAAGAAGGGCGCGGCCATCAAGCGCATCGGCACCGAGGCCCGCGCCGATCTGGAGCAGCTGCTGGGCACGCGCGTGTATCTGGACCTCTCGGTGAAGGTGAAGAAGAACTGGCGGCGCGACGCGAGCCAGATCAGAAGGTTCGGCTACGGCGAAGGCGCGTGAGGCTCCGCGCGGCGGATCCTCGGAGTTCTGCAAGTATTGTCGTGAACGGGCCCGCGTCCGCTCCCTCGCCGCGCGCGGCGGCGGGTTTTCGGCTACAATCTTCCCATCAAGCAAGTTTGCGAGGGAGTATGCCAGCATGATCTGTCCCCATTGCCATTCCGAAAACCGCGACGGCGCGAGGTTCTGCAACGAGTGCGGCATGCCGCTTACGGGCAAGATCGCCGAGCTCGCCACGGCCGCCGACCGGGCCGAGGGCGAGGAATCCGCCCCCGCGCCGGAGCCCGCGCCCGACGAGCAGGCCGTCTCCGAGCCCGAAGCGGCCGCCCCGGCCGACGAGGAGCCCGCCCGCCCCCGGAAGGGCGCGCGCCCGGGCGCCTCGGGCCCGCTCGATCCCGCGAGCCTGCCCGTCATCGACGTGGCCGGCGTGAACGTCGACGAGAACGGCAACGCGTTCGACTTCAGCCCCATCGGCGAGGAGGATGCCGCCGAGAGGCCCGAGGCCGCACGCGCCGCCGACGATCTCGCCCCCTTCGTTCCCAAGCGCCCCGATGACGAGGGCGTCGCCGCCGACCTCTCGGGCCTCGACGAATGCCTCGTGGACGCGAGCTACGTGCCGCCCGCGGCCTCGTGGCGCTCCGGCGACACGATGGAGATGCCGCGCATCGACGGTGCCGCCGCCCCGAAGCAGAAGGAGTTCCGCGCGCCCGACGCCAACGAGAAGAAGGGTGGCAAGGGCAAGGCCGCGCTCATCGCGCTGCTGTGCCTGCTCGCCATCGGCGGCGCGGCGGCCGGCGTCACCTACTACCTGGAGATCTGGGGCGGCAAGATGCTGCCCGACGTGGTGGGCATGACCCAGACCGACGCCGTCTACGCGCTCGAGGGCAAGGAGTTCGCCGTGCGCGTCGAGCAGGTGAAGTCCGACGACACGGAGGGCGTCGTGCTGTCCATGGAGCCCGGCGCCGGCGCGCGCCAGGAGCAGGGCACCGAGGTGCTCGTGCGCGTGGCGACGGCCCGCGTCATCCCGGAGGGCATCGTGGGCCGCCAGCGCGACGAGGCGGTGGGGCTGCTCGAGGACGAGGGCTTCGGGAACGTGTCGTTCAAGATCGAGAAGTCCAACGAGCGCGAGGGCGTCGTGCTGGCCGTCGACCCCGCGCCCGGCTCGAAGGCCCTCTCCGCCGCGCCGATCACGGTGACCGTGTCCCAGGCCTACGTCGTCCCCGACGTGGCTGGCAAAACGTGGGACGAGGCGAAGGCCGCGCTCGAGGCCGAGGGCTACGTCGCCCAGGACGCCTACGTCTACGACGACTCCGTCGCGGCCGGCACCGTCCTCGGCACCGATCCCGCGCCCGGCGAGAAGCTGGCCTCAGGCTCCACGGTGACCGTGAACATCGCGCTCTCGCGCGCGGCCGAGCTCGAGGCCGCCGCGCTCGCCTACCTGCAGGGCGCGGGCACGATCACGCTCGGCGACACCGCCTACGCCATCGACTCGGTGGATGCGGTGGCCTACCAGGGCAGCGAGACGACGTCGTTCACCATCACGGGGCGCGCCATGGCCACGCTCGACGGCGAGACGGTGTACGGCTCGGCGAAGCAGAAGAGCGGCTCGATCGTGTGGGACGCCTCCAACAACGTCGTGAGCATCTCCTAAGGCCGACGTGTCCCAGTCCACCTACCGCGCGCGCGGCATCGTGCTGCGCAAGACGAAGCTCGGCGAGAGCGACCTCGTGGTGACGCTGCTCGCCGAGGACGGCTCGCAGCTGCGGGCGGTGGCGAAGGGCGCGCGCAAGCCGTCGAGCCCGTTCTCCGCGCGGCTGGAGCTGTACTCGGTCGCCGACCTGCTGCTGGCGCGCGGGCGCAGCCTCGACATCGTGAAGGAGGCGCGGCTCGTCGAGAGCAACGAGCGTCTGCGCCTCGACATGGAGCATGCCGCCTGCGCCGCGCCCATGGCGGAGCTGCTCGACCGCGTCACGCAGATGGGGCTCGAGAGCCCGCGCCTGTTCGCGCTCACGTGCGCGGCGCTTCAGAGCCTCGGGCGCGTCGAGGCGGCCCAGGCGCCCGCCGTGTGCGCGGCGCACCTGCTCAAGGCGCTCGCGTTCGCGGGCTTGCGGCCGAGCCTGGACGTGTGCGCGGGATGCGGCCGCGACGTGGCTGCGCCCGCCCTGCCGGCTGACGCGCGCGTGTCGTTTCGCGAGGGCGGCGTGCTGTGCGCCGAGTGCGCGGGGCGGATGGAGGCGCGCGTCGTGCCGCAGGCGACCGTGGACTGGTGCAAGGCGCTCCTCGGATCGACGTTCGATCAGATCGAGGGCATGAGGGCGGGTCCGTCGGAGGCGTTCGGCGCGCTGCGCTTCTGCCAGGAGTGGGTCCGCGAGCACGTGGGCGCGCAGTTGAAATCGTTGAACTTCCTGTTCACCTGCGGGTTGTTCTGAGAAGAGAGGGAATCGCGATCGTGTACACGTACAAGACGCGCGGGACGTGCTCCCGCGAGATCCATATCGAGCTCGACGGCGACACGGTGTCGCACGTCGACTTCGTGGGAGGCTGCGACGGCAACCTCAAGGCCATCTCGAAGGTGGTGGCCGGCATGCCGGTGGAGCGGGTGGCGGAGCTGTTCGAAGGCAACACCTGCGGACGCCGCTCCACCTCCTGCGTCGACCAGCTGGTGCGCGGCCTGAGGGAAGCCCAAGCCGCGCAGTAAGCTCTGCTTGTCATCCTGCGGGTCGAACGTAGGGCAAGGGCTCTGCCCTTGCCGGCGATCCGGTCCCCTTCATGCAGCCGTGTAGGCCCAGAGGGCGCGGCACTGCCCGATGACGACGTCGAAGTCCCAAGCCTTCGCCGTTCGCTCGGGGCTGTTCGGGTCGCGCACGACGAGGCGGCCGTCCTTGTCCACGCCGGCGAGCACGATGAAGTGCCCGGTCGTGGTGAAGTCGCCGGGACCGACGCTGCATACCACGGGCGATCCCGCCGCCAGCGCGCGGCGGATGCTCCCCTCGTCGGCCGGCAGCTCCTCGGCGGCAAGGCCGACCTCGGCCGCGCCTTCGGTCATGAACGCCCAGGCGGTGCCGTCGGGCGTGGCGCAGCCCATCTGCTCGGAGAGCGCCGCGAGGTCGGCCGGACCCCTGTCGTCGCGCCCGGTGAGCGCCACGTACGCCATGGCCAGGCACGTGGGGCCGCAGCCCGTCTCGCCGAAATCGTCCCCGGCGTAGGACGTCTGCGCCCACGCGGGATCGCGCTGGTAGAGCTCGGGTACCTCGCCGGCTCGCCATTGGTCGCGCGGCGTGCTCTGCGGGGCGGCCGGGGATCCCGCGCCCGGCTCCTGCGCGCCGGCGACGAGCCCGCCGAGCGTCGACGCGGCGAACCAGCAGCCGCCGACGAGGACGCAGGCGAGCGCTGCGATGAGGGCGATGCGCCTCGTCGGCAGCCGCCTTTGGGCGAAGAGGGGCCTTGTGCGCCGTCTGCACGGCGGCGACCAGGCGGCGCGGTCGTAGCGGCCGGAAGGGGAGGGCCGCCTCGACGAGGCGGCCGCGCGTCCGAACGAGTTCGAGTAGGTCATGAGCAGGCTCCTTTCGCGTTTCCCTTTCGATTTTCGCGCCCGCCCGCCCCTGCGTCCCAGAAGAACCGTCAACCGATCCCTTAAGTTTTCCTGAAGCGCGACGGCCTCCGATCGTCTCGTGTCGAAGGCTTTGCGCCGCTCGCGGCCTGGCGCGCGAAAAACCGGGGTTCGTGGCAGAAATCGACGGGAAATGATCATCGCCAAGTGGCCCTATTGCGGCACAGGGATGCATCGCCTCGCTGAACAGGGATGATGAGGACGCGCGGGATCGCCTCGCTCGCTTCGATCCGCTTTTGGCGCTCCAGATGATCATTTCCCGTCGATTTCTGCCACGAAGGGCCGTTTTTCGCGCACTGGGACGGGTTTCTCAGCACGGATGTTCTGGCTCCCTCCTTTTACGACGCAATCGATGCGCGTCGGGGGGGGGATGCACGCGAATCGGGCCCTCTCGACACGAAAACCCTCGACGTGAAAGGATCCTGACGGACTGTGTGGACGCCGGCTTCTCGCGATCTGGGAAAACGTCGAAAGACCACCGCTTTGGGGAGCCGCCTCCCGTCTCGTTCCTCTTCCGAGTCTTTCACGTCGAGGGTTTTCGTGTCGGACAGCCGCGGTTCGCGTGCAGGAGAACGCGGTCGCCGGGTTATGGGTTAGGCGGAAAGTCAGCACGGACGTTTCATGCGAAACGTCGCAGCCGCAGGGGAAGGCGGGTTATCTTAAGTTTTCCTTAATTGCCCGTCGCTCGCGCACTTGCGTTCGCCGCCTGCGGATACAATGGATGCAGAAGGGAATGCGGGCGAAGGGAGCGCTGGTGGAGGAGCGGAAGCGGGTGGCGGTCTGCGACGACGAGCGGGCCATCGCCGATTTGGTGGGGCAGCTGCTCGCCGAGACGGGCATCGAGCCCTGCGTGTTCTATGCCGCAGACGACCTCCTGGCCGCGCTCGCGAAGGAGCCGTGCGACCTCGTGGTGCTCGACATCATGATGCCGGGCATGGACGGCTTCTCCTGCTGCCGCGAGATCCGGCGCACGAGCGGCGTGCCCATCATCTTCCTCACCGCGAAGGACGAGGAGGTGGACAAGGTGGTGGGCTTCGAGCTGGGCGCCGACGACTACGTGGTCAAGCCCTTCAAGCCCCGCGAGCTCGTGGCGCGCGTGCGGGCCCGCCTGCGCCGCGCGGCCGTTCCTGCCGCCCGCGACGCGGCCCGGCCCGTGCTCGAGGCGCGCGGCATCGCGCTCGACGAGTCGGCCTTCACGGCGACGCTGCACGGCGAGCCGCTCGCGCTCACGCCCAAGGAGTTCGCCATCCTCGCGTGCCTCCTGCGCGCCGAGGGCCGGCCCGTGGCGTCGCGCGAGCTGTTCGAGGAGGTGTGGCGCGAGGAGGCCAACGCGCAGTCCAACAACACGGTGATGGTGCACATCCGGCATCTGCGCAAGAAGCTGGCCGCCGTCGACTCGTCGCAGGAGTTCGTCGAGACGGTGTGGGGCGTGGGCTACAAGCTGGGCTGACGGCCCGGGGAAGGCGGCGATGCAATGCAGCAGCGGTACGCGGTCGAACAGAAGAGGCTCCTCAGAAGGTCGGTGCTCGGGCGGCTCGTGCTCCAGGCGCTCGCCTTCACGGCGGCGTGCCTCGTCGCGCTCGCGATGGTCGAGGTCGTCAAGCTGCCGCTGTCGAACTTCGTGTTCTACAACATCCTGGGCGGCTCGGGCTTCTACTACCTGCTGGCGGACGCGTTCTGGTGGCTGCTCGCTGCCGGGTACGCGGCGGGGCTGTTCCTCATCGTGCGCGCGGGCGTCAACCGGTCGCTGCGCTACTTCGACCTGCTGATCTCCTCGGTCGAGGACGTGCTCGCCAAGCGGGAGGGCTCGATCCGGCTCCCGCTGGAGCTGGCGCCCACCGCCGCCGCGCTCAACGAGATAAAGGAGCAGGCCGACCAGAGCGACCGCGCCGCGAAGGCGGCCGAGGAGCGCAAGAACGAGCTCGTGGCCTACCTGGCCCACGACATCAAGACGCCGCTCACCTCGATCGTCGGCTACCTCACGCTGCTCGACGAGTCTCCCGACCTGCCGGTGGAAGTGCGAAGCCGCTACACGGGCATCACGCTGGAGAAGGCGTACCGCCTAGAGGAGCTGCTCGACGAGTTCTTCGAGATCACGCGCTACAACCTGCATGCCATCCCCATCGAGCGCTCGCGCTTCGACGGCGCGCTGTTCTGCAACCAGGTGATCGAGGAGTTCTTCCCGCTCGCCGAGGCGCGGGGCCTGAGGCTGGTCTATGACGGGCCGGCCGAGCTCTCCGTGTTCGCCGACGCGGGCAAGGTGGCGCGCGTGCTCAACAACGTGATGAAGAACGCCGTGGCCTATGCCGACCCCGGCACCGACGTGGCGGTGCGCACCTCGCTCGCCACGGGGGCCGACCGGTTCGTGTGGTGGGAGCTCACGGTGACCGACCGCGGGCGCGAGCTCACGCCGCAGCATCTCGAGCGCATCTTCGAGAGGTTCTACCGCGCCGACGAGGCCCGCGGCGCGCAGGCGGGGGGCGCGGGCCTCGGCCTGGCTATCGCGCGCGAGACGGCGCGGGCCCACGGCGGCGACATCTACGTCGCGAGCGATGCGGGCACGACGTCGTTCACCATCTGGATCCCCCAGGGCCCGAGCGTGGCCTAGGGAAGCGCTGCCGGTGCTCCGTAGGGCAAGGGCCCTGCCCTTGCCGCTCAACGTCGTAATCCGGCAAGGGCAAAACCCTTGCCCTGCGGAAGGCGTTTCCCCTGTCCGGCGGCTATGCGCTATACTGGTGCCGATGTGGTGTGCGCGGGTGCGGCGAGGCTTTGCGGAGCCTGGGCGGAGGAGGGGCGCGGTGGACGTTCTCACCCATGTGAACGTGGGCTTGTTCCCGGCGGTGCTCGTCGCCGTCATCTTCGGTGATTCGCTGTTCACCGGCGCGCGCGACCTCGAGAGCCGGCTGTTCCGCGCGCTCGCGCTCGTGCTTTTGGGCACGCTGGCCGCCGAGGCCGCGAGCTGGGTGGTGGGCGCGGCCTTCGCGCCCGACGAGGGGCCCCTGCGCGCGGCGATGGCCGTCTACCTGCTCTTCTCCTGCGCCGTGAGCCTTCTGTGGCTGCTCTACGTGCTGGCGAAGATGCGCGGCGCCTCCCGCCCCTCCCAGCTGCGCCGACCCGCCGTCCTCTGCGGAGCGGCCTTCGCGCTGTGCGTCGCGGCGGTGGCCGCGGGGGTGCTCACGGATACGCTGTTCGATATCGACGGGCAGGAGTACGTGCGCGGGCCGCATGTCGCGGTGCTCTACGCGGTCATGGCGGCGGCGCTTCTGTGCGCCGTGGCCATGCCTTTGCTGCGCTGCGCCTCCACGGCCTCGCTCGCTCGCCGCCGCCAGTACGCGAGCCTCGCGCTGATAGGCGCGATCCCCGTCGCGGGGCTTCTGCTCCAGAGCCTCTGGAGCGTCTGGTGGGCGGTCTGGCCGCTTGACGCCATCGCGCTTCTGCTTGCCTACGTGGGCATCCAGAACGTGCGCATATCGGTGGACGCGCTCACGGGCCTGCTCAACCGCGCGGGCTTCGACGAGCGTCTGGCCGCGCGCTGGGCGCGCATGGACGGCCCGTGGTGCGTGATCATGGTCGACCTCGACGAGTTCAAGGCCGTGAACGACCGCTACGGCCATGCCTTCGGCGACGAGGCCCTGTGCCGCACGGCTGACGCCCTGCGCGACGCGTTCGGGGAGGGCGACGCCTGCGTCGCGCGCTTCGGCGGCGACGAGTTCGCCGTCATGACGTCCTGCGAGGGCGAGGAGGGCATGCGCCGCGCCATCGGGCGGCTGCACGAGGCGATGGCGCGCGCTACGGCGGGCCTACGCGTTGGCGCGCTCACGTGCAGCGCCGGCGGCGCTTTGTGCGACAGGGCCGCGCAGACCGACGCGGAGGACCTGCTGGCCGCCGCCGACAGGGCGATGTATAAGGAGAAGGACCGCCGCCGCGCGGACGCGAAGGGGGGCGACGCGCGATGAACGGGTTCGCCTACGCCCAGGCCGACTTCGTCCCGGCCCTCGCGCTTGCGGTGGTGCTCGCCAACTCGCGCGGGCGCCTGCCGTTCTCCCGGACGAACCGCCTGTTCCAGCTCATGGTTGCGCTCACCATCGGCGAGCTCGTCCTCGACATCGCCTGCTCGTTCGCGGCCGGCGGGGGGCCGGGCGCGCCGCTCGCCCTTGCCTGGACGCTCAACGTGGCGTTCTACTCCCTGGGCGGCGTGCTGTCGTTCCTCTGGTTCACGTTCGTGCGCGCCGCCGTGCGCAACGACGGCACCCTGGCGGCGAAGGACGCCGTCGACATCGCGTCGCTTGCCATATTCGCCAGCTACGAGGCGCTCATCGTGTCGAGCCCCTGGACCCACGCCCTGTTCTCGGTGGATGCCCAGGGCGGCTACCAGCGCGGTCCGCTGTTCGCGTTCATCTTCGCCGTGAGCATCGGCTACGCGGTGGCCTCCGCCGCCTGCGCGCTGCGCGGCCGGCGCGCCTCGTTCGACCCGGTCGTCCGCCGCAGGTGCGCCTACTTCGCCGCGGCGTTCGTGCCCACCGTGGGCGCCGGCGCCGCGCAGACGCTCTTCTCGGGACTGAGCCTGCTCGTGCCCGGTCTGGCGGTGTCGGTGCTGCTGGTGTACCTCGATCTGCAGCGCGGGCTCATGGTATGCGACGGCCTGACGGGACTCTACAACCGCGGACGGCTCGACAGGTTCCTCGCCGAGCGCTGCGCGCGGGGCGGGAGCTGGTGCCTCGCTATGTTCGATGTGGACGGCTTCAAGGAGGTGAACGACTCCTTCGGGCACGCGGAGGGCGACCGGGCGCTGCGCCATGTGGCCGACGTGCTCAAGCATGCCTTCGGGCGCGAGGACGCCTTCATCGCGCGCTTCGGCGGCGACGAGTTCGCCGTGGTGCTGGACGACGCGCGCGACGAGGCGGTCGAGCGGCTCGTGCGCGCCTTCGACGAGGAGCTTGCCGCGAGCACCGAGGGAAGGCTTGAGGCGAGCGTCGGCTGGGCGTTCTTCGATGCGGCCCGCCGTGCGACTCCCGGCGAGCTCATCGCCGCCGCCGACGCCGCCATGTACGCTCGCAAGCGCGCCAGAGGGGCGTGACAAAGGGACGTCCCTTTGTCACGCACTCGCCGGCTTGTGGGCAACCTGTGGCGCGCATCCGCGCGCGCTTGCCGCGGCCTGGGGCTTCGCCTACAATAGGCGAGCTGCGAAAACGCAGGCACTTCCCGCTTGGTCCGCATGCACACCACCGCATGCTCACCCAGAGGGGAGCGCATATCGAAGAAGCGGCGCCGGGAAGGCGACCGCGCATGAAAGGTGGAACAGCATGGCTAGCAAGCTCAGCATCAGCAAGGAGCGCACCGCCGAGCTCGTCAAGGAGTACGGCAAGGGCGAGGGCGACTCCGGCAGTCCCGAGGTGCAGGTGGCGATCCTCACCGAGCGCATCCGCAACCTCACCGAGCACCTCAAGGTGCACAAGAAGGACAACCACACCCGTCGAGGCCTCATGATGCTCCTCGGCAAGCGCCGCGGCCTTCTGAAGTACATCAAGAACCGCGACATCGAGGATTACCGTTCGCTCATCAAGAAGCTCGGTATCCGCGACACCATCTAGCCACGTACGAGAGCCCGCGCGAGCGGGCTCTCGTATACCGCCCGGCCCCGATGGGGGAGGGCGGTTCGGAAAGCGCAGCCGGAAGCGGAAGCTTCCTTCTGTATAGAGCGGTCGGGCGCGCAAGGGCGCGCCTGCTCGCGGCGGCCGGCATAGGAGCCGGCGCGTCGAAGAAGCTTGGCCGCACTAGGGCGTCCAAGGCAGAAGAGAAAGAAAGCAGAACATGGAAAAAATCGTCGAATCCTTCGAACTGTACGGCAAGGAGTACCGCCTTGAGACGGGCGAGCTCGCCAAGCAGGCCACCGGCTCGGTCCTCGTGACGCAAGGCGACACGACCGTGCTGGTGACGGCTGTCATCGGCCAGGAGAAGGACTATGACTTCTTCCCGCTCACGGTGGACTTCATCGAGAAGATGTACGCCGTGGGCCGGATCCCGGGCGGCTACCTCAAGCGCGAGGCGCGTCCGTCCGACAAGGGCACGCTCACGGCCCGCATGGTGGACCGCCCCATACGCCCCGGCTTCGTGGACGGCTTCAAGCGCGAGGTGCACGTGGTGTGCACCACCCTCGTGGTGGACAGCGTGAACCCGCCCGACACCGTCTGCGTGATGGGCGCCTCCGCGGCCCTCATGCTGGGCGCCGCGCCCTTCGACGGCCCGGCCGCCTGCGTGCGCATCGGGCGCGACGTGGAGACCGGCGAGTTCATCGTGAACCCCACGTTCGAGGAGTCCGAGAACTCCGACCTGGAGCTCACCATCGCCGGCACGGCCGACTACATCTCCATGGTGGAGGCCGGCGCCGAGGAGATCTCCGAGGACGACATGCTGGCCGCCATGACCTTCGGCCAGGAGGCCATCGCCGCGTTCTGCGAGGTGCAGCAGCGCTTCCTCGACCGCGCGAGCATCGAGCCGGTGGAGTGGGAGGTCCATGTGGCCGACCCGTCCATCGCAAGCCGCGTGGCCCCGTTCGAGGCCGAGATGTCCGCGGCCCTGCACGACGCCGACAAGCACTCACGCATGGCCAAGGTGGAGGCGCTCAAGGACCGCGTCAAGGCCGAGCAGTTCTCCGACGAGGAGCGCGCGGCCTGGAAGGGCGACATCGCCGCCGAGCTCAAGAAGCTCGAGAAGAAGGCCATGCGCGCCATGGTCATCGCCACCGGCGAGCGCGCCGACGGCCGCCGCCCCGACGAGATCCGCCCGCTCTACATCAAGCCGGGCTACCTGCCCCGCGTGCACGGCTCGGGCCTGTTCCAGCGCGGCCAGACCCAGGTGCTCTCGGTGGTGACGCTCGGCATGCTCAACGAGTGGCAGCGCCTCGACACCATCGACCCGGCCGAGGGCAAGCGCTACATGCACCAGTACAACTTCCCGCCCTACTGCACCGGCGAGGCCGGCCGCATGGGCGCGCCGAAGCGCCGCGAGATCGGCCACGGGGCGCTCGCCGAGCGCGCGCTTCTGCCGGTGATCCCCAGCGAGGACGACTTCCCCTACGCCATCCGCGTGGTGTCCGAGGTGCTCGAGTCCAACGGCTCGTCGTCCATGGCCTCCACCTGCGGAAGCACGCTCGCCCTCATGGACGCCGGCGTGCCCATCGCCGCGCCCGTGTCCGGCATCGCCATGGGGCTCATCAAGGAGGGCGACGACGTGGTCATCCTCTCCGACATCCAGGGCATCGAGGACTTCCTCGGCGACATGGACTTCAAGGTGTGCGGCACCGAGAAGGGCATCACGGCGCTCCAGATGGACAACAAGGCCCGCGGGCTTTCCGTCGACATCCTGGCCCGCGCGCTCGCACAGGCCAAGGAGGGCCGCGCCCACATCCTCGACGCCATGATCGAGACCATCTCCGCGCCGCGCGAGGAGCTCTCGCAGTTCGCGCCGCGCATCGAGACCATCCACATCCCCGTGGACAAGATCCGCGACGTCATCGGCAGCGGCGGCAAGGTGGTCCGCGGCATCCAGGAGGAGACGGGCGCCCAGATCGACATCCAGGAGGACGGCACCATCCACATCGCCGCCATCGAGGGCCCGGCGGGAGATGCCGCCAAGGCCATGATCCTCGGGATCGTCAAGGAGCCCGAGGTGGGCGAGGAGTTCGACGGCGAGGTCGTGGGCATCAAGGACTTCGGCGCGTTTATCAAGCTCACGCCCGGCAAGGACGGCCTGCTGCACATCTCGCGCGTGGCCAACGGCCGCGTGGGCAAGGTGGAGGACGTGCTCGCGCTCGGCGACGTCGTGAAGGTGAAGGTGCTCGAGGTGGATCCGGGCTCGGGCAAGATCTCGCTCGACCGCCTCGACAAGCCGGACGCCCCCGAGGGCTCCGCGCCCGCCCGCAGCGAGCGCGGCGACCGCCCGCGCCGCGAGGACCGCGGCGATCGGGACAACCGCCCGGGCCGCAGCGGCCGCAACAGCGGCAGCGGCAATGGCAACGGCGGCCGCACCCCGCGCCGCCGCCACGACGCGTAAAGGCCCCGCTTCTCAAAGCGCATCCGACGTCGAGCGGGCCCCAGGCTGCCTGGGGCCCGCTCGATTCTCAGTGCGCGAGCGAAACCTGGAAGAGGGCGATCGCGAACAGGACGATCGACAAGATGATGACGATCATCCCGTTGCGCCTCGTCTTGGAAACCTGGCCGGGCTCGCCCCTCCGGTCCTTCTTGGTCGCCGTCGCCGGCGCCGCCACCATGAAAACGCCGAAGCCCAGTACGACGATGGGGAAGATCAGCATAAGGACATAGTACATCGAAACAGCCTTTCTCTCTCGGGCACCCGATCCCGGGCGAAGCCGCTTTTCCGGCACTTCGGAAAAGTATAGGGGATTCATAGGATTACCCTGCGCGAACCGCCCGTGATGAAACTGAAATTTTAACGACGCACGCAGGGCCTCCCATGCCATTCGAGACGGCGAGGCGGGTGCCCGGCGGCTCGCCGTGGTAGGATGACGCTAAACGTTGAGCGAAAGGCAGGTTGCATCATGATCAAGGTGGCGGTTTCCGGGTGCGCGGGGCGCATGGGCACGGCGGTGGTCGACGCGGTGCGCGCGGCCGACGACATGGAGCTCGTGTGCGGCATCGACCCGCACGGCGCGCAGGATGCGGGCTTTCCCGTGTATCCGACGGTGGCGGCGGCCATCGAGGCGTGGACGTTCGACGTGCTCGTGGACTTCACGCAGCCCGCGGTCGTGGCGGCCAACCTGCGCGAGGCGCTGCCGGCCGGCATCGACTGCGTCGTGGGCACGACAGGGCTCTCCAACGATACGCTCGAGGAGCTCGCCGCGCTCGCGCCCGAGGGCACGTGCCTGTTCTACGCGCCCAACTTCACGACGGGCGCCGTGCTCATGATGGAGTTCGCGAAGGCGGCCGCGCCGTACTTCCCCGAGGCCGAGGTCATGGAGTTCCATCACTGCAACAAGAAGGACGCGCCCTCGGGCACGGCGGTGCGCACGGCCCAGATCATCGCAGAGGCCCGCGACGGCCGCGCGAGCGAGGCGCCGGGCAACGAGACGGAGATCGAAGGCTGCGAGGGCGCGCGCGGCGCGCTCGTGGAGGGCGTGCCCGTGCACTCGGTGCGCTCGATGGGCTACGTGGCCAGCCAGGAGGTCGTGTTCGGCTCGTTCGGGCAGACGCTCTCCATCCGCCACGACAGCTGGGACCGCGGCTCCTACATGCCGGGAGTCCTTCTGGGCATCCGCAGCGTGGGCGGCCGTTCGGGCCTGATTGTAGGTTTGGAGAACTTCATGGCGCGCTAGCGCCCGACATGGCATAATAGCTGCACGAGTACGATTGTTCGATGAGCGCTGCGCGAAGGCCGCGCAGGTGGAAGGCAAGGTGGACGCATGTCGCAAGAGCCCCGTTTCGGCCGCATGATACCGGCCATGGTCACGCCGTTCGACGAGAACCGCGATCTCGACCTGGACAAGGCGCAGGCGCTCGCCGCCCGCCTCGTGGACGGCGGCAGCGACTCGCTCATCATCAACGGCACGACGGGCGAGAGCCCGACCGTGTTCTATCCGCAGAAGATGAAGCTGTTCAGCGCCGTGGTGGAGGCCGTGGGCGACCGCGTGCCCGTCATCGCCAACGTCGGCGACAACTGCACGGCCGACACGGTGGATTTCGCCCGCGACGTGGAGAAGCTCGGCGTGGACGGCTTCATGTGCGTGGTGCCCTACTACAACAAGCCCCCGCAGGAGGGCATGTACCGGCACTTCCGCACCATCGCCGACGCGGTGGAGCTGCCCATCATCCTGTACAACATCCCGGGCCGCTGCGTGGTGAACATGGAAGCGGAAACCACCCTGCGCCTCGCGCGCGACTGCGCCAACGTCGTGGCCGTGAAGGAGGCGTCGGGCAAGATGGACCAGATCAAGGCCATCGTCGAGGGCGCGCCGGAGGGTTTTTGCGTGTACTCGGGCGACGACTCGGCCACGCTCGACATCATGAGGCTGGGAGGCGCCGGGGTCATCTCGACCATCGGCAACGTGGCGCCCGCGCGCATGAAGGAGATCGTGGATCTGTGCGCCGTCGGCGACTGGGATGCCGCCGCCCAGGCCAACGAGCGCCTGATGCCGCTCATGACGGGGCTGTTCGAAACGTCGAACCCCATCCTCGTCAAGGAGGCCCTGAAGCTGCTCGGCTTCCCGGTGGGAGGCGTGCGCCTGCCGCTCGTGGACGCCACGCCCGAGCAGTCCGAGCGCCTGGCCGGCATCATGCGGGAAGTCGGCGTGCTGTAGGCGCGCCGCACGGAAGAGGGAAGAGAGCGCGGGCGGCGACGCCCGCGCATGAATATAAGGACATCGCGCGCACCGCGCGGAGAGGTCGGCATGCCCGGCCTTGCGCTGCATGAAGCGGCCCGCGAAGCGCGCAGAGAAGCGAAGGAAGCATATGGAACAGCAGAACAACGAGCGCCCCGAGCGCGAACAGGGCCGCGGGCAGCGCAACCGCTCGCAGGGCGGCAAAGGCGCCGCCCGCGCGGCCGAGGACAAGAAGACGCGCTCGTACAAGCACGTGCAGCTCGAGCACAAGCGCCCCCAGCTCTCGAAGGGCGCGCAGGGCCAGGGCGGCCAGCAGCGGCAGGGAGGCCAGCAGAACGCGCGGCGCGACTTCGCCTCGCCGAAGAAGGACCCGAACGCCGCGCTCAAGATCATCCCGCTCGGCGGCCTCGACGCCATCGGCAAGAACATGACCGTGTTCGAGTGCAAGGGCGACATGATCCTCGACGACGCGGGGCTCATGTTCCCCGACGACAACCACCCGGGCGTCGACCTCATCCTGCCCGACTACACCTACGTGCTCGAGAACGCCGACAAGCTGCGCGGCATCATCATCACGCACGGCCACGAGGACCACACGGGCACGCTGCCCTACCTGCTCAAGGACCTCGACCGGAGCGTGCCCATCTACGGCACGAAGATGACGCTCGGCCTCATCGAGGGCAAGTTCGCCGAGCACAAGATCAAGAACGCGAAGCTCATCGAGATCAAGCCCGGCGACCAGATCAAGCTCGGCTGCTTCACGGCCGAGTTCTTCGCCGTGAACCACTCCATCCCGGGCGCGGTGGGCGTGTTCTTCCAGAGCCCGGCCGGAAACGTGCTGCACACGGGCGACTTCAAGCTCGACCAGACGCCCATCGACGGCGTGACCACCGACTTCGGCGCGCTCTCCAAGTTCAGCCAGATGGGCGTCGACCTCATGATGAGCGACTCCACCAACGCCCAGAACCCCAACTTCACGCCTTCCGAGGCCGAGGTGGGCAAGGAGCTGGCCAAGATCATCGCCCAGGCGAAGGGCCGCGTCATCATCGCCTCGTTCGCGAGCCACATCCACCGCATGCAGCAGATCTGCGACGCGGCGGTGGCCAACGGCCGCAAAGTGGTGGTCACGGGCCGCTCGATGATCCAGAACACCGACATCGCGCGGCGCCTCGGCTACCTCAACATCTCCGACGCGGACATCCTGGACGCCTACGACCTCAAGGGCATCCCCGCCGACCAGGTGGTCATCATGTGCACGGGCAGCCAGGGCGAGCCGCTCTCGGCGCTCGCGCGCATCGCCAACGGCGAGCACCGCACCATCCAGATGGACGAGGGCGACACCGTCATCGTGTCGGCCACGCCGGTGCCCGGCAACGAGAAGGCGGTCACGCGCGTCATCAACGGCCTAGCCAAGATCGGCGCGGACGTCTACGACAAGAACCGCGCGCGCGTGCACGTGTCCGGCCACGCCGGCGCCGAGGAGCTGAAGCTCGTGCTGTCCATCGTCCGGCCCAAGGCCTTCATGCCGGTGCACGGCGAGGCCACGCACCTGCGGGCCCACGCCCGTTTGGCCGAGGCCACGGGCGTGCCGTCGGACAACGTGTTCATCTGCGAGAACGGCGAGTCGCTCGAACTGACGGCCCGCGGCGTGCGCCGCGGCGAGACCGTGCAGTCGGGCATCGTGTTCGTGGACGGCCTGTCGGTGGGCGACACCTCGCAGGACGTCCTCGACGAGCGCAGCGCGCTCGCGGCCCAGGGCTTCGTGGCCGTGGCGGCCGCGGTGTCCGGCAAGCGCAAGGACGTCGCCGGGAGCGTGCAGGTGGAGATGCACGGCATCACGGGCGGCGACGACGAGTTCCTCGTGCGCGAGGCGCAGACCACCGTGCGAAACGCCCTCCTTCGCCAGCTCGGCAAGGCCGGCGGCCAGAAGGAGCTCAAGAAGGCCGGCCGCGACGCGCTTCTGTCGCTTCTGTGGGAGCGCACGAAGACGCGTCCCATGGTGGTGGTGAACTTGCTGGAGGTTTAGGCTATAATAGCCGCATGCGCTTCCGCGCGCATGCGGCCGTGAGCGGCTGAAACACACTCGTCAAACGCAGAAGAAACGCAGCACGAAGGAGACAGGGCGTGGCCCGACAGTCAGCATCCGCACAGAGTTCGAAGGGGAGCAAGCCGTCTTCCAAGCCGAAGGCGCGCGCGTCCTCCCCGGCACAGAAGCAGGCCCAGAAGGGAAGGGCGTCCCGCGCGCAGGCGGTCGAGCAGCCGCGCCTGTTCGACGAGCGCGTCCGCCGCGACATCACGGGGGTGGCGATCTCCGTGCTCGCCGTCGTGCTGTTCGTGGCCGCGGTGATGCCCTCGAGCGCCATCGTCACGTCCTTCGTGTCCCAGGCCCTGCACCTCACGCTGGGCCTCGGGGCCTACCTGCTGCCGTTCTTCCTGCTCGTCATCGGCGCGAGCTTCCTCGCGCGCTTCGAGCGCGAGCGCGTTCCTCTGCGCGTGGCCGTGGGCCTCGTCATGATCTTCGTCGCGGTGCTCGCGCTCCTGGCGCTGTTCACGCCCCAGCCTACGCCCGACTCGACGGAGCTTCTGTTCGAGCCCGACCAGCTGGCCGCCCGCGGTGGCTACGTGGGGGCGGGCATCGCCTGGGCGGGCCTGAGCCTGTTCGGGCAGGCGGTGTCGTGCATCATCCTGGCCGGCGTCATCCTGGCGGGCCTCGTGGTCATCGGGTTCTCGCTTTCCAAGCTCGTCGAGCGCGTGCAGGACGCCCGCGCCGCGCGGGCGGAGGAGGACGCGGCGGCCGACGTGCTGGCGGCCCCGCCTTTCGCGCGCGTGAAGCGCTCCTCGAGCGCCAAGGTGCCCGTGGTGCCCACGATGGGGGAGGCCTTCGAGGCGGGCGCGACCAACGTGCTGCCGCGCGAGGCCGGCAAGGAGCGCCCCTCGAAGCCCCGCCGGGCCTCGCAGTCCCTCTCGTCGCAAGCAGCGGCCACCCGCCGTCTGCCCGCCGAAACGGTCGGCGACGCCCCGCAGGCGCTCACGCGCAAGCTCGGCCGCAAGCACGATAAGGACGCCCCGGCCGCGTCCGCGAAATCTTCGGCGGCCTCCACGCCGCTCGCCACCCCGCGTCCCGCCGACGGCTTCACGCTGCCTCCCATGGACCTGCTCGCCACCTCGAAGAACCCCAAGAAGGACCTCGCCAACGACGCCGAGCTCAAGGAGACGGCGCTCTGCCTGCAGGAGACGCTCGAGAGCTTCAGCATCTTCGCCGAGGTCGTGGGCTGGGTGGCCGGCCCCACGGTGACGCTCTTCAAGGTGGACCTGCCCGCCGGCGTGCGCGTGAGCCGCATCACGGCGCTCGAGCAGGACATCGCGCTCGCGCTCGCGGCGCCGGGCGTGCGCATCTTCGCGCCCATCCCCGGCACGAACTACGTCGGCATCGAGGTGCCGAACCGCACGCGCCAGACCGTGCTCCTCGGCGACGTGCTCAAGGACGCGGGGGAGGGCCCCTTGCAGGTGGCCATCGGCAAGGACGTCGAGGGCCGCTCCATCGTGTCCGACCTGGCCAAGATGCCCCACCTGCTCATCGGCGGCACCACGGGCTCGGGCAAGTCGGTGTCGGTGAACGCCATGATCATGTCCATCCTCATGCGCGCCACGCCCGCCGAGGTGCGCTTCATCATGATCGACCCCAAGCGCGTGGAGTTCACGCCTTACAACGGCATCCCGCACCTCTACGTGCCGGTGGTCACCGAGGCCCGCGAGGCCGCGAGCGCGCTGTCGTGGGGCGTGGCGGAGATGGAGCGGCGCCTCAAGGTGTTCTCCAAGGCCGGCGCGCGCAACATCGGCCAGTTCAACGCCAAGGTGCAGGCGGAGATCGCCGCGCAGGAGAAGGCGCGCGCGGCCGGCGAGGAGCCTCCCGCCGGCGAGCTGGGCGCGGAGCTTCCCTATATCGTCATCATCATCGACGAGCTCGCGGACCTCATGATGAACGTGGGCAAGGAGGTGGAGTTCTCCATCAGCCGCATCGCGCAGCTCGCGCGCGCTGCCGGCATCCACCTGATCGTGGCCACCCAGCGCCCGTCCACCAACGTGGTGACGGGCCTGATCAAGGCCAACATCACGAACCGCATCGCGTTCAACGTGGCCTCCGGCATCGACAGCCGCGTGGTGCTCGACACGCCCGGAGCCGAGCGGCTCATCGGCCTCGGCGACCTTCTGCTCTCCAAGCCCGAGTACCCCAAGCCCCAGCGCATCCAGGGCTGCTACGTGTCGGAGGACGAGATCAACGCCGTGGTGGAGATGCTCAAAGAGCAGGGCGAGCCCGAGTACCATTCCGAGATCCTCTCGACGAACCTCATCACGCTCGGCGCGTCGGCACCCGACGGCAGCGGCGGCGGATGCGACAGCGACGACCCCCTCATCTGGGAGGCCGCCGAGATCGTGGTGTCGAGCGGCCTCGGGTCGACCTCGAACATCCAGCGCCGGCTCAAGGTGGGCTATTCGCGCGCAGGGCGTATAATGGACATGTTGGAAGAGAAGGGCGTCGTGGGGCCGCCGAACGGCAGCAAGCCCCGCGAGGTGCTCGTGGACGCCATGGAGCTGGAGACGTTGAAGGCCTTCGAAGCCCATGACGCCGACAGCTCGGACGAATGACGAGGTGGCTCAGGTGACATTCGGAACGATTCTGCGGGAAGCCCGCGAACGCAAGGGGTACGACCTGGCCCAGGCCGCGCGAAGGCTGCGCATCAGGCCCGACATCCTGCGCGCCATCGAGGAGGACGACTTCGCGCGCATGCCCCCGCGCGGCTACGCGCGCAACATGGTGAACGCCTACGCGCGGCTCGTGGGCCTCAACCCCACCGAGATGACGCGCATGTATCTGGACGAGGCCTACGCCTACCAGGTGGGCCGCGCCCGCGACGGCCAGTCGGCGCGCTTCGACGCGGGAGCTTCCGCGAGGGGCGCCTCCTCGTCGCGGCCTGCGCGTCCGCGCGAGCGTGCAGCCCAGCGCCAGGAGGAGCGCCCGCCCCGACAGAACGCGCTCGGCCGCACGATGTACGACGACCGGCGCGACTTCAGCGCGCGCTCCGGCGCGGGCGAGGGGCGTCTCTACGACGAGAGCCGCACGCACCCGAGCCGGCACGCCGCGCTGCCCAACGCCCAGTACACGAACTTCTACGCGGGGCCCAAGGCGCCGAATCCCGTGCAGTCGAAGCTGCCGTTCATCATCGCGGGCGCGGTGATCCTCGTGCTGCTCGTCATCGTGCTCGCGCTCGTGTTCGGCGGGAAGGGGGGCGAAGCGACCGACGACGCGCCGAAGGTGCACGTGTCCGGTCTCACCGACCCCACGCAGACCGAGGGCGGCGAGGGGTCGGAAGGTGCCGCGCAGGAGCCCGTCACGCCGCCGAAGGCCGTGGCGCCGGCGAAGGCGGTGCTCGAGTACGAGGTCGCCTCCGGCCAGACGGCCTACATCGAGACGTACGTGGGCGAGTCTAACGAACTCGACTTCTCGCAGGAGGTCGAGGGGCCGGCGAAGGAGACCTTCGACGTCGATACCACGCTCACGCTCTACACGCCGAACCCGGACGCGGTCACGTTGACGGTGGACGGAGAGGCCGTGGAGCTGACGGACGACGACGGCGACGGCCTGTGGAGCTACACCGTGGACTTCCCCGCCATCCTCGAGCAATGGAAGGCCGACCACCCCGACACGGCCGCGTAAGGCAGGGGGGGCGTCCCCCTGTCACGCCCGTGGACGACCTCTGGAATCCCCGCTCGCGGCGTGAAAATGCGCTATCCTGTTCCGATATGGAAACTACGGGCGGCCCGGGGGCGGGCCGCGTTGCGGGAAAGGAACCTCCATGGCGAAAGAATCCAGCTTCGACGTCGTGTCCACGGTGGACATGCAGGAGATCGACAACGCGTTCCAGCAGGCGAAGAAGGAGCTCGCGCAGCGCTACGATCTGAAGGACTCCGGCGCGGAGATAACGCTCGACAAGGCGGGCAAGACCATGACCGTGGCGGCGCCCGCCGAGTTCGTGGCGCGCCAGGTGGCCGACGTGATCGGCTCGAAGCTGATCAAGCGCGGCATCGACCTGGCCGCCGTCAAGTGGGGCGAGGCCCAGCCGGCCGCCGGCCAGAGCGTGCGCCAGACGGCGACCATCGTCGAGGGCATCGACAAGGAGACGGCTGGAAAGATCAACAAGGACATCAAAGCCGCGAAGTTCAAGGTGAAGGTGCAGATCGAGGGCGACAAGCTGCGCGTGAGCTCGGCGTCGCGCGACGCCCTTCAGGAGGTCATCGCCTTCCTGAAGGGCCAGGACTACGGCCAGCCGCTCCAGTACGTGAACTACCGCTGAGGCCGCGGGATGAAGCGATGCATCAAGGGCGCGCCCGCAGCGCCCGCCGTGGCCTTCGTCACGATGGGCTGCGCCAAGAACGAGGTGGACACCGCCCACATGCGCGCCCGCCTACTTGAGGCGGGCTTCGCGCTTGAGGACGATCCCGAGCGAGCCGACGCGGTGGTGGTGAACACGTGCTCGTTCATCCAGAGCGCCACCGAGGAGAGCATAGAGGCCGTGTTCGACGCGGCGGGGCTGCCCAACGTGAAGGCCGGCGCGCCGCTCGTCGTGGCCGGCTGCATGCCCGCGCGCTACGGCGACGACCTGGCAGAGGAGCTGGTGGAGGCGCGGGCGTTTTTGCCCTGCAGCCGCGAGGACGACATAGCCGCCGTCCTCGCCGAGGCCCTGGGCTATCATCCTGAGAACCGCGCGCCCTCCCAAGCCGCCCCTGCCGCCCCCTTCGCCTACGTGAAGATCTCCGACGGCTGCGACCGCTTCTGCTCGTACTGCACCATCCCGTTCATCCGCGGGCGCTATCGCAGCTTCCCGCTGGCCGACGTCCGCGCGGAGGTGGCGGCCCACGTGGCGGCGGGCACGCGCGAGATCGTGCTCATCGCGCAGGACACGGGCCGCTGGGGCGCCGATTTCGACGAGCCCTCGTCGCTCGGCGAGCTCGTGTCCGCGCTGGCCGAGGAGTTCCCCGACACGTGGTTCCGCGTCATGTACCTGCAGCCGGAGGGCGTGACCGACGCCTACCTCGCCGCCGTCGCGTCGCATCCCAACGTGTGCCCCTATTTCGACATCCCGCTGCAGCACGTGGACGCGGGCATCCTGCGCGCCATGAACCGCACGGGCTCGCGCGCGGAGTTCGAGGCCCTCATCGAGCGCATCCTCGCGCGCGTGCCGGACGCGACGCTGCGCACGACGCTCATCGCGGGCTTCCCCGGCGAGACGGACGGGCAGTTCGAGGAGCTCTGCGACTTCGTGGAGGAGGGCCTGTTCGACTACGTGGGCGTGTTCGCGTACTCGCGCGAGGACGGCACGCGCGCGGCCGGGCTGCCCGGTCAGGTGGACGACGACGAGAAGGCCGACCGCGCGCAGCGTTTGCGCGACCTGGCCGACGGCGTGTGCGTGCCGCGCATCGCCGCGCGCGTCGGGCGCGAGATGGACGTGCTCGTGGAGGGACGCGAGGAGGACGGCCAGCTCTACGGGCGCGCCAGGTGCCAGGCGCCCGAGGTGGACGGCGTCACCTACCTTGAGCGCGGCGAGGCGGGCCAGGTGGTGCGCGTGCGCATCGTCGACACGCTGCTCTACGAGATGGAAGGGGAGTGAGCGCCATGGCCTCGAAGCGCACGGTGCAGGTGAGCCCGACCCCGGCGGACAAGCTGTGGACGCCGGCCAACATCGTCACGCTCGTGCGCATCTGCCTCGTGCCGGTGTTCGTGGTGGCCCTCATCAGCCCCTGGCCGCAGTGGTTCGGCCTGCCGCAGGTGGCCGACGACGCGAAGAGCCTCGTGGCGGCCGGCATCTTCATCCTCATCTCGTGCACCGACTGGCTCGACGGCTACCTGGCGCGCAGCCGCAACGAGGTGACGGACTTCGGCAAGTTCATGGACCCGCTCGCCGACAAGATCCTCGTCGCCGCGGCGCTTCTAGCCCTGGTGGAGCTGGGGTCGCTGCCCAGCTGGGTCGTGCTCGTCATCCTGGCGCGCGAGTTCATCGTGTCGGGGGTGCGCATGGTGGCGGCGAGCGAGGGCGTGGTCATCGCGGCCAGCTGGTACGGCAAGTTCAAGACCGTGTTCCAGATGGTCGCCATCGTGCTGTTCTGCGTGAAGGACTCCTACATGGTGGGCAGCGCGGGCGCGGCGTTCTCCGACGGGCTATGGCTTCTGAGCTGGGGCGTGATGATCGTCGCGCTCGTGCTCACGGTGGTGTCGATGCTCGACTACATCGCGAAGGCGCGCAAGCTCATCGGGCTGGGACGCCCGCGCTCGCGCGAAGCGGAGGAGCTCGAGGAGATGGAGGGGCTCGACGCGCTGGCCGCGCGGGTGCTCGACGCCGCTCGTGCGTCGGGGAGGACGCTCGGCACGGCCGAGAGCCTCACGGGCGGCCTCATCGCGGTGACGCTCACCGACGTGGCCGGCAGCTCGGACGTGGTGCGCGGCGGCGTGGTGAGCTACGCGGCCGAGGTGAAGAGCGACGTGCTGGGCGTGGACGCCGGCGCCATCGAGCGCTTCGGCGTCGTGAGCGCCGAGACGGCGCGCGCCATGGCGGCCGGTGCGCGCCGCGAGCTCGCCTGCGACGCGGCGGTGGCGGTGACGGGCATCGCCGGGCCGGGCGGCGCGGAGCCGGGCAAGCCGGTGGGCACCGTGTGGATCGGGCTCTCGTGCGGCAGGCATGCCGAGGAGCGGCTGTTCTCCTTCGAGGGGAGCCGCGAGGAGGTGCGCCTGGCCACCGTACGCGCGGCCCTCGGGATGCTGCTGGAAGCGCTCGAGGGGGATCCCGCCCGGTGCTGAGCGGCGCGTTGCGGCCTGTGAAGGCGGGCCTTTGAGCTGGGGTGTAAGGTTTCCGCTTGATTTTCGCTGGAAACGCGCTTGATTCCCGCTGGAAACGTGCTGGACGGGCGCTGGAGGCGCGCTTGATCGGCGATGGATCGGGGCGCGGATGCGCTGGACGCGCGCCATGGATGCGCTGGATCGCGTCGTTATACTGTGATTCGGAGTCGTTTCGCGAAAAGGACTTGACCGACAAACATATGTTCGTATAATAGTAGGAACAAGACCACGCGGCAGAGAGCGCGCACGGCCGGGGAAGAGAAGGAAGCGCATGAACGAAGAAAAATCGAAGATGCTCAAGCTGACCACCGATCAGATCGAGACGAAGTTCGGCAAGGGCTCCATCATGAAGTTCGGCGAGGGAGGGCTCGACCTCAACGTCGGCGTCATCCCGACGGGGGCGCTGCCGCTCGACGCGGCGCTCGGCATCGGCGGCGTGCCCCGCGGGCGCATCGTGGAGATCTACGGCCCCGAGTCGAGCGGCAAGACGACGCTCGCGTTGCAGATCCTCGCCGAGGCGCAGGCCATGGGCGGCATCGTGGCCTTCATCGACGCGGAGCACGCGCTCGATCCTGTCTACGCCGCGCGCCTGGGGGTGGACATCGACGAAGTGCTCATCTCGCAGCCCGATACCGGCGAGCAGGCGCTCGAGATCTGCGACATGCTCGTGCGAAGCGGCGCCATCGACGCCGTGGTCGTCGACTCGGTGGCCGCGCTCGTGCCGCGCGCCGAGATCGAGGGCGAGATCGGCGACACCACGGTGGGCCTGCAGGCGCGCCTCATGTCCCAGGCGCTGCGCAAGCTGGCCGGCTCGCTTTCCAAGTCGAACACCACCTGCATCTTCATCAACCAGCTGCGCGAGAAGATCGGCGTCATGTTCGGCAATCCCGAGACCACGACGGGCGGCCGCGCGCTCAAGTTCTTCTCGAGCGTGCGCATCGACATCCGCCGCATCGACTCCATCAAGAAGGACGGCGAGATCGTGGGCAACCGCGTGCGCGCCAAGGTGGTGAAGAACAAGGTGGCCCCGCCGTTCCGCCAGGCCGAGTTCGACCTCATGTACGGCGAGGGCATCTCGCGCGAGGGCTGCATCGTGGACATGGCCGTCGAGTGCGGCGTGGCCAAGAAGTCGGGCGCATGGTACACCTACGGCGAGGAGCGCCTGGGCCAGGGCCGCGAGGCTGCCAAGCAGACGCTCAAGGAGAATCCCGATCTGCGCGACGTGCTGGAGACGAAGGTGCGCGAATCGTTCGATATCCCCATCATCACGCGCTCGACCGAGGAGGCCGACGCGCTGAGCCCGGTCGCGAAGCCGACGAAGAAGAAATAGCATGCCTCCCAGCTCAGAGGAGGTGAGGGCCGCCCTCCGCGCCCGCATCGACGCGATCGAGGGCGGCCCGGCCCCGCATGCGGCCGCGCCGCAGAAGGCGCGTGAGGAGGCCGAGGCGGCAGACGGGCCGGCCGAGGCCGAACGCGCTTTCCGCAAGATCGAGAGGCTCGCCTCCGCGCGCGAGCAGGCGAGCGCCGCGCTGAGGCGGCGCCTTGCGCGGGACGGGTTCTCGCCGGAGGCCGTGGAGGAGTCGCTTGCGCGCGCCCTTTCCTGCGGGCTCGTGGACGATATGCGCTACGCCGACGTGCTCGTGCGCAGCCGGCTCGCGCAAGGCCGCGGCCGGCAGGGCATCGCGGCGGAGCTCGCAGACCTCGGCATCGACCCCGACGGGGTGGAGGCCCTCGCCGAGTCTGACGAGGGTGCCGAGCGCGAGGTGGAGCGCGCCCTCGATCTGCTCGAGCGCAGGCCCCCGCGCGCCAAGAACGCCCGCGACGCCGCCTACCGCCGCCTCGTGCAGAAGGGCTACGGCGCCTCCGCCGCCTCCACGGCCGCCCGCCTCTGGAGCGAGGCGCGCGAAGAGGAGCGCTGAGGCGGACGAATGAAGCGAAGCCCCCGGCAAGGGCGCCGGAACCGCGTCTTCGCCGGGGGCTTCGGCCCCTTTGGGATGCCGGCAAGCGGCAGGCTACCCCCGACTAGGAGGTACGCCAATGGTGACATGGGAAAGCTTGTTCGCGTTTTGCCTGGTGATCATCGCTCTACTCGATCTAGTCATGCGTAGGAAAGAGTAGAGCCGCCCCGATGTAAGGACGGCCCTCGATCACATACTCAAAATATGTGAGGTAGCCGCCCGTTGCCGCGGGCGACCGCTTGTCGGCATCCTACCACAGGTTGGAACGCCGTGGCAAGGGGCTGCGAGATGCATTTCCGCCTTCCGCAGCTCCGCAGCTCCTTGCCGACCGTTTGTCGGCCGTGCTCGCAACCGGCACCGCCACACCCCGCCGCCGTGTCCTGGGTTTTCAGAATATTTCTTGTCAGGGCTTTTACAAATCAACCACAAGCCTTATCATGTGATATAGCTTGAGTGATGCGTACCTGATGAGGGTACTTCTTATAGAAAAGTTCATACGATGCCACCCGTATCGCGTGCGTTCGCTCATGCCCGGCTTTGTCCGGGATTTTTCATGCACACAACCTTTACGAGCTGTACTGACACTGATCGAACACGAAACGAAAGGGGGATCGCATGCCCGAGATCATCTGGCTGCTCATCGGAGCGGTCGTCGGCATCGCCCTCGGCTTCGTCGGCAGCAGGTACCTGGTCAACGCGTCCACGAAACGAGCGGCGCAAGAGGCCGAGACTGTGGTGTCCGACGCGAAACGCCAGGCCGAGACGCTGCGCCGCGAGGCCGTCATCGAAGCGAAGGACGAGGCCCTGCGCCTCAAGCAGGAGGCCCAGGCCGAGAACAAGGAGCGCATGCGCGAGGTCCGCTCGGCCGAGAGCCGCCTGTCCCAGCGCGAGGAGCTGCTCGACCGCCGCGTCGAGTCGCTCGACGCGCGCGAGCATCAAATGTCATCCACGCAGGGCCAGCTCGACCGCCGCGAGCGCGATCTGAACGCGGCCGAGCAGGAGGTCAGCCGGCGCCTCGAGCGCGTGGCCGGCATGACGCCGGAGGAGGCCAAGGCGGAGCTGCTCGACACGCTCAAGGACGAGGTCGTGCACGAGTCCGCGGCCATCATCCGCGACGCCGAGGCCCGCACCAAGGCCGAGGCCGACAAGAAGGCTCGCTCCATCCTGAGCCTCGCCATCCAGCGCGTTGCGGCCGACCACTCGGCCGAGACCACCGTGTCCGCCATCCACATCCCCTCGGATGACCTCAAGGGCCGCATCATCGGCCGCGAGGGGCGCAATATCCGCTCGTTCGAGCAGCTCACCGGCACGAACCTCATCATCGACGACACGCCGGAGTGCGTGACCATCTCGTGCTTCGACCCCGTTCGCCGCGAGATCGGCCGCGTGACCATGGAGAACCTCGTCGCCGACGGGCGCATCCATCCGGCGCGCATCGAGGAGATGTTCGGCAAGGCCGAGGCTCTCGTGAACCAGCGTGTGCAGGAGGCCGGCGAGCAGGCCGCCTTCGACACGGGCATCCACGATCTGCACCCCGAGCTCGTGCGCACGCTCGGACGTCTGCGCTACCGCACCTCGTACGGCCAAAACGTGCTCAACCACTCGCTCGAGGTGGCCTACCTCTCGGGCGTCATGGCCTCTGAGCTGGGGCTCGACCCCATCCCGGCCAAGCGCGCGGGCCTTCTGCACGACCTGGGCAAGGCCGTCGACCACGAGGTGGAGGGCAGTCACGCCGTCATCGGCGCCGACTTGGCGCGCCGCTTCGGCGAGAAGCCCGACATCGTGCACGCCATCGAGGCGCACCACAACGACGTGGAGCCCTCCAGCGTGCTCGCCGTGCTCGTGCAGGCCGCCGACGCCGTGTCCGCCGCGCGCCCCGGTGCCCGCAAGGAGACCCTCGACGCCTACGTCAAGCGCCTCGAGAAGCTCGAGGAGATCGCGAACTCCTACAAGGGCGTCGAGCGCACCTACGCCATCCAGGCGGGTCGCGAGGTGCGCGTGATGGTGGAGCCCGAGGCGGTCGACGAAGCCGCCACCACCGTGCTCGCGCACGACATCGCGCAGCGTATCGAGAACGAGATGCAGTACCCCGGCCAGGTGAAGGTCGTGGTCATCCGTGAGAGCCGCGCGGTCGGCATCGCGAAGTAGGACGGCGCGCCCACCGTGGCCGACGAAGCGCTCGAGAGCTTCATAGAGAACGTCTGCGGGATGAGCCATCTCCGGGTCGAAGCCGACCTCGGGGATGGCTTCGTCCGTTTGAGGAGCGCCGAGGCCGAGCGGCGCCAGGCCGCCCACGACATCCGCTCCACCGAGGACGTCGTCATCGAGATGCTGCGCAACGCGCGCGATGCGAACGCGAAGAGCGTCTTCGTGGCGGCCACGCGAGAGGAGCGGCGGCGGCGCATCGTGATGGTCGACGACGGCGACGGCGTGCCGCCCGCCATGCATGAGCGCGTCTTCGAGCCCCGCGTCACATCCAAGCTCGACACCATGCACATGGACAAGTGGGGCGTGCACGGGCGCGGCATGGCGCTCTATTCCATCGCGGTGAACGCCGCGTCGGCGCGCATTGCCGCATCGGATGCCGGGATGGGCGCCGCGTTCGTGGTGGAGACGGACCTCGATCGCCTCGGCGAGAAGACCGACCAGTCGACGTTCCCCACGTTCGAGCGCACGGAGTCCGGAAGCGTCGCCGTGCGCGGCCCGAAGAACATCCTGCGCACCGCCTGCGAGTTCGCGCTCGAGAGCCGGCGCGCGTGCACGGTCTACCTGGGATCGGCCACGGATATCGCCGCTACGCTCTACGCGTTCGGCCTCTCGTCGCTCACCTCCGCCGTGCGTGCGTTCTGCACGGACTCCTCCGAGCTTCCCGTCTGCAAGCGCCTCGCGACGGCGGCCGATCCCGCCATGCTCGCGGAGGAGGCGGCCAAGCTGGGCCTTCTCCTGTCCGAGCGCTCGGCGCGGCGCATCATGGACGGCGGCATCGAGCCGCTCGAGCCGCTCCTCGCGCGCGTGCGCATCGCAGGGGAGGACGGCGCCCCGCACCCGGGCGCGACGAAGGCGGCGCATCCCGCGCTACGTCCGGCGGGGGCCGATGCGCGCGGCCTGAGGGTGGATCCGGCCGACCTCGAGGCGTTCTCCGAGCGCGTGGCCGAGGCGTTCGGCGAGCTCGCCCGCGCCTACTACCTCGAGCCCGGCGCAGTGCCCGATGTCCGTGTGGGCAAAGACGGAATCCGCGTGTTCATCCCCGTGGAGAAGCTGCGCTGAAACTCCTTGTCGGAGCGCATACGGGCAGGTTGCGCGCGCAGGGCTGAATAGGTAGAATAACAGATGCAAATTTGATGTTGATCGCCGAGCATATTGCATGAGCCAAACGCACGCGTAACGGACCAAACGAAAAAGGATATGCATGTCCACTACTGATAACAAGCCGGACATCGGCTGCTTGAAGGTATCGTCGAAGTCGTCGCCCGCCTCCGTCGCCGGCGCCATCGCCGGCATGGTGAAGGACGGCGTGTGCGTCGAGATCCAGGCCGTGGGCGCCGGCGCGGTCAACCAGGCGGTGAAGGCCATCGCCATCTCGCGCGGCTTCCTGTCTCCCGTCGGCATCGAGATCGCGTGCGTCCCCTCGTTCGCCGACATCGTCATCGACGGAGAGTACCGCACCGCCATCCGCTTCACCGTCGAGCCCCGCTATCTGCGCGGAACCGTTCCGGCCGCATCGGGCGGAGCCCAGCCGGGCAGCCCCGCCGCACGTTAGACCGCGCCCATGCAGACCCCCTTCATGAACCTTACGTTCTGCATCCGCACGTTCGGATGCCAGATGAACAAGCACGACTCCGAGCGCATCGCCGGCATGCTGGAAGGCATGGGCGCGCTGCAGGTCGAGTCGATCGAGGACGCCGATATCGTCGCGTTCATGACCTGCTGCGTGCGCGAAGCCGCCGACACGCGCCTGTACGGCCAGGTGGCATCCCTCAAGAACGTGCCCCTGCGCGCGGGCTCGCCGCTCTCGAAGCGCGTCGTCGCCGTCGGCGGCTGCATCGGCCAGCGCGACGGGGAGAAGCTCGTCGACGCGCTGCCGCATCTCGACGTCGTGTTCGGCACGCACAACCTCGGCGCGCTGCCCCGGCTGCTCGAGGCCGCCATCGAGGAGGGCGGCCATCAGGTGGAGGTGCTCGATGCCGCCTCGTCGTTTCCCACCGAGCTGCCCACCGCGCGCGAGCACGACTGGGCGGCATGGCTGCCCATCACCATCGGGTGCAACAACTTCTGTTCCTACTGCATCGTGCCCTACGTGCGCGGACGCGAGAAGTCCCGTCCGCTCGAGGACATCGTCGCGGAGGCCGAGCGCTACGTGGCCGCCGGTGTGAAGGAGATCACGCTTCTGGGGCAGAACGTGAACTCCTACGGGCGCGATCTGTACGGAAGCCCGCGCTTCGCGGCCGTGCTCGATGCGCTCGACGCCACCGGCATCGAGCGGCTGCGCTTCGCCACGAGCCACCCGAAGGACCTCACCGACGAGGTCATCGGCAAGTTCGCCACGCTGCGCTCGCTCATGCCGGCGCTGCACCTGCCCGTGCAGTCGGGCTCCGACGCGGTGCTCGCCGCCATGAACCGCCGCTACACGCGCGCGCACTACTTGGGTTTGGTGCGGAAGCTCCGCGAGGCGCTGCCGGAGATCGCGCTTTCGACCGATATCATCGTCGGGTTCCCCGGCGAGACGGCGAAGGACTTCGAGGACACGTACCGTTTGGTGGACGAGGTGGGCTACCATCAGGTGTTCACGTTCATCTACTCCAAGCGCGAGGGCACGCCGGCCGCCTCGATCGAGGACGCGACGCCGCGCGAGGTCGTGCAGCAGCGCTTCGACCGCCTCGTCGACCTCGTGCAGGAGCGCGCTTTCGAGGCGAACCAGGCCGATCTCGGCGCGGCGGTCGACGTGCTCGTGGAGGGCGCGTCCAAGCGCGACGCGGGGCTGCTCGCGGGCAAGAGCCCGAAGAACCAGACCGTGCATGCGCCCGCGCCCGCCGGGGCAAGCGCCCAGGACCTCGCCGGAAGCATCGTCAAGGTGCGCGTCGACGAGGCGAAGACCTGGTACCTCGCCGGCGAGGTCGTGGATGGCCGCTGATACCACGGCCCCTGAGTTCTCGCTTGTCGCGCCCGTCGTATGCGTCGTCGGGCCGACGGCGTCCGGCAAGTCCGACGTGGCGGCGCGCCTCGCGCGCGAGCTCGGGGGCGAGGTGGTGAGCGCCGACTCGATGCAGATCTACCGCGGCATGGACATCGGCACGGGCAAGCTCCCGCCCGCCGAGCGCCTCGTGCCCCATCACGGCCTGGACCTCGTCGATCCGGGAGAGCCGTTCTCCGCGGCGCTGTTCCAAGAGTACGCGCGCGGGCGTTTCCGCGATATCGACGCGCGGGGGCGGCGTTGCGTGCTGTGCGGCGGGACGGGGTTCTACGTGCGCGCCGCCATCGACGGCTACGACTTTCCCGCGGGCGAGCAGGTGGGCAACCCTGTGCGCGAGCGGTGCATGCGCATTGCCGAGGAGCAGGGAGCCGAGGCGCTCTGGCACCTCCTCGAGCGCCGCGACCCGGCGAGCGCGGCCATCATCCCTCCGGCCGACGTCAAGCGCGTCGCGCGTGCCTTCGAGCTTTTGGAGGACGGCGCGACCTATGCCGAGCAGCGCGCCAAGCTCTCGGCGATTCCCCAGGTGGTGCCCGCCGTCTTCCTCGGGCTTTCGGTCGATCCCGACATGCTGCGCGCCCGCATCGACGCGCGCGTCGATGCGATGATGGAGGCGGGGCTGGCAGACGAGGTGCGCGGGCTGCTCGCGCGCGGGTTCCGCGAGGGCATCACGGCGCCGCAGGCCATCGGGTACAAGGAGATCGCGGCCGCGCTCGACGGCGAGACGACCCTCGATGAGGCCGTGCAGCGCATCAAGACGGCGACGCATCGCTACGCGAAGCGGCAGCGCACGTGGTTTCGCAAGGACGCGCGCATCCGCTGGATCGATGCCGACGCGGGCGATGCCGACGCGCTCGTCGTGGAGGCCCTCGCCCTGCTCGAGCGCTCGGACGCCTGAGGCAGGCGGGTCGGACGGCATCCGTTTCCCTGCGGTTTTCGGCGCGGCCGTCCTCTATGCTATGATGATGGCGCGCCGTTGAGCGCGGCCCTCCGTCGAGCGAAGGAGCATCCATGCAGCCGAGGTGATCGTTTCTCGTACCGTCTTGATCCGTCTCTGGGAAAGGATTGCCCCATGTCAGAATTAGAATCCGTCATCATGCGCGGGATGGTTCCCGTCTCCGAGCAGCGCCGCGAGAAGGCGGTGCTCGTGGGCGTCGACCGCCCGGGCTCGACCTGGCCGCTCGCCTCGTCGCTCGCCGAGCTGGAGCGGCTCGTCGACACCGCCGGCGCCGACGTCGTGGCCGCGACGTCGCAGAAGCTCGATTCCCCGAATCCCAAAACGTTCGTCGGCACCGGCAAGGCCGAGGAGGTGGCGGAGCTCGCGCGTGCCCACGGGGCCGACCTCGTGGTGTTCGACGACGAGCTCACGCCCTCCCAGCAGGCCAACCTGGAGAAGGCCGTCGGCAAGGACGTCAAGGTCATCGACCGCACGGCGCTCATCCTGGACATCTTCGCCCTGCACGCCACCAGCAAGGAGGGCCGTCTGCAGGTGCGCCTCGCGCAGAACGAGTACCTGCTGCCGCGATTGCGCGGCATGTGGGCCCACCTGGCCTCCAACCGCATGGGCGGCGGCGTGGGGTCGCGCTTCGGCGAGGGCGAGAGCCAGCTGGAGGTCGACCGCCGCATGGTGCGCAAGCGCATCACGTCCATCAAGCGCGAACTCAAGCATCTGGCCGAGGTGCGGGCGGTTCAGCGCGAGAGCCGCTACGAGAGCGGCATGTTCAAGGTGGCGCTGGCCGGCTATACGAATGCAGGCAAGTCGAGCCTGCTCAACCGTCTGACGAACGCCGACGTGCTCGCCTACGACAAGCTGTTCGCCACGCTCGACTCCACCACGCGCAAGTTCGTGCTGCCCGAGGGACGCGAGATCACCATAACCGACACGGTGGGATTCATCCAGAAGCTGCCGACCACGCTCGTGGAGGCGTTCAAATCAACGCTCGACGAGATAACGGGCGCCGACCTGGTGCTTCACGTGGTGGATGCCTCGTCGGAGGAGTACGCTTCGCAGATAGCCGCCGTCGAGGACGTGCTCGGCCAGATCCATGCGCAGGACCTCGGGCGCGTGCTCGTGTTCAACAAGTGCGACCTGCTCGACGACGAGGCGCTTGCAGCCCTCAAAGCGCGCCATTCCCAGGCGCAGTTCGTGTCGGCGGCGACGGGGGAGGGCACTGCCGAGCTGATCGACCACATCGCCCGCGTCGCCTCGGCCCACGACGAGCATCTCGACGTGCTCGTGCCCTACAGCCGCGGCGACCTCGTGTCGGTGGCTCATGAGCGCTGCCATATCCTGTCGGAAACGCACGAAGAGGGCGGCACGCGCATCGTCATGCTGGCAGCGCCTTCCTATGCCGGATCGTTCAGGCCCTTCGCGGTGGAAAGAGGCTGAGCGCCCGCGTCCGACGCTCCTGACGACGCCCCCTCGACGACGGCTCTCCCGTGTCGAGGGGGCGTCGGGCATTTACAGGCGGCGGAAGACCGCGACCACCTTGCCCGCGATGGCGCAGTCGGTGGTGATGATGGGCTCCATCGTGGAGTTCTCGGGCTGCAGGCGGATATGGTCGGGCTCCTTGTAGAAGCGCTTGACCGTGGCACCGTCGTCGACGATGGCCACCACGATGTCGCCGTTGTTCGCCACCGGCTGCTCCTTCACCACGACGTAGTCTCCGTCGTTGATGCCGGCTTCGATCATGCTCTCGCCGCGCACCGACAAGAGGAAGGAGGGCGAGTCGCCCACGATGTCGGTGGGGAGCGAGATCGTGTCGGTGATGTTCTCCTCGGCGAGAATGGGCGAGCCGGCCGCCACGTTGCCCACCAGCGGCACGTTCACGATCTTGCTGAAGCACGGCTGCACGATGTTCGTGGCGAGCGCCGCGTCCTCGAGCGGATAGGTGAGCGCGATGGAGCGCGACTTGAGGGGATCGCGCTTGATGAGGCCCTTCTCCTCGAGCGCCTTGAGGTGCACGTGGACGGTGGAGGGGGAGGAGAGGCCCAAGGTCTGGCACACCTCGCGCACGGTGGGGCCGTAGCCCTTCTCGCGGATGCAATCCTCGATGCAGCTGAGAACCGCTTGCTGACGCTTCGTCACTTTCTCGGACATTTCTCGTCCTTTCCTTCAACCGAACAAATGTTTTAAAACTTGTTGACATGAACCTTTGTTCGGACTATTATATATGCGAACATAGGTTCTACGCAAGAGCAAGGAGCAAGAAAGATGAAGAATTTCGCGATGCGCTATCCAGTGAACGGCACCTCCGCGCTGCAGCCGAAGCTTTCTCATCCGTCTTCCAGCCGGGGGACCATCATCAAGTTCCCGGCACAAGCCGCTCCCTGCGCGGCCCATGGCTCCCTCGGCGCTCAGCGTTGCGGCGCGCGCGATAGGATCCTCGGCTCGGAACTGGTCCGCAGCCTACGTTACGGCACTGCGAAAGGCCGCTCCTACGACCGCATCGCGCCATGGCAGGCGGTTGTCGCCGGCATCGTGTTCGCGGCGGTCGCGCTCCTGGCCGTGCTCGGCGTCTGAAGGCCGGCGGGAGGGTTTTTTGCGCGATTCTCTTTCGTCAATTGAGCCACAATATATAGTGTGCTAGGCTGATCGGAAAGCGATCTAAGGAGCCTGAATGCGCTGTCCTTCCTGCGGCAACCCCGAATCGAAAGTGGTCGATTCGCGACCTTCCGAAGACGGCACGGCCATACGCCGCCGCCGCGAATGCCTCGACTGCGGAAGGCGTTTCACTACCTACGAGCGGCTGGGGGAGAACCCGCTCATCGTCATCAAGACGGACGGTTCCTCGGAGGCCTACGATAGACAGAAGCTCATGCGGGGCCTGCTGATCGCGTGCGCCAAGCGCCCGATCGCGCCCGAGCAGATCGCGGCCCTCATCGACAGCATCGAGGCCGAGCTGCGCAACGCGTCGAAGACCGAGATCGGCTCGAAGGAGCTCGGCGACATGGCGCTCGTGCGCCTCGCGAAGCTCGACGACGTCGCGTACGTGCGCTTCGCGAGCGTGTACAAGGACTTCCAGAACGTCGAGGAGTTCTCCGCCGCGTTGGAGGAGCTGCGCTGATGGCCGTCCTCCGCGTGCCCCTGCAAAGGCTCGATCCCGATCTTCCCGCGCCCGCCTACGCCTATGCAGGCGATGCCGGCGTCGATCTGCGCTCCACCTGCGACGTGCTGCTCCAGCCCTTCGAGCGAAAGCTCGTGCCCTGCGGCATCGCGCTCGCCATCCCGCGCGGATACGCCGGGTTCGTGCTGCCTCGCAGCGGCCTCGCCATCAAGCACGGCGTGTCCCTCGTGAACGCGCCCGGGCTCATCGACAGCGACTACCGCGGCGAGGTGGGGGTCGTCCTCGTGAACCTCGATGCGCACGAGCCGTTCGCCGTGAAGCGGGGGGATCGCATCGCGCAGCTCGTCGTGCTCCAGGTCCCGGCGGTCGAGTTCGATCCGAGCGAGGAGCTGCCCGAGACCGAGCGCGGCGCGGGCGGCTTCGGCAGCAGCGGCGTGAGGATGTAAGGAGCGTTAGAGTAACTCTAACGTGAAAACCGTCGAAGAGAACGGTTGCTTAGAGTTACTCTAAGCAACAACCGGGGAAGGCGACGATGGCCGACGAGGAGCGAAGCGGTTTCGAGGAGCATGGCGATGCGAGCGTCCTGCCGTGCTTCGGCATCGCCGAGGTCGCCGACCAGACGGGCATCTCGGCCTTCACGATCCGCTACTACGACAAATGCGGTTTCTTCCCGAACCTGGCGCGCGACCACCGCGGGATCCGCACGTTCTCGAAAGCCGACATCGCCCAGCTTTACTTCGTCGATGCGCTCCGCAAAAGCGGATTGTCCATCGAGGGCATTCAGTACTACGTGAAGCTTCAGAGGCGCGGCGCGCGCTCGGTCGACGAGCGGCGCGATATCGTACTCGCGCAGGAGACGGTGCTCGAGTACCAGTTGGCCGAGCTTCAGGAGTGCCTCGGCCGTCTTCGCGCGGCGGGTGTGGAATTGTCTGCGGATCGACCCGGCGGCCGGCCCGCAATGCTATAGTACCCGTTTGAGCGAAGAGAAAACGCCGATTTCCATGACCTAGGAGTCGTCCGAGGGCAAGATAGGGCCTTAGAACGGCTCTCAGAGCCTCGTTTATAAAACCCCAGGTCAGAGGCATGAAAAATCGACCTATTGAAGGATTGCCATGAGCGACAGCGACAATTTGCCTCCCGAGCCCCCTCGTCCGCCTCGAAACGGGGCCGAACCCGATCCCGACGAGCGCCAGCCCGGCCTTTCGCCGAGCCTGCAGCCGAACGTGCTCGACATGCAGCAGCTGAAGAAGGCCCAGACGCTCGTGATGGTGGCGAACATCGCCGGCCCGGTGTCGCTCTTCCTGGGCGGCGTGCTGCTGAGCACGGTCGGACTCGTGTGCGCCATCGTTGCGAACTCACGGCTCAAGCAGTTGGTGACGAGGACGACGCGCGTCGGGGCGGCTGCCGCGCTGTTGAAGCGCTCGAGCGCCGTCGGCATCGTCTTGTGCGCCATCGCGCTCGTGCTCAACGGGATTTCCTTCTTCATCTTGCTGCCCGAGGTCATGCAGATGATGGAAAGCGGAGACTACGCCGGCTTCGCAATGGACCCCGGAAGCGGAGCCGCAGGGTCATCAACCTGGGGCTAGCGTAGGCGCATTTCGAGAAATACCGTCTTGAGCCGATCGAACAGCGTTTTGCGAGATGAGGGCTCGATGCAAATTTCATTTTTCACTGCATGATCCGAAAAGACCAATGCGAATGAGAAGCTGATATGCAGGTGTTTCTCCATTAGACGCTCCTTCGCGAATCCCTCTGCAATATGATAAATCAGATTCCTTAATATTGTATGTCCATTTTGATGATAACATGTCTTATGTAAAGTCAGGGAATGGCAGATGCGGCGGCGGGATGCGGGATGGGAACTGAGATTGGCAGAGCTGTCGTACCTCCTCCCCCTGTAGATCGTTTTGCACATGGCGTACAACCGGATCCTTTCCACTGTTGCACGTAAATCTGGGTTGCTCGACACAAAAAACCTCGGCGTGAAAGGTCCGGAAGCAAAAACGGACGCGCATCGGCTCCCCTGAGCGGAAGGCTTCCAGCGTTTTCCCAGGTCGCGAAAAACCGGAGGCTGCTCGGCCCGCCGGGATCCTTTCACGCCGAGGTTTTTTGTGCGGAAGAAGCATGATGCGCGTGCAGCGTTGCTTCAGAGCCCCTGTTCTCCACTATCGCGTTGCAAAGCGATAAACGGAAGCCTCTTAGAGTAACTCTAACGTAAGTGTCAGGCTGCTGGAGCTTCTTTGTTGAACCGGCGGTTGACTGCGCGCCCTTCCTCGGGCTGCTCGGCATAGACGGATGCGCTTCTATGCCGTATGCTTGCACCACGCGCTTTTCATAAGGAGAGGAGAGGGAGCATGGTTCGAATCAAGAGGGGGCTCGCCGGGCTGCTGGTGGCGGCGCTGCTGGCGTTCGGGGCCTTCGCGCTCGTGAGCTGCGGCCCGAGCGCCGAGGAGGTGGTGCGCGAAGGGGTGACCAAGGAGCTCGACAGCCTGAAGAACCTCGATGCGAGCCTCGTCGACGAGCTCGCCGCGTCCGCAGGGGTGGAGCAGCTCGCTGACTTCGGCATCGACGCCAAGGAGTTCGTGAGCACCTATCTGGGCGGCTTCGACTACCGCATCGACGACGTGACGGTGAACGGGGATGCTGCCACGGCCACGGTCACGCTCACCTGCAAGAGCTTCGCGGCTTACACCGATGCGCTTGAGGCGGCCTCGGCTGAGCTCGCCGGCGACGAGTCGCTCGCCGATCTCAGCGAGGAGGAGCTCAACCAGAAGCTCGGCCAGACCATCATGGACGCCATCGCCGCAGTGCCTGCGACCGAGACGGCGCCGGTGGCGCTCACGTTCGAGCGCAAGGACAACGTCTGGACCCCCACGGCCGACGCCCAGCACGCCCTGTCCAACGCGTTGTTCTCGAATTAGGGGATCGCGCGGCGCGGTAACGGTTCAACCACCGTTCGGTAACCGTTGGCGCGAGGGGTGCCGGGCCGCGCCGCCTGACTGATATCCTCTCTGCGAGCCGTACGGCTCGCGGTCTGGATGCAAGGAGGAGTCATGGGATACGTGATTTCGCTGTTGTGCTTCGCGGGCGTCCTTTGGTGCGCATCGCTCGTTCGACGCCTTGCGTGACAGCGCACAGTTCTAACGCAAGGAGCCGTCCACGCGCCGGCTCCTTGCGTATTCGGATGACGTGCGTCAACAAGCACGTTGCAGTTCGCCCCCGGCCCTTCCCCGCCGCCCCGCCGCGCCCTGCAGGCGCGCTACGATCGGTCTTCCCCAACCGCGTCGCAGACGGAAAGGAAGGTGCGGCCATGGCCGGAAAGAAGGGCGCCATCGCGTTCGGCCTCGTGTACATCCCCATCGAGATGTTCGCGGCCACCCAGGACGACGCCGTGCGGTTCAACCAGCTGGCGAAGGACACGATGAAGCGCGTGCGCTACGTGAAGACGTGCCCCGACTGCAAGCGTGAGCTGGGGCCCGACGACATCGTGCGCGGCTACCAGTACGAGAAGGGCAAGTACGTCGTCGTCTCCGACGAGGAGCTCGACGCCGTCAAGAGCGCGGCGGACCGCTCGCTCAAGATCGTGCAGTTCTCTGACTTCGCCGAGGTGCCGCCCATCTACTTCGAGAAGCCCTACCAACTGGTGGCGCAGCCCGGCGGCGAGAAGGCGCTCGAGCTATTGCGCCGCGCGATGGTGGACGAGGGCAAGATAGCCATCGGCACCACGGTGCTCGGCAACTCCGAGACCCCCATCGCGCTCATCCCCTACGAGGACGACCTGGTCATGATGACGCTGCACTACGCGAGCGAGGTGAAGGACATCCCCAAGTCCCTCGAGCACCCCGACGTGGCCGATGCCGAGCTCGACATGGCGAAGCGCCTGGTGGAAAGCATGACCGAGCCCTTCGACCCCGCGCGGTTCAAGAACTCCTACCAGGAGAAGCTCATGGACCTCATCCAGAACAAGATCGCCGGCAAGCAGGTGGTGGCCGCAGAGCCCGCCGCGCAGCCCTCCAACATCATCAACCTCATGGACGCGCTCGCCGCCAGCTTGAAGGCCCGCGAGGACGAAGGCGACGGCGAGGGTGCGAAGGAGGCGGCCGCCCAGGAGCCCGAGAAGCCCGCCCCGAAGCGCGGGCGCAAGAAGGCCTCCTAGCCGCCGTCCGGCCCCGTGCCGCCGCTCCCCCGCCCGCGCAGGCTCCAAAGGCGCTTGACGACCCAGACGGAGGCGAGCCCCAGGCCCACGCCCACGATCGCGCCCACCAGGATATCGCTCGGGTAGTGCACGTACAGGTAGATGCGCGAGATGGCGATGAGCGCCGCCACGACGAGCGCGCCGGTCTTCACGGCCTTCACGCCGCGCCCGCCTTCCGGGATGCAGCAGATGGCGGTGGCGGCGGCGAAGGACACCATCGAGTGGTTCGACGGGAACGACGTGCCCAGGGGCGGCGGGACGAGCAGCCCGAGGAACTCGTGCGCGACGAAGGGCCGCGGGCGGTCGAACAGCGGCTTGAGCACGAGCATGCCGATGGCGGCCGTGGCGACCACGGCGAGTATCACGGCCGCGCCGTACTGGCGGCGCTTCGGCTGCGCGAGGAGCACGGCGCCCGCGACGAGCCAGACGAGCGCGAGGTCGCCCAGATGCGTGAGCGCGATCATGACGTCGTCGAGCAGGGGCGTGCGCAGGCGCTCCTGGATGAAATCGAGGATGGCGAGGTCCACAGGCAGCCTCACGCGGCCCGTGCGCGGCCAGCAGCGGAGGCGCTCATCGGGCGCTCCCCTCCCCGTCCTCGGGCTCGAGCACCTCGGCGTAGCGCGCGTAGAGCCCGGGCAGGGCGCGCTTCACGCTCACGGGTTTGAACGTCTCCGCGTCCACGAGGCAGTGGGTGCTGCGTCCCGTGCAGCAGGGCTTCGCCGCATCGAGGTCCTGGCCCTGCTTGAACACCTCGTAGGCGTAGACGGTCTTCGTCGGACGCGAGGAGACGACGCGCGTGCGCACGATGGCGATGTCGCCGTAGCGCAAGGGCTCGCCGTAGTCGCAGGTGAAGCTGACCACGGGCGATATGAAGCCCGCCTCCTCGATCTTGGAGTACGGGAACCCGATAGCCTCGAGGAAGGCGGTGCGCGCGTCCTCGAAGTACAGCAGGTAGTTCGCGTGGTAGACGATGCCCATCATGTCCGTTTCGGCATAGCGTATGGTTATTGGCGTGCAAACCCGCATGGTCCGGGCACCCGTCCTTTCCGATCGGCTACAATGACGGCATGAGGAATATCGTAGCGTATATGGCCGAGGAGCAGCGAACCTTCGCGGAATCACCGTTTAACCCGGTGGACTCGCTCGTTTTCTCCACGCTGGCCTATCTGAACTACGAGGAGGCCCCCTGCCTGCCCGCGGAGCCCGGCGAGCGCGTCCTGCTGCACGACGTGGTGATGCTCGCCGACTGGGACGCGCTCACGGCGCACAGCTGGATGGAGGACGCGAAGGACACGCGGGACTTCCTGCACGTGCTCTCAGCGAGCCGGCGCATGCGCGACGTGCGCGTCGCCTTCTACGCCAACGAGCTCTCCGAAGCGGTGGAGAAGCAGTTCTCGGCGGTGACGCTGTTCTTCCCCGCCGCCGCGGGCGAGACGGCCTACCTGGCCTTCCGCGGCACCGACGGCAGCTTCGCCGGCTGGAAGGAGGACTTCAACCTGTGCTTCAAGCGGGTGATCCCCTCCCAGCGCACGGCGGCGGCCTACGTCTCGGGCGTTGCCTCGGCCTTCGGCGGGCCGCTCATCCTGGGCGGGCACTCCAAGGGCGGCAACCTCGCCGAGTACGCGGCGCTCACGGTGGACGAGGGCGCCTACGCGCGCCTCGAGGGCGTGTACAACCACGACGGGCCGTCCTTTTTGGAGGATCCCTCGCCGCGCATCGATGACGTGCGGTTCTGCGCGCTGCTGCACAAGACGGTGCCCGAGTCCTCGGCGTTCGGCATGATCCTCGAGCGGCGCGCGGACTTCCGCGTGGTGGTGTCCTCGGCGCTGTCGGTGTTCCAGCACGAGCCGTTCACCTGGCAGACCGAGGGCGACGACTTCGTGTACCAGGAGGCGCTCAACCCCACGGCGGTGTTCTTCGACGAGGCGCTCGACGCGTGGCTGCGCAGCAAGGCGCCCGAGGAGCGCGAGCGCTTCATCGATACCATCTACGAGCTCTTGGCGTCCACCGAGGCCGCGTCGTGGGCCGAGTTCCAGGAGAAGCTGTTCGCGAACACGCGCCAGGTGCTCGGCGCGCGCTCGAAGCTGGACGCCGAGACGAAGAGCTTCATCTGGCAGACCATCGGCTCGCTGGGCGGCATCCTCAAGAACGAGACCATCAAGCGGTTCAAGCCCGCGCCGCCCACGTGGCTGTCCGGGCGGCGCAACCGCTACGACGAGGGGAAAGGAAGCGGAGCATGAGCGCAGAGGCGCGCGAGATAGCGGAGGAACCCGAGGCGGCGGGCGGCTTCGGCCGGCTCACGCCGCGCATGGCCGTGCAGTTGGCCGCGCCCCACACCTGGCCCGCAGCCATCCTGCCCGCGCTCGTCGCGCTGGCGGCGGCCGCGGTGACGGCACCGGCCGTGTCGGCGACGATGGCGTGCGCGCTGCTGGTCATCTGCGTGCTCATGCAGGCCGCCGTGAACACGTTCAACGACTACTACGACTACGTGAAGGGCGCGGACTCGGCCGACGACAACGTGGACCCCACCGATGCCGTGCTGGTGTACAACAACGTGGATCCGCGCGCGGCGCTCGCGCTGGCGATCGGGTTCCTCGCGGCGGCGTTCGCGATCGGGGCCTACGTCATCTGGATCGCCGGGTGGATCCCGCTCGCCATCGGCGGCGTGGGCGCGGCCATCGTCGTTCTGTACTCCGCCGGCAAGACGCCGCTGTCGTATCTGCCCGTGGGCGAGCTTGCCAGCGGGCTCGTGATGGGCGGGCTCATCCCGCTCGCCTGCTACCAGGCCCTGACCGGCGTCTTCGACCTGCGCGCGCTTTTGTGGGCGGTGCCCACCATCCTGGGCGTGGGGCTCATCATGCTCACGAACAACACCTGCGACATCGAGAAGGACGTGGAGTCGGGCCGCCGGACGCTGCCCGTGCTGCTCGGGCGCGAACGCGCGCGGCGGCTTTACCACGGCGCGGTGTACGCCTGGGTGGCGGCCGTCGTCGTCCTGCTCGCCGCGTTCTTCTCCAACGGGCTCGTGGTGGCCCCGTTCATGCTGCTCGCATCCTATCCCCTGCTCAAGGCTCTCTTGTCCAATCCGCTCGTTCCCGCCTCGCGCATCGGCGCGATGGCCCAGGTGTGCGGCGTGAACGTCGCGCTCGGGGCGTTCTACGCGGCCGGCATCCTGGCGAGCGGCGCCGTGCTCGTCATCTGAAAGCGAAGGAGTAACCATGGAGGCAACCGTCGCCGCCCTTGCGGCAACCCTCGTCGCGCTGGCCGCGTTCGCCGTCGTCGGCGCCATGTTCTGGCGCGGATCGTGGCTCGAGCTGCTTGCGGCCGAGGCGGCCCGCTCGCCTGAGGACGAAGCGGGGCTCCGGACGCTTGCCCGCCGCATGGTCGTCGTGCTGGCCGTCGGCTGCGCGCTCATGGCCACGCTCGCGCTGTTCCTGGCGGCAGGGCTCGCCGGAGCGGCCGGCCTGGCCTCGGTCGCGACGTTCGCCAACAACGTCGCCTTCGTCGCGCTCATCGCGGTCGTGGCCTGGTTCTTCATCGTGCAGCGTCCCGAGCGCCCGGAGGGTGCCGAGAACGCCGCGGCGGCTCGTGCCCGTACGGCGCGCCTCGACCACCTGCACATGCGCACCATCGTGTTCATGCTGGCCGTGCTGGCGGTCGTGGCCGCCGTCGGCATGCTCGCCGCCCTCGCGTGATGTTTTTTGCCTGAGCGGAGCGCGTAGGGCGCCCCTCCTTGTCATCCTGAGCGCAGGGCGGCCCTCTTGTCATCCTGAGCGAGCGAAGCGAGTCGAAGGATCCCGCGCGGCGACAGCCCGAGGTGGCCGCAGCTCCCTTCTTGCCGTATACTCTCACCTGACGAGAACGAACGAGGCAGGGGGACGACATGGCTATCGCGCGCTTGGTGCTGGGCGTGGTGCTGCTCGTGGCGGCGGCGGTTCTGGCGGTGCAGCTGTACAACGGCCGCTGGCTGTTCCTGATCGCCGAGCCTGAGAAGGCCAAGAAGGGCACGTTCTACCCCGAGGGCACCGCCCGCACGGGCCAGCGAGCCTCGTGGGTGCTCGTGGCCTGCTTCGCCGTGACGGGCACGCTCATGGCCTCCGAGATGGCCGCCGTGCTCGAGGTGCCCGCGTTCGCGCAGACCGCCCAGCTCCTGAATGCCGTCGCCCTCGTCGCGTTCTGCGCGGCCGTGGTGTGGACGCTCTTCGGCGGCCGGACGGATCAGAGCTTCCAGACCCGCTTCAAGAAGGAGGGCGCGCGCCTGCTGATCCTGCTCCTCGCCTGCTGCATCATCCTCACCGCGGAGTCCCTCCTGTTCGCGTGATCGTGCCGGGCTTGCAGCAAAATCGCCCACCGATGCGCAAAAATCTCCCTCGTGCGAAACCCGCGCTGCAAGCAGCGAGATGCCTCATCTCATGAACAGGGAAAACGTCGTCAACGCTCGCGGCCAAACGTCTTCCGACAGGCGTATGGCCGCTCGGACTCTCGCACGAAGCCGCTATTTGTGCGCCAACCGAGCCATCCGCTGTTGATCCAATATCGACATGGCGCAGATTGCCTGAGCGAGCGAAGCGAATCGTAGGATCTCGCTGCCGCCCACTGCTTGCAGGAGGAGACGTGGACAAAATCGGCCCTCGGGGCTGATTTTGTCGCGCCGATCTCGCCTCACCACGGAGAAACCCCAGGTGGCGAGAAGCCGAGCCAAGAGTACCGGACGGAAAATCAGTCCCGAAGGCCGATTTTGTCCATGATGCTCCCGATCATTAAGTGTTTCACGTGAAACATCCGTTCGCGACCCAGCCGCTTCCCTCGCCCCCGCTCAGGATGAGTCACAGTCGTTTCGTCGCCGCATCTACGAGGTCGATGACTTCCTGCTTGGAGTGCACGTCGAGCTTGGCGTAGACGTTGCGGGTGTGGGTGCGCACGGTGTTCCACGATACCTGCAGCCGCTTGGCCGCGGCGCCGCTGTCGTAGCCCATGGCCAGGCAGCGCAGCACGTCCTTCTCGCGCGGCGAGAGGCAGGCCTCCTCGGCGATCTGGTCGATGGCCTGGCCGAACCTCCCCTTCTTGACGGCGGCCTCGTCGGAGAAGGGAGCGGGCAGCTCGTCTCCCAGAAGGTCGTCGAGCGACGTCTCGGGGTCCTCCTCGGTCTTGAACAGCCGGTCGAACTCCTTCTCCGAGAACAGCAGGAACGCGCACGCCAGCACGGCGAACGCGAGGGCGCCGAACAGCACGAGCGAGTTCGACGTGGCCGCCACCTGCGGGAACAGGTGCACGCCGGCGGCCCAGCCCGCGCCCGAGCCCAGCATGAACGCGCCGTAGCCGAAGCCGAACACGAGCACCGCCGAGATGCGGCGCTGGTACACCACGAACGCGAGGATGCACCACAGCACGAACTCGAACACGGCCGAGAGGAACGTCACGAGCTGGCTCCAGCCCAAATGCGTCACGCCCACGATGGGGCAGAACGCGATGAGCGCCACCACGGCGGCCATGATGACCGAGTAGATCTTGCCGAAGTCGAAGCGCTCGCCCTCCACGCCGATGGCCGCCGCCGCGAAGGCGAGCGCCATGAGCATGCGCAGCAGCATGACGAGGCGCGTGCTCTCCAGCGTGACGTCGACCGGCGACACCTCCACCAGCATCGATCTCAGCGCCACCACCACGAACGAGAACACGAGCGTGACCGCCACCAGCTTCCAGAACGACCGCGGGAAGCTCGCGCGGCTCTCCGAGCATGCCTGCGGAGCCTCCTCGCGCCCCTCATGCCGCTCGACGAACGACAGGCACGCTGCGAGTGCCGCCGCGAGCGGCATGCCCACGAACGACACGATGCCTGCGAGCGAGGGGCCGCCGGGGACGGGCTGCCAAGCGGGCGATCCGATGACGGTGAAGTACACGAGCGCGAGCACGATGTGCGAGAGCGCCGCATAGAGGATGGCCTTGCGCGGCGCGAGCCTGCCGAACAGCTCGCCGCACTTGAGGCCGATGACCGCCGTGCCCAGGCCGGTCAGGCCGCAGCCCAGGTAGAAAGCGGCGCGGATGACCCCGTAGGGCAGCAGGTAGTACAGGTAGTACGGCCCCACGGCGATGATGACGGCGCAGCCGAGCGATGCGAGCGCCCCGCCGGCCGCCACGAAGGCGGGACGCGCCAGGAGCCGCCGCGCCGGGGCCGCGCGGAACGTGGAGGCCAGAAGAGCGATGCCGAACGTGATCGTCGACACGATGTACATGGTGGAGATGTTCGCGCCGTCCACCTCGGTGTCGGACAGCCACGCCGTGCCGCTGTAGGCGATATAGGCCCAGGCGAGCCAGATGCCGAGCGAGAGGCACGGCAGCGACGGGCACGCCTTGACGAGCTTCCTTAAAACGTCTGCATGAAGCCGCAGGCTCCCTCCCCCGTGCGGACGCCGAACCCCTGCGCCCTCCCCTTGCGGCCGCGCCGTCGCGCTCAGGTCGCGCGGCGCGCCCTCCGATCGAGGGCCGCGCGCACGGGGCGCAGCACGAAGTAGCCGATGAACACGATGGAGTATACCGCAACGCTCGCTTCCGCGGCAATGCCGCCGCGCAGCGCGGAGGGCGCGAGCATCAGCAGCAGGTGCACGTAGGTGAGGGCGAAGAACGGGTACGCCAGGCGCTGGAGCTTCTTCCAGGATTCGGTGCGCATGCGCTTCTTCACGAAGTTGAACGAGGTCACGCCGAGGAGGAGCAGCAGCACGAGCAGCACGGCGGCCACGGCGAACGACACCGTCACGTTCACGTTGAAGGGGCCGCCCGCCAGGATGCGCGGCAGGTAGGACGCGAGATAGACGGCCATGTGCCCGAGCGAGAGGATCCACGCCACGATGGAGAGCTCCGCGCGCACGGGCTTGAGCCAGGCGTAGGGCCGCGACTCGCGCGGCAGCACGCCGATGTACATGACAACCACGAACAGCGCGAGCGGCAGCAGGCACTTCTGGATGAGGATGAAGAACATGCTCCATACCTCGCGGGGCATGCCGAACGCCGTCCCGGCCACGAAGGCCGCGTCGACGGCGACCGACAGCGCGTAGAATGCCATCGGGCACGCTTTCAGGGGGTTGCGCAGCGCGAAGCACGCCGCCACGGTGCACAGAAGGACGAGCGCGAACGTCATAGCCTTTCCAACTCCTCCCCCATCTCGGATAGCACCTCGGCGTCGAGCAGGAAGAAGCCCTTGCTCATCTTGAGCACGCCGCGGTAGAAGCGGGTCTTGAGGATGCGCAGCGCCAGCTCCTCGAAGTCGTCGAACCACGCCAGCACATGGTCGCGCAGCACCGCCTGCGAGAGCTCCACCTGCTCGCGCGCTCCGGCCGCGTCGCCCGCCTCGAGCGCCTCGATGGCGCGCCTCGACAGGACGGCGAGGAACCCGCAGATGAACGTCAGGTGGTCGTCGGGGTAGTCGAGCCCCTCGGCACGCTTGACGCCCTGCTGCCTGAACAGGCGGTATACCTCATGGTAGGACTCCTGGAACAGGAGCCCCTCGTCGCTGGTGAACACCGACTCGTAGGGCACGGCGTAGCGGCCCTCCCACGACGACGTGCCGGCGAACGCGGCGGTGAAGTCCACCGCCAGCTCCTGGCGCGTGCCGGAGTCGCGCTTGGCCAGCGAGCGCTCGATGTCGTGCAGCCCCTCGGCGAACAGCTCGTTCACATCGGCGTAGGCGGCGAGGTCCGCGCTCGCGATCGCATCCACCTGCTCGGCCGAAAGCGGCTTGAAGTAGAGCGCCGCGAGCATATCATAGAACGCCGCGCGCCCCTCGAGCGCGGAGACGATGTCGGCGTATGCGGCTCCTTCTGCCATGATGCATCCCCCTCTCCTCCCTCCCCGGCGAATCCCGCCACGTGAGGACGGGAGCCCCGGCGGACCTGGGGAGGGAGGTCGGCCCGCCGGGGATGTTCGGAATGCGAGACGGTCGGGCTACGCCTTCACGTAGCGGTCGGTCGTCTCCGGATCGTCTTGCCACTTCGCGGTCTTCGCGGAGAGGATGTACACCGTCGACGGCTTCAACCCGTGCTCGTCGGCCAGCTGGTGGCAGTTCTCGGCGCCGGCCGCGGCCACCGCCTTGGCGGCAGGGCTCTCGGGATCGTCGAGGTCGCCGAAGTAGCGCGCGCCGCAGCAGCAGTTGTGCACGCAGGCCGGCTCCCAGTTCTCGGCCTCATGGCGCTGGAAGCACAGCGTGCACTTCTCCACCTTGTTGGTGTTGGGGTTGAGCTGCCGCGCGTTGTACGGGCAGCCGGTGAGGCACGACTCGCAGCCGATGCACTCCTCGGCGTTCACGAGCACGACGCCCGTGGCTTCGTCGCGGTAGGACGCGCCCGTCGGGCACACCTCGATGCAGCCCGGGTTCTCGCACTGCTGGCACTGGATGGGGATCCAGTACTGCTGGATATCCGGGAAGGTGCCCACGGGCCCCACGGCGTGCACGTGGTTGTAGTACACGCCCAAGTCGACGTTGTTCTCAAGCTTGCAGGCCGCCACGCAGCTATCGCAGCCGCTGCAGCGGTCGAGATCGATGTCCAGGCAGTTTCTCATCAGAACACATCCTTCGTCTGGGCTTCGGACAGCATTGCCTCAGTGGGCAGGAACGGCGCGAACTCCTCGGGCTCCACCCAGATGTTCGCGGGCTTGGAGGACTTCTCGATCTTCACCGTGAAGCCGCGGTTGGTGTAGGAGCCGTACACCTCGTTGAAGGGGGCGTCGTTCTTCGTGAGCACGTTCACGTTGCACTCGCGCCAGCCGGCCGTGGGGTTGGCCTGGGACTCGTCGTAGCACTCGGGGTTCCAGAAGCGCTCCATCCATACGGTCTTGGGGTGCACGCCCTCGGTGAGATAGGCGCGCGCGTGCACCTCGCCGCGGCGGCTCGTCACCTTCACCCAGTCCATGTGCTCGATGCCGAGCTCCTTGGCGCTGGCCGGGTTGATGCGGATCTCCGCCGTGGGGTACAGCTCGCGGGACAGCGCCGCGTGGCGCATCGTGCCGTGGTGGAAGTACGGCACGCGGCCCGACGTGAGCACGAAGGGGTACTCCTCGTCCGAAAGCGGGCTCTCAGCCGGCTCGATGTAGGAGCAGATGGGGCTGTAGTCGGCGCAGGCCTCCTGCGGCTCCGGGTAGCAGAACGGGTAGCCCGTGCGAGACATGCGCAGCAGGATCTGGCAGTACACCTCGATCTTGCGCGACTCGGTGCCGAAGCCCGCCGGCAGCCCGTCGTCCACCACCGTCTCGTGCTGGTTGTAGCCGAAGTACTCGTCCTCGGGCGTCACGTAGGGCACGTACTTGTCGGTGTTCGCTACGAGCTCGTCCCAGCTGGGGGCGTGCAGCGTCTCGGCGACGCCGGCCTTGACCTCCTCCTCGGTGGCGCTGCCCAGGTAGCCCGGCACGAGGCCCGGCAGCTGGCCGCCCATCTTCTCCTTGCACTTGGCCACCACCTGCGCGGCCGGGATGGAGTGCGACACCGTCTCGCCGATGTGCACGCACTCGTTCTGCAGCCACTGGGTGTTGAGCTGCGTCATGTTCACCATGGGCTCCTCGAGCCACTCGCGCACGGGGAATACTAGGTCGGCGGCCTCGATGTGGAACGACGTGAGCATGGGGTACTGGCCGATGATGAAGTCCACCTCGGGGAACACGTCGTACCACGACTTCGCGTTGCCGAGCATGGCCAGCTTGTTGCCGGACATGTCGAACCACACGCGCGGCTTGAACGGCTCGCCCGTGGCGATGGCCTGGCGCACCGTGGGGATGTGGCTGTGGCACCAGGCGTAGAGGCCCTTGTGGTCCTTCATGCCCAGGCGGTCGACGAGCAGCTGGTTGGCCAGCTTCTGCTGCGGGTTCTCCTCGCCCAGCTTCTTGATGCGCGCCTCGTTCTCGGCGTCGGACATGCCGATGACCGCGCCGATGCCGTACATGTCGGAGAACATGCCGCCGAAGCCGTTGTTGAAGGTGACGGGGCGCGCCATGGGCTTGTTGCCCGCGCCGTACTGCGTCATGGTGCAGCCGGGCTTGTTCACGTAGCCCATGATGGAGTCGAGCCCCATGCAGCCGAGCGGCACCTGGCTGGCGGACTCGGTCATGTCCGACGCCACGCCGTTGGCGATGCCGGCCACGCCCGCGCTCGTGTAGATCTTGATGGCCTCTTCGATCTTGTCGGCCTGAAGCCAGCAGTTCTCGGCGGTGTGCTCGAGCGTCCAGGGCTCGGCCTCCTCCTTGTAGATCTGGCCGGCCGTCTTGTACGTCTTGCCGTTGAACTCGCCGGTCCAGAAGATCTCCGGGTCGACCGTGGCGTCAGCGGGCGCGGAGTACTCGAAGGGCGCCACCGCGCTCGTCTTCAGGTCGTAGCACACGTAGGCAGGCGTGTTCTCGGGCGTCGTCTGCTGGAAGTCGGGGAAAAGCTCGGTCGCCTTCACCGGCAGCTTCGTGTCCGGGTCGATGAGGAACGGCAGGTTCGTCCAGAACTTGGTGAACTGCTCGTCGTAGAGCTTGTTCTCGAAGATGTAGCGGTACCAGCACAGAAGCAGGCCCGTGTCGGTGGCCGGGCGCACCGGCAGCCATACGTCGGCCTTCACCGCATCGGGCGAGAAGTTGGGGTCGACGACGACGGTCTTCACGCCCATGGCGCGCAGCTCGGCCATGCCGCGGCCGGACTCGGCCGTCTGGCTCACGGAGGGCTGGGCGCCCCAGAGCACCACGGCCTCGGTCTTGTTGGCGTCGCCCGTGCGGAAGATCTCCTGCACGGCGTTGTCGGCGATGGACTGGTCGTTGCCGCCGTAGAAGAGCTTGGACAGGCTCCAGCGCGGCAGGTAGCACTGCGCGCAGCCCGGCTCGAACACCGTGGGCGAGCCGAACGCCATCGGCAGCGTCATGGCCTCCATGAACGAGTAGGAGCCGCCGCCGCCCACGCTCGCGAAGAACGCGTAGGGGCCGTACTTGTCGATGGCGTCGCAGATGTGCGTCGCCGCTTCCTCGACGGCCTCGTCCCAGCTGATGACCTCCCACTTGTTCTCGCCCCGCTCGCCGGCGCGGCGCAGCGGATGCAGCACGCGGCGCGGGCTGTACATGGTGTGCAGCTGGTTCAGGCCCTTGATGCAGAGGCTGCCGCGGCTCACGGGCGCGTCGGGGTCGCCCTCGAGCTTCACGACGACGCCGTCCTTCAGGTATGCGATGGCCGGGCACATCTGGATGCAGCCGTGGCACGAGGTCTTCATCGCGACGAGGCCCTCGTTCGGGTCGCCGCCGCCGCTTTGCTGGGCGGGCGCCTCCTCCTTCGGGGTCTCCTGCACGCAGCCGGCCATCGAGGCGCCGAACGCTGCCGCTGCGCCTGCCAACGCGGACGCTTTGACGAAGCTTCGGCGTGTCAACGTGGTTTCCGCCATGTTCTCAACCTTTCTCCTTGTTCGTTATCCCTGATCGCTTGCCCTCAGATCTTGCAGAAATGCTTCCCCCTCCTCCGTCAGGCTCCAACCTTCCTTCCAAACGAGAGCGCCAGCGCGCTCCAGCTTGTCCACGAAAACGCTCGGCTGCATGGTGTGGCGCGTGCCGTCGATGACCGTCTCTAGGACGGGGCGGCCGCGCAGGAGCTCCGAGATCTCGCCGTAGGAGCGGGGCTTCTCGGCGGTGAACTCCAAGAGCTCGATGTAGGTGCCCGCGCGCTCGGGCGCGAGCTGCAAGAGCTCCACCAGGCGCGCGCGAGGCCGGTGCTGCTCCACGAAGCGAGCGCCCACGTCGGTGGCGCGGAAGGAGACGGACTGCACGAGGTCGTCGATCGCGTCCTCGTCGAGGCCCTCCTTCTGCTCCGGAGTGATGGGCTCGCCATCGGCGTCGCGCTCGATGCGCTCCAGGCCGTGGGCGCGCACCAGGGTGTCGGCCATGCGCGCCTGGTTCTGGGTGGCGGTTTTGAACTCGGGCCAGGAGGCGATCTTCGCCTCGAGGTCTTGCAGCGTGCGCTCCTCGGCGCAGTACGCGAGCGTTTTGTAGAGCACCTCGCGGTTGAGCGGGTGCTTCGTGACGGCCTCCTCGAGCAGGAAGAGCTTCTCGTCGAACGTGAGCTCGACGGGTGCCTCCTCCTCGGGAGCGACGTCGGTATCCGCCGGCTCGGCGAGGCCGTTGTCCTCGGACTCGGCCTCGAGCGGCATCCCCTGATCGGTCCATGCGTCCTGCATGTCCACCTCCCCCTTCGGTGTCGCCTGCATTCGTCTCGACACCGCCGACTCTAAGAAGGAAGACGCTCCGCGCCAATCCGCACTATGGATGAAATGTGAAGAAATTGTGACCCCACACCTCACGCAAAATGCGTGAGCCGAGGATGACGCACGATGAATCCCCAGGTGGAGGCCTCGCTGCCATCCTGAGCAAGTGGAGCGGACCCTCTCTTTGTCATTCTGAGCGAGCGGAGCGAGTCGAAGAATCCCGCGATCGCAGGCCCGCCGCTTGCAGGAGAAGACGTGGACAAAATCGCCATTCGGGACTGATTTTTTCGCACCGATCCCGCCTTGCCATGGAGAAACTCCAGGTGGCGGGAAGCCGAGCCAAGAGCACCGAACGAAAAATCAGTCCCGAAGGCCGATTGTGTCCATGATGTTCCAAGTCATTAAATGTTTCACGTGAAACATTTGTTCTGACTCAAGTCGCGTCGCTGTTCCTGTCGTAGAACAGCGCGCATCTCGTCATCCCGAGCGAAGCGCTCCAACGCACCCCTCCCCTGCGCGTGCCTTCCCTCGCGTCGTCTTGCCCTGCTCGCCGACGCGGAGTATGCTGAGGGAAACGCCGGTCGAAGGGAGCGCGCCATGGGTAGGTACGGAAGCCTGATCGTCGGATGCGTCATCTTCATTCCCATTATCGCGCTGTTGCTGGTGACAGCCTGGAAGAATTGGCGCGGGAAGTGGCTCGCATTCTCAGATTTGACTTACCTCGCCGACGAGAGGCCCGAGAACCTCCAAAGGCGCAAGGGCAGGCGCGCTGCCCTCGTCTACCTGGTATGGGTGGTCGCACTCGCCGGCGCGCTTGGAATCACAGCTTTCAGCGCGCTGAGCGGCTTTGCTGTGAACCTCGATATGGTGTCTGCCATCTTGGCCGCTTGCGTTTTCGTGGGAGGCAGCTGGCTTGTCGCGACGTCGCGGCGCGAGTTCAAGATCGCGAGCTCCGCAGTAGGCGAAAGCTCGGAGCTTGCCGGAGAATACGTCCTCGATGCGCGTCGTGCCGCCATGTTAGCCATCGCCATGCTCGCCGTCCTGGCTGCCGAGATCATCTGCACCCTTATCGTTTGAAAGCCTACCGCCACTGCACCTGGACGAGGTCGGGGAAGGTTGCGGGGAGGGCGGCGAGGTCGAAGGTTCGCAGCAGCTCCTCGGGGGTGGCGGGCTCGCTTGTGGGCGCGAGGCCGGTGATGCCGGCGATGTGGCCGATGACGGCCTCGGGCGTCTTGAAGCGGGCGATCAGCTCGTCGAGGGCGGCGTCCTTGTCGCGCTTCGAGAGCCGCCGGTTCAGCTCGGCCACGAGCAGCGGGATGTGCGCGTAGTCGGGATGCGGCAGGCCGAGCAGCTCTTGCAGGTGGATTTGCTGCGGCGTCGAGCACAGAAGGTCGACGCCGCGCACGATGGAGTTCACGCCCTGCGCCGCGTCGTCCACGACGACGGCCAGCTGGTAGGCGAACGCGCCGTCCGAGCGCCTCACGAGGAAGTCGCCGCAATCGCGCGCGAGGTTCTGGGAATACGGCCCCTGCACCTGGTCGATGAAGGAGACGTCTGCGTCGGGCACGACGAGGCGCTGCGCAGGCGTGCGCTCAAGGGCGCGGGCGGCGCGCTCGGCCGACGTCAGGGTGCGGCACGTGCCGGGATACACCGGCTTCTCGCCTCGATGCGGCGCCGAGGCCGCATGCAGGTCGGCCCGCGTGCAGAAACAGGGATACACCAGGTCACGCTCGACGAGCGAGTCGAAGGCCGCACGGTAGGCTTCTTGGCGGTCGTGCTGGAAGAAGGGGCCTTCGTCCCACGTGAGCCCGAGCCGCTCGAAATCGCGCTGCACCGCGTCGACGAACTGCGGCTTCGACCGCTCCGCATCCAAATCCTCGATGCGCAAGACGATGCGCCCGCCCTGCGACTTCGCCACGAGCCACGCCACGAGCGCCGCGAACACGTTCCCCGCATGCATCCGCCCCGTAGGAGAAGGCGCGAACCGTCCCACGACAGGGCCTCTCGAGGGAGACGTGGAGAGGTCTCGCCAATCGGGGTTAAGCCGCTCGACGAGCGCTTCCTTCTTTCGCCGCGTCCAGCCCTTGAGCTGCTTCTCGCGAGCGATGGCGTCATCGATGCGGCCGCAGGTTTCGTGGTACACCAAGTCGGTTGCGTTGTACTGGTCGGTGAACCCTTTGTAGGCATGCGACTTATGCTCGGCAACGCGCCGTTCGAGATCGTTGGTCACGCCGATGTAGAGCACCGTGCGACGAGGGTTGCTCATGATGTAGACGCTATAGTCGTTCGCTTGAGCCATCGATATCCCCTTGTTTGTCATCCTGAGCGATGCGAACGCAGTGAGCGTAGTCGAAGGATCCCGTGCGGCGATAGCTGTGACGTTTCCTGCTAACGCCGCACGGGATCCTTCGACTACGGCCTTCGGCCTTCGCTCAGGATGACAACCCGTTCGTCTCGCCTGTCCAGGACGACAACCTGCGTGTCTTTCTTCCAAAGAAGCGCCGGAGGCGCGCCGCCTTTACTTCCGCAGGTCCTCGACGTGCTTGGTTTTGCCGAGGGAGCGCTCGATGCCGCCGGGCTCCACCAGCTTCACACGCACGCCTACCAGGAGCACGCCCTTCAGGCGCTCCTCGATGGAGCGGCGCAGGCACTCCATGTCCTCGAAGGAGTCGCTGAACGCCTCGGGCTTGAGCTCCACGTGCACGGCCATGCGGTCGAGGCCGCCTTCGTTGTCCACGACGATGCGGTAGTGCGGCGTGACGCCCTCGATGCCGGCGAGCACGTCCTCCACCTGGCTCGGGAACACGTTCGTGCCGCGGATGATGAGCATGTCGTCGGATCGCGCGCGCACCTTCTGCATGCGCGCCGTCGTGCGGCCGCAGGCGCAGGGCTCGCACACGACGCGGGTGAGGTCGTGCGTGCGGTAGCGCAGCACCGGGATGGCCTGCTTCCCCAAAGGCGTGAGCACGAGCTCGCCCATCTCGCCTTCCGGCACCGGCTCGCCCGTCTCGGGGTCGACGACCTCCCACAGGAAATGGTCCTCGGCGATATGCTGCATGTCGCGCGACGCCAGGCACTCGCCCGACACGCCGGGACCCATGACCTCGGTCAGGCCGTAGTTGTCGGTGCACACGATGTGCATGCGCCGCTCGATCTCGGCCTTGAGGCCCGGCGGGCACGGCTCGCCGCCGAAGAGCCCCACGCGCAGCGTCGAGGCCTCCCAGTCGAAGCCCATCTTCTCCCCCACCTCGCACATGTGCAGCGCGTAGGAGGGCGTGGCCACGAGCACGGTGGTGCCGTAATCCTCGATCATGGCGATGTGGCGCTCGGTGTTGCCCGAGCCTGCGGGAATCATCATGCACCCGAGCTTCTGCAGCCCGTAGTGCAGGCCGAAGCCGCCGGTGAACATGCCGTAGCCGAACGCCATCTGCGCGCGGTCGCCCGGCACGACGCCGGCCATCTGCACGAGGCGCATGATGCAGTCGGCCCACATGTCCATGTCGGCGCGGTTGTAGCCCACCACGATGGGCTTGCCCGTGGTGCCCGAAGACGCGTGCAGCTCCACCACCTCGTCGAGCGGCACGGCGAACAGCCCGTAGGGGAAGGTGTCGCGCAGCACGGACTTGTCCGTGAACGGAAGCTTGCGCACGTCATCGAGCGTGCGGATGTCGGCGGGTGCCACCCCCAGCTCGTCCATGCGCGCGCGGTACCACGGCACGCGCGCGTAGGTCCATTCCACCTGCGCGATGAGCTTCTCCAGCTGGATGGCGCGGATGCGCTCGCGCGAGGCGCACTCCACGGCCGGGTTGTGGACGGGCAGGTCGGAGAAGTCGCCCGCCGCAGCGGCGGCCAGCGCCGCGCCCTTCACGGTCATGTCGGCCATGCCCGCGTCACCGCCCCTCGGCCGCGAGCGGCGCGGCGAGGTCGGCCTGCCCCACGAGCTCCACCGGCTGGGCCGCCAGGAGCTCCTCGGCCTGGACCAGGTCCTTCACCGACAGCACGATGAACGTGGAGATGAGCGAGTAGCTGTACGTCACGTTGATGCCGCAGTCGGCCATCACGCCCATGACGCGCGCGAGCTCGCCCGGCGTATCGTCCAGGCGCAGGCACAGCACGTCGGTGGCCGTGGCGGCCGCGCCCATGCCGTCCAGCACCTCGAGGGCGCGGGCCGGGTCGTCCACGACGAAGCGCACGATGCCGTAGTCGCCCGTGTCCGAAGCGCTGTAGCCGCGCACGCTCACGCCGGCCTCCTCGAACGCGTCGAGCACGCGGCGCAGATGCCCCGGGCGGCTCTCCAGAAACACGCTGATCTGCTGCACGCTCACAACGCGGCCCCCTTCCCCGCCCCGTCGGCCTCGCGCGCGAAGGCGAGCCCCGCGCGGAACGCGGCCAGGTTGGCCTCCACGGTCTTAGGCGGCACGCGGCGCGCGATCACGCGCTCCCAAGCCTCCTGCGGAAACTCCAGGCGGGTGGCAAGCGCCCCCAGCAGCACGACGTTCACCGACTTCGGGCTGCCGACCTCGCGGGCGATCTCGCCGGCGGGGATGAGCGTGGCGCCGGCTTCAGCCAGCGTCTCCTGAGGATGCTCGGGCATGGACGCGCGGCCGATGAGCACGGGCAGCGGCTGGATGGACTCGTCGGCCACCAGCAGGTAGCCGCCCTCGCGGACGTTGGCCAGGTTGCGCAGCGCCTCGGTGGTCTCGAACGACACCACGCAGTCGGCGCAGCCGGGGTCGCTCACCATCGAGAGCACGGGATCCTGCCCGAAGCGCACGACGGTGGTCACGGCGCCGCCGCGCTGGGACATGCCGTGGATCTCGGACACCTTCGCGTCCAAGCCCGATTCCAGCGCCGCGTGGGCCAGGAGGTCGGCGGCGAGGATGGTGCCCTGCCCGCCGACGCCGCAGAGGAGCACGGTGGTCGCGTTACTCATGGGAGCCTCCTTCGATGGCCTTGAACGCGCAATACTGGGCGCACTGGCCGCAGCCGATGCACTGGACGGGGTCGATGAGCGCATGGCCCTCGGCGTCCTTCGCGATGGCCGGGCACCCGAGCGTCGAGCACACGCCGCAGGCCGTGCATGCGTCGGTCACGGCGAAGGCGGGCTTGCGCACGCGGTCGATGAGCACGCAGGGGCTGCGGAACACGAGCACCGAGAGCTCCGGGTTTGCCACTGCCTCCTTGAGGGCGCGGCGGGTGGCCAGCGCGTCGTTGGGGTCGATGGTGCGCACGTCCTCCACGCCGATGGCGCGCACGATGCCCTCGAGGTCGAGCTCGCGCGAGGGGCGCTTCTGCAGCGTCTCGCCGTTGAAGGGGTTGCCCTGGCGGCCGGTCATGGCCGTCGTGCGGTTGTCGAGCACGCACACGGTGCCGCCCCCGCGGTTGTACACGGTGGAGATGAGCGCCGAGAGGCCCGAGTGCGCGAACGTCGAGTCGCCGATGACGCCCACGACGGGACGGTGCTCGGTGCCCGCCCAGGCCAGCTCGAAGCCGTGCGACATCGACACCGACGCCCCCATGTCGATGGTGGTGTCCATGGCCGAAAGCGGAGGCAGCGCGCCTAAGGTGTAGCAGCCGATGTCGCCCGTGACCACGGCCTTCATGCGCGCGAGCTCCTTGAACACGAGGCGGTGCGGGCACCCGGCGCACAAGGCGGGCGGGCGTCCCGGCAGGCCCTCGGGCATCGCGGCGTGCGCAGGCTCCTCCAGGCCGAACGCGGCGCGCACGAGGCCGGGCGTGAGCTCGCCGTCGCGCGGCAGCCCGCCGGGGAACGGGGCCACCTCGACGCCGAGGGCGCGCACGCTCTCGGTCAGGTATTCGGAGGCCTCCTCCACCACGTAGAGGGCGTCCACGCCCGCGGCGAACGCGCGCAGGCGCTCGGCCGGCAGGGGCCAGGTGCACCCGAGCTTGAACACGCTCGCCTCGGGCAGCGCCTCGGCCACGTGATGGCACACGGCGCCCGCGCACACCACGCCCACGGCGCTTCCGCGCTCGAGCACCTCGTTGTACGGGCACTCCTCGGCCCAGGCGCGCAGCGCGTCGATGCGCTCGAGCTGCACCTTGCGGCGGGGCTTCGCGAAGGCGGGCATCATGACCCACTTCGCCGGGTTGCTCTCGTAGGGCTTGAGCGGGACCTCGACGCGCTCGCCGGGCTCGACGGGGGTTTTGGTGTGCGACACGCGCACGGTGGAGCGGATGAACACCGGCACGTCGAAGCGCTCGGAGAGGTCGTAGGCCTCGCGCGTGAAGCGCAGCGCCTCGGCGGAGTCGGCCGGATCGAGCATGGGGATGTGCGCGGCGCGGGCGTACCAGTGGCTGTCCTGCTCGTTCTGCGACGAGTACATGCCGGGGTCGTCGGCCGCGAGCACCACCAGGCCGCCCCCCACGCCCGAGTACGCGGCCGTGAACAGCGGATCGGCCGCCACGTTCACGCCGACGTGCTTCATGGTGGTGAGCACGCGCGCTCCGGCGGCCGACGCGCCCACGGCCACCTCCACGGCCACCTTCTCGTTGACGGCCCACTCGGCGTAGACGCCGTCCTTCTTCGCGAACGCCTCGAGCGTCTCGGTAGAGGGCGTCCCCGGATATGCCGCGCCGATATGCGCGCCGGCCTCCCATGCCCCCTGGGCGATGGCTTCGTTGCCTGACATCAATTCCATAGACGAACCTTCCTTGAAATGCTGACCCGCAGGGGATTATACGGCAAAGCGCGCCGCGTGCGCGCGATGTCGTCCTGAGCGGTGCGAATGCCCTCCTCTTGTCATCCTGAGCGAGCGCAGCGAGTCGAAGGATCCCGTGCGGTGCCAACTGAAAGCCTCCCAGCTGTCGCCACACGGGATCCTTCGACTCCGGCCTGCGGCCTCCGCTCAGGATGACAGGGGGAGCCTACTCCTCCTTGTACACGAGGCAGAAGGCGCCGATCTGGATGACGTCGCCGGAGACGAGGCGGTGCGCGTCCACGCTGGCGTTGTTCACCCACACGCCGTTGAACGAGTTGGCGTCGCGGATGACGTAGCCGCCCTCGGAGGGCTCGATGGAGGCATGCGAGCGCGACACGGTCATGTCGTTGAGGAACACGTCGCACTGCGGGCTGCGGCCGATGGTGAGGGGCGCGTCGCCCAAGTGGAACGTCACGCCGGTCGACGGACCGCGCACCACGCGGAGCGCGGCGGCGGCCTGCGGAGGCGCCTCGACGGGCAGCGCCTCGTCGGAAAACGACACGGGCTCGAAGCTCTGCGTCGCGCCGAGCAGCTTGAAGCCGCACTGCGGGCAGGCGGGCGCGCCCGGATCGACGGGGCTGTTGCAAACGGGGCAGGTGGCGGTCATGGCGATTCCTCTCTTCGCGCCTTTAAGCGGCGGTCTTGTCTATGATGAGCGGCGTCTCGTTGAGGGTGACGGTCTGGGCCGTGCCCTCCTGGCCCGAGAAGCCGCGGAACAGGCGGTCCCACCAGATGCCGACGCCCTCGAAGAAGTCCGGAGCGGCGACGTCCTCGCAGGCCACGAGGTCGAACGTGGCGATCACGGCGTTGCGCTGCTTGAAGGTGGCCGTTCCCACCTTGTCGCCGGCGCGCACGTTGCCCGAGAGCTTCTCGAACTCGAGCGACTGGCTCACGTTGCCGTTGAGGTCGAAGATGTCCACGGCCGCCTCCGGCTCGGACAGCGTCGCCTTCACCGTCTTGTCGATCCAGTCCTCATGGGCGACCTCGGCGATGACGGGCACCTCGGCGCCCTGGTAGACGGTCGTCTCGGGGCTGTTGGCCAACGGGTAGTTCACGAGATGGGCGTACACCCACTCGCAGAGCGTCTTGGCGTCCTCGAAGCGCTGCGCCTCGGAGGACGAGTGGATGACGATGGCGTACAGCTCGCGCTCGCCGTTGTTGGCGGCACCGGCGAACGAGGGCCCGGCCAAGAGCGTCACGCCGGTCTTCACGCCGATGGCGTGCTCGTAGATGTCGAGGAAGCCGTCGGTGGTCTCAAGGTAGATGTCGGCCGTCTGGCCGCCGCGCTCCACCTGGATGGTGGTGCTCCCGCCGCCCACGATGGCGCGGAACGTGTCGTCCTTCATGGCGGCCTGCACCACCCGGGCCACGTCGGCCGCCGTGCTGTGCAGGTTGCCCTCGTAGGCGTCGTAGTCCAGGCCGTGGGGGTTCTCGTACACCGTGTCCGTGCAGCCGAGCTCGGCTGCTTTGGCGTTCATCATCTCGACGAAGCCCTCGACGCTGCCGCCCACCGTCTCCGCGATGGCCACGGCCGCGTCGTTGCCCGAGGGCACGAGCAGCGCCTTGAGGGCCGTCCCCAGATCCAAGACATCGCCTTCCTGAAGCTCCGCGGAGGACTCCCCCACCGACGCCGCCTCCGCGCTCACTGTGATAGGCGTGTCGAGCGACACGGCGCCGGCGGCCACGGCGTCGAGCGCCACGAGGCCCGTCATGATCTTGGTGATCGAGGCGATCTGCGTGGGCGCGTCGGCGTTGCGCTCGAAGTACACGGTGCCCTCCGCGTCCATGACGGCGGCGTATTCCGCGTCGATGCTGGGGCACTGCGCCACCGACAGGCCGCGCGCGTCCACCGTCTGCCCGTAGACGACGTCGGCCTTGCGCACGTCGGCGAGCGCCGCCCCCGGCGCGGCGGCAAGGCCGAACGCGAGCGCGAGGCAGAGCGCGCACGCCGCGAAGCGCGCGCGCCCCTTCGATGCGATATGCCCGGTCATGCTAGCCAAGGCGGTAGACGTCCTCCGGCCGCACCGGCTCGAACCCGGCTTCGGCCAGCTTGGCCTCGAGGGAGTCGTCGCCGTCCACCTTGAGCACGTCCACGGCGAACTCCTCGTTCACCGAGAAGCAGTAGCCGTACTCGATGTTCGCGCCCTGCCCGTCCATGAATTCGAGCAGGGAGGCCAGGCCGCCCGGCACGTTGGGCACGCGCACGGCCAGCACCGGCGTCACCGCCGCGCGGTAGCCGGCGGCCTTGAGCGCCTCGGCCGCGGCGTCGGGCGTGTCGGTGAGCATGCGCACCACGCCGAAGTCGGCCGTGTCGGCCAGGTTGAGCGCGTGCATGTTGATGCCCGCCTCCGACACGGTGCGGCAGGCGGCCGCCAGGCGGCCCTTCTCGTTCTCCAGGAATACGGTCAGCTGTGAGATCATGCTACTTCCCTTCCCTCAGGTCGATGACGCGCTTGGCCTTGCCCTCGCTGCGCTCGATGGTCTTCGGCTCCACGATCTTCACCTCCACCGACACCTGCAGGTTGCTCTTGAGCTCGGCGCCCAGGCGGCGCTTGAGCTCCTCGATCTTGCGGATCTCGTCGATGGGGAAGTCGGGCTCGGTCTCCACCTGAAGCTCCACGTGGTCGAGGGGGCCGCGCGTGGTGAGGATGATCTGGTAGTGCGTGGCGATCTCGGGGAAGCCCGTGATGACCTGCTCGATCTGCGAGGGGAACACGTTCACGCCGCGGATGATGAGCATGTCGTCGGTGCGGCCGCGCAGCTTGTCGATCCTGCGGTGCGTGCGCCCGCACGCGCACGGCTCGGAGATGATGCGGGTGACGTCGCGCGTGCGGTAGCGCACGAGCGGGCAGCACTCGCGGGTGAGCGTGGTGATGACGAGCTCGCCCCATTCGCCGTCGGGCACGGGCCGCATCGTCTCGGGGTTGAGGATCTCGCAGTAGAAGTGGTCCTCGGCCACGTGCAGGCCGCCCATCTCGGAGCACTGCATGGCCACGCCCGGGCCCATGATCTCGGAGAGGCCGTACACGTCGCAGTACTGGATGCCCAGCTTCGCGGCTATCTCGTCGCGCATGTTGTCGGAGGCGGGCTCGGCGCCGAAGATGCCGCCCGAGATCTTGAACTCGGTGGCCGGGTCGTAGCCCATCTCGATGGCCGTGTCGGCGATGAGCAGCGCATAGGACGGCGTGCAGGCCAGGATGTCGGTGCCGAGGTCCTTCATCATCTGCACCTGGCGGCGCGTGTTGCCCGACGAGGTGGGGATGACGGTGCAGCCCATGGCCTCGCCGCCGGCGTGCGCGCCCAGGCCGCCCGTGAACAGGCCGTAGCCGTAGGACACCTGGATGGTGGAGTTCTCGTCGCCGCCCACCATGGCGATGCCGCGGGCGAAGCAGTCGCCCCAGTTCTTCAGGTCGGCGGCCGTGTGGCCCACCACCGTGGCCTGGCCCGTCGTGCCGGAGGACGCGTGGATGCGCACCACGTCCTTGCGCGGCACGGCGAACAGCCCGCACGGGTAGGCGTCGCGCATGTCCTGCTTCACGACGAACGGGAGGCGCTCGAGGTCCTCGAGGGTGCGGAGGTCGTCGGGGGTAGCTCCCGCGTCCTTGAACGACTGCTGGTAGAACGCCACGTTGTCGTAGGCGTGGCGGATGCTTCGCTTCATGCGGTCGAGCTGGAGCTCGCGCAGCTCCTCGCGCGGCATGGTCTCGATATCTGGCTGGTAGAACACCTCGGGGATCACCTCTCCTTTTGCTAGCCTTGGGCGGAGGGCGCATCCTCCGTCGGTTCCTTCTCTTCCGCTTTCGGTCCCTCCACCACGACCTCGGTCACCGGATCGTAGACCGAGGAGAACACGTCCTCGTGCAGGATCGAGCCGGACTCGTCGGAGACGGTGCGCGCCACCGTGATGCTCCGGCCGTCGGTGCCCCGCGTCTCCACGTAGCTCGTGTTCGGGGCGAGGGTCTCGTCGACCTTCCTCCTCGTCGCATACGGCTCGCCTTCGGCCCACTCTCCCACGGCCGAGGTCACCTGGTAGCCGGGATCGACTCCGTACAGTGTAGCGGTAACGGAGCCGTCCGCACAAGAAACCCGCAGCAAAACATCGCTCGCACCGTCGTTTTCCCACACAAGGTCGAGGTCGGGCCAACTGACGGCCGCATCGCGCCCGGCCGGGTAGCTGCCGATGTAGAGCGAGTGGTTGCGGCGCGCGGGCACGGGATAGCCCGCCTCGTACACGGCGTTGAACACGGTGGTGGCCACCTGGCAGATGCCGCCGCCCACCGCGTCGTCGTACTCGCCGTCGATGATGGCGCCCGCGCCGAGGAAGCCCTTCTCCTCGTTGCACTCCCCCGCCGTCCCGTTGAACGACCAACGGCCGCCCGCCTTCGCCACCGAGTCGCTGAGCAGCTCGGATACGAGCGCGATGTTGTGGTTGCGGTTCTCGGTGCCGGCGCCGGTGGTGAACTCGGTGGTGTAGGACGACACGACGCCGATGACGCCTGAGTCGAGCGCCTCGTCGAAGGAGAGCGCGGCGGGCATCGGCCCGGTGGCGACGCGCACCTCCGCCGGCCCTTCGGCGCGGCCCTGCCCGAAGAGCGCCTCCTCGAGCGCGCGCGTCGTCTCGGCGACGAGCGGCACCTCGCCCGCGCCGTCCGTGCGCACCTCCACGCCGCCCTCGGTCGAGGCGAACTCCACGCGCAGGCCGCCCTGCGGGCGGGCGCTTTCCATATGGGAGAGGATGGCCGGCTTCGTGCGCGCCTCGTCGAGGAAGGCGACGAGCGCCCAGCCCCCGTCCCGCTCCTCGACGCGCGTGGCCACCCAGGCGCCCACCTCGGCCGCCGTCGCATCCCAGGAGGCGTCTCCCAGCACGAAGCGCGCGCCGTCGGCGATGGCGGCGTTCACCTGGTCGCACACGGCTTGCGCGGCGGCCCCGTCGATGCGCAGGGGCGCGTGCACGGGCTCGGCGACGAACGAGCCCGTGCCGTCCGGCGAGCCGAGGAACGCCCCGTCGAGCGCGCGCTTGAACGCCTCGCGGTCGAGCATGTCGCCGTCGTGGCCCTCGGTGACGGAGGCGAGCCCGTCAACGACGGCCACGTCGTAGTCGACGCGGGGGTCCCCCACGGTCAGGTCGATGTCGGCGGCCAGGTCCTCGACGGCGCCGTCGTCGAAGGTCGAGCGCACCTCGAGGTCCCGCCCGAAGAAGAGCGCGCCGAGCCGCGCGGGCAGGCCGCCGTCGTCGCGCCCCACGGCGAGCGCCGCGGCCGCCAGCTCGTCGGCGGGAATGCGGGCCGAGAGGTCCGCGGCCGTCGTCGTCCAGGCGAGCTTGTTCGCGCGCGCCTCCTCCGCCGACAGCTGCTCGGCGAGCGCGGCGTCCTGCGCCGCGGCCGCCTCGTCGGCGAGGCGCGCGGCGGCGTCCTCGCTCGCGTACACGGTGACGGATCCTCCCTCGAGGCGCGGCACGTAGGCCTGCTCGACCAAGGCGGCGATCTCCTCGGCCGTCTTGCCGGCCGCGTCCACCTCCCCCACGCGCACGCCGGGGTACGCCTTGCCGAGGTTCATGCCGAAGTCGACGGCCGCGCCCGTCGCGACGACGAGCGCCACGATGAAGACGGCGAGGGCCACGCGGCTGCGCGCGAGCAGGGAGGCGAAGCCGCGCACGAGGGCGGCGAGGCCCCGGCCCGCCAAGGAGAGCGCCGTCAGCAGGAAGCCGCCGACGGCGCCGAGGACGCGGCGCGCGGTCCCCCCGTCCGCCGTAGCGCGCCGTGGAGCGTCCTTCGTCCAGAGCGAGGGGGCGTTGTAGGCGGAAGGCCCGCCGGCCTTCGCGCCCGACGACGCGCGCCGCGGCCGCTCCGTGCGCGCGACCTGCCCGCGCCGCACGGAGGGCCTGCTGCCCGCCGACCGCTTCGAGGGCGCGTTTTTCGGCGTCCTTTGGGCCATGGCCTACCGCGCGCCGGCTTCGCGCTCGCGCGCACGCCTCACCTGCGAGAGGGCCGATGCGCAGTAGTACACGGTGGTGAGGAGGGCGAGCACGAGCCCCGCGTAGACGAACCAGATGCCCCACGAGCACGCGCCCGCGTTCAGGCCCGGGAGCCATGCGGCGTCGACGAGCCCCAGGCCCTGCACGAGGGGCCAGTTGAGGAGCAGCCCCGCGAACCCGACGAACAGCAGCGTGGTGGCCACCTTGCCGGGATAGACGACCGCGACGCGCACGCGGTAGAGCTTGATCAGGATCGCGCCGCCCACGAGCAAGAGCAGATCGCGCGCGAGCACGACCACGATGATCCACAGGGGCAGCCGTCCCACGAGGAAGAGGCCCGCCACGCCCGCGATCATGAGGATGCGGTCCACCGCCGGGTCGAGCAGCTGGCCGAGCTTGGAGACGGCGTTCGTGCGGCGGGCTATCTGGCCGTCGATCCAATCGGTTCCCGCCGCGAGCGCGTACAGGAACGTCGCCATGAGGTCGTAGCCGTTGAGCAGCAGCACGAGGAAGATGGGCACGAGGCAGAGCCGTATGACCGATATGAGGTTCGGCACCGTGAAGATGCGGTTGCTCGCCTGTCCGTTCTTGCTTTTCGCACCCGTGCTCCGCATGGTTGCCAGCCTTCCCCGCGCCTCTCGTCATCACGCAAAAACCGGGCCCCTTCGCAGGCCCGGCCGATTTCGAACCGATTCGCTCTATTCTAACAGGTTTCCCGCGCGCCCCTGCCCGTATCAGGGTTCAACACCATTTTCATCACAAGCATGGCAAAGTGCCCGCGTCCTCTTCAGGTCGCGGGCGCCTCTTGCTACGCGCTTGCCGGCTTCAGGCCGCGTGCCTCGGCCGCATCGCGCAGCTTCTGGAACACCTCCATATGGTGGATCTCCGGGCTGTTTTGGCACAGCATGTCGCATGTGCCGCACATCTGGCAATCCCACAATCCCGCCTGCACGGCTTCGATGAGCCTGTCGGCCTGGTCATAGGGGTCGAAGTAGCGGTATGCGATGGCGATCATCTTGGAGGGCCCCACATAGGTGGGCGTCGCCTTCTTCGCCGGGCAACCGGCCGTGCACACTTGGCAACGGCAGCAGTACTCCAGCAGATGCAGCTGGTCGGCGAGCTCCGGCGTCATGGAGCCGTCGTTGATCTCCTCGTCGGTCAGCGGGGCGATGCGCACGCGCTCATACGTCTTCGCCAGCTCCGCCTGGGCGCGCCGTTTGTCCACGATGAGGTCGTGCAGCACGGGGAAGCCCTCGAGAGGCGCGATCGTGTGCTTGCCCTCCTCCACGAACTCTATGCAGGCGAACACGGGGGTCCCGTCATAGGTCACCGAGCAGCGGCCGCACAGGCGTCCGCGGCAGGTGTAGTCGAACCCGATCGCCTCGTAATTCTCGTGGATATGCATGATGGCTTCGAGCACCGTCATGTTCTCGCGGAAGGGGACGTCGTACGTTTTCTCGTAAGGGGCGCTGTCAACCGCAGGGTCGTAGCGCAGAATCGTGATATCCATCCGGATCTCCTTTGCTCTCGTGCTGCTTCGTTACGCGGGGAATTCGACGTCGGGGTAGGTCACCTTGTCGTAGGCGAGCTCGCCTCCGTCTGCGGCGCGCAAGGCGAGCACGCACTTCCATTCGTCGTCGTTCTGCTCGGGATAGTCCGGACGGTAGAAGTTGCCGCGGCTCTCCGGGCGCAGGTAGGTTCCCTCGACCGACAGCCGCGCCAGCTCAAGGAGGTTGATGGTCTCGATCGCGTCTTTCCAGTCGCGATTGTACGTGCGGGTGTGGGACGAGACGGTCATCTTGGGAAGGTCCTCGTCGAGGATCCTCTTGAGCTCGGTCCGGGCGGCCTCCAGGCTCTCGGTCGTGCGGATCACGCCGAGGGCGCCGTAGGAAACCCCTTGGATCTTGCGCTGGATCTCCACGGGGCGCAGGCCTCCCGACACCTCGCGCGTGCGCAGATCCTCGAGCCTCCTGATCTCCTCCTCGACGCTCGACCAGTCGAGGCTCTCAGGCTCCTTGTAGCTTTCAAGGTAGTCGAGGGCGCAGCGGAAGGCGTAGCTGCCCAGAACGCGGTTGCGGTTGTTGGTCGATCCTCCGGCCTCTCCGGCAACGCCGGCGCCGCGCACGCAGAACAGCCCGGGGAACTCGGTGCTCATCATGTTGTCGTCGATGACGGGAGTGCCACCGTGCTCGTACATCTCGATCAGGCACTCCATCGGCTCCGTGCGCAGGTCGGTGCCGGTCTTCTCCTCGATGAGGTTCACGCAGCGCAGGTACATGTAGCGCATCTGCTTTCGCATCTCGTCGTTGGCGGGCAGGAAGATGCCTCCGTTGGGGCCTCCCCTCCCGTCCATGATGACCTTGGCGACCACCTGGTTGAAGTAGGGGCGGTCGAGGATCATGCGCTCCTGATCGAGCGACTCGTCGAGGCAGAAGGCTACGCCGTCCTTGTCGAGCATGAACTCGATGTCCATAGAGTCTCCTCCGAACATGGAGCCTTCCGAGCTCGCCCAGCCCGAGGGGACGATGCCCATCATGTCGTAGGCCGCATGCTCGGCATCGCCGATGCGGCCCCCATGGCGGAACACCGCCATCTCGACGTCGGCGGTGTTGTCGGGCGTGTTGTTGGTGACCGAGCTCAGCGTCACCCAGCCGTACAGCCATGTGCAGCCCCCGGTCGCCAGCACCGTCGCCTTGGAGCGGTACACGCGGTACGCGCCGGTCGGCAGGTAGATGCCCACGGCCCCCACGCACACGCCGTCGCTGATGAACACGTCGGTGATCATGGTGAGGTCGTGGACGGTGATGCAGTCGCTCTGGGCGAAGTGGTCCAGCATATGGCGCGGGAAGCCCCATTCGACCATGCCCATGGTGGGAAGGTCGATCTTCTTGAGCACGGTGCCGTCCTCGTTGCGCTGAGGGCAGGTTTCCCCCCAGTTGATGATGGGCACGTAGTCGTTCGGCTGGTGGGGATCGCTCGTTGCCGCGTTCACGTATAGCTGCTTGTTCGTGGTGCGCGTCGAAAAGTAAACGTCTTTGTCGTCCGTGCCCTCGGGGGACCAGGTGTAGCAGATGTCCCAGTTCATCCCGCAGGCACCGCCGAATCCGTAGGGGCCCTTGTCGATCACCATCACTTGCTTGCCCTGCCGCACCGCCTCGTCGCAGGCCGACATGGCCCCGAAGCCCGCGCCGATGACGAGCATGTCGGTGTCGAACACCTCGTACTCGGGCAGATCGGTCGACGTCGGCGCGACGTCGGGAGCGCCCGCGGCTCCGTCGCCCGCAGCGCACCCCGTCAACCCGCCAGCTCCCACGCCCACTGCGGCGGCTCCGGCGAACAACCCGCCGTATTTGAGGAACGACCTGCGCGACAGCCCGCCGCTCTCCTCGCGCTTCCCCGCCGTCTTTCTTTCCCTGTTGTCCATTGCTCCTCCTTGATCATCGAATGACCCTGCCTCATTCTTACGCGCGGCGGCGACGGCGGCCATATCCAGGCGCACGAACCTGCGCGACGTGCTCAGACAAACATGATGCGTTGCCTAAACGGGCCTTGCACGGAGGGGGCGAATGTTCTAGGCTTGGACGAGGGGACAAAGCAGCATGGGCCATGCCGCCCGGGCTGCTCTTCGGAAGCGAGGATGCCATGCCTCATATCGTCATCGACAGCCTGCTCGCCGACGACCGCCATCTGGCGCCGGACGTCAGGACCAAGCTGAAGATACTGCGCTCGATCGACCGCTCGCTGAAGACGATCTCCGTCCAGGAGATATGCGAGAAGTGCGGGTTATCCCGCGCCACGTTCTACTACCATTTCAAAAGCAAGAACGAGATACCGTTGTGGTACTCGAAGCTCATCCAGGTCTACACCCTTGCCGAGATCGGGCGCACGCTCACCTGGGAGGAGGGGCTGCTGAAGCACTACGAGCTGCTCTTCAAAGAGCGGGATTTCTACTTCTCCACGCTGGATATGACGGGGCAGGAGTTCAGCAAGTCCAACATGCGCGCGTACCGGAAAGACTGCATCGTCGAGACGCTCACCCAGCATCGGCGCATCCCGTTGGACGAAGAGCTCGATTTCTGCATCGAGGCCTTTCTCGACGTGGAGATAGAGAGGGCCCAGCGTTGGTTTGGGACGAAGATGTCCATCGCGCCGGACGTGTACGCCCGCTATCTGCGCGACTGCGTGCCGAAGCCGCTGTACGACGCGCTCTCGCTCGGCCCGCAGCGGCCTTGACGGTTGGGTTCTCCCGGGTGAGAAGAAGCGCCCACGACCTGGAAAGGGCGCGGGCGCTTCTCGTTCGGGCGCTTAAGCCGTTTTCTTCGCGTCCGGCACCTCGAAGACGTCGGCGTGCTTCTTCGTGGCGGGCGGCGCGTAGGCGGGCTCCATGGCCAGGCACGCTTTCGGGCACTCGCGCACGCAGCTGCCGCACTGCACGCACCGGAAGCGGTCGATGGTCCAGGTGCGCGCGGCCTTGTCCACGACGATGGCGTCGCAGGGGCAGCGCTTCTGGCAGATGCCGCACAGGATGCACGCGTCCACGTCGTTGACCACATGGCCCTTGAGGCCCGGCGGCGACGTCTTGGACTGCGCCGGGTACTGCACGGTCTCGGGCGTCTTGAACAGGCCTCCGAGCGTCATCTTCCCGAGTTTGAAGCTTCCCATGGTCCTCCTACCTTTCCGTGCAGCTGATGCAGGGGTCGATGGTGAGCACGATCATGTTGACGTCGGCCAAGTCGCAGCCCGCGAGCGCGGTGGTCATGCCCGCGAGGTTCTGCGACGTGGGCGTGCGCATGCGCATGCGCTCCAGGTTCTTGGTGCCGTTGCCGCGCGCGTAGTAGTAGCACTCGCCGCGGGGCTGCTCGGCCACGATCGCCGCCTGCGCGCCGTCGGCGGGCGATCCCTTCACGTCCACGGCGATGTCGCCGGCGGGGATCTTCGCGATCATCTCCTCGATGATGCCGATGGATTGCAGCACCTCGAGCGCGCGCACCTTCACGCGGGCGTAGCAGTCGCCCTGGGAGTCCAGGACGGGCTCGAAGTCGGACAGGTTGCGGTAGCCGCCGCCACCCAGCATGCGCACGTCCCAGTTCACGTTGGAGGCGCGGGCGAACGGCCCCACCATGCTCAGGGCGAGCGCGTCCTCATGGCTGATATAACCCACGCCCACGGTGCGGTTCTTCACCGAGGAGTCCTTGAGGAAGGCGCCGCAGATCTGCTTGTAGTCGTCCTTGATGCCCTCGAGCACGCGCTTGATCTCGGCAAACTGCGCGCCGTCGATGTCGCGCACCACGCCGCCCACCTTAACGACGCTGAAGATGACGCGCCCGCCGGTGGTCTTCTCGAAGATGTCGAGCACGCGCTCGCGCAAACGCCAGCAGTGCATGAACAGGCTCTCGAAGCCGAACGCGTCGGCGGCCAGGCCCAGCCACAGCACGTGGGAGTGGATACGGGAGAGCTCGTGCCAGATGACGCGCAGGTACTCGGCGCGCTCGGGGATCTCAACCCCCATGAGCTTCTCCACCGTCTCGGCGTAGCCCATGGAGTGGCCGAACGCGCAGATGCCGCAGATGCGCTCCGCCACGTAGATGAACTGGTTGTAGTCGCGCGTCTCGACGAGCTTCTCCAGCCCGCGGTGGATGAAGCCGATCTGCGGGACGGCCTCTATCACCTTCTCGTCCTCCACCACGAGGTCGAGGTGCAGAGGCTCGGGCAGCACCGGGTGCTGGGGGCCGAACGGGATGACGGTCGCCTTTCCCATGCTACTCACCTTCCTTCTGCGCCGCGGCCTCGGCGGCGGCCTTCTTGGCCTTCGCGGCGAGGGCCGCCTTCACGCGCGCCACCTTCTCGGGATCGACGCCCGCCAGGCGCGCCTCCAGGCCGTCCTCGCCGGACGGGGCGACGACGCCCTCGCGCTTCGGCTTGGCCTCGGGATGCTCCGCCACGAACTCGGCGTTGGCTATCGCGGCCTTGGCCGCCTTGGCAGCGGCGAGCTTCCTGGCCTTCTCGCGCGCGGCATGCTGGGCCGGCGAGATGACGGTCATGGGCTCCTTCTGCGCGAGCGCGTAGAAGCTCCCGCCGAAGTCGATGGCGATGTCGGCGATGTCTACGCCGAACAGGTCGTGCGCCTCGTTCTCGAACACGAACGCCGCGAGGAACTCGCCGGTGATGCTGGGCACCGTGGTGCCCTTCTTCACGCCCTTGATCTCGTGGTTCGCCAGCAGGCCGTCCTTCATGAACGAGTAGACGAGGTCCACGCCGTCCTCGGTGCTGACGGCGAGCATCTGCACGAAGCGCGCGCCCTCGGCCTTCTTCTCGGCGGCGAGCGCCGGCAGCTCCTCGACGGCGAGCGGGATGAACTCGCTTCTCAGCTCCATCTCCTACGCCCCCATCCTCTGCGCCTGCAGGGCCTTCGACTTCTCCTCAAGGATGCCCATGGCCTCGACCACCGCGTCGATGATGGCCTCGGGGCGCACGGCGCAGCCAGGCGCGTACACGTCCACGGGGATGGCCTGGTCCACGCCGCCGATCACGTTGTAGCAGTCGTGGAAGATGCCGGCCGAGCACGCGCAGATGCCGCACGCCACGACCGCCTTCGGCTCCACCATCTGGTCGTAGATCTCCTGCACCACCTTGATGTTCTGCTCGTTCACGCTGCCGGTTACCAGGAAGATGTCGGCGTGCTTGGGGTTGCCGGTGTTGATGATGCCGAAGCGCTCCACGTCGAAGCCGGGGCACAGCGCCGCCAGCACCTCGATGTCGCAGCCGTTGCAGCTGGACCCGTCGTAGTGGATGACCCACGGCGATTTGGTTGCATACGTCATAGATGCGGCTCCTTTACAGAAGGTAGGGCGCGTACGCGAGCACGGCGATGTTCACGCCGCCGGCGACCAGCGCCACCGCCCACGCCGACTTCAGCAGCGCCTGCCATTTCACGCGCGCGAAGTTGTTGTCGATCCAGATCTCGAGGAAGTACGCGATCGCCGCGACGAGCACGGCCGCGACGAGCGACGCCGGGCCGCCCCAGACGAAGAACAGGCCCGTCCAGCCCAAGAACAGGATGTTCTCGCACCAGTGCATGACCTCCACCTTCGCGAGCGTGCGCCCGCTCATCTCGGTGGTGATGCCCTTGACGATCTCCTGGTGGGCATGGTGGGAGTACGACAGGTCGAAGGGCGACTTGCGCAGCTTGATGGTGAGCACGAACAGGAAGCCCAGGAACACCGGCCAGATGGACACGATGACGGGCAGGCCCAGGTCGAACGCCCCGGCGACGTCGAAGGTGCCGGCGGCCAGGAAGTACGCCACGGCCATGAGCAGCACCATGGGCTCGTAGGCCATCACCTGCAGCGTCTCGCGGGCGGCGCCGATCTCGGCGTAGGGGCTGCGCGTGGAGTACGCGGCCACGATGAAGAACAGGCCCGACAGCGTGATCACGAACACGCTCATCAGCAGGTTGCCGCCGGAGAAGAAGATGCCGCCGGCGATGAGCGTGAACGCGAGCGCGCAGGTGACGTAGGTCCCCTCGACGGAGTTCACGGACACGTCGTCCTTCTCGATGAGCTTGCGCACGTCGTAGTAGGGCTGCAGAAGCGGCGGGCCGACGCGGCCCTGCATGCGGGCCGAGATCCTGCGGTCGAGGCCGGCGAGCAGGCAGCCCGCCACCGGCGCCAGGACGGCGAAGGCGAGGGTGCCGACGAGCACGAGGAGCAGTTGCATACCAGATCACACCCTTCCCTAGAACATCCCCGGCACGGCCGCGGCCGAGGCCGCGAACGCGGCGATGATTATGAGCGCGCATACGGCGGTGCCCGCCGGCGAGATGCGGGCCTCGCCGAAGACGCCCTCGAGGTACCAGTTGCGCGCCGTGGCGGCCGTCTCGCCCGAGAGCGAGTTGCTGAACGTCCGCTCGGCGTTGTCGCGGCTCACGCCGGCCAGGTACACGTCCGCCCGCTTGGCCTTGGAGCGCCCGAGCCCGGCGAACAGCACGATGGCGACGACGGCCGACAGGATGGAGGCGATCCAGAGGTTCGCGGCCGAGATGTCCTGGCCGAGGGCGCCGAACACGCTGTAGACGTAGGGCTCCACGACGGCCCAGGAGATGACCGGCAGGCCGACGCAGCACAGGACGACGAGCACGGCCATGGCCAGGATGGCGATCCACTCGCTTTTGTGCACGCCCTCCTCCACGTTCTCGCGCCCGGCGGCGATGCCGGAGAGCTTGCCGAGCCACTTGGCCCAGAACATGAACGTGGCGGCCGAGCCGAACGCGAGCACGATGATGAGCGCCACCTGGCCGGTCTCGGCGAAGGAGACGAGCGTGGCCCACTTGGCCACCAGCATGCCGAAGGGCGCGATGAACATGCACAGGATGCCGAGCATCATGAAGCGCGCCAGGCGCGGCATGCGCTCGAAGAGCAGGTCCATGTCCTCGATGTCGCGGCTGCCGATATGGTGCTCGGCCGTGCCGACGCACAGGAACAGAAGCGACTTCGCGATGGCGTGGAACAGGATGAGGAACGCGGCGGCCCACACGGCCTCCGGCGTGCCCACGCCGGCGCACGCCGCGATGAGCCCGAGGTTGGCGATGGTGGAGTACGCGAGCACGCGCTTGGCGTTGGTCTGCGAGATGGCCATGAACGAGCAGAGCGCGAACGTGATGCCGCCCACGAGCACGACCATGAGGGAGGGCACCGCGGCCAGGAACCCGGCCTGCGGGTCGGCCACGCCGGCGTACATCACGGGCGCGAGCTTCACGAGCAGGAACACGCCCGCCTTCACCATCGTGGAGGAGTGGAGCAGGGCCGAGGTGGGCGTGGGCGCCACCATGGCGCCGAGCAGCCACGTGTGGAACGGCATCTGCGCGGCCTTGACGAGGCCCGCGAACGCGAGCGCGGTGACCGGCAGCACGACGAGGGCCGGATTCTGCACGCCGATCACGAGGAAGTCGATCAGCGAGAGCGTGCCGAGGGAGGAGGCGCACACGATGAGGGCGACCAGAAACGCGATGCCGCCGAGCATGTTCATCGTCACCTGCCTGAAGGCGTTTCCGATGGCCTCGCCGGTGCGGGTGTAGCCGATGAGCAGGAACGAGCAGAGCGTCGTGATCTCCCACGACGAGAACAGCCAGTGCATGTTGTTGGAGAACACCACGCCGAACATGGCGCCCAGCAAAAGGAACATGAGCGCGAAGAACCGCGGGCGCCTATCGACGTTCTCGTCGCCCTCGGCCTGGTGATGCGCATGGAAATCCTCCATGTAGCCGATGGCGTAGACGCAGATGCCCGAGCCGATGATACCGATGATCAGGGCCATGAGCAGCGACAGCGAGTCGAAGTAGAGGCCCTGGTGCACCTCGATGCGCCAGGCGAACCCGAACTCGAGCACGAGCGAGAGCGTCGCCTGGATCGCCGCGAGCACGCATGCGAGCACGTTGCGGTACTTCACGCCGTAGAAGAAGATGACCGCGGCGATGGTCACGCCGATGCCCGTGCAGACGTAGTCGAGGACATGCGGGCCGAACGGCAAGAGCACGATTCCCGACGTGCCGATCCCGGAGACCGCGAGCCAGACCGAGGCTAGAGCGATGACGAGCGCCGAGGCTGCGACAATCGCGTTTCTCGCTCGGTTGTTGCGCACGATGAGCAGCACGCCTGCAACAACCAGCGGGAAAAGGATTAGAAAGCCGAGCAGAGCCACGTTGCCTCCCCCTTTTCATGTTTTTCGATGTTTGCGAGCAGAAAGCGACCGGGCGTCGCTCGTCCATGCACTCTAGCAGAGAAGGAAAAACGGTCAAGCGGCGGGTCGAATCCGGTTGCTTTCGTGTAAAAAAGGGGGTGCCAGCGGTTCGCACCTCTCCAACGAACGGCTGCTGTTGACGGATGGACGGCGTTTCGAGGCCGAACCGTCACCGAGCCGTCACGTCGGCGAGCGGTCGGGGGGGCGGGAGCGCAGACGCGGCCCCCCCCCCGGAGCCTCACTCCTTGTGGGAGGCCTCGCGCGCCTCGAGCCGCGCGAGACGACGCCATTCGAAAACGAGGAACGCCGCGACAAGGAGCGTGGAGGTGATGTCCGAGATCGACGGCGCGAGCCACACGCTCTCGAGCGGCGTGATGGGCAGCAGGCCCGGCAGGACCATCGGGCAGAACACGAGCAGCGGGATGAGGAACAGGATCTGGCGCGTGAGCGTGAGCACGGTGGCCTTCACCGCCTGCCCCGTGGCGTCGAAGTAGTTCGATCCGATGGATTGCAGCGGCAGAATGGGGATGAACAGCAGGAACAGCACGAGCGCCCACGCCGTCTCGGCCATGTACTCCTCCGGCAGGCCGAACAGGTGCGCGTACATGTCCGGCGCCACGATGACGGTGGCCCACAGGGGCGCCGTGACGGCCACGCCGAGCAGCACCGCCTGCGCGAGCACCCGCTTCATGCGGCCGTACTGCCGCGCGCCGTAGTTGTACCCGATGAGGGGCTGCGCTCCCATCGCGATGCCCATCGACGGCATGAACGTGAACATGCCCACGGCGGTGAGCACGCGCATGATGGCGAGCGCCCCGTCCACGCCGATGGCGTCGGACGCCCCGTAGAGCACGAGCAGGTTGTTCTCGATCATCGAGGACACGGCGAAGCCCAGCTCCATGACCGAGGGCGCCACGCCGAGCGCGCAGATGCGCAGGGCGACGCGGGGCCTCAGGCCGAGCGACGCGCGCCGCAGCGGCATGGGCGAGCCCTTCTTCAGGAAGAACTGCATGACGAAGGCGGCCGAGAGCGCCCATGAGCACACGGTGGCCAGGCCCGCGCCGCGCATCCCGCCGTCGAGCACGATGATGAACAGGTAGCCGAGCACGATGTTCGCGCCCGTGCCCACGAGCATGGAGCCGAGCGCGCGGTTGGGATGCCCCGCTGTGCGGATGAAGTTGTTCATGCCGAACGCGATGAACTGCAAGGGGCAGCCCGCCACGATCACGGTCATGAAGTCCATGGCGAGCGGCAGCACGTCCTCGTCGGCGCCCGAGTAGCGTAGGATGGGCTCGAGCGCGAAGGCCGCGACGGCCCAGAGCACCACCGTGGCCAGAAGCAGCAGCACGAAGCTGTTGCCCAGCACGCGCTCGGCCACCGCGCGGCGGCGCTCCCCCAGCTTGATGGCCGCGAGCGCGTTGCCGCCCACGCCCACGAGCATGGCCACGGCGATCATGGCCGTCATCATGGGGTTCGCCACCGTGGTGGCGGCCAGGCCGTCGGCGCCCACCGCGTGCCCCACGTACACCGCGTCGATGACGTTGTAGAGCATCTGCACCATCATGCCCGCCACGGCCGGCAGCGAGAACTCGAGCAGCAGCTTGAACGTGCCCTCGGTGCCCATCCGGTCTATCGTGCGATCCTTGCCGCGCGGGGCCGGCGCGGCCTCGTCGACGGCTATTCCATTCGTTTCCATAAGCGAGCTCCTGAACGCGAACATGCGTCCGAAGGCCGCCGCGTGGGCGGGCGTTTCGAGCGCATGTCGTCGGCTTTCCGGGTTGTCCCGGCAGACTCTTCAACCCCGGGTCATCCCGGGCGAAAGACAGTATACCATCCTGACGCCCCTCGTAGGGCAAGGGCTCTGCCCTTGCCGCAACCTGCGTGTCGGGGCCGTGTCAGGGGGACGGTTCTCTTGACACCTGGGACTGCCTCGTAGGGCAAGGGCTCTGCCCTTGCCGCAACCTGCGGGGCGATTCCGCCCGACGGCAAGGGCAGAGCCCTTGCCCTACGCTCGACACGGGAGAGGCGGCGAGGCGAAACTTTGATACAAGCCCCATGAAAAACGGCCCCCGGAGGAGCCGTTCTCTTCGCATGTATGTGCGCGCTGTTTAGAGGGCGCGAACCTTCGTGGCCTGGTCCTTGCCGTTGTTGCCGGAGGCGACCGTGAACTCGACGCGGGCGTTCTCCTCGAGGGTCTTGAAACCGTCGCCCTGGATCTCGCTGAAGTGGACGAACAGGTCGCCGCCTTCCTCCTGGGAGATGAAACCGTAGCCCTTTTCGGCGTTGAACCATTTCACTGTACCAAAAGCCATGCAAACCTAACTTCCCGCCCCGAAGGGCTGCAACCGACGGATTCGCCCATCTGGAGCGGTCCGTTCACATATGCGGCGTGCTGCCGCCGGATCAGTCTACACGCCGGAGGCCCCCGCATGCTCCGCGATGGGATAATAGCCGCGCGCACACGGTATCAACACGTTCGGATCCGCTATGCCTTCTTGCCGGTGAAGAGGTTGATCACAGCGAGCAGCACCACCGAGCCGATCAGCGCCACGACGAACGACCACAGGTTGAACCCGGTGAAGCCGGCCGCGCCGAAGAAGCTCATGATGAACCCGCCCACCAGCGCGCCCACGATGCCGACGACGATGTTCTTGACCAGGCTCCCCTGCTCCTTCATGATCATGCCCGCGATCCAGCCTGCCAAGCCGCCGATGACGATCCATACGATGATGCTCATAATAAGCCTCCTATCTGCCGTTTGACCGATAAGGATAGGAGGATCCGCGCCGCCGCGACGCCGCGCGCGGCGAAGGTGGACGCCCCGTTGCGAAGCCGTTTTCCTCCCGCAGCCGCGGGCCTTACGCGTCGCCGTAGAGCGTGTAGCCGTTGCGGCCGCGGTCCTTCGTGCGGTAGAGCGCCTCGTCGGCGTGCTTGTAGAGCGTCTTGAAGTCGCGCCCGTCGCGCGGCGCGAGCGCGATGCCGATGCTCGCCGACACGTGCCAGGTCGCGTCGCCTTCCGTGTGGTCATGGTCGAGCGCCCGCGAGAGCACCTCGGCCTTGCGCTTGGCCCACGTGTCGCTCGGCACGGTGACGAACGCCACGAACTCGTCGCCGCCCACGCGCCCGATGATGTCGTCTTTGCGGAAGCTCGAGCGGATGGTGCCCGTGAACGACTCGATCACCGAGTCGCCGAACACGTGCCCGAACCGGTCGTTGGCCTGCTTGAACACGTCGATGTCGAAGATGAAGAAGGCGCACGTCTCGTCGGGGCGCTCCGCCAGGCGCCGCTCGATGAGGTGCATCGTGGCCGATTTCGTGTAGAGCCCCGTCATCTCGTCGGTCATGGCCAGATGCTGCAGGCGGTTCTCCTGGCGCTTCTCCGCGTCGATGTTCTGGCGGTACACCAGCATGCGCACCGAGTCGTCCGCATCGTTCTGCACGAGGCGCGCGGTGATGCGCATCCAGTAGTAGTCGCCGCCGGAGGAGATCATGCACTCGTAGCTCAGCACGTCGCGGCCCTCGGCGAACGCCGCGAGCACGCTCTCGGGCGAGAACATGTCGAGGTAGCCCTGGCGGAACTCCTCCTTGATCTGCTTCTCGGCCACGATGTGCAGCGAGCTGCTGAACGGCAGGCCGCGCGGCGCGCCCAGGCTCTCGAAGTAGTCCTCGGCCGCCTGGTTCGCGGGGCGGTCGTGGGTGACGTCCAGCTCGTAGATGCCGTCGAACATCTGGTCGGTGGCCTTCTCGAAGGCCGTGCGCCGCTCGCGCTCGACCGACTGGGTGAGGTTCACGATCCGGCGGTTGAAGCCGCGGATGACCGAGGTGATGATGATCAGGATGACCGCGACGATGGCCGTGATCACGAGCACGGTGCGCACGAGCTGGGCGCGCAGCTCCGCGATGGTGGAGCCCGTGTCGCGCTCCACCACGAGGTGCCAGCCCAGGTCGCTCACGTAGCGCGACACCACGAACGAGGACGCCACGCCCCCCTCGACGTCCTTCTCCGCCCAGAAGCCGCCCGAGTTGTCGGCCGCGTCGCGGTCGAGCACGTCGTCGCGCTGGCCGGAGGTGAAGGGGTGCAGCGAGAAGTAGTCGATGCCCTCGTGGCCGTTGTGCTCGGTCGAGACCTCCACCACCCCGGAGTCGTCCACGAGGTAGGCGTCGACGCCGAACTCCTCGCGGTAGTTGAGGAAGAGCCCCTGCAGGTGCTCCACGCGCATGCCCACGCCGATGACGCCGAGCACCTCGTCGCCGGAGTGGATCTTGCAGTTCACGAACACGGTGATCTCGTCGTGGGCGGCCTCGTCGTTATCCACGTTCATGGCGTGCTCCTCGCCGCCCTCGAGCAGCGCGAAGTACCAGTCGTTCTCGGGGTCGCCCCGCTCGAGCACGCGGTCGATGCCCTCGAAGTTGTAGTAGCGCCCCGTGGCCGTGGACACGAGGAACACCGAGTCGTAGCCGTACTGGTCGCGGTAGGAGGCCAGGTACTCGCGGATCGTCTCGATGTAGGCCGCGTCGTCGCGGCGCGCGGGCTCCTCGAGCAGCAGGCTTTCCAGCAGGCTGTCGTTGGCCATGGTGAGCGAGATGTTCACCGGCTTGGCGAACTCGGCGCTCAGGCGGTAGTAGATGCTCTCGGAGGCAAGGCGCGACACCTGCTCGATGCTCTCGATCGACGCGCCGTAGTTGGCCTGGTAGCTGAGCAGCGACGTGATGGCGAAGCCGCCGATGACGACGAGGCAGATCAGGACGTTAGTCCGCATCAAAATGCCCTGCTTCATCCATCGCTCCGATCGCCGCACCTAATGTTCCGAACTTACAGTAGCACGCGAAGCGCACCATGTCGGCACCAACGAAAAGCTTCAACGAATGCGGAAAGGCCGCGCGCAGGCGGGAGGCGGTCAAATCCCTCGAAATTCCTCCTTGCAAAGCCGGAGGGTTACGGTTAATATAATCAACGCTGTTTCGCAAGCCGCAGGGCTGCGAAGCGCGATGAACGGGTTGTGGCGCAGTTTGGTAGCGCACTTGACTGGGGGTCAAGGGGTCGCAGGTTCAAATCCTGTCAACCCGACCAGAACGCTCAAGGGCCTGGACGAGGGAAGCCTCCGTCCGGGCCCTTCTCTTTTCCGCCCGAATGCGGGCGCGCCGCCCAAGGCGAACTAATCGGTGAGCGGCAGCCTCGATAATCCTGCATGAAACGAATCACCGCATCGGGTTTTCTGCATGGGCGCGCCGTGGTTTCCATTTTTTGCGGCGAGCGGTCGCATCCACCCGTTTCCGCTGGTCAGAAATATCGCGAAAACCATTTTGTGCACCTGCACAAGACGCTATACTTTCAGCCTCCGCACGCGTCGGGAAGAATCCGGCGCGCGGTCGGGCCCCAAGGCCCCGGATTCCCGAAATCTCCGAAGGAGGGTACTACATGAGCGGCGACAACGTGGTATTGGCAAGGAACACCGAAGGCGCGCCCCAGAGCGACCTGCATGCGCAGACGGTGGCGTTCTCCCACTACAACAACCTCTCGGCCCAGCTGCCCATCGATCCCGAGACCGGCGCGCTCGTGGCCGGCGGCATCGCCGAGCAGGCCGACCAGTGCTTCGCCAACATCGAGGCCATCGTCGACAGCATCGACCACTCCCTGACCGACGTGGTGCGCATCACCGTCTTCGTCCGCGACATCCGCGACGTCGACGCGGTTGACGAGGTCTTCCGCGCCTACTTCCCCACCTACGTGCCCGCGCGCACGACGGTGGCCGTGGACGCGCTGCCGATGGACGCGCTCGTGCAGGTGGAGGCGCTCCTCACCAACGGCGAGGGCACCATCCCCGACGCGCCCCAGGCCGGCGACCTGGTGAAGTACGTGAACAACACGCACAACGCCCCCTACGACGCCCTGTCCTCCCAGTCCGTGGCGTTCTCGCACTACAACAACGTCACCGCCCAGCTGCCCATCGACCCCGTGTCGAGCCAGATCGTGGTCGGCGGCGTAGCCGAGCAGGCCGCGCAGTGCCTGAAGAACATCAAGGCCGTCCTCACCAGCATCGACGCGCCGTTCGACGACATCGTCAAGGTGACCGTGTTCCTGAAGGACCTCGCCGACCTCGATGCCGTGGACGAGGTGTACACGCGCTTCTTCCCCGATTCGGGCATCGCGCGCGCCGTGGGCTACCTGCCCGCCCGCACCGTGGTGGAGGTGGCCGACCTGCCGCTGCACGCGCTCGTGCAGATCGAGGCCGTCGTGTCGCACGGCGACGGCACGCCCCCGCAGGAGGTGGAGGCCCGTCACGGCCTGATCGTCGAGGCCAACGACACCGACGCCGCCCCCAAGAGCGCCCTGTCCTCGCAGTCCGTGGCGTTCTCGCACTACAACAACATCTCGGCGCAGCTGGGCGTCGACGCCGCCACGGGCAAGCTCGTGGCCGGCGGCGCGGCCGAGCAGGCCGAGCAGGCGTGCAAGAACATCCAGGCCATCATCGAGAACGTCGACCACACGATGGCCGACGCCGTCAAGGTGAACGTGTACCTGCGCGACCTGGCCGACCTCGCGGCCGTCGAGGACGCATGCGCCCGCTGCTTCGGCGGGACCCCGGCCTTCCGCGCCGTGGGCACGTCCGCGCTGCCGATGGACGCGCGCGTCATGATCGATGCCATCTTCGGAAACGCCGAGGGCACCCCGCCCGTGGCGTAAGCGCCGCGCCCAGCTGCATGGGATAGCGCGCGAATCGAGAAGGCCCGCCCCGATGGAAGTCGAGGCGGGCCTTTTTGTCATCCTGAGCGGAGCGACCGAAGGGAGCGGAGTCGAAGGATCCCGTGCGGCGTCAGCAGGAAGCGTCACAGCTATCGCCGCACGGGATCCTTCGACTCGCTTCGCTCGCTCAGGATGACAAGGGCCCCTACTTCAAAAACTCCTTGGCTTTGTCGAGGATCTCGTCGGCGATGCGGGACTTGGCCATGCGGGGCAGCTCCTCCACGTCGTCCTCGTCCACGAACCATACGGCGTTGTCATCGGTGCCGAAGGCGCGGCCGTCGCCCACCTGGTTCGCCACGATGAAGTCGGCGTGCTTGGAGGCGAGCTTCTTCTCGGCGTTGGCCACCACGTCGCCCGTCTCGGCCGCGAAGCCCACCACCACCTGGCCCCCGCGCTTAGCCGCGCCGAGCGTGGCCAGGATGTCGGGGTTCTCCACGAGGTCGATGGTGCCGAGCTCGGCGTCGGCCTGGCCCTTCTTGAGCTTGTGGTCGGCCGCCTCGCGCGGGCGCATGTCGGCCACGGCGGCGGCGAACACGGCGACGTCGGCATGCTCGAAGGCCTCCTCGGCGGCGGCCATCATCTCGCGCGCCGTCTTCACGCGCACGACGCGCACGCCCTCGGGCGCGGGCAGCGACACGGGGCCGGACACGAGCGTCACCTCGGCGCCGCGCAGGGCGGCCGCGCGGGCGATGGCGTAGCCGGTCTTGCCCGAGGAGTGGTTGGAGATGTAGCGCACCGGGTCGATGGGCTCCACGGTGGGCCCGGCCGTCACCATGACGTGGCGGCCGTCCAGGTCGCGCTGCAGCCCCAGCTCGTCGAGCGTGGCCGCCACGATGTCGTCCACCTCCGCGAGCCTCCCCTTCCCCACGTCGCCGCAGGCCAGGTAGCCGTCGCCGGCCTCGATGATGCGCGCGCCGCGGATGTGCAGCTTGCCGATGTTGTAGCGGGTGGCCGCGTTCTCGTACATGTTCACGTTCATGGCCGGCGCGATGACGAGCGGCGCCGTGGTGGCCAGCGCCGTGGTGGTCAGCAGGTCGTCGGCGATGCCGTTGGCGATCTTGGCGATCACGTTGGCGGTGCACGGCGCGATGAGGAAGGCGTCGGCCTCCTGCGCGAGCGAGATGTGGTGGATGGGGTCGGACGGGTCGTCGAACAGCCCGACGGCCACCGTCTCGTGCGTGAGCGCGCGGAACGTGACGGGGCCCACGAACTCGGTCGCGTGCTCGGTCATGACCACCTTCACGCGCACGCCCGCCTTCTGCAGCGCGCGCACGATCTCGCAGGACTTGTAGGCCGCGATGCAGCCCGTCACCCCCAACAGCACGGTCTTCTGGACGCTAGGCATGGTCAACCTCCTGGATATGCGGCCGCACCACGTCGGCGAGCACCTTCACGTGCGCGCGGCTGCGGTCCAGGCACGGCACGTAGGTGAAGCAGTCGGGCGCGGGCGTGCGGCCCGCGGCCTCGATGCGCTCGAGGTAGAACGGCTTGAGCTCGTGGTCGATGTCGTAGATGGTCTCGAGGCAGTCCACCGCGAAGTTCGGGCAGACGAAGAACACGCGCCCGACGTCGGCCTCGGCCCAGCGCGCCAGCACATCGCGCGTATAGGGCGAGAGCCACTCGCGGCTCTTGTCGAAGCGGCACTGGTAGCCGATGGTCCAGCGGTTGCGGTCGAGCCCCAGCTCGCCGGCGATCTGGAGGCTCGAGGCGCCCGTCTGCAGCTCGTAGGTGTCGCCCGCCTCGATGTCCGCGAGCGGGATGGAGTGGTAGGAGAACAGCACCTTGTCGTCGGAGGCCGCGTCGAAGCCCGCGTGCTCGAGCGAGGCCGCGATGGCGCGGACGTAGGTGGGGTCGTCGTGGTAGTTGTCGATGAAGTCGCACGGCGCGTCCCAGCGCTCCTTCTTGAGGGCGCGCTCGACGCTGTCCGACACCGACCCGGTGGTGGAGAGCGCGCTCTGCGGGTAGAGCGGCAGCACGACGAGGCGCGTGCAGCCCGCCTCCTTGAGCTCGCGCACGCGATCGGGCACCGTGGGGTCGCTGTAGCTCATGGCGCAGCGCACGACGACGTCGAGCCCCTCGCCCTCGAGCGCGGCCTGCAGGCCGCTTTCCAGCTTCTCGTGAGCGATGGTGAACGGCGAGCCCTCGTCGGTCCAGATCATCGCGTACTTCTCGGCGGAGGCGCGCCCGCGCTTGGGCAGGATGAACAGATGGAGGATGAACCACCAGCCCACGCGGTTCATCGGCGCGATGCGCTTGTCCATGAGAAACTTCGCGAGGTACTTGCGCACGGCGCGCGGCCGCGGCTCGGACGGCGTGCCCGTGTTGACGAGGAGCACCCCGCAGCGACCCTGCTCTTGCACGATCGATCACCTTCCTGGAATCCACCATGGGGAAACGGCTGAGTTCCGTCCCCCTGAAATCTGATATAGTTTAGCCCATTGGTCTGGCGGAGGGCAGGTGAATGGAGAAAGAACCGAAAAATCCGGAGGCGCCGGCAGGTGCCGCCGCGGCTTCCGGCGCGGCCGAGCAGGGCATCCTGCGCGAGCTGGGCCAGGAGGTCAAGGAGCAGGTCCGCCCGAACCAAGGCTACCTCAAGCTCGACTACTTCACGCTGTTCTGGCTGTTCGTGGCCGGCTGCGTGGTCGGCCTCGTCGTGGAGACGGCGTTCCACGCCATCGTCTACGGCGGCCTCGAGAGCCGCGCGGGGCTGGTGTGGGGCCCCTTCTCCCCCATCTACGGCGTGGGCGCGGTCGTGCTCACCGCGTCGCTCAACCGCTTCTACCACTCGCACAACCTCATCATCTTCCTCGTGGCCATGGCGGTGGGCTCGGTGATCGAGTACGCCACCAGCTGGCTCATGGAGGTGCTCTGGGGCGCTATCGCCTGGGATTACAGCGGCACGTTCGGCTCGATCAACGGGCGGACTAACTTCGCGTTCGGCGTGATGTGGGGCCTGCTCGGGCTTTTGTGGGTGCGCATGGCGCTGCCGTTCATCAGGCGCATCTTCTCCCATGTGGATGCCCGCGCGCTCGCCGCGCGCCTCGTCACGGCGGCGCTCAGCGCGTTTCTGGCCGTGGACATCGTCGCGACCGTGCTCGCGCTCGACCGCGAGGGCCAGCGCGCCGCCGGCGTGCCGGCCACCACCTGGACGCAGGAGTTCTTCGACGAGCACTTCCCCGACAGCTTCCTGCAAGCCCGCATGCAGAACATGAGCGTCTACGGGAGGGAGTGAGGGCGGCGTGACAGGGGTCCCCCTGTCACGCCGCCCCTGTCACGCCCCGAGGACTTCTTTGCCGGCGGGGGTGCGGCCGGTGCTGCGGGGGGCCAGGGCGTCCAGGACGTCTTGGAGGTCGGCGGGCAGGCTGTCGTGGAAGCGCAGCTCCTCGCCGGTGGCGGGGTGCGCGAAGGCGATCTGGAACGAGTGGAGGAACTGCCGCTCGAGGCCCAGGTCGGCGGCGGCGTCCTTCGGTGCGCGCGAGCGGTACACGGGGTCTCCCACCAGCGGGTGGTGCGCGTACTCCATGTGCACGCGGATCTGGTGCGTCCGCCCGGTGAACAGCTTGCAGTCCACCAGCGTGTAGCCGTCGTCGCGCGGGCCGTGCTCGAAGCGCTCCAGCACGCGGAACGTCGTGACCGCCTCGCGGGCCGAGGCCGCGTCGCGCACGGCCATGCGGGTGCGCTCCTTCTCGGCGCGGGCGATGGGCGCGTCGATCATGCCCGTGTCGTGCGCGATCACGCCGTGGACGAGCGCCAGGTAGCGGCGGTCCACCGCGCGGTCGCGGATGTCGGCCATGAGCGCGTAGCCGGTCGCGTCGTCCTTGGCCGCCAGCATGAGGCCGGTGGTGTCGCGGTCGAGGCGGTGCACGATGCCCAGGCGGTCGTCGTCACCCTGCACGTTGCACAGGTTGTCGGCGCCGCAGTGGTGGATGAGCGCGTTCACCAGCGTGCCGTCGTCATGGTCGACCGAGGGGTGGCATACGAGCCCCGCCTGCTTCGAGAGCACGATGAGGTGCTCGTCCTCGAAGCGGATGTCCAGGTCGATGGCCTGGCCCGTCACGGGTCCGGGCGCCGGCTCGTCTTCGGCTTGGAACACGAGCGTATCCCCCGCCGCCACGGCGTGCTTCTTGGGCACCGTGGCCCCGTTCACGTACACGCGCCCCTCGTCGATCGCGCGGGCGGCGGCGCTGCGGCTCGGGAAGAGCCCGCGCGCGGCCAGCACGGCGTCGAGGCGCTGCCCCGCGTCGGCGGCATCGACGGTGTGGCTCAGAAGGCGCGTCATCGCTCGTCGGGGCCTTCCGGATCCTCGGCTTGCGCGGCGGCCAGCGAAGCCGCGCGGTCGTCGCGGCGCCACGTGAGCAGCATGCCCGCCAAGAACAGCACGAAGCCGCAGGTCACGCCGATGTCGGCCACGTTGAACACCGGGAAGTCGATGAACACCGGCTCGATGAAGTCCACCACGTAGCCCAGCGTGAAGCGGTCGAGCGCATTGCCCAGGCCGCCCGCCACCACGAGCGCGATGCCCGCCGTCTCCAGCATGCCGGCCCTCGGCGAGAACGCGAACAGGTAGACGGTCATGACCGCGCACACCACGAGCGACATGATGCCGAGCGCGAACGTCGAGTCGCCGAACATGCCCCAGGCCATGCCCGTGTTGTGAACGAGGTGGAAGCGCACGAGCCCGAGGAGGGGACCCGTGATGACCTCCCCCTCCGACCAGCCGCCTGACACCCAGCCCTTCGTGGCCACGTCGAGGGCGAGCCAGATGACGACGATCGCCCCGAACACGAGCGCGGCGCGGCCGCGCCGGCCGCCCTTCGCCTGCTCCACGGGCTACTCGCCTTCCGTGTAGCCGATGGCGTCGAGCGCGTCGCCGCAGCGCTCGCACACATCCGGGTGGTTCGCGTTGCCGCCGAGCTCCCGGTAGTTCCAGCAGCGCGGGCACTTCTCGGCAGACGTGCGCGCCACCGTGGCCGTGATGTCGTCCTCCGAGCCGTTGCTCTCGAAGCGCACGTTCGCCACGATGAAGAGCTCCTCCAGCACGGCGGCGTCGAAGCGCTCGGCGAAGCCCACGAGGGCGTCCGGCCCCTGCACGGTCACCTCAGCCTCCTGGCTCTTGTTCACCGTGCCGGCACCGCGCGCGTCCTCCAGCGCCTTGGTCACCGCGTCGCGGGCCGAAAGCAGCATGGCGAACACCGTGGTCTCCCCCGCCGCGCTCGCCGGGATGGCAGGCACGAAGTCGCTCGCGGCAGGCCAGCCGGCCAGCTGCACGTTTTCGGGCCGTCCCTCACGCTCGCGCAGGGCCAGCGGGTAGTGCTCCCACACCTCGTCGCAGGTGAACGACAACACGGGCGAAAGCACCCGCACGAGCACCTCCAGTATGTTCATGAGCACCGTCTGCACGGCGCGGCGGCGCGGCGAGTCGGGCGCCTCGGAGTACAGGCGATCCTTCGTCACGTCCATGTACACGGCCGACAGGTCGTCCACGAAATCGTAGGTCATGCGGTACACCGCGTTGAAGCGGTACGTGTCGTAAGCCTCTTCCACGTCGGACAAATACGACGCCGTCTTCACCATCATGTAGCGGTCGAGCGGCTCCAGAGCGTCCCACGTCACCATGTCGCGCGCGTCGTCGAAGTCGTCCAGGTTGCCCAGCAGGAAACGGAACGTGTTGCGGAAGCGGCGGTAGGCGTCCGACACCTGCTTCAGGATATTCTCGGAGATGCTCACGTCCTGCGAGTAGTCCACACTGGCCACCCACAGGCGCAGCACGTCGGCGCCGTACTTTCCCATGACCTCGGCCGGGTCCACGCCGTTGCCGAGCGACTTGGACATCTTGCGCCCCTGCTCGTCCACCGTGAAGCCGCAGTGCATCACGCTCTTGTACGGCGGCACGCCGTAGGCGCCCATGCTGGTGAGCA